>NZ_CAKZJO010000081.1 GCF_936943645.1 uncultured Bradyrhizobium sp. | reverse complement strand
CCCGCGAATTCGCGGGCCCTTTTGCTTTCAGGCGACCAGATCCGCATCCTCCGGATGCCGGTCGAGATAATCGACGACGAAGCCGCAGCCGGCGATCACCTTCCTGCCGTCGCGGCGGATCAGATCCAGCGCGCCCTTGACCAGCTCTGAGCCGATGCCACGGCCGCGCAGCGCACGTGGCGTCTCGGTGTGGGTGATGATGACTGCCGTCGGGGTCAGCCGGTAATTGGCGAAGGCGACCTCGTTGCCGACATCGAGCTCGAAGCGGCTCCTGTCCTTGTTGTCCCGTACCGATGCCGCCATGCAAGATCCTTCCGACGTGCTGTTTGCTCTGATCTAGGCTCCTGAACCGGCCCTTGCCAAGGTGCGACCAAGGAGGGTTGTTGCAGGGGAGATATCCGCAAAATGCGTGTCCGGTTCAGTCTCATGCTGCTGCTCGCCGCGCTGACCTCGACGTCGCCTGTCGCGGCCGAGGGAGGTCCGGCCTGGGATGTGTGCGTGGGGCTGAGCAGCACGCCGGACCAGCGGGTCGAGGCCTGCTCCACCGTGATCGACACCAAGAGCGAGGGCGGCAAGCGGCTTGCCGGTGCCTATTGCAACCGTGGCCATGGTCTCACCGAGAAGCGCGAGCTCGATGCCGCGCTGTCCGATCTCGACGAGGCGCTCAAGCTCGACCCCTTCTATGCCTGCGCCTACAACAATCGCGGCCGGGTCTATTCCTTCAAGCGCGATTATGATCGCGCCATTGCCGATTACAACCAGGCCATCAAGCTCGATCCGTCGATGGCGCTGGCCTACAACAATCGCGGCGAGTCGCGCTTCAACAAGGGCGATCTCGACGGCGCCCTGACCGATTTCGACGCGGCGATCAAGCGCAACCCGAATTCCGCCATGGCCTTTAGCAACCGCGGTCTCGTCTATTACCGCAAGCGCGACATGGCCCACGCACTCGCCGATTATACGACGCGGATCAAGCTTGCGCCCGATCTGCTCGCCTATATCGATCGCGGCAACGTCTATCGTGACACCGAGCAGCTCGACCGCGCCGCCGCGGACTATGGCGAGGCGATCCGCATCGCGCCGACCGACGCGCGCGGCTGGCGCAATCGCGGCATGATCCGCCTCTTCCAGGGCGACAACAAGGGCGGTGTTTCCGACTACGACAAGGCGCTGCAATACGATCCCTCCGACGCCTATTCCTGGAATAATCGCGGGCAGGCCCGCCTGCGGCTCGGCGACAAGCAGGGCGCGATCGCAGATCTCCGGAAGGCGCTGGAGCTGAAGCCGGACCTGGCGTCCGCGCAGGACGCGTTGCGGAAGCTCGGAGCGCTGTAGGCGGTAGCTCATCACCGCGCATTTGCGGCCATCGAAATAATCCTCAGATCCGCTCTTGCGCCGCCGCCGGCGGTTCCCACGTACTTTGCAGGACATACGTCCGAATGCGGCCGGCAGGGTCGCCAAGACATTCGGAAGTCGTGCTCGCCAGCCGCCGACGTGTGCCTCTGTCATAGGAGGGTACGATGTCGGACTTTGGTTTCTTGAATACTCATCGGACATGGGAAGACTGGTGTGGGATGCTGCTCGGCGCGGTGATCGTGGCTTCGCCATGGTTTCCCGTCCAGGAGGCGGCGATCACCGGCGACCAGACGGTGATCCTGAATGCGGTCGCAATCGGTCTGGTCGTCTTTGGCATCAGCCAGCTCGAATATGTCGCCTTGCAGCGCTGGCAGGAGGTGACGACGATCCTCGTCGGGCTGTGGCTGATCGGCTCGCCCTATATGCTCGGCTATTCCGGTGAGGGCTTTCTGCGCATCTATCACACCGGCCTTGGCGCCGTGCTCGTGCTGCTCGGCACGCTGCAGCTGTGGCAGGACTGGGACATGACCGACCAGGACATGCTCAGGCATGGACAATAGGCCGTAGAGATCGGCAGGCCCGTCGGCAGCGGGCGGCGGGCCTGTAGGCTCAGCGCGTCACGAGATCCGCATAGTCCGGGTGCTTCTCGATCCATGCCTTTACGAACGGGCATTGCGGGATCAGCTTCAAACCGGCGGCGCGGACCTGATCGAGCGCGCCCTGCACCAGCTTCGAGCCGACGCCCTTGCCGCCGAGCTCCTTCGGCACGTCGGTGTGCTCGAACGTGACGGTATTGCCGTCGCGCCTGTAGTGCTCGGTCGCGAGGTGTCCGTCGACCTCGAGCTCGAAGCGGTGATGCTCGCGGTTGTCGATGACGTCGTTCATGTCGTCTCCGCTCAGCTCTTCAGCGAGTCCGTCAGCATCCTGCGGATCGACCAGGCCTCGCCGCCGGAGGAGCCCTTGATGTCGTCGATCTTCCAGCCACTGGCCTCGCGCACGAAGTCGTAACGCATGATCAGGTCGGCGGGTTTCCGGTCGTTGCGGTGGCCGGTGATGGTGACCGCGATGGTTGCCTTGTCGGCTTCCATCTTCTCCGCGTCAACCTTGAACGATTTCACATCCGGTTCCTGCGAATTGGTGACCGGATCGAAATCGACCGGCCCGACATCGCCCTTCGGCGTATGGGCATCCGCTTTGGCCCACAGCGCGACCAGTCCTTTGGAGAGGTACTTTGCCTTCGCAGCCCTGTTCTCGATGATGAAGGCGCCGCCGCCATCACCCTTGCCCTTGGCCGCGCGGGTGTAGATCGCAGTCAAAATCGCGACGGGATCGCTCGGGGCCGGAGTCTCGGCGAAGGCGGGCGCGATGCCGGCGAAGAGAGCGGCGGTGACAAGGGAGCGACGGGTGAGCATGGAATGTCCTGGAAATGATTTCTCTGCAATGAGGGCGAGCACGACCGCCCGGAGCGGCCGGCCTCTATGCTTGTTGACTGACGTGAACGCCGTTCGGTTCAATCGGCGGCTTTGGCGAGCCTGGAGTCTTCGGGTTGCTGCTGCGGACGCAGGCATCCCTGGCAGATGACGAGGGAGCGGTTGAGCCTGGCATCCTGCTCGGCCTCGCTGGCGTCCTGCGCCTGCAACCATTCCTTCGACTGGGGCTGAAGCGCGGCCTGCGATCGGGAGCCTTCGGATCGGGCCAGATTGCGCGTTGGCTGTGAAGCGGCACGCGGCCGATTGGGATCCTCGCCGGCGCCATCCCAAGCCAAGCGGCCCGGCTTGAAGGCGGGATCGGACGCCAGATGCGCCTGAGGGCCCACGGCGCATCCGGCAAGCGCCAGCGACAACAGGATGAAGGCGGGCGCTTTGACCATGATGCGGCACTCTGTCGGCGAGAACTGAGCGAGGTTGCGCTGATCATGTTTAAGATTCCCTGAACGGTTGCCGCCGCCGCGGCGACCAACGCCAATGCGCTATCTCCTGCCTCTGCTGGTCCTGTTCGCCTCCGCCGCGCGTGCCGAGGATGCCAAGTCCTTCAATCCTTCCGATTATCCGCCCGGCGTGCAGCAGGCGTTGCGCTACGCCAATGAGGAATGCACCAGCCAGGATGGCGGCGAGGTGACCTTCGCCTCCGGTACGGTGCGCAGGATCGACCTCACCGGCGACGGCCGCGACGACTACATCGTCGATTTCAGCGAGACCAAATGCGGAGACCGCGAGACAACCTATTGCGGAACCGGCGGCTGCGTCATGAACATCCTGGTCACGCTGCCCGACGGCAGCGTGCGCCAGGTTTTCGACGGCTATGTGCGCAGCTACACGATCATGGCGCCGCCGGTGAAGCGCGGGGCTGCGCGCAGCATCCGCTTCGATCTGCACGGCAGCTTCTGCGGTGGCTTTGGTGCGCAGGCCTGCGTCAAGCAAAGGGCGATCACGGCGACACCGTTCGCGTTCAGAGCGCCGTGACAGAGCGGGTGCGGCCTGCCGCCCCCCGCTTTTCACCTTGATTGAGCCGGCGCCGGAGTGCAATCCTTGGGTATTGTGGCTCACCAGCCGGAGCAATTTTCATGAAGCGCGTTGTCGGGCGGAATATCTATATCACGAGCCTTTCAACCGTACTCGCCAAGGTCGGAGGCGCGAGCCAGCTCGCGGAGCTCGCCGACAAATGCCATTTCAAGGCGCTCTGGCTGCGGCTGGCGCGGGGCAAGACGCTCGATGCGAATTTTTCCGGAGGTCACGCGCATGACCTCCGCGCGGCTCTCGATCAAGTTGGTGTCGAGCTGTGGGGGTGGCACGTTCCCTTCTGCGCCAATCAGAATGAAGCTGCTACCGAAGGCGCGAACGTCTCCGCCTGGGCGGAGCAGTTCGATCTGGGCGGGGTCATCATCGACGCCGAACGCACCAACGAGTCGCCGCGATTTCGCGGTCATGCAGCCGAAGCCACCACTTACATGACCCGCATCGCGCACGATCTTGCGGCGCACGATCGTGGCCTCGCGCTGTCGAGCCATGATCAGCCGTCCCTTCACACGGACCTGCCGTTCGAGCCGTTCCTGAGCAACGTGAACGACAATTGTCCGCAAGTGTACTACCGCACCGAGAACATCATCACCCGTCTGGACAAATCGGTCCATGACTACAAGATCGCCGAGCGGACACGTAATTTTCAGGATCGCTACAGGCCGACTGGCAACGTGACGATCTCGGGTGACATTCCATTTTCGAGCGTGCACGCGTGCCTCACGGCGACGCGAAACTTCATCACCGCCGTCGAGCAGCGAGGCTACGGCGGCTACAGCTTCTGGTGCATGGACGAGGCGCCCCAGGAGCTGTGGCCGCTTCTCGAGGACCTTCCGCCAGCCGTCAGCTGAGCGCGAGAGCAGGCGTCAGGAGGTCACGGGATCGAGATGCTCGCCGCCGTGGCGCTCGGCGAGCAGCTCCTTCACCTTGTCGATGAACTTGCTCTTGACGACCTTCTTTCCCGGACAGGCATGCGTCGTCAGATGATCTTCCTTATGCAGCTTCATCGAATCCGGGTTCAAGCCCAGCACCGCTGACATCGTCGCGACGGCCGCGACGGCGTTCTTTTGCACCCGCAGCCCTCGGCCGGAATCGAATTCATCCTTGTCGTAGTCGCCGAGCATTTCGAATCCCAGCGAGACTTTATTCCACGACGGCGAGTGGACGCCCGACATGGTCATGGGTGTAAACGCCCAGATCTTCTTGTCGTCGATGAAGAGGTGCGGGCCGGCCTTCCAGTGTTGCTGGTCCCTGAAAAAGCTTTCCAGATTCAGGATGTGCTGTTTGGTGAAGCCGTTGGGGCGCTGTGCCAGCGTCGGCGATGCGGTGTTATGCAGGACGATGAACGACGGGCGCCACGCGTTCCAGGTCAGTGCGTGCGCATAGCTGTCGAATTCATCAGGGGTATAGGCAATACCGACAATCCCTTTCCATTCCAGCATGGTTCTTCTCCCAAATGAAATCATGAAATTCGTGCCGCGCATGCGCGGCGGACTGTGCAATATCAGAAATGACAACTTGAGATCGTAGTCACATAATCCTTCTTTGGCAAGGAACCCGGGGCGAGCGTCTGGTGCCTCGGCGGGCGAGACGCATGCTGGCGACGGGAGGGTCTGCGCCGGCCAGCCTTGCGGTGGCCGATTGGATGGCGATAAACAGGGCTCGAAAGCGGCCCGCTTGCGTAGGCCAGCTATCGAAGAGGAAGCCCGATGCAGCCCCTGCGCATGTCCCGCCGCGTCATGAATCTCGCTTACATGCTGACCCAGAATGCGCGGCGGCACGGTGCGCGTCCCGGTTTCGTCTGGGGTGACAGATCCTGGACCTGGCGGCAGATCGATGCGCAGGTCTCGGCGCTGGCGGCTGCGCTCGCCGCGCGCGGCATCGCCAAGGGCGACCGCATCCTGGTCCATTCCAAGAATGGCGACGAGATGTTCTTCTCGATGTTCGCCGCATTCCGGCTCGGCGCGGTCTGGGTGCCCACCAATTTCCGCCTGATGCCGGACGAGGTCACCTATCTCGCACAGGCCTCGGGGGCGAAGGCGTTTCTGTGCCACGTCGATTTCCCCGAGCATGCCGCGGCCGTGAAGGGCGGGGCGCTGGAGTTCACCTGGAGCATCGACGGCAAGGGTGCGTTCGGCGAGACGTCGGTTGCGGAGGCTATCGCATCGCGAGCCGGAGAGGTGGTCGACAACGTCGCTGTGGAACACGATGATCCCTGCTGGTTCTTCTTCACCTCGGGCACCACGGGCCGCTCCAAGGCCGCGGTGCTGACGCATGGCCAGATGGGCTTTGTCGTCACCAACCATCTCGCCGATCTGACCCCTGGCGTCACCGAGGACGACGCCTCGCTGGTGGTGGCGCCGCTGTCGCACGGCGCCGGCGTGCATCAGCTGGTGCAGACCGCGCGCGGCGTCTGCACCGTTCTCTTGCCGACCGAGAAATTCGACATCAACGAGGCGTTCCGCTTGATCGAGACGCATCGGGTCGCCAATCTCTTCACCGTGCCGACCATCCTGAAGATGATGGTCGAGCACCCCGCCGTGGACAAATACGATCATTCCTCGCTGCGTCACGTGATCTATGCGGGTGCACCGATGTATCGCGAGGACCAGAAGGCCGCGCTGAGGAAGCTCGGCAAGGTCATCGTGCAGTATTTCGGCCTCGGCGAGGTCACCGGCAACATCACCGTGCTGCCGGCGGCGCTGCACGATCCCGAGGACGGCCCGCACGCGAAGATCGGCACCTGCGGCTTCGAGCGCACCGGCATGCAGGTCTCGATCCAGGACGACGAGGGCAGCGAGCTCGCCGCCAACCAGAGCGGCGAGATCTGCGTGATCGGACCTGCGGTGCTCGCGGGTTACTACGACAATCCCGAGGCCAACGCGAAAGCGTTCCGCAACGGCTGGTTCCGCACCGGCGATCTCGGCCACATGGACGAGGAGGGCTTCGTCTACATCACCGGCCGCGCGTCGGACATGTACATTTCCGGCGGCTCCAACATCTATCCGCGCGAGATCGAGGAGAAGATCCTGACGCATCCGGCGGTCGGCGAGGTCGCGGTGCTCGGCGTGCCCGATGCGACCTGGGGCGAGGTTGGCGTTGCCGTCTGCGTTGCGCGCGAGGGCGAGAAGGCGGTGAGCGAGGCCGAGATGGCGGCGTTCCTGTCGCCCAAGGTGCCGCGCTACAAGATGCCGAAGCGCTTCTTCTTCTGGGAGGCCTTGCCGAAATCGGGCTATGGCAAGGTGCCGAAGCGCATGGTGCGCGACGAGCTCGAGGCCCGCGGGCTGCTCGATCTCGACAAGACGAAGACGGGCTGAGCGTTGGCGATGCGGAGTATCAAGCAGCCGGGCGCGCCGATCGCGGAACGCATCCAGTGGGTAGAGGCGAGGGGACGCGCCTTTTCCTTCACGCTTCAGGCGGGCCTGCCGCTGTTGGAGGCCGCGCGGCGCGGCTTTGCCGCCGAGGGATTTGCCAGCGGCGTGCTGAATTTCGGGCGCGGCACGCTTGGGCCGTTCGCCTATGTCATGCCGGCGCTCTCGAAGACCGGCGAGAACGCCGCATTCTACAGCGACACCTATCGGCCCGGCGGCCTGACGCGCACCAGGCTCGGCAGCCTGACGTTCGGCACGCGCGATGGCGCGCCGTTCTTTCATTGCCACGGGCTGTGGACGGAGGCGGACGGCAAGGCGAGCGGCGGCCACATGTTGCCGGACGAGACTGTCGTCGCCGAACCGTTCGAGGTCGAGGCTTTCGGTCTCGATGGCGCGACATTCGCCGCCGAGCCCGATCCGGAGACCAATTTCAGGCTGTTCGGGCCGGTGGCCGCCGCGCGCACCGGCGCGCGTACCTCTACCAGCGCCTTCGCGCTGCGGCTGCGGCCCAATCAGGACTTTGCCGGCTGTCTTGAAGAGTTCTGCCGCGCGCGTGGCATCGCGCGTGCGAGGATCCATGGCGGCGTCGGCTCGACCATCGGCGCACGCTTCACCCAAGGCGGCGTGACCGAGCCGTTTGCGACCGAGCTTGCGGTGACGGCCGGGCTGATCGCGCCCGGGCCCTCCGGCGCGCTCGAAGCCGTGCTCGATGTCGCGCTGGTCGACTACACCGGCGGCCTCGCCGAGGGACGCCTGGTGCGCGGCGACAATCCGGTGCTGATGACGATGGAGCTGGTGCTGGAGCCGCTGGATTAGGCTGCGATCGGAGATTGCGCGCGGGGCTCTCGCCAGTTGCTCGATCTCTGAGTTCTCGTTATGTTCTGATCCGAAGTATCGGGCAGAACGGACGGAGAGACGGTCATGAGCCGGAGAGGTCATCGCACCATCAACCTGCCGGCGCCGTATCTGAAGCGGGTCTGGCTCGATCCGTTGCAGGTGGGTGATCGCGAGGCCTATCCGTTTTGCCTGCCCATCTTCCCGGACGAGTTCGAGCTCAACTTCGACACCGCCATCACGATCATCGTCGGAGAGAACGGCACGGGGAAGTCGACCATCCTCGAGGGGATCGCAGCACTCGCCGGCTACGACGATGCCGGCGGCGGCAAGGGCTATATGCCGGTCGACCATTCCGAGGCACGCGAGAAGATGGGAGGTCAACTCGCCAGGGCGCTGCGCGCGAGCTGGCTGCCGAAGATCACCAATGGCTGGTTCTTTCGCGCCGAGAGTTTCTTCTCGGTCGCGCGGTATCTGGACAAGGCCGCGCGCGATGCCGGCCAGGCCGGTCCCGATTTCCTGTCGCACTCGCACGGCGAGGGCTTCCTGCGCTTCTTCGAGGAGCGCTGTCAGCGCCAGGGCATTTTCATCTTCGACGAGCCGGAATCGGCGCTGTCGCCGGCGCGGCAGATCGAATTCCTCAAGCTGCTGCGCCGCATGGAGGAATCCCGGATCTGCCAGGTCATCATGGCAACGCATGCGCCGATGCTGATGGCGTATCCCAATGCACGGCTGCTGCGGCTCGGGAAATACGGTCTGGAGCCGGTGAGGGTGGAAGAGACGGAGCATTACCGGCTGATGCGGGAGTTTTGTGCCGATCCGCGCGGGTTCGTCGAGGCGACGCTGGGGGAGTGAGTGCCGTATTCATTGCCGTTCACCGAAGCCCGTAGTATGTTTCTGCCATGATCAGATCCTGGCGGAACGCGGCAAGCCGCAAGGTCTGGGATGGCGACCGCCCGAACCAGTTTCGCGGGCTGGACTTCGAGGCGGCGGTCGATTTGCTGCTCGCGTTGAACGTCGCAAAGTCGCTTGGTGATCTCAGCCCGTTGAAGAGCGTCGGATTGCATAAGCTGAAGGGCGATCGCAAGGGACAATGGGCGATGACGGTCAACGAGCGGTGGCGCATCTGCTTCGAGTTTACCAAGGGCGACGCCTACGAGGTTGAAATCGTCGACTATCATAAGGGCTAACATCCATGCCTCCTCTCGTGCACCCCGGTCGTTTGCTCAAGCGCGAAATGACGGTGCGTGGGCTTAGCGCCAACAAGCTTTCCATCGACATCGGCGTGCCCTCGGGCCGGATCACTGATATCTTGAACGGGCGTCGCGGTATCTCTGCGGACACGGCGGTGCGTCTCGGACGCTATTTCGGCAACAGTCCCCAGTTTTGGCTGGACTTGCAGGGACAGCACGACATCGGCGTCGTCGAGCGCGAGAAGGGGGCGGAGATCGCGCGTCGGGTGAGGCCGGCCGACGCTGCGTGACGGAGTTTTGGTCCAGGCTTCATCGGAGCAGCTTGCGAACGATGTGGACACGGCCTGACCTCCTCGCGGCATGAACTGCCCGAGCTTTGCGGCATTCGCCGCCCTCAAAAGTGCCGAGGGCGCAGGGAAGGCCGGGTGCCGGCTGGCACCCGCGGTCCACTGTGCGAAACCTGCGTGACAAGAAGCTGCACAGCGGCATACAGGTGTAGCCAAACATCCGGCCTTCCCTGCGCAGTGGGTTGACGGCTTATGTCGTGCTCTCCTCGGGGAGCGATGCGCTATTGCCCCCGTCGCCTTCTCGGATGGCTGATGCGCGCGGTCCGGTCGGGCCGCGACATCACCGCAAGGCTTGGCGCACAGACTGCGGGCGCCGGGACCACACGATTTTGCCGTACGGAGGCTGCACCGGTCGTGTGCGCGACACCCTCGCTCACGGTTGCCCGCCCTGCGAAGCCCTTCGCGCCGACGCCGCCTACGTCCACCACGTCCCATCCCGCGTTCGTGACGATCGCGATGCGCCCCTCGGCCCGGGACGGGATGGCTTCCTATACGATAATCCGAAGTTCTGATAAAGAGAAATATTTCGATTTGGTGGCGTTGACCCGCCCGTGGGTGTTTTGCCTCTCGGGCGGCGCAACGGGTTGTGGGGGCGTGCCGGGACCCGCCGCAACGGCGCCACGAACCGGTCTCCCCTCGGCCCCAAAATGCGCTAGGATGACCGCAGCGCGCATGCCAAGTCGCGCACGATCAACTGGACGTAAGAGGAAACGAGATGAGGGTGACGATTGGACGGCGCACGGCCGTGGCCGGCGCGCTGGCTGTGTGTGGGGCGGCAGGCTTGACAGCGGCCTTTGGGCCGTTTTTTTCACCGGCCGCCTGGGCGCATGGGCCGACGCGGCAGAAGGTGCGTGAATCCATCGAGATCAACGCGCCGCAGGACAAGGTCTGGGCCGCGATCCGCAACTTTCAGGACATGAGCTGGCTTCCGCCGGTCACCAAGACCACGGGCGAGAAGGGCAACGAGGTCGGCGCGACGCGGACGCTGACGTTGCAGGGCGGCGCGACGGTCGAGGAGGAGCTCTACAAATACGAACCCGACATGCTGAGCTATTCGTACCGGATCACCAAGGTCGACGTGAAGGTGCTGCCGGTGACCAATTATTCCTCGACGCTGACGGTATCGCCCGCGCCCGACGGCAAGGCCAAGCTGGAATGGGCTGGCGCGTTCTACCGCGGCTTTCCCAACAACGATCCGCCGCCGGAGCTGAACGACGAGGCCGCCAGGACGGCAGTGAGCGGGCTCTACAAGACCGGGCTCGAGGCGCTGAAGAAGAAGATCGAGAGCGGTAGCTGACCGTGCGGGCGCTGGTTCTGGCGGCGGCGCTCGCCGCCGGCTTTAGCCATGCCGGCCCCGACGGCGCGCGCGCCGAGGAGGCGTTCGTCACCAACCAGCTCAGTGACGATCTGATGGTGATGGATCTCGGCACGCTGCGCAGCATCGCGACCATTCCCATCGGCGGCAAGCCGGCGGGGGTGGCCGTCAGCGCTGACGGGCGCTTTGCTTATGTCACGAGCCCCGACGCCAAGGCGGTGACGGTGGTGGACGCGGCGGCGCGGCAGGTCGCGGGACGCATCGAGGTCGGCGGCGGGCCGCTCGGCATCGCCGTCGCGCCGGATGGCAGGACGGTCTATGTCGCCGACTGGTACGCGGCGGCGGTGCGCGTGATCGATGCGGCCTCGCACAGCGTCACCGCCAGCATCGCGGTCGGCGCCTCGCCGTCGGGCCTTGCGGTGACGCCCAACGGCAAGCTGCTGCTCTCGGCCGACCGCGACGACGACAGCGTCTCGGTGGTGGACATTGCGACGCGCCAGCGCAAGGCGGTGATCAAGGTCGGCACCCGCCCGTTCGGCGTCACCATCGACGCCGAGGGCAAGCGCGCCTACACCGCCAATGTCGGCTCCGACGACGTCTCCGTGATCGACATTGCAGAGGGGCGCGAGATCGGCCGCGTGAAGGTCGGCATGCGGCCCTACGCGGTGGCGCTGACTTTGGGCCGCGGCTTCGTCACCGACCAATATGGCGGCACCGTCAGCGTGTTCGACGTGGCGAGCCTGAAGCCGATGAAGCGCATCAATGTCGGCGACTACCCTGAAGGCATCAACGCGACCGCCGACGGCAAGCGCGTCATCGTGGCGTGCTGGGAGAGCAACACGCTAAGCATCATCGATGCGGCCGAGCTGAAGGTCGTGGGCGAGATCAAGACCGGGGACGGGCCAAGGGCATTCGGGGCGTTTCTCAGGCGGACGGAGTAGGGGCGCGTAGGGCGGATTAGCGAAGCGTAATCCGCCACCTTGCATCGACGATCGCTCGGCGGATTACGCTTCGCCAATCCGCCCTACGGCACCGGGGCGCACCGCGTCCGCAATCTCGTCCATCCGCTCGAACACATGGTCCGGGCCCAGCGCCCGCAGCGCGGCCGGGGCCGCATAACCCCAGCACACCGCGCCGCAGGCAATGCCCACCGCATGTGCCGCCTCGATGTCGCGGACCTCGTCGCCGATCGCGATGACCCGGTCCGGCTGCACGCCGGCGCGGCGGATGACGCGGCGGAATTTCGCGGGCTTGCCGAAGATCGACGCCGAGCAGTCGAAATGCTGGAAGAGCGCGGCGGCAGCCCCGAGCTTCTCGCGCGCATTGGTCTCGCTGTCTGACGTCACCAGCGCGAGCTGCACGCCGTTCTCGGCCAGCGTCCGCAGCATCGTCTCGACGCCCGCGAACAGCGCAATCTCGGCCGCCGCTTCGCCCTTCAACCGCCGCGCATGCCGCGCGATCGCGGGCAGCTTCCACAAGGGCACTTCGAGGCGTGAAAGGATCTCGCGTGTCGAGGCATGCCGCAGGCTGTCGATATCCTCATCGGAGACGCGGCGAAAACTGAAGCGATCGGCGATATCGTTGATGGTGCGCAGAAACCACGGGAAGCTGTCGGCGAGGGTGCCGTCGAGATCGAAGATGGCGAGGGAAAAGGGCATGGGGCGGGGTACGTGCGGGCGGGCCAAGCATCGGGCTAGGAGCGATGCGCTGACAGATGCCATCGGGGATGCTATATTAATCGGCAGAGGTGACAGATGTCGGAGCTACTGGCAAGGATTACGGTCGATCCGCAGCGTATGCACGGACGTCCCTGCATTCGCGACCTGCGCATCACGGTTGCCGACGTCCTGGGATTGCTGTCCGCGGGACAATCGCGCGAGAGCATCCTCGAAGATTATCCGTATCTGGAGGAGGTCGACATTGACGCGGTGCTCGCCTATGCCGCCCGCCAGGTCGATCACCCGATCATAGCGGCCAAATAGTTTGCCATACCTGATCGATGCTCAGCTCCTCCGGCACTCGCGGAAGCCATGCGTCGCGCCGGATACGATGCGGCTCATGTGGCCGAGCTCGGGATGGCAAACGCGCTCGACGGGGTGATCTGGAACGAAGCCATTTCTAGATCGGCCGTTCTCGTGACCAAGGATCGCGATTTCTCCCTTCTGCGCGCTGCAAAGAGGCAGGGGCCGATCGTCCTGTGGGTTCGTGTTGGCAATATCGACAATCGCGTGCTGATCCGCCAGTTTCTGGCCGTCATGCCGCAAATTGTCGAAGCTGTCGCGCGGGGCGAGGCGGTTATTGAGTTCGTGGGTCGTTAGCGAGACGACAGTCTGCGAACGTCGACGTTGACGTCGAGATCAATGTTGCTGACGCAGGTCTGAGTAATTCGGTGCGAGCCGCCTTCGTGCCAGCGGCCCTCCCGCGCCAGCGCGCCACGGACGTTGGCCAGCTTCAGGCAGCGCCACTGCGGCAGCGGTCCACTGCTCTCGCCTGCAAACTGCCAGGCCAGTACGGCCTCCTCGCCGGATTTGTTGGTGCCGATGATATGCGGGCAGACTTCGCGGTGGCGACCCCCGTAGACGCAAGTCACCTGTTGCTCGGCAAGGATGGCGTTCCGAAATAGCGCATAGGTTCGGCTCGGCATCGAGATCACTCCACCGCGGCTCGATTCCTGCTGCCCAAGGCAACAGCAGCAGCTACTCCGCCGCCTCGCTCGTGCTCCTCCGCTTCGGCTTGCCCGCCTTCTTCAGCACCGGCGCCAAAAACTTGCCCGTGTAACTCCTTGGCGCCTTCGCAATATCCTCCGGCGGGCCCCAGGCGACGATCTCGCCGCCGCCGTCGCCGCCCTCGGGGCCGAGGTCGATGACCCAGTCGGCGGTCTTGATGACTTCGAGATTGTGCTCGATGACGACGACCGTGTTGCCTTGGGCGACCAGCTCGTGCAGCACCTCCAGCAGCTTCTTGACGTCGTGGAAGTGCAGGCCGGTGGTGGGCTCGTCCAGGATGTAGAGCGTACGTCCCGTGGCGCGCTTGGAGAGTTCCTTCGCGAGCTTGACGCGCTGGGCTTCACCGCCGGAGAGCGTCGTCGCCTGCTGGCCGACATGGATGTAGTCGAGGCCGACGCGGTGCAGGGTCTGGAACGTCTCGCGCACGCGCGGCACCGCCTTGAAGAACTCGGCGGCTTCCTCGACGGTCATGTCGAGCACGTCGGCGATGGACTTGCCCTTGAACAGCACCTCCAGCGTCTCGCGGTTGTAGCGCTTGCCCTTGCAGACGTCGCACGTGACGTAGACGTCGGGCAGGAAGTGCATCTCGATCTTGATGACGCCGTCGCCCTGGCAGGCCTCGCAGCGGCCGCCCTTGACGTTGAAGGAGAAGCGGCCGGGCTCGTAGCCGCGCGCCTTGGCTTCGGGCAAGCCGGCGAACCATTCGCGGATCGGCGTGAAGGCGCCGGTATAGGTCGCGGGGTTCGAGCGCGGGGTGCGGCCGATCGGCGACTGATCGATGTCGATGATCTTGTCGATATGCTCGAGGCCCTCGATGCGGTCGTGCGGGGCGGCGCCTTCGCTGGCATTGTTCAGCTTGCGGGCGATCGCCTTGTAGAGCGTGTCGATCAGCAGCGTCGACTTGCCGCCGCCGGAGACGCCGGTGACGGCCGTGAACAGGCCGAGCGGAATCTCGGCGGTGACGTTCTTGAGGTTATTGCCGCGCGCGTTCACCACCTTGATGGTGCGGCGATGGTTCGGCGGGCGCCGTTCCGGCACCTCGACCTCGAGCTCGCCGGTCAGGTACTTGCCGGTCAGCGATTTCGGATTGCGCATGATCTCGGCGGGCGTGCCTTCGGCGATGATGTTGCCGCCATGCATGCCGGCGCCGGGGCCGATATCGAGGACGTGGTCGGCCAAGAGGATGGCGTCCTCGTCATGCTCCACCACGATCACGGTGTTGCCGAGGTCGCGCAGGCGCTTGAGGGTATCGAGCAGGCGGGCATTGTCGCGCTGGTGCAGGCCGATCGAGGGCTCGTCGAGCACGTAGAGCACGCCTGTCAGGCCCGAGCCGATCTGCGAGGCCAGGCGGATGCGCTGGCTCTCGCCGCCGGACAGCGTGCCGGAGGAGCGCGACAGCGTGAGATAGTTGAGGCCGACGTCGAGCAGGAAGGTGAGGCGCTCGCGGATTTCCTTCAGGATGCGGCCCGCGATCTCGTTCTGCTGCGCGTTCAGCACATCGGGCACGGTCTCGAACCATTCGCCGGCCTTCTTGACCGACAGCTCCGAGATCTCGCCGATATGCCTGGCGCCGATCTTGACGCAGAGCGCCTCGGGCTTCAGCCGGAAGCCCTTGCAGCCCTCGCAGGGCACATCGTGGAAATACTTCGCCAGCTCCTCGCGCGCCCACTCGCTCTCGGTCTCGCGGTAGCGGCGGTTGATGTTGGTGATGACGCCTTCGAACGGCTTCTTGGTGTCGTAGGAGCGGACCCCGTCCTCGTAGGAGAACTTGATCTCGTCCTCGCCGGAACCATGGAGGATGGCGTTCTGGGTCTTCTTGGCCAGGTCCTTCCACTTGGTAGTCAGCGTGAACTTGTAGTGCTTGCCGAGCGCGGTCAGCGTCTGCGTGTAATAGGGCGACGACGACTTCGCCCAGGGCGCGATCGCGCCCTTGCCGATGGCGAGCTCCTTGTCGGGAATGACGAGGTCTTCGTCGACATGCTGCTCGACGCCGAGGCCGCCGCAGGCGGGGCAGGCGCCATAGGGGTTGTTGAACGAGAACAGTCTGGGCTCGACCTCGGGGATGGTGAAGCCGGACACGGGGCAGGCGAACTTCTCCGAGAACAGGATGCGCTCGGGTCCGCTCTTGTCGTGAATTTTCGCGGTTTTCTTTTTCTCTTCGGCAGGCGCCGCAGCGGCAGCCGGTGCATCGGCATACTCGATCACGGCGAGGCCCTCGGCGAGCTTCAGCGCGGTCTCAAAGCTTTCGGCGAGGCGCTGGCCGATATCGGCGCGCACCACGATGCGGTCGACCACGACGTCGATGTCGTGCGGGAATTTCTTGTCCAGCGTCGGCGCTTCCGCGAGCTCGTAGAAGGTGCCGTCGATCTTGACGCGTTGAAAGCCCTTCTTGAGCCATTCGGCGAGCTCCTTGCGGTACTCGCCCTTGCGGCCGCGCACGACGGGGGCCAGCAGATAGAGGCGGGTGCCCTCAGGCAGCGCCAGCACGCGGTCGACCATCTGGGAGACGGTCTGGCTCTCGATCGGCAGGCCGGTGGCCGGCGAATAGGGCACGCCGACGCGCGCCCAGAGCAGGCGCATGTAGTCGTAGATCTCGGTGACCGTGCCGACGGTCGAGCGCGGGTTCTTCGACGTCGTCTTCTGCTCGATCGAGATCGCCGGCGACAGGCCGTCGATCTGGTCGACGTCGGGCTTCTGCATCATCTCCAGGAACTGGCGCGCATAGGCCGACAGCGACTCGACGTAGCGGCGCTGGCCCTCGGCATAGATGGTGTCGAAGGCGAGCGAGGATTTGCCGGAGCCGGAGAGGCCGGTGAACACCACCAGCTTGTCGCGGGGAATCTCGACGTCGATGTTCTTGAGGTTGTGCTCGCGCGCGCCACGGATCGTAATTGCGCGCAGGCTCGAGCCCGCGTTCTGCTGTTGGCGCTTCGCCTTGATCACTTCATCCATCCGAGTTGCCCTCAAGGAGCCCAAAGGTGCGCGATCGCGCCAACAAAAAAGGCGCGCTTCGCCCCGAACCGGGATCGGCGCCGATGGGTATGACAGCGAACGTAGGAAGAACGGGGACGGATTTCCAGAGGGAGTTGCGACTCGTCAACGGAATGTTGGCGCGCTGGCGGCATCTGGCAGCAGGAGGGCGCGGAATTGCGGGAACGTGTCAGGCCGGACCAAACAAAAAGGCCGGCGCAAGGCCGGCCTTTCGTAACGCTGAGGCGTTGAAGTCGAAGCTTAGTACTTGGCGACGACGGGGGCGCCGAAGTGATAGTTCACGCCGACCTGCACGGTGTGGAAGTTGAGCGTGCCGGTGGGCACGGCGCCCGAGAAGTAGGTCTCGCCGCCGAGGCTGCGATAGAGGTACTCGCCCTTGACCGACCACTGCGGAGCGAAGAACGCCTCGACGCCAGCACCAACGGTCCAGCCCGAGTGGAACTTGCTGTCGGAGACCGAGAGGCCGCCGAGGGTGGCGGTGATCTTGTTGTCGATCCAGGCGTAACCACCGGTGCCGTAGAGCAGCACGTTGTTGACGGCCCAGCCGATGCGGCCGCGGACGGTGCCCATCGCGTCGGTCTTGGAGCTCACCGAAGCCGGGATGCCACCGACGCCGGGGACGAAAACCACGCCAGCGGCCGAAGCGCTGACGTCAGCCCAGGCGCCATCCGCCTCGAGGCCGAACACGACGTTGCCGGTCTGCCAGTTGTAGCCGGCGGTGCCGCCGACGAAACCACCCTGCATCTTCGGATCACCCGACGAGGCTTCCCAGGCGCCGCCACCGACGATACCGAGATAGAAGCCGGTCCAGTTGTAGACCGAAGCCATCGGAGCGACGGGAGCCTTGGTGTAGGGGCGAGCCGCGAGGTCAGCAGCCGAAGCGGGGGCGGCCAGAGCGAACAAACAGGCCGAAGCCAACAAAACTTTCTTCATTTTCAACTTAATCCCAGTCCCAGTTTCTGTTGTTGCCTTCCGCGGACGGAAGGGCAGCGGACTCAACGGCCCAACTGACGGGGTGCTTACACCACTGAAGCCGCAAGTTGTGTCTCCGGAAAGCCACAGTGGTCGAAAAGGTGATGGTTACTGACTCATTATGACGGCAAATTCGATCGCCAAATGGGAACGGAAGGCGCAAGGATTTTGCCAAATAGTCAAGTAATATCAGTCTGATATCTGTGCGTCGCGACCGGCTGGCCCTACCGGCGGCCGTGTACGCAGATCATCCCGATATCGATGTTCTGGCTGGTACGCTCGGAGCGTGTAGCAGCGCCCACCGGGCAGTTCGGTGGGAACCCGAACGCCATGCCGGCGCCAATCGCGCCGACAAGAACAAATCTGGAACGCTGCGGATGTCGATGCTATATGTGTTGATAACCCCGGGGGTGACGGGCTGAGTTGGGCCTGCCAGCGTATAGGGTCGCCTCGACAGGGCGCAGAGGAACGCGGGCAGCGCGCTCGGCCTTTTGAAATTCAGTGGCATTCGGAGTGGAGAGCGGCGATGGCGGGAAGCGTCAACAAGGTCATTCTGGTTGGAAATCTCGGCAAGGATCCTGAAATCCGCCGCACCCAGGACGGGCGGCCGATTGCGAATCTGAGCATCGCGACCTCGGAGACCTGGCGCGACAAGAACAGCGGCGAGCGCAAGGAAAAGACCGAGTGGCATCGCGTCGTGATCTTCAATGAGGGCCTCTGCAAGGTTGCCGAGCAGTACCTGAAGAAGGGCGCGAAGGTTTACATCGAGGGCGCGCTCCAGACCCGCAAATGGACCGACCAGAGCGGCGTCGAGAAGTACTCGACCGAGGTCGTGCTGCAGGGCTTCAACTCGACCCTCACGATGCTCGACGGCCGCGGCGGCGGCGGAGGAGGCGGCAGCTTCGGTGACGAACCCGGCGGCGATTTCGGCTCCTCAGGCCCGGTCAGCAGCGCGCCGCGACGTCCGGTTGCGGCCGGTGGCGGTGGCCGCAACAACGACATGGACGACGACATCCCGTTCTGAGAACGGTCGGGACGATGAGGGGCGCTGCCGGGTGTGGGTAGAGCCTGTCCCATCGTGTCAGCAAACCTTACTAATTGACGGGACGGGCTCGGGATTTCCGGGCCCGCTTCATGTTTGGCTTGAACTTGAGATGGCGTCCGGACGCGGCGTCATGGGGCGCTCGCCCACGTGATTTGTCGGGGTGGCGGAGGTGATTTTGGAAGTCCGGTTCCAGGCTCATCCAGGATGCCCGCTATACGGCCGTAAGTTATTGGAAAAATAAGCGGAAAAAGCGCTTCCCAGCCCTCGCCGAAGGGTGGTTATCAGGGGGGCGATGCGCTATATGATTCCCAGACAAAAACTCACCGGATTCCCCCTTGGCTGACGACGACAACAAGCCCGGCGACCAGCCGGCGCACCCCTCGGACATTCGCCCCGTCTCGATCTACGAGGAGATGAAAAAGTCCTATCTCGATTACGCCATGAGCGTGATCGTGTCGCGTGCGCTGCCCGATGCGCGCGACGGGTTGAAGCCGGTGCATCGCCGCATCCTGTTCTCGATGAACGAGCAGGGCTTCACGCCCGATAAGAAGCACAAGAAGTCAGCCGGTATCGTCGGCGACGTCATGGGTAAGTACCACCCCCATGGCGACCAGGCGATCTACGACGCCCTGGTGCGCATGGCGCAGGACTTCTCCTTGCGCGAGTTGCTGGTGGACGGGCAGGGCAATTTCGGTTCGGTCGACGGCGATCCCGCGGCGGCGATGCGCTACACCGAGTCGCGCCTCACGAAGATCGCGCTGAAGCTGCTCGAGGACATCGACAGCGACACAGTCGATTTCCAGGACAATTACGACGGCACCGAGCGTGAGCCCGTGGTTCTGCCGGCGCGGTTCCCGAATCTGCTGGTCAACGGTGCCGGCGGCATCGCCGTCGGCATGGCCACCAACATCCCGCCGCACAATCTCGGCGAGGTCATCGACGCCTGCATGGCGCTGATCGACAACCCCTCGCTGACCATCGACGAGCTCATCAACATCGTCCCGGGCCCGGACTTCCCGACCGGCGGCATCATCCTGGGACGTCAGGGCATCCGCAGCGCCTATCACCTTGGCCGCGGCTCCATCGTGATGCGCGGCAAGGTCTCGTTCGAGACGATCCGGAAGGAGCGCGAGGCGATCGTCATCACCGAGATCCCGTATCAGGTGAACAAGGCGACGATGGTCGAGCGCATCGCCGAGCTCTACAAGGAAAAGAAGATCGAGGGCATCTCGGACTTGCGCGACGAGTCCGACCGCGACGGCTACCGGGTCGTCGTCGAGCTCAAGCGCGATGCGGTGCCCGATGTCGTGCTGAACCAGCTCTACAAGTTCACGCCGCTGCAGACCTCGTTCGGCGTCAATGCCGTCGCGCTGGACTCGGGCCGTCCGCAGACGATGAACCTGAAGGACATGCTGACGATCTTCGTCGGCTTCCGCGAGCAGGTCGTCACCCGCCGCACCAAGTACAAGCTGCGCAAGGCGCGCGAGCGCGCGCATGAGCAGGTCGGCCTTGCCATTGCGGTTGCCAATATCGACGAGATCATCAAGGTCATCCGGCACTCGCCGACCCCGGCCGCCGCGCGCGAGACCCTGATGACGCGCGACTGGCCGGCGCGCGACGTCGAGGACATCATCACGCTGATCGATGATCCCCGTCATCGCATCAACGAGGACGGCACCATCCGCCTGTCGCTGGATCAGGCGCGGGCGATCCTCGAGCTGCGCCTCGCACGCCTCACCGCGCTCGGCCGCGACGAGATCGGCGACGAGCTTGCCAAGCTCGCCGGCGAGATCGGCGAGTATCTCGAAATCCTGCACTCCCGCGCCCGCATCCTCGACATCATCAAGACCGAGCTTGCCGAGGTGAAGGCCGAGTTCGCGACCCCGCGCCGCACCGTGATCATGGAGCAGGAAGGCGAGGTCGAGGACGAGGACCTGATCCAGCGCGAGGACATGGTCGTCACCGTCTCGCACGCCGGCTACGTCAAGCGCGTGCCGCTGTCGGCCTATCGGGCCCAGCGCCGCGGCGGCAAGGGCCGCTCGGGCATGCAGACCCGCGACGAGGATTTCGTCTCGCGCCTGTTCGTTGCCTCCACGCACACGCCGGTATTGTTCTTCTCCTCGCGCGGCCAGGTCTACAAGGAGAAGGTCTGGCGCCTGCCGATGGCGGCTCCCAACGCGCGCGGCAAGGCGCTGATCAACATCCTGCCGCTGGAGCAGGGCGAGCGCATCACCACCATCATGCCGCTGCCCGAGGATGAGTCGACCTGGGGCGAGCTCGACGTGATGTTCGCGACGACCGGCGGCAACGTCCGGCGCAACAAGCTGTCCGACTTCGTCGACGTTCGCCGCTCCGGCATCATCGCGATGAAGCTCGACGACGGCGAGGCAATCGTCGACGTCCAGATCTGCACCGAGCGCGACGACGTGCTGCTGACCGCCGCCGGCGGCCAATGCATCCGCTTCCCCGTGCCCGACGTGCGCGTGTTCACAGGGCGCACCTCGATGGGCGTGCGCGGCATCGCGCTCGGCGAGGGCGACAAGGTGATTTCGCTGGCGATCCTGCGCCATGTCGAGACCACCTCGGACGAGCGCTCGGCTTACCTGAAGATGCGCCGCGCGGTGGCCGGAGAAGCCGCGGCGGAAGAGGCGCCGGCGGATGCCGAGGCCGAGGAGACGTCAGGCAGCTTCCAGCTCCCGCAGGAGCGCTATGTCGAGATGTCGGCGGCCGAGCAGGTCGTGCTGACCGTCTCCGTCAACGGCTACGGCAAGCGGACCTCGTCCTACGAGTACCGCACCACCGGCCGCGGCGGCAAAGGCATCGTCGCCATGAGCGTCAACAACCGCAACGGCAATCTGGTCGCCTCCTTCCCGGTGGAGGACGCCGATCAGATCATGCTGGTCACCGACAAGGGCCAGCTGATCCGCTGCCCGGTCGAAGGCATCCGCATCGCCGGCCGCTCGACGCAAGGCGTGATCGTGTTCGACACAGCCGAGGACGAGCACGTGGTGTCGGTCGAGCACATCACCGAAGAGGCCGAGAGCGGAAACGGCGCGAATGGGGAGTAGTGCGAATGGTGAGTGGCGAATCGCGAATGGAATGATCTCTGTTCGCTACTCTCTATTCGCCATTCACCCCTAAATCTCCAGCTCCGTGCCGAACTCCACCACCTGCTTGGTCGGCACGCCGAAGAACGCGGCGGAGCGTTCGGCGTTGCGTTGCAGGAAGGCGAACACGCCTTCGCGCCAGACCCACATGCCCGGAACATCCTCGCGCGGGATGATGGTCTCGCGGCCGACGTAATAGGTGATGTCGGAGAGGTCGATGCCGGGCAGCTTGCCCTGGCGGCAGACGAGCTTCAATCCGTCATAGATCGTCGGGTTCTGCATGAAGCCGTAATGCAGGATCACGCGGGTGATGCCGGGAATGATCTCGATCACCTCGGCGCGTTCCTCGTCGGGAACGTGCGGGGATTCCTCGATCAGCACGGTGACCAGCAGCACGCGTTCGTGCAGCACCCGGTTGTGCTTGACGAACTGCGTCAGTGCGAGCGGCACGCCCTTCGGCGCCGCCGCCAGGAACGCAGCCGTGCCGGGCAACCTCGCGTGACACTTGTTGACAGCGGTTTCGATCAAATCCTCCTCGGGCTGTCGCAGCTTTGCACGCGCCGCCTCGACCAGCTTCACGCCGGCGCGCCAGGTCAGCATCAGGAAGGCCACGAGTCCGGCGAGCAGCAGCGGAAACCAGCCCCCTTCGAACAGCTTGACCGAGTTCGCCGAGAAGAAGATCAGATCGATCACGAAGAAGAAGCCGTTCACGGCAACGACAAGCCAGGGCGAAAAGCCCCACTGGATCGCGACCAGCGCGGCCAGCAGCGTCGTGATCGCCATCAGCAGCGAGACCGCGATGCCATAGGCGCCGGCGAGGGCGTCCGAGGAGCCGAAGCTCAGGACGGCGCCGAGCGTTGCGGCCGCGAGCAGCCAGTTCACCAGCGGCACGTAGATCTGGCCGATCGCATCGCTGGTGGTGTGGCGGATCTGCATGCGCGGCAGGAAGCCGAGCTGGATCGACTGCTGGGTCAGCGAGAACACGCCGGAGATGATCGCTTGCGAGGCGATCACGGTCGCGACCGCCGAGAAGGCGACGAGCAGATAGTGCAGGGCGTCAGGGCAGAGCTGGAAGAACGGGTTCTCGATCATCGAGGGATCGGTGATCAAGAGCGCGGCTTGGCCGAAATAGTTCAGCACCAGCGCAGGCAGGCAGATGGCGAACCAGGCGAGGCGGATCGGCAGACGGCCGAAATGTCCCATGTCGGCATACATGGCCTCGCCCCCGGTCACCGCGAGGAAGGCCGCGCCGAGAATTCCGAACGAGATGTGGAAATCCTGGTGGATCAGGAAATTGAACGCATAAAACGGGCTGAGCGCCGCCAGCACCGCCGGCGCCTTGACGATGCCATGGATGCCGAGCGCGGCGAGCACGACGAACCAGGACAGCATCACTGGTCCGAAGATGCGGCCGATGAAGCCGGTGCCCTGCTTCTGCATCATGAACAGGCCGATCAGGATGGCGACGGTCAGGGGCACCACGACGGGGGCAAGCGATGGGGCGTCGACCTTGAGGCCTTCGATGGCTGAGAGCACCGAGATGGCCGGTGTGATCGCGCCGTCGCCATAGAGCAGGGCGGCGCCGATGAGGCCGACCACCAGCAGATGGGCGCGCCAGGTGCCGGGCTGGGCGTGGCGGGCGTGGAGCAGGGCGAGCAGCGCCACGATGCCGCCTTCGCCGCGGTTGTCGGCCCGCAGGATCAACAGGGCATATTTCAGCGAGATGATCAGCAGCAGCGCCCAGAGGATCAGCGAGGCGACCCCGAGGACCGCGTCATGACTGAGTGTGCCGCCATGGGCGGCCGCCTTGGCGGCTTCCTTGAGGGCATAGAGCGGGCTGGTGCCGATATCGCCATAGACGACCCCGAGGGCGCCCATGGTCATGGTCAGCGGCAGCGGATCAGGATGGTGGCCGGAAGCGACTGCGGGCGTACTGGACAACGGCCCCCCCCGATGAAATCGCGCCCGACGGGCCATTCCGACGGACGCGAGCTTTAGGCAGTCTGCGACGGGACGTCGCAAATATCCATGGGGTTTCGGCTTGGGGGTCAGCTCTGGGGGCAGCTTGGGGCTTCAGCCTGGGGTGAGCTGACGCCAACCTGACAGGCCCGGCTACGGGGTGCGGTTGGCGGTCACGAGGCGCGCCTCGCGGACATCAGCCTTGGTGCCGGCCTTGCGCAGGCACGAAGCCTCGAAATTCGGCCAGGCCTGCTGCGAGCAGTCCTTGCCGATGGCGCGGATATCGAGCCGGTCGCTCTTGGCCAGCGGCTGCGGCACGCTGGCCTCGACGCTCGGGGCAAAGCCGGGCAGGAGGGTGAGGGCGGCGGCGACACACGCAGACAGAGCGATCGCTGAGAGAGCCTTGATCATTTGACAGTCCCCTGTGATGCGGCCGCCTACGCCCAGTGTGCGGCCCGTCATTCGTTGGCTGGATTAGTAACCATGGCCAGTTTCCGGACGTCTTCGCCGGCACGGGAAATGGTTTCGTGTCCGCGCCCATGTGTTTCATGGGCGCCCTCGGGACGAAACAAACCGGCCGTCGCCGACCGGCCCACGGGATATTTTGCCGGAAATTGCCGGGGAACCCGCCCGGCTTGCCGGGCTGCGCCGGGCGCGGTAGGAGGGGGCCATGCCGCGCATCGCCTTTTACCCCGGTTCCTTCGACCCCATCACCAACGGCCATCTGGACGTGGTCCGGAACAGCGTTTCGCTGTGCGACCGGCTCGTGGTCGCCATCGGGGTCCACCCCGGCAAGAAGCCGCTGTTCTCGACCGAGGAGCGGCTCAAGATGCTTCATGACGTCTGCGGCCCGATCGCGGCGCAGGCCGGCTGCGTTCTGGAAGCGGTGACCTTCGACGATCTGGCCGTCACCGCGGCGCGCAGGCACGGCGCCACCATCATGATTCGAGGCCTGCGGGACGGCACCGACCTCGACTACGAGATGCAGCTCGCGGGCATGAACGGCACCATGGCACCCGAGGTGCACACCGTCTTCCTGCCGGCCTCTCCCATGGTTCGCCCGATCACCGCCACTTTGGTGCGCCAGATCGCCGGCATGGGCGGAGATGTCTCGGCCTTTGTCCCGCCGCAGGTTGCGGCACAGCTCAAGGCAAAATTCGCCGGATAACGGCGCACGCTTTCTCTCATCTGATCCGGAGTTGTCATGATCCGAATTTTCGCAGTCCTTGCCGCGCTCGTGTTCGCGGTGCCGGCGGTGGCGCAGCAATTGCCGGCCAATCTCGACAAGGCCAACGCCATCGTCATCGACAGCACCAAGGGCCGCATCGTCATCAAGCTGCGCACCGACATCGCGCCCCAGCATGCCGAGCGCATCAAGCAGCTTGCGCGCGAGGGCTACTACAACAACGTGCCGTTCCATCGCGTCATGGACGGCTTCATGGCCCAGACCGGCGACGGCCAGAACTTCAACGGCACCGGCGGATCGAAATATCCGAACTTGAAGCAGGAATTCTCCAAGGTGCATTTTGCCCGCGGCATCGTCGGCATGGCCCGGCGCGGTGACAGCGTCGACAGCGCCAACTCGCAGTTCTTCATCATGTTCGCCGACGGCGGCAGCCTCGATGGCCAGTACACCGTGGTCGGCGAGGTCGTGCAGGGCATGGACGTCGTCGACAAGCTGAAGAAGGCGCCTCCCGGCTCGGCCGGCGGCGCGGTGACCGACCCCGACAAGATGGTGAAGGTGCAGGTCGCCTCCGACATCAAATAGGACGGGGCCATGGCGCGCTGTGGCGACAAGCTCCTGCTGGTTGCCGCACTGCTGCTGCTCGGGACCTCGGGCGCGGCCGCCGGGGACGGGCAGGTCAACACCATCCAGGACGTGTTCCGGCACCTGCGCACCTGCTGGAGACCGCCGCCGCCTGCCAAGGCCCGGCCACTCGACATCACCGTCGTCGTGAGCTTTAACCGCTCCGGCGACATTCTGGGCCATCCGAGGATCTCCTATGAATCCCCTGAGGGCTCCGACAATGACCGGCTGCAATACCGGATCGCGGTGATGGAGGCGTTGCAACGCTGCACGCCGATGCCATTTACCGATGCAATGGCGGGCGCTGCCGCGGGACGTCCATTCGCGATCCAGTTCCGTAACCGCAAAACGTCACCCGACAAGACTTCACCTCCAACGCAAGAGAGACGAGCATGAGCGTCACCGAAAACACCCTGATCCTCGAGACCACCCAGGGCCCCGTCACCATCGAGATGCGTCCCGATCTCGCGCCCGGCCACGTCGCGCGCATCAAGGAGCTGGTCCGCGAGGGCTTCTACGACGGCATCGTGTTCCACCGCGTGATCGAGGGCTTCATGGCGCAGACCGGCTGCCCGCACGGCACCGGCACCGGCGGCTCCGGCAAGAAGCTGAAGGCCGAGTTCAACAAGGAGCCGCATGTGCGCGGCACCACGTCGATGGCGCGCGCAGCCAGCCCCGATTCCGGCGACAGCCAGTTCTTCATCTGCTTCGACGACGCCCGCTTCCTCGACAACCAGTACACGGTGTGGGGCAAGGTCACCGAGGGCATGGAGAACGTCGACAAGATCAAGCGCGGCGAGCCGGTGCAGAACCCCGACAAGATCGTCAAGGCGCGGATGGCCGCGGACAAGGAGTAAGCTCCTCGTTCCAGGGGCGCGCGCAGGCGCGTCCCTGGTGGCAAGCCACGAATGCGCACTGATCTCTTCGATTTCGATCTGCCCGCCGAGCGCATCGCCTTGCGCCCGGCGAGCCCGCGCGACTCCGCGAAAATGCTGGTCGTGGAGAACGGCGCGCTGCGCGACCAGACCATCGCCGACCTCGCGCAATGGCTGAAGCCCGGCGACCAGCTCGTCGTCAACGACACCAAGGTGATCGCGGCGCAACTGAAAGGCCGCCGCATCGGCCGCGAGACCGAGCCGAAGATCGAGGCGACGCTGATCAAGCGGCTCGACGGTTCGCGCTGGCAGGCGCTGGTGAAGCCCGCCAAAAAGCTTGTCGCCGGCGACCGCATCCGCTTCGGCAATGAAGGCAAGGTCTGCCTGCTCGGCCATCTCGATGCCGAGGTCGAAGCCAAGGGCAGCGAGGGCGAGGTGACGCTGTCGTTCTCGTTCCACGGCCCGGCGCTGGATCAGGCCATCGCCGATCTCGGCAGCCCGCCGCTGCCGCCCTACATCGCCTCCAAGCGCACGCCTGATGATCAGGATCTTGCGGATTACCAGACCATGTTCGCCGCCAACGAGGGCGCGGTCGCCGCGCCCACCGCGGGCCTGCATTTCACCCCGGCGCTGGAGCAGGCGCTGCGCGCGCGCGGCGTCGGCCTCAACCGCATCACGCTGCATGTCGGGGCGGGGACGTTCCTGCCGGTGAAGGTGGACGACACCGACGGCCACAAGATGCACGCCGAGTGGGGCACGATCTCGGCCGAGACGGCGGAGCGGCTCAACGCGGCGCGAAGGAACGGCGGCCGTATCATCGCCGTAGGCACCACGTCATTGCGTCTGCTCGAGAGCGCGGCGCGCGAGGACGGCACGATCCAGCCCTTCGCGGCCGAGACCTCGATCTTCATCACGCCCGGCTATCGCTTCCGCGCGGTGGATGTCCTGATGACGAACTTCCATCTGCCGAAGTCGACGCTGTTCATGCTGGTCTCGGCGTTCTCGGGGCTCGAGACGATGAAGCAGGCCTACGCGCACGCGATTGCGAACGGGTACCGGTTCTATTCGTACGGCGATGCGTGCTTGCTGTTCAGGGCGGAGCCGTAGGCGACCCGCGCAAACGCATCACCGTCACCCTGAGGTGCTCGCCTCTTCGGCGAGCCTCGAAGGGCGACGGCCCGGTTGGTGCATCTCGGCCGTTCATCCTTCGAGGCTCACCATGCAGCGCCAGGCGCTGCATGGTTCGCACCTCAGGATGACGGATCGACAGGCGTGCTTTGTTACGCCATCACCCGCTGCGGCAACAGCTCCGCGATCTGCACCGCGTTCAGCGCCGCACCCTTGAGCAACTGATCGGCCGCCACGAACATCGAGATCGAATGCCCGGAGGGATCGCTGAGGTCCTTGCGGATACGGCCGACCAGGACGTCGTCCTGGCCCGAGGCGTCGATCGGCATCGGGAAGTAGTTCTTGCCGCGGTCGTCGACCACCTTCACGCCGGGCGCCCGGGCCATGATGGCGCGGACCTGGTCCTCGGTAATCGGCTTCTCGCATTCGAAGGTGATGGCCTCGCAATGCGCGCGCAGCACCGGCACGCGGACGCAGGTGACGCCGATCGCGATTGTCTCGTCCTCGAAGATCTTGCGGGTCTCCTTGATGACCTTGGTCTCTTCGTCGTTGTAGCCGGTTTCGGGGTCGACAGTGGTGTTGTGGTTGAACAGGTTGAACGCGTAGGGGTGCGGCATCACCTTGGGCGTATAGACCTGCCCGTTGAGATTGGCGCGGGTGGACTCGACCAGCTCTTCCATCGCGGCGGCGCCGGCACCGGAAGCCGCCTGATAGGTCGAGATGATCACGCGCTTGATGCGGTTCTTCTGGTGGATCGGCCAGAGCGGCACCAGTGCGGTGATCGCGGCGCAGTTCGGATTGGCGATGATGCCCTTGTGATCCCTGATGCGGTTCGCGTTGATCTCGGGGATCACCAGCGGCACGTTCGGATCCATGCGGAAGGCCGAGGAATTGTCGACCACGACGGCGCCCGACTTGACGGCGATCGGCGCGTACTTCTTCGAGATGCTGCCGCCGGCGGAGAACAGGGCGATGTCGACGCCCTCGAAGGAGCGCTCAGTCAGCTCCTCGATCACGACCGGCTGGCCGCGGAATGATACCGTCTTGCCGGCGGAGCGGGCGCTGGCGAGCGCCTTGAGCTTGCCGACGCGGAAGCCGCGCTTGTCCATGGTGGCTATGAATTCGGCGCCCACCGCACCGGTGACGCCGACAATCGCGACGACGGGATCGTTACTCACTTTGTCCTCCATTCCGTTTCAGTTGAGCATGATCTGATCGGAAAACCGGATTCCACTTTTCCGGATCATGCAGTTGCGATTCAGACAACAAAAAAGCCCCGGACCATCGAGGGCGGGGCTTCGGCAGAGATGATGCGTTTAAGTCGACGACCTACGCGCGCACGCCTCCCCGGGCCCCTGGGGCCGTGGTGGTTTTGGTCGTGCGTTTGGTGGTCGTGAACATGGCGGCGACTTATGGGGGAGAGTCCTGCGGTCGTCAATGGCTTTTCGTTCCCGGCCGATGCCGGGGACCGAGCCCGTTGCTATCTGGCCCGCGCGCCGGGCGGCTCCAGGATGACCTCCTTGAGGTCGTCCCCGCTGATCACGACGATTGCAAAATTGAGCCGGCCGCGTTCGCGCACGAGGCCACCGCTGATCGCCTTGCCGGAAGCGGCGCGCTCGGCGACCTGGACGGCGTCGGCGAGGCGGTGCCTGATCGCGCCGAGCGCTGCGAGGTTGTCGCGGTCCTCGTGATCGAGCTCGGCGAGGGGGAGGGCCGCTTCGCCGCCGACGATCTCGCCGGTCGCCGCGTTGATGGTGTGGCGCCAGATCCGGTCGTTGTGCAGGGTCTTCACCCGATACACCGGCACGCCGGTAGCCCCGTCAAAACTCACATCCGCCGTGGTCGCGCCGGCGTGCCGGCCTTCGGCAATCGCCATGGCCTGGCTGATCGAGATCGACGAACTACGGAAGCGTTCGATCTCGCGGCTGACGGCCTGGCGATCAACCTCCGCGTCACCATCTGTTTCGCTGTGCAGGGCAGTCGGCGTGCTGCCCGCGGTCACGATCGCCTGCGCGGGCGCCGCGAGGAGCAGCGCGGGCAAGGCGATCGCCAGCAGTCCTGAGGTCCATCGTTTGGCTGTCGTCATGCTCGAAACCCTCGACCAGCGAGTGTGCCGGATGATCGTAAAGAATTCGCGGCCGGCCTTGGGCATCGGCCGGCCGCGGAGCGCCGCACCGGGCTGTCCCCGGCAACGGCGATCTCAGCGGTACGGGCCACCTTTGGGGCTGGTGAAAAAGGCAGCCCGTATCGCTTATAACTAAACCATACCGTATCGTTTTATTTCGGTCAATCGAAGCGACGGCGTTCCCCGTGGGGAAAGCCGGCCTCTCACGGAATTGTCAGCGGGCGGGGCGTCGCCGTGGCGCGCCTTTGGCGGCGCTTTGGACGCGATCGGCAGGTCCCAGAGCACCGGCGAGGAAGAGCTTGATGGCCGTGCGCATGCGCTTTTCGGCAGTCTTCAATTCGAGCGCCATTCCGAACGTCGCCATGCGGTGGGTGTGACCAACGACGACGTCGAGGAACACTTCCGCCGCGATGGTGGTGTCCTCGATGTCGAGCGCGCCTTGCGCCACCAGATGGTCGAAGAAGCGCGCCGTGGTGGCGACGGCCTTGAGCCAGCCTTCCTCCTTGCCGAGCTTGGCGACGTCGGGGAAGTTGATGGCCTGCGACGTCATCATGCGGCTGAAGGCGACGGCATCGGGTCCGCAGGTGAAGGTCAGCATCTCGCGTCCGATCTCGATCAGCCGCTGCTCGACGGAGATGTCCGAGGCACTGGAGAGTTGCGTCTCCGCCGCTGCCGAGAGCGGCGCAAGCCAGCGCGCGATCTCGCGCCGGAGCACTGCGGCAAACAGGCCGCGCTTGTCGCCGTAGCGGGAATAGACGGTGGGCTTGCTGACCCGCGCCGCTTCCGCCACTGCGTCGAGCGAGGTGGCGTCGAAACCGCGATCCAGGAACAGGCGGGTGGCGACCTCGATCAGCCGCTGGTCGCGCTCGATGGCCGCGGATTTCGTCGGCCGGCCGCCGCGCGATTTCTGCACCTCGCGCCGCGGCGCTGCCGCTCTCGTCCTGGTCGCAGTCAATCCCATGCCCAATGATTCCTGCGCGTTTCTGACAGTCGTCATTCGCTCTATATCGCGCAGGAGCCGAGGCGTCATCGCGAATCTGGCCGAACGGGCCGTATCGTCAACGGTTTCGGCACCGGCGGCGTTCCTTCACCAAACCTCATGGCACCGTGGAGGTCCAGGCCTGCCCGGACGCGGCCTTGTCGTATCCGTATTGATAGAGCGCGCGCATATAGGTGGTGTCGAACCCTTCCGTCGGCGGCGCCGGATAGTCGCGCGCGATGTAGGAGAGATGAAAGCCGAGACGGTTTCGCTTGGCGAAATCATAGGTCGAGAAGATGATCGAGCGCGTCTGTGACTGGGTGATCGCCGACAGGCTGCGCGAGGCGACATCGATGGTGCCGTTGGAGACGAGCTCGAAGTTGCGTTCGATCTTCTTGTTGACGAGGATGTAGATGTCCATCTTCGCGCTGCCCGGCAAACGGCTGCCCTGGAACAGCAGGGCTTCCGGCAGCGTCAGCACCGGCGCGGTCACGCCGCCGTCGACATGCATCTCCTGAAACTTGCGGCCCTGGCCCTCGGCATCGATCATGATCGGTGGAAACACCAGGGGAATGCTGGCGGAGGCCGCCATCACGTCGCGAAACAGCTTGAGCGCCTCGGGCGTGCCGACGGCGGCGATCTTGCCCATGTCCCAGATCGCGGTGCGCTGGGTGTCGAGATCGGTCGTCACCACCAGCAGCTTTCGTCCCTTGGCGTTCTCGCGCGCGACCTGCGCCATGATCTCCGGTCCGACATATCGGGCGACGAGCTCGCGCAGCCGCGTGTTGCCGAACAGGCCGGATCCGAACAGCACGCGCATGATGCTGGGATCGTTCAGCAGGCTCTCCGCGATGCCGCTGGTATAGACCTCCTTCAGCGTGTCGTCGTATTGCGGGCCGAGAAACGCGAACGGCGCGATCAGGCCGCCGGTGCTCACGCCCGAGACGACGGAGAAGGTGGGACGGGTTCTGGCCGCGCTCCAACCGTTGAGAACGCCGACGCCGTACGCGCCATCGGCGCCGCCGCCGGAGAGCGCCAGATAGGTCTTCGCGGCGCTGCCGGTGTCCTTCTCGAAGCTGAATTTGGTGACGGGTTCGTCGGCGTACCGCCTGAGGCCGTCGATATCCAGCACGCGCGATGTGCTGGCTTCAGCGGCGGTATAGGGCGTGCGGGGCAGGGAGGTGCAGGCGGCAAGCGCCAGACTGCAGGTCAGGACCAGAATGCCGGTCAGTCGGCTGCCCGTTTGCCTGATCCAGGCATGCAAACGGCCGGAGACGTCAGTCGAACACGAAGGCAGGGGCACGGTGGCTGGCAATCAACACTTTCACGGCCGCCGGCAGTGTTCGCCGTGGCATCTCGTCCAGCCCCAAGATAAAACTACACGGTATCGTTTTGTTTAACAAGGCCGGCGGCGCGAATATCCGCCTTGATTGTGTCCCAGTCTGAGGCACAAGCCGGCCGAGGCGTGGGTTGGGCGGGTTGATCGGCTCCCCCCGACACGCAATAAGCACCGCCATGAATCCCGACAATGACCTTCCCAATCACTTTGAGTTGCTCGCCACCGATGGCGCCGCCCGCACCGGGCGACTGACCACGCCGCATGGCGTGATAAGGACGCCGGCCTTCATGCCGGTCGGCACCGCCGGCGCCATGAAGGGCATGCACTGGCGCGAGGTGCGCGACGCCGGTGCCGACATCGTGCTCGGCAACACCTATCATCTGATGCTGCGACCGAGCGCCGAGCGGATCGCAGCGCTCGGCGGCCTGCAGAAGTTCACCGGCTGGAACGGGCCGATGCTGACGGATTCCGGCGGCTTCCAGGTGATGTCGCTGTCGGACCTGCGCAAGGTCACCGAGAACGCCGTCACCTTCCGCTCGCATATCGACGGTGCCAAGGTCGAGCTGTCGCCGGAGCGCTCGATCGAGGTGCAGCGCCTGCTCGGCTCCGACATCGCGATGCAGATGGACGAGTGCGTGCGGCTGCCGGCCGAGCACGCCGACATCGAGCGTGCGATGCAATTGTCGCTGCGCTGGGCCGAGCGAAGCAAGCGCGCCTTCGAGAGCGCGCCCGACGGCTACATGCTGTTCGGGATCGTGCAGGGCGGCGACGTGCCACAGCTTCGTCATGCGAGCGCGCAGGGGCTGGTGGCGATCGGCTTCCATGGCTACGCCATCGGCGGCCTTGCCGTCGGCGAGCCGCAGGCGGTGATGCTGGCCATGATCGACGAGACCGCGCCGCTGCTGCCGAAGGAGCGCCCGCGCTATCTGATGGGCGTTGGCACGCCCGACGACATCCTCGAAGCCGTGAAGCGCGGCATCGACATGTTCGATTGCGTGATGCCGACGCGCAATGGCCGGCACGGCGTCGCCTTCACGCGCTTCGGCCAGGTGAATTTGCGCAATGCGCGCCACGCCGACGATTCCCGTCCGCTCGACGAGGAGAGCTCATGGCCGTCGGCGCGCAACTACGCGCGCGCCTATCTGCACCATCTCGTCAAGGCGGGCGAGACGCTGGGAGCGATGCTGCTGTCCGAAATCAATATCGCCTACTACCAGTTCCTGATGCAGGGCATCAGGGACGCGATTGCGCACGGAACGTTTGACGAGTTCTATCGGCGTACGCGCGAGGACTGGGCGAGGGGCGATATCGCCCCGCGCTAGGTCAATCAAAGATCAATTGCACACGATCCGCTGCTTGACGGCGTGCTTGGTGACGAAGCCGTAGCCGCAATTGTCGCAAGTCCAGAGATAGCTGATCACGTGGTCCGAGACGTACGCAGATGCTTCGGCTGCGACCATGGAGTCGGCGCAGACGGGACAGGTCGGCAACTCGCTGCAACGCGGATCACGCCTTAGCGTTACGGTCGACATCACTTCAGCAACTGCTGACATCGTGGTGACCTCCCTGCTTTGAGACCTAAGTCTAACATAAGCAGAATCAGTTGACGAGGTCGCAACACAAATGCGTTGGTTTTCTGCTAATTAAAGCTCACGCGATTTTGCGATGCAGCGTATTTAACATGTACCGCATTGTCGCTTGCGTGTCGTCGCAGGCTGTCCGTAACTGCGCATGGGCTGCGCAAGAAACGCAAATTGTCGCCACAGGGAGTTCATCATGGACGCATCGTCCACCACGGGTGCAGCGCACCAACCCGGCCGCGGCCGGATCTATGACTCGATCGTCGACGCCTTCGGCAATACGCCGATCGTGCGGCTGCGTCGGCTGCCCGGCATGAACGGCGTGAATGCGACGATTCTGGCAAAACTTGAATATTTCAACCCTGCGGCAAGCGTGAAGGACCGCATCGGTGCGGCCATGATCGTCGCGATGGAGAAGGCGGGTATCGTCAAGCCGGACACCGTGCTGATCGAGCCGACCTCCGGCAATACCGGCATCGCGCTCGCCTTCGTGGCGGCTTCGCGCGGCTACCGCCTCAAGCTGGTGATGCCGGAATCGATGTCGATCGAGCGGCGCAAGATGCTGGCCTTTCTCGGCGCCGAGCTGGTGCTGACGCCGGCGGCGCAGGGCATGAAGGGCGCGATCGCCGCCGCCGAGGAGCTGTTGAAGACGACGCCGAATTCGGTGATGCCGCAGCAGTTCAAGAACCTCGCCAATCCCGAGGTGCACCGCCGCACCACCGCGGAGGAGATCTGGAACGACACCGGCGGGAATATCGATTTCTTCGTGGCCGGCGTCGGCACCGGCGGCACGATCACCGGCGTCGGCCAGGTGCTGAAGCCGCGCAAGACCTCATTGCGCGTGGTCGCGGTTGAGCCGGAGGAGAGCCCGGTGCTGTCGGGCGGACAGCATACGCCGCACAAGATCCAGGGCATCGGCGCCGGCTTCGTGCCCGACATTCTCGACCGCTCGGTGATCGACGAGATCGTGAAGATCAATTCGACGACGGCGATCGAAACCTCGCGCGCGCTGGCGCGGCATGAGGGCATTCCCGGCGGCATTTCCTCGGGCGCGGCGATCGCGGCTGCACTCGAGATCGGCAAGCGGCCGGAAGCGGCGGGCAAGACCATCCTGGCGATCGTGCCGTCGTTCTCGGAGCGGTATCTTTCCACGGCGCTGTTTGAGGGAATCTAGGACATGGCGGATCAACCCCCGAGGCGGCCGCGTACGCTCGGCGATGCCAGGACCGAAGCTGAGGCGGCATTCAAGAAGGTGACGGCCAAGGTCGCCGCCGCGCCGCCGAAGCAGAACGTGCCGCCGGGGATCAAGGAGCAGGTCACGCTGCGGATCGACCAGGATGTGCTGGAGTTCTTCCAGGAGGGCGGGCCCGGCTGGCAGGACCGCATCAACGAGGCGCTGCGGAAAGCTGCGGGGAAGTAGGCGCCGACCTGCGCGCCGGATCTGCTATCTCTCTCCTGGAATGTGACACCCGCTTGGCGCACGTCTCTATCCGCGTCATTGCGAGGAGCTCTTGCGACGAAGCAATCCAGGCTGTCACCGCGGAGAGACCCTGGATTGCTTCGCTGCGCTCGCAATGACGGAGTGTGCGGCGGCGTCGCAAAACGAAAAAGCCCGGCGCGAGCCGGGCTTTTGTGTTGTCGATCTTGCTGCGGCTCAGCGGCGGAACATGCCGCCCATCATGCCGCCGACGACACCGCCCACGAAGGCCGCGCCAGCGGCATCGCCGGGATTGCTGCGGTGTTGCGGGGCCGGCGCAGGCGCGCTGTTCTGCGGAGCACTGGCGGCGCGCCGGGCCGGCTTCTGGCTGGTGTCGCTCGCCGTCGCCGGGGCAGCGACGATTTCCGCGAGCAGGGCCTTGTGCTGGTGCGTGTTGAGGTAACCCGATGAGGGATAGCCGCGTGCGGTCTGCCAGCGCTTGAGCACGGACCGCGTCTCGTCGCTGAATACACCGGTCTGCTTGGTGTCGAAGCCGAGCGCCGTGAGGCGACGCTGCACGTCGCGGCGTTTGTTCTTGTCGAGGCCGATCTGGTCCTCGGTAACTTGGCTGGCCTCATCGGTGAAGGTGGCGGGATCGACGCCGGCGTTGAGCGTACGCGTTGCGGTCGACGGGCCGCTCTTGATCGCCGCGAGGCGCGCTAGCGCCAAGGCCTTGAACTGGCCGTTCGGATAGGCGGAGAGATAGGCGTTGAGCTCTTCCGACTTGTTCGACTCCTTCACCGAGCGCCAGTATTCGAGCTCGACGCCGTCCGAGCCGCCGGTCGCTGCCGGCACGATGCCCGTCGCGGTCGGGGCTGCGTTGGCGACCTGCGTCGTCGGAGCCTGGTTGAGATAGACGGAGCCGGTCAGGTTGGTATGGCCCCAGGGCAGCTGGCCCTTGCGGGTCTCCTCATTGACCTGAGCGCGCACCGACGTCATCGCCTGCTGGATCTCGACGCCGGGCTTGGTGATGTTGTCGATCAGCGCGCGCGTGAACGGGCTGTTGTTGCCCTCCTGGCCGTCGAGCGCGGTCTGGCCGGGGCCGGTGGCGAACGCGATCAGGGTGCCTTCGCCGGACTTCATCTCGGCGAGACCGCTCTGCACGTTGACGCTGCGGGTCGCCGAGTTCGACTTGATCTTGGCGGCGAACGGATTGTCGCGGCAGGCATCGAGGAAGACGAGCTTGACCTTGGCATCGCCCATGGTCTGCTCGAGCGTCAGGTCGATGTTGATGGCGGCGCCCAGCTTGACGTCCATCTCCGACTTGATGTCGGCGTCGACAGGCAGCAGGTAATTGGTGCCGCTGACGGCGATGCCGTGGCCGGCATAATAGAACAGCGCGATGTCCGAGCCTTGCGCCTTGCGGCCGAAGTCGAGCAGCTTCTCCGTCATCTGGTCGCGGCTGAGATTGGACCCTTCGATCACCTCGAAGCCGACATTGCGCAGCGTCGATGCCATCGCCTTGGCGTCGATCGGCGGGTTCGGCAATTGCGCGACGTTCTTGTAGGAGCCGTTGCCGACGACGAAGGCGACGCGACGGTCAGCCTTCGCGGCACTGACCGACAGAGCCATGCACATCAGCGACGCGAGGAGGGTGAGATAGCGCATTCTGAAATCCCCAGAATCGAATTGCAGGCAGCATCAGATTGGCAACGAACGTACACGAAGTGCCCGACGTCGTGCCACCAAAACGGCAGTCCGTTGCGTTCAACCCATTGCTGTGTGGCCGAATGTGCACGGTGGATTGATTTCCCAACGTGATCCAAATCACATGGCCACTTTGTTTTGTCGCGCAAGGCGGCGGAAGGTTCAGCGCGCGCGGGCGGGAACCGATGGCGCCGGCTTCAAATTCAGGAGATTGCCGCACAGGATCAGCACCGCACCCAGCACGGTCCAGGCGTCGAGCCGCTCGGAGTAGAGCAGCCAGCCGGCGGTCGCGGTCAAAGGAACCCGCAGGAAGTCCATGGGAACCACGATCGTGGCGTCGGCGTACCGAAGCGCGCTGGCAAGGCAATAGTGCGAGAAAGTGCCGCAGACCCCGATGACGAACAGCCAGCCCCAGAGATAGGCCGACGGCCATGACCAGACGAAGAGCGTTGGCACCAGGCCCACGACCATCTGCACCACGATCATCCAGAACAGGATCGACAACGCGCTCTCGGTCCGGGTCAAGGACTTCGCGAGAATCATGGAAATGCTGAAGCCGATCGCGGCGCCGAGCGCGATCAACTGACCCGGATTGATCTCGCTGGTGGCGGGCCGCACGATCATGACGACGCCGACGATGCCGAGCACGACAGCGGCGATTTTCCAGATCGTCATGCGCTCGGACAGGAACGTCGCAGCCAGCACGGCGGTCCAGATCGGCATGGTGAACTCGATTGCGACCACCTGGCCGATTCCGATCAGCGTCAGTGCGTAGAACCAGCCGAGCTGTGCAAAATAATGCACGCCGTTGCGCGCCAGGTGCTGGTGCAGGCGTTGGGTTGCGACCGCCTTGAAGCCGCCGGCGCGGAAGATGATCGGCAACAACAGCGTGAATCCGATCACCGAACGCACTTCCATGATCTGGAAAACGTTGAGCTCGCGCGTGGTCTCGCGGCCGGCAACCGCCATCACCAGCATCAGCGCCAGCCAGCCGGCCATCCAGAATGCAGCCATCGTTTTGGACGGTGTCGCGCTCATCGGGGCAGGATTCTGGGGCAGGGTGCTGGAAGATGGAAAGTGCGAGAGGACGGCCGGTATCGACGACATCGCCGCCGTTTGCAACGGCCAAATCTGCGGATGCAGCGATGCAAGCGGACGTGCTAAGGCTTCATCGAACAACAAGAAAAGGGAGAGCTTCGCTCATGCGCATCTTGCAGCCAGCCGAATGGACCAAGCCTCGCGGCTTTTCCCATGGCGTCGTCGTCGAGGGACCGGGGCGCTGGGTGGTCCTGGCCGGCCAGACCGGCGGCGACGAGACGGGCAGCTACGCGCCCGACATGGCGGCGCAGGTCGCGACCGCACTGAAGCGGATCATCAAGCTGCTGGGCGAGGCGGGCGCCGGCCCCGAGCACATCGTCCGCCTGACCTGGTACCTGACCAGCCGCAGCGAATATGAAGCCGCCGGTGTCGGCATTGGCGCGGCCTGGAAGGAAACGCTCGGACGCAATTTCCCGCCTTCGACGCTGCTCTACATCGGTGGCCTCGTGGACGACCGGGCCAAGGTCGAGATCGAAGTCACGGCATTCGTGCCGGGCGCATAAAAAAAGATCCGGCGAGGTCGCCGGATCGTTTCTCGGATCGTCTGCTGTCTTACTTCGACATCGAGATGTTGGCGCCGCGGAACTGGCTGTCGGCGCGCATCGTGACGGTCTGCCTGTTGCCGCTCGTCTTCAGCGCGATGTTGGCGTTGAAGCCGGCGGCGGAGGCGACCACCTCGAAGTTCCCGCCGCCGCCGCGGCCTTGGAGCGAGCCGGAGATGTTGCGGCTGGCCTCGGACCAGCTGCCGGTGATGGCGCTTCCCTCAGCCTTGACGCTGGCCGCAAGGTTGAACTTGTAGGCGTCGCTGGCACAGGTCAGCGACATCTCCATGGTGGGACCGATCGGGGCGTATTTGGCCCGGCAACGGATCCGTTCCGTCGAGCCATCGTCAAGCGTCACGGTGCCGCTGCCGCTCCAGCTGCCCGCCATCGGTGCGAACGGACCGGACTGTGCGTTACTTTCCGTGTTCGCGAACGCCGCCGCAAACAAAACGGCGGCCGCAGTCAGCAGCCGCCGGTTCCGGGCGCGAGCCTCAACTGGTTTATTGGCGCGATGCTTCCCATCGCCCGCTGCACGGTATGCCTGCAGATGCTCCATTCCACTTCCCCGATCCGGCGTTGCCGTTGAGTTGACCGTTGGCATATGCACCATTGATCGAAACTTTCACAAGTCCCCCGCTGCCGATGGTGCCGGAAACGTTAGCGCCAGGCGCAGTGATCTTGCCGTCGGCAACCGTCAGCATGGAACTCGCGGTGGGTTCGCAGGAGCCGCTCTTGGTCACGATCGTGACCTGCCAGTTGCCGTCATAAGGGGTTTGGGCAAAGGCGGACGCGGCGAGGGTGCCAGTGAAAACCGAAGCGGCACAGAACACCGCAATGCGAGCAAAACGCATAAACTCCGTCCTTGAATGTGTCTGATATGCTGTCGCTTATCTGGACCAAATGTGACGGAAATTTGTTGCAATGCCAAATCGAAAATTGTTCCTGTGGAAACAATGGTTTATTTGCGTTTTCGGGACCGATTTTCGAAGCAAAATCAATGCAGCTTCACGTTAAGGGTAAACGTGGGCACAGGCGTTACGAGAGACTCGGTGCGGAGGTCGCGAACTGCTCGTCCTGAGTCTTGGCGGGCAACGCCTTGTGGACCTTGGCATAGTCGATCACGTCGGCGAGCAGCTTGAGCCCCAGGGGCGCCAGGGCGCGCTCCCAGAGCTCCCGCGCCGTCTCGCCCTTCTTGACGAAGCACCAGTCCTGGGCGGCAATGGCGCCGGCGTCCATGCGGTCGGCGAGGTGGTAGATCGTACCGCCGGCGATCGGATCGCCTTCCTTGATGGTCCATTCCACGGCGGCCTTGCCGCGATGGCGCGGCAGCAGCGAGGGGTGATAGCCGATGCCGCCGAGCTTGGCGGCGGCGAGCGCATCCTTGCCGATCCGGGCGTGGCTGTGCGCCGTGATGATCAGATCGGTATCGGGAGCGATCTCGGAGGCCACCACCAGTTTCGGATTGGCCTGGACCACAACCTCGATGCCGGCTGCCTTGGCGGTCGCAGCGAGGCGATCCTCGGCATCGGCGACCACGACCCTGACGATCGTGACGCTGTGCTCCCGGAGCATGTTCAGGGTGGTCACGCCGAAATGGCGGGAGCCGACGAGGGTAATGCGCATGGGTGTCCGATCCGGTCTCGCAACTGCGTCATCCCCCGATAACACGTCCGGACGCCCTGTCACCACCCGCGCCACGTTTGCGCGGGTTATCAACAATGCGCCTTGGCGCCGGGCGCGACCAACGCCGTGATTGCGCAGCCCGGCGTTCCGGTGCTTCCATGGCGGGCATTACGCCGGTTCGGGAGCGAGCTCATGCGAAGCGCCTGGTTTTTCCTTCTCGCGGCATTGCTGATAACCGTTCCCGCTCATGCCGGCGAGCCGTACCCCGTCGTGCCGCCGGAGACCGGGATCGCTCCCTTCGTGGGGCCGACCTGGGACGGCTATCGCTGTGCCCGCGGGCCGGTGTTCAATTTCTATCATCGCGCCTATTACGGCGAGGAGCCGCCGGCGCTCCATCGCGGCTACGCCTACCGGCCGTATTACCGGTACAGCGCCTATCGCAGATTGCCGCGCACGTATTTCTGCGTCACCGACTAGCGTTGCCGCGCGGCCACGGTGCAGCGGCAAGCGCGGATAAGTCGGTTCCTGTGTTTCGTTTTTAACAGAGGTAACCCGGGCCGACTGATAAGAGAGCGCCTACCGGGGCTGGCGACATTTCAATCCGCATCCGTTTTTAAACCCGGCTTGGGCCGCTGGCGCATTCGTCAGCGGCCTTTTCAATGCCGCTCATCGAGAAATCATCGAATGGTAACGCGATCTCAACCAGCCCGGCGTATCGACGAATCCGTCGCGGATTTGTATTGCGTACCGCGACACCGAAAATGTCCCGCCGGCGTGGGTGCGTCGCGCGGGCCTTTTCGCCGGGACACATTTCATGCCGCGCGCCATTGAGCAGATCGTTGACAGCTATGTGCGGCTGAAGAACCGCCGCGGCCTCGACGAGCTGATGATGCACAGGCAGCGGCTCGCGGTCGATCTGAAGAGCAAGTCCGGCTACGATTTCAGCCTGCCGATCGGCCAGATCGACGAGGAGATCGCGATCATCGAGGCGGGCCTCAACCGGCTCAAGGCAGAGAATTCCGCGCCGATCTAGCGGGTTATCGCGCGCTGGGAACGACGCATCGTCGCAGCCCCGGACCGGTTCATGCACGGTTCAGGCCGGCCATGGCTCAATCTCCGGGTCGTTTCGTGGGACACGAATCCTGTTAGGCTTTGTCCCCGTGATTTGGAGGAGACGTCATGATCGCTCTTGCGCTGGCTGGCCTGCTTGGGTTCGCAACCGTGCCCGCGGCATCGCCGGCACCCATGGTGGAGCAAGTTCAGTTCAGGGCTGCTCCAGGCGGACGCTGCCCGGACGGCTATGATTTCAACCACTCGAACGGCCGCTGCTATCCCAACGGCTATCATGCGCCGGGTGTCTACACGCGGAATCCCGGGCCGCACGAATACTACGGAAACTATGGTGGCTACGGAGGCTATGGACGGCGCGGCGGCCTCTGCCCTGACGGCTTCGCATACAATTACGCCGACGGTCAGTGCTACCGCAACGGCCGGCAACCGCCCGGACTGTACGGGCGATAATCGATCGCCGCGTCGGGGGGGCGGCGCGCTCTAGTCGCGCCGGCCGCCGTCGATCACCGTGAACAGCGGTCGTGCCGGCGTCGGCTCGACCAGCAACTCTTCCACGAGCGCGGTGGCTGCATCGACATATTTGCGCGTCGGCTTGTCGAGTTCGCGCCTGGCCTCGTCGTCGAGCGCGACCTTGGCGGCTTCGACCAGCTTGCGCATGCGCACGGCGTGGTCGTCGCCCGCCGTCAGCGTCGCGCGCGCCAGCGAGCGCAGCACGAAGAGCTCGCCTTCGAGGCGGAGCAGGCGGTCGTTGAGCCTTGTGAGAACGGCGTTGAGGTCGGCCATGTCTGCGGTTCGGCGCGAAGGATCTGTCCTGATCTAGCGACGATCGGTGAACGGAGTCCAAACGACACCGGCGCAATTGGGGCGATTTGCCGTCACGCTGCGGTGCGCGCCAGATAGTCGCGCGCAAAGGCGAGATACCATTCGAGGCAGGCGGGGTTGGCCATCGCCTCCTTGTTGATCACCTTTTCGACGGGCTGGCCGAGCAGAAGCTTCTTGACCGGCAGCTCCTGCTTCTTGCCGGACAGCGTGCGCGGGATCTCGGCGACGGCAAAGATCTCGTTCGGCAGGAAGCGGCGGGACAGGCCGGCCTCGATCGCCTTGTTGATCTTGGTCTGCATGGCGTCGTCGAAGGCGACGCCCTCGCGCAGCACCACGAATAGCGGCATGTAGCTGTCGCGGCCGAGATATTCGAGATCGACGACGAGGGAGTCCATCACCTCCGGCAGCGCCTCGATCGCGGAATAGAGCTCGCTGGTGCCCATGCGCAGGCCGTGGCGGTTGATGGTGGCGTCGCTGCGGCCGTAGATGATGCAGGAGCCATCGGGATTGACCTTGAGCCAGTCGCCGTGCCGCCACACCGGCCCACGGCCGCTGCCGTCGAAATTGTCCGGATAGGTCTCGAAATAGCTGGCGCGATAGCGCGCGCCGTCTCTGTCGTTCCAGAAATACAGCGGCATCGACGGCATCGGCTCGGTGCAGACGAGCTCGCCGACCTCGTCGACCACGGCGCGGCCCTGCTCGTTGAAGGCTTCCACGGCGGCGCCGAGCGATCGGCATTGCATCGCGCCGGGTGTCTGCGGCAGCTCCCGGTTGCCGCCGATGAAGGCGCCGGCGAAATCGGTGCCGCCGGAGATGTTGGCCCACCAGATATCGGCCTGCGCCGTGCTGCCGTTGATTTTCGAGAGCGCTGCAAAGCGGTCGTTGAACCAGGCCTGGGTATCGGCGCTGAGCGGCGAGCCGGTCGAGCCGAGACAGCGCAGCCGCGACAGATCGCCGGCAGCGGCCAGGTCGATCTCGGCCTTGGCGCAATTGGCGAAGAACGCAGCGCCCGCGCCGAAGAAGGTCGCCTTCGACCGCGCCACGAAGCGCCACAGCGTGGTCCAGTCCGGCTTGTCCCTGGTGCCGCCGGGGCTGCCGTCGAAGATGCAGCAGGTGGTGCCGCTGAGCAGGCCGCCGACCTGACTGTTCCACATGATCCAGCCGGTCGACGAGTACCAGTGATAGCGCTCGCCGAACGAGTTCGAATGATACGAGCAGCCGATGTCGTTGTGCAGGCCGAGCAGGGCCATCACCACGATGACGATGCCGCCATGCCCGTGCACGATCGGCTTCGGCAGCCCGGTGGTGCCGCTGGAATAGACGATCCAGAGCGGATGATCGAACGGCAGCCACATCGGCTCGAACGCGTCGATCGCAGCGCCGGTCTTGGCCGTGATCTCGGCGAGCAGGGCATCGGGCGCAGCGACCGCGCCGGCCTCGCTGTGCAGGATGACATGCTCGACCGATGGCAGCGATCGGCGCAGCTCGGCAACGACGTCGTTGCGATCGTGCCGCCGGCCGGCATAGGTGACGGAATCGCAGGCGATCAGCACTTTCGGCTCGATCTGCTTGAAGCGGTCGATGACAGCGGGTGCCGCCATGTCCGGCGCACAGACGCTCCAGACGGCGCCGATGCTCACGCTTGCCAGAAATCCGACAATGGTCTCGGGGATGTTAGGCAGATAGGCCGCGACGCGGTCGCCGGGCTTGATGCCCTGGTCCTTCAGATGCAGCGCAAGCGCCGCGGCCTTGCGCCGCAGCTCCGGCCAGCTCGTCGCCGTGATCCTGCCATCCTCGCCGCTGCTGACGATTGCGGGCAGGCCGGCGGCATCGGCCGCCTCGACGTGCCGGAACACCTGCCGGGCATAATTAACTTGCGCGCCCGGAAACCAGACCGCGCCCGGCATCTTGCGCTCGGTGATCACGGCCTGGAACGGCGTCGGCGATTGCAGGTCGTAATAGTCCCAGATGCTGCGCCAGAAACCGTCGAGATCACGCACCGACCATTGCCGCATCGCCTCGTAATCGGCGAAGGAGAGACCGCGCTGCTCGGCGAGCCAGTTGCGGTAGAGGGCGATCTGAGGAACGAAGGGAGCGGTCATCGGCTATCGGCATCAGTTGCGGGAAGGGAAATCTAGCCGGTGCCGCAGAGGAGCAGAAGCCGCAGTTCACGCAGGCCGCAATGACCAGGAGGCGCCCTTGCCCTGGACCTACCAGCCGGCGCCGGCCCAGCGCCGTCCGAACACGGGCGGTCGGGTCGTCACCGCTTTCCAGCCGAAGAAGTGATACTTGCCGGACCAGGCGTGCACCACGCCGCTGCAGATGGTGCACTTGAAGCTGCCGGCATGCGCTTCGCTGTGCTCCTCTCTGGTCGCGGTGTAGTTCATGCTGCAACCGGTGCAGGTGAATTCTTCGATCGTCCAGATGCTGTTGGCCATTGCACGCAGTGTTTTTGGGGACCTCGATGCAGGCTAGTTGCGGGCGTTTGCAGCGGCGTAAATGGGCCGGCGGAAATCCGGTTAACGGGCGTTAGCCAAGCCGCGGCCGCGGGTCCGTGAGAGATCCGCGCGGGCACCCGGATCAGTCGCCGCTTCGCATGTCCCGGTCGATGCGCATCTGTACCCGCCTGATCGCGAGCAGCTGAAGCCGGCCTTGCACCCGCCCGGAGCGGACCCTGTTGGCGATGGCATAGACATAGCGCCAATAGCCCGGTGCGGCATTGGGCTTGAGAGAATAGTGGATGCCGCGATGCATCCCAACGTGCTCGGCGGACTGTCTTGGAGGGCGTGTCATCGCCTTTCGAATGCGGAATGGTCCGATGGGTTCCTAATCGCGGCCCCCGGGGCGGTTCCAGTCGTCTTGACGCCGGATGCGTTGCTAGCAATAACGGACAGGCCTCGCAAGCACCGGAAGTTGCGTTCATGCCGCAAGGAAAGCAGTGCCCGTGAAAAGTCTCCGTCAGCTCCTGACGGGAGAGGACATCATCCAGCTCGTGATCCGGCTCGGCCTGCTGGCCCTGCTGATCATCTGGACCTTCCTGATCATCCGCCCGTTCGTGCCGATCCTGGCCTGGAGCGGCGTGCTGGCGGTTGCGTTCTATCCGGCTTTCAGCTGGGTGGCCAAAGTGCTCGGCGGCCGGCCCAAGACCGCAGCAGCGATCCTGACCCTGATCACGCTCGGCATCGTCATCGGTCCGGCGACCTGGCTCGGCATCAGCGCGGTGGACGGCGTGCGCGAGCTGGCACACCAGCTCGGCACCGGCGATCTGGCGCTTCAGGCCGCGCCCGAACAGCTCAAATCGTGGCCGCTGGTCGGGCCCTGGCTCTACGAACTCTGGGACCAGGCCTACACCAATGTCCGCGCGGTGGTGCGCGAGTTCGCGCCGTATCTCCAGCCGCTGGCCGGCCCGCTGCTTTCGCTCGCGGGCGATGCCGGCGTCGGCACGCTCCAGTTCCTGGTCTCGGTGTTCGTGGCGGGCTTCTTGTTTCCGCATGGGCCGCGGTTCGTGGCGGCCGGCCGCGGCTTCCTGTTTCGCATCGTGCCCGAGCAGAGCGAGCATTTCCTCGGGCTCGCGGGCGCGACCATCCGCGCGGTGGCGCAGGGCGTGATCGGCGTTGCGATCGTGCAGGCGTTGCTCGCCGGCATCGGCTTCAAGCTCGCGGCGGTGCCGAGCGCCGGCCTTCTCGCCTTCATCGTGCTGCTGCTCTCGATCGTGCAGATCGGCGCCTTCCTCGTGCTGCTGCCGGTGATCATCTGGATCTGGACTGCCAAGGACGTCACCACGGCGCTGCTGCTCACCGTGTTTCTCGTCGTCGTCGGCTTCATCGACACCATGCTGAAGCCGCTCGTCATGGGGCGCGGCCTGACCACGCCGACCATCGTGATCTTCGTCGGCGTGATCGGCGGCACGCTCGCCCACGGCATCGTCGGCCTGTTCATCGGGCCGATCATCCTGTCGGTGGCCTGGGAGATGATGATGGCCTGGATCAGGACCGAGGACCGGGCAGGGGCGGGCAAGAGCTGATCTCGCCCCGATCGGCGCGATCCGCCCGAGGCGCCGCGCCGGGACCCGACGGCGCGCAGCTGTGGTCAAGGCGCGCCGCGAACTTGTCTGTTCGACTAGACAAGTTACGATTGGGACGATTCTGTTTCAATGACGGCAGTGATGGCGAAGTCTTCCAAGCTGGTTGCCGCGAGGCGCGGCAAGGTATTGTTGGTCAGACGCCGGTCGGACGGCCTGTGGATGTTCCCGGGCGGCCGCAAGCGGGCGCGCGAGTCCGACAAGGATTGCCTGCGGCGGGAGATCAAGGAGGAGCTGCCCAAGCTGAAGCTCGGCAGGATCAGCCTCTGGAAGGAAGTGACGGCGAGGAACAAGCGCTCCGGCCGCAAGATGAGCGACGCGATCTTCATCGCCAAGACAGCCAAGGGCCGGCTGGCGATCGGCGACAAGAAGGAGATCGACCGCGCCGCCTGGCAGAAGCCGCGCGGCCTCCGCCTGACGCCGACCTCGCGCTACATCCGCGACCGCCTGTTTCCGAGGAAGCAAAGGCGGCGGTGAGCTAGTCCTCGCGTTCCGCCGATCGCGTCCGTCCGGCGAACCTCCTCGACTGCGTGCCCCGCGGTTCGGGCGCAGCAAGCTTCGCGGCCTCGAGCTCGCGCATCTCCTTGCGGACCTTGCGCGCATTGCGCATCGCGCGCTTGATGAAGGGATGTTGAGAGTCCTCGGCGAAGAACAGCACCACTTCGCAGCTCGGACATTGCCGGGAATAGCCGTCCTGCAACCGCCCGGCGCGATCGCGAAACACGTTCTTGCACCGCGTGCATTGAATTTGGACTGAACTCATGCGCGGGAACAACAATGACTTTGAAAATGGATCGTCAGCTCATCCCAAAAGTCTGAAGAAACCCTGAAGGCTTTCGCGGCCGGATGTCGCAGAACGCGCGGCCAAGCGCCGTCCCCCGGCCGCGTCCTGGCCGTGGACGATGCCGGTTTGAAACAGGCCGGCGGCCGCTATTGCCTGGCCGCCATCGCGTCCAGGCAATGGTTCAGAAAGGCGGTGCGATCCCTGGGCAGCACCTTCTCGAGATCCGCCTTCAGTGCGCATTCGCGCTGGCGCAACTGCTCGGCCCGGCGCTTCTCGGCGGCCTCGCGATATTCGGGAGCAACCTTGCTGGGATCGACCAGCGTCTGTGAGCGGGCGGGAGCCGTTGCAAGCAGCGCTGTGGCGGCGATGAAAATCAGTGGTTTCAAATGAGCCTCCGTAAAAGGAGCATCGTAGCGCGCGGTGCGGGCGCGCTCAAACGGCGAATGCGGTATTCCGCTCCGGCATGTTGGGGACGGAATGTGCCGGCCCGGCCAATGCCCGGCCTGCAGTTTTGGAACGACCGTGCCCGGCAGGCGTCGAATCCTGGCTCTCGGCCCATCCCCAAGCCCCAAAGCCCCCGGGCCGCGAGTAAACCTTCCCCACCAAGGTTGGCGACCTCAGCCCCCGCGCTGAGGTCGTTTGTTTGCCGGATGATGTGTGAACCAGTTCACAAGCGAGCGGCGATGTTGCTGCTATGAAGACGTCATTGCTTGACCAATTCATTTTGAACGAAACGCCCCAGCGTGGCTCCAAGCGCTGGGGTTTTTCGTATCTTCTTGCGCGCCGGGTGTTTACAATCGCGCCAAGCGTTGCGTCGACGGACGCAGATCCCGCGCCGCGCCAGTTCCCATCCACAGCTCGATCAAACGGCCCTTGTGGCGGGATCGCAGCGCCGCGCTGAACGTTGCCACCAGGCGTGCGTTCACCGGGCAAATCCCATATGCAGGGCGCGACGTCGCCGATTCGGAACGAGGGCGACTGGCGTTCAGTTGACGACGGTTTACGACCAGAAACGGATTCACGTGAGGCAGACCAAAAAGGCGCGGGTGGCCAAGACGCTCCCGAACAAGACGCCGCCGAAGAAGGCGTTGCCGAGGAAGACGTCGCCAAACAGGACGTCGACACACAAGACGTCGACGAGGAAGAGCACAAGGACACAGCGCGGCGCGATCTCGTCGTCGTCGCCGCTCGGGGTGCTCGCTCTGCATCTGCTTGCCCGATGGAAAGAGTCCGGGCGTAGCGGCATCGTCTTTCTCGCCGAGAACGAGAACAGGGCGGAGCGGCTCGGCAGCGTCATTCACGCGCTCGATTCCTCCTGCGAGGTCCTGGTGTTTCCGCGCTTGAACACCTTGCCGTTCGATCAGCTGGAGCCGTCGCACGAGCTCGCAGGGCGCAGAGCCTCCGTCCTGAGGCGCCTCGCGAAATCCAAGAAGCCGGTGTTTCTCGTCTCGACGGTGGAAGCCGTGATGGAGCGCCTGCCGTCGCCGGCGAGCCTGTTGCGGCTGAGCCTGAGCCTGAAGGTGGGCGGCGCGTTCTCCGAGCGCGAGCTCGAGGCGCGCCTCGAATCCCTCGGATACGATCTGGACGACGAGCCGGATTATCCGGGCGGGGCTTTGTTCCACGGCCAGACTTTCGAGATCTTCCCCGCGGGCGCGCTGGGGCCGTTCCGGATCGAGCATTCGGATCGCGCGATCAGAAGGATCGTGGCGTTCGATCCGAACGAGCACAGGATCATCTTCGAGACCAAGGAGCTTCTCGTCGACCCCATGTCGGAGCGGCTCGGCCTTGCCGGCAAACGCGGCAAGCGCGCGACGCTGTTCGACTATTGCGGGCGCGCCAAATGGATCGCCGATGCAGGCGTCCCGGTGCACGCCGACGGCTGGCTCGATACGATCGAGGAGGCCGCCCCGCGCGCGGAGCGTGAGCGCGAATATCTCGGACGGCGCGACTGGACGCAGCTCTCCAAGGGCATGAAGGTGCTGCCGCGCGCCTCGTCCTTCCAGACCATCCCTGAATTTTCCAAGCTGACATCCACCCGGAAGGCGCTGCGTGCCTTCGTCGAGGAGACACGCCGGGCCGGATCGCGGCTGATCCTCGTCGCGGCGCAGGAGGACGATCTGCGCGTGATGGAGCGGATGAGCGGCGTCAAGGCACAGCGCTGCGAGGACTGGGACGAGGCGACGCGGAGCCGCAGCGGCGAGGCGGCGCTGCTGGCTGATTTCGATGCCGGCTTCGTGGTGCCGGGGAAGAAACCGCTCGTCGTCGTGACGGCCTCCGACGTGCTCGGCAGCCGGGCGCATCATCCGCAGCCGATGGCGCGCGCCTGGACCGCGGCCTTTGACCATGCCGACGCGCCCGAGCAGGGCACGGTGGTGATCCACCTCCAGCGCGGCCTCGGCGTGCTCGACGGCCTGCAGAGCGTCAACACCGGCGGCGGCGGCTTGCGGGAGATGATCCGCCTGAAATTCGCCGGCGACAACGCGGTGCTGGTGCCGCCGTCCGATCTCGCCATGATGTGGCCTTACGCGGCCGAGCTCGGCAAGCTCGCGCTCGACAAGGCCGATGGCAGCACATGGTGGGCGCGCCGCACGGCAGCCGAGCGCGAGATCCAGATTGCCGGCAAGGCGCTCGCCAAGCACATCAGCCAGCGCCGCAAGCGGCGCGGCGAAAAGCTGGTGCCGCCGGGATCGGCCTACGAGAAGTTCGTCGCGCGTTTCCCTTACTTCACGACGATCGACCAGGCCAAGGCGATCCGCGACGTGCTCGACGATCTTGCCTCCGGCCATCCCATGGACCGGGTGATCTGCGGTGACGTCGGGTTTGGCAAGACCGAGGTGGCGTTGCGCGCGGCGGCCGCTGTCGTGCTGTCGGGCAAGCAGGTGGCGATCGCGGTGCCGACGACGGTGCTCGCCCGCCAGCATGTGGCAACTTTCCAGAAGCGCTTTGCGCCGTTCGGCATCGAGGTGGGCAACCTGTCGCGGGCAACCTCGGGCGCGGAGCTGCGGGAGACCAGGGAGGGCCTGCGCAGCGGCCGGATCAAGGTCGTGATCGGCACGCAGGCGTTGACGGCCAAGGACGTCAGGTTCGACGATCTCGGCCTCGTCATCATCGACGAGGAGCAGCATTTTGGCGCGGCCGAGAAGGCCAAGCTGTCGGGCCTCGCCAAGAATGCCCATGTGCTGATGATGAGCGCGACGCCGATCCCGCGCACGCTCGCCGCGGGCCTTGCCGGCTTCCGCGATCTCAGCGTGATCGCCTCGCCCCCGGTGCACCGGCTGCCGGTTGCGACGCGGATCGCGCCGCTGTCGGATGCGGCCATCGCGTCGGCGCTGCTGCGCGAGCAACGTCGCCATGGCCAGAGCTTCCTGATCTGCCCGCGCATCCAGGATCTCGATCCGATGCTGGCGCGGGTGCAGGCGGTGGCGCCGGACTTACGCATCGTCTGCCTGCATGGCAGGTTGGCGGCCGACGAGATCGACGACCGCATGATGAGCTTCGTCGAGGGCAGGGCGGACGTGCTGCTCGCAACCAACATCGTCGAGAGCGGCCTCGACATTCCCCGCGCCAACACCATCGTGGTGTGCTGGCCGGAGAAGTTCGGCCTCGCCCAGCTGCATCAGCTGCGCGGCCGCGTCGGCCGCGGCGGCATCCGAGCCTTCGCCCATCTGTTGACCGAGACGGCATCAGGACAATCCGAGAAGCGGCTCGCCGTGCTCGAGGAGTTCAGCCGGCCCGGCGCGGGCTTTGCGATCAGCGAGCGCGACCTCGACCTCAGGGGCGCGGGCGATCTGTTCTCGGAGCAGCAATCCGGCCACGTCCAGGTGTTCGGGCCCGTGCTCTACAGCCACCTCCTCAAGATGGCTTCGGAGAAGCTCGACGAGGGGCAGGCGGTGTGGGTGCCGGACCTGAACCTGCCGGTCGCGGACATGCTGCCGGAGACCTACGTGCAGTCCGAGCCGGTGCGCCTCGAGCTCTATGCGCGTGCTGCACGATGCACTGACGAGGACGATCTCGAAGACCTCGAGGAGGAAACCGCACGCCGCTTCGGCCCGCTGCCGAAGGTCGCGCGTGACTTCTTCGCCGCCGCCCGGCTCAGGCTCGAATGCAAGCGCAGAGGCATCATCCGCCTCGACGTCGGCCCCGAGGCGGCCGCCGCGACGTTCCTGCCCGGGCGCTTGCGCAAATCGCGAGGCAAGTCGCTGCAGCGCGACGGTGATCGCGTCGTCTATCACGCCAAGATGCAGGACGCGCCGTTTGCCCGGGTGGAGGAATTGTTCGAGCTGCTGGACGAAGGTTAGTGGGCCGGTTCAAAAAACGCGAAAACAACCCCATGCACAGTAGCTAAGTGGCGCTGGCGCAAGGCTTTTTGAATCCGGCGGAAGGGCCTGTTTGCTCCCGTCGGGCAAAACAGCTGCACGATGTGATCTTCGGAAGATCCGCTGCCCAGGATGTGGGACTGGGAATGGCTGCACGGCCCCGTAATCGGCCGGGGTCGCCGCGCCAGGCCGCTAACGTGGAATTAATTCAAAATGCTCACAATTTTAGACAGTTGTAGTTGGGTGCTGCGTACAAGGACTCGTCGCGAGGACGTTCCAGGGGCGGCTGCCTGTTGCTCGCTCATTGGGGTCCACGCACGTGACCACGACATTCGAAACGGCAAGCTTCGCCGAAGAGCTAGACGCCGCAGCCCTGGCAGCTGCCGCATCGGGCGATGAACCCGAGATGCTCGAAGCGCCTGAGCCGGTCAAGCGATCCAGCCGCAAATCGATCCTGGCCTTTGCAATCTGTGCCCTGGCCATCAACGGCGCGGCGGCCGTCTATACGTCGCAAGCCGATTTGTCGTCGTTGAATGTCGGCCGCCTGGCCGAACTGCTCCCGCGCTTCGAAGCGTCCGAGCCAAAGCCGGATCCCGTCATCGCTGCGTTGAAGGACATTCAGGCGGCCCAGCAGCAACACACCGCGTTGCTGCAACAGAACAATCAGGCAGCGGATCAGAACTCGGTTTTGCTGCAGCAGGATTCAATGGTGCTGCTGTCGCTGCGACAGAGCATCACGGATGAGCGGGTCGATGTGAGGAAGATGTCCTCGCAGCTGTCGTCGCTGATCGCGAAGATCGATGCGCTGCAGAGCACGATGACGATGTCGGACGTCACGTCCTCCATCCGAAAGGCGCATGCGCGCTACGGATTGTCTCCCGCGATGCGCAAGCGGATGGTGCGGGACACGCGGGAGACCAAGCCTCTGGGACCGGTCTCCGTTGGAGGCGCTCCGCTGAGCCTGCCGATTGCGTCGTCGGCTCCGGAAAGCTGAGGCGCTGGGCCCGCTGCCTCTCCACCGATGAGGCAGGATCAACGCATTTGAATTCTTACCGGATGTCGTGATGCCCGGGCTTGTCCCGCCTGCGCGGCCGATGCCGCTTCGGCGCGGCGAAGGCCCGGGCATTCACGTTCGCTATGCTTCATGCATGCGTAAATGGCATCTTCGCCGGTGGCGAAATGCTCGATCGCGCCCTGTGATCGTCATTGATCATTCCGCCTGATCGTCGCTCGACCTCATGTGATCCCCGCTGGTCCTGCGCACGACGCACGATGCACGACGTCTCTTTGAACATCAATCCGCATTGATCGTTGCGAACGATGTCCCTGTGTTGCGCGAAATGAGAATGGCGTATGGGAACTGACGAAGAGCTTGCTCAGTCTCCAGAGCCGTCGCCGCGATCGGACACGATCTACCGCATGGTTCTGCCTGTACGGGCTCTTCGCGTTTAGCACGTTGCACGCGCATTCATGCGCCGCGACGGGCGCCATCTATTGCCAGTTGCCAGGCAGGAGAGGTCCCCCCACTCCTGCCTGGTAACACCGGGACGTCTTCGATCACGCAGTGATGGCACGCTGAACAGTGTTTCGCGAAACCAGGAATGATTTTCGATGGTGAAGAAGATTAGCCGGCACGATGCCCCGCGCTGGCGCACCGCATTACCCGCCGCTGCCTTGACACTTTTCCCCGCCGTGGCGACGACGCCTGCAGCTGCGCAATCGGCGGCGTCGTTTCAGACGCCGGAATATTTCGCCTCGGGCGCCCTCAACCAGATCAATGCGGCTGCGGCCTATGCGGCGGGCTTCACCGGCAAGGGCGTGACGGTCGGTGTCGTCGATTCCGGCATCGATCTCAGGAATTTCGAGTTCTCGACGGCGGGCAAGTTCGCCGGCGGCGTTCGCTTCACCACCGCATTCGATGCGACCGCAACCGACCCGAGCGCGTATACGGTGATGCCCGCCGGCCAGAACAGCGATTCCGACACCACCGGCAGTCACGGCAGCATCGTCTCCAGCCTGATCGCCGGCGCCCGGAACGGCTCCGGCATGCATGGCTCGTCCTTCGACGCGAGCCTCTACGTCGCGGCCATCAACACCAATGGCAGCCCTCCCGGCGCGTTCGACGAGCAGCTCAGCGTGGCCGTGACCGGCCTCGTCGACGAGGGCGTCAAGATCATCAATCTCAGCCTCGGCAACAACAATTGCGCGACGGGCACGAACTCGGCGCAGAACGGCGGCGCGAAGTGCAACGTCGACGACTATACGCCGGCCGCCGCCGTGGCCGAGCTTCCGAAGTTCGCCGCCGCCGCGCAAACCGCCGTGGCCAACGGTGCGCTGCTCATCTTCGCCACCGGCAATGAAAAGCAGCCGTCGCCGGATATTCTCGCCGGCATGCCCAAGGTCGTCAGCGGCATCCAGAACGGCTGGCTTGCCGTCGGCGCCGTCGATGCGAACAACGTGACGACGTGGTACAGCAACGCCTGCGGATCGGCGGCGGCCTGGTGTCTGGTCGCTCCGGGCGATCTCACCGGCGCGACGACGGTCGGCACCGGCAATCTCGCCGGAAGCACGCTCGCCGGCGCCAACGGCGCGAACTACTCCTCGGGCTCCGGCACATCCTATGCCGCGCCGACGGTTGCCGGCGTTGCTGCGCTGGTCAAACAGGCCTTCTCCTGGTTCACCAATTACGACCTGCAGCAGACGCTGCTGACGACGGCGACAGCGCTCGGCACCCGCACCGCCGGCAGCATCACGCCCGACGCGACTTACGGCTGGGGCCTCGTCAACGCAGGCGCGGCCGTCAAGGGCTACGGCGCTTTCGTCACCACCGCGACGCTCGATACGCGCGGCTACAGCTCGACCTTCGGCAACGACATCTTCGGTCCGGGCGGTCTCATCAAGACCGGCGCCGGCAAGCTGACCCTTTCGGGCAACAGCACCTACACCGGCCCGACCACGGTCCAGGGCGGTGCGCTTGCCGTCACGGGCTCGATCGTCTCGCAGGTCACGGTGGAGCAGGGCGGCATCTTCGGCGGTTCCGGCCAGGTCGGCACGACGATCGTCAACGGCAGGCTGGGTCTCGGCACGCCGCAGACGCTGACCATCAATGGCGATCTCACCTTTGGTGCGACCGGCACTTATTTTGCCAGCATTCACGGAGCGACCTCGGATCTCGTCAGGGTCACCGGTACGGCTGCGCTCGATGGTACGTTGAAGGCGCAGACGCTCGGCGGCTCCTATTCGTTCAGCACGCCCTATACGCTGTTGTCGGCGACCGGCGGCGTCAACGGCACCTTCGGCAGCTTCGATCGCTCGCTGGTCGGCGCGGGGCTCGTGACCTCCGTGACCTATAGCGGCTCGCAAGTGCAGATGACGCTGACGCCGGGCCGGCTCGCCACGCTCTCGGAAAATCCGACCAAGGCGGTGACGCCGACCTCGACCACGACGACATCAGGCGGCACGACGACGGTGACGACGGAAGTCACCACGCCGACGCCGGCCAACTCGGAGGCAAGGACCGACAGGGACAAGGTGGCCGTGGCGATCGACAACGCAGCCGCCGCCGGTGCCAACATGAATCCGCTGTTCGCGCTCTACAATTCGACCGACGACATGCTGGATTCCGAGCTCGATCAGCTCACGGGCGAGGTCCATTCCTCCGTCCAGCGGATGGGTGTTCAGGTCGGGGGTCAGTTCCTTGGCGCAATGACGGACATTCACGGTGAGGGGCGCGATCCCTCGGCCAATCCGGCGCTCGCCTATGCTTCGATGTCGCGTCCGGCTGGCGTCGGGGCCATCGACAAGGCGACCGGTGCAACGGCGGGCGTGCGTGGCTATGGGCCGACCTACAGCGTCTGGGGCGGCCCGGTCACTTCGTACCGGACGACCAGCGGCGATGCCGATGTCGGCTCGGCCCGCTCGACGTCGCGCGCCACGCAATTCGTCAGCGGAATCGACATCCGCTTCAGTCCCGCGACGATGATCGGCATTGCCGCGGCCGGCGGTTCGGCGTCGAGCTCGCTCGCCGGCGGTCTCGGCTCCGCTTCCGCCAACGTGGCGCAGTTCGGCACCTACGGCACGACGCGGACCGGCGCGCTGACGCTGACGGCGGCGGCTGCTTTCTCCTGGATGGACGTGACGACGCATCGCGCCATCCCCGTTCTCGGGCTCACCGACGTGACTGGCCGCTACCGGCCGACGGTGTGGAGCGGACGCATCGAGGCGGCCTTCGAGGTGGCGAGGCTCGCCCGCGTCGCCTTCTCGCCCTATGCCGCCTTCGACGCGCACAGCATGCGCACGCCGGGCTTCAGTGAGCAGGACGCGATTGCGGGCGGTGCTGCGGTCGGCGGCCTCACGGTCCAGGGCCAGACCGGCACGACCACGCGCTCGACCCTCGGCCTCGATACTCGCGGCACCATGGAGTTCGGCGGGCTCGCCATGCAGGGCTTCGCGAAGGCGGGCTGGGCGCATTATTACGCGCAGGCGGCCCAGACCACGGCCTTCCTGACCGGCATCCCCGGCTCGGACTTCACCACCACGGGCGCCAAGTCCAAGCCAGATGCGGCGGCCGTCTCGCTCGGCCTCACCACCTGGTTCACGCCGAGCCTGAGCCTGACGACGACCTTCGACGGCGAGTTCGCCGCGAACAGCCAAGCCTATACCGGCGCGGCGCGGGTCAAGCTGACGTTCTGACCTCAGCCACCTTGCCGGCGCAAGATCGCGCCCGGGCCGCTCCGCGGGGGCTGCCCGGGCGTTGTCGTTGTCTGCCGATGTTTGGAAAGCGTGCCGACGGCCGGGAAGCTTAAGCCGCTTGCTCTTCGAACGAGGTGTAGACGCGGCCGGAGGGATCAACGACCTGCACGTCCCAGCAGCCGTCCTCGACCAGCTCCCTGGCCTTCTTGAGGGCCGCAGCCAGTGAAGGCCGCTTCAGGCTGACGACGCCAGCCGTGTCGAAACCGTTGATTTCAAACATGCAGTTCCCTCCGGTTTTGGGGAATCCTACACGTTTCGGGCTAGATGTCAGCGGGGTTTTTTGGAGGACGGGATGCGGCTGGCGCGGCCGCTCCGGCGTCAGCCCAGCGGAATGGTATCGACCCGCAGACAGGGGCGGCACTGGTAGGCATGCGCTCCGGGAAGCGTGAAGATGGCCGGCAGCGTGGCCAGGAAAGTCATCGGCCGTCTGCACAAGGAGCAGATCAAAACGGGTGGGCCGTCCTTCGCTACGCAAACCATCGCCAAAATGCCCAGGAGAGGTCAGGCACAATAGGAGGGCGCTGCGGGGAGTTCATCTCGGGGCGACTACTGGAGTCTATCGGAATCTGGCGGGCTCACTTGCGGGGAAGGGGCCGTTGCATTCGCGTTGACGAAGTCGGCGTGGCACGAACGGCACTTCGGATTGATCGAGCTCTTCGAAACCCATGGCGCGCAAACTCACCGCCGAACAGTACCAGATTTACGTAACGCGATTTGTTAGCGCTACCCGGAAAAGCCGCTCAAGTACCCTTTGGCAGTCGACCGCCGCTTGTAGCGAGCTTCCAGCTCCGGGAACGGCTCATGGAAGCGCATTGAGCATTGGCTGGGACTAGACGCCTGCCATCTCGGGGAAGACCGCCTCGATCTTGGTTTTCAGCGTGGCGGCGTTGAACGGCTTGACGATATAGTTGTTCACGCCCGCCTTCTTGGCGGCTATGACGTTCTCGGTCTTCGATTCCGCCGTGATCATGATGAACGGCGTGGTGGCGAGATTGGTGTCGGCGCGGACCTCCCGCAGCAAGTCATAGCCGGTCATCGGCTCCATGTTCCAGTCCGAGATGACCAGGCCGTATTTCTTGGCGCGCATCTTGTTGAGTGCGGCCGATCCATCGCTGGCGTCGTCGACATTCTCGAAACCGAGCTGCTTGAGGAGATTTCGGATGATACGGATCATGGTGCTGTAGTCGTCCACCACCAAGACAGGCATCGACAGATCAACTGCCATCTTGCTCTCCTACGCAACGAAAACGCACATTCGGGACAGATTGTCGAGACCCCGGTCAGTCCGCTTCGAGCACTAACATCGGCCCATAAACAGGGCGTTAACTGCTGTATCAGGTCGCAATGCCAAGGGGGTAGGGCGCACCAGATGCGCGGCGCTCCTCGGTGACCGTTTTGCCGCGATCGGCAACGGTCTCGATTTCCGGCTCGCTCCTGGCGCCTCGTGCTCGAAAGACGCCTTGATCCGGAAACGGCTCTCTTTCGCAGAGGGGGGGTGGCCTTACCGCTTATTTAACGATCGCTTGCTTTGCTGGTCCACGAAAGTTGAACGCGCGAAAATGCGTCCGCTCATTTGGAGCTTCCTTTCGAAGCCGCCGTAGATTGCTGTGGCACACGAAGGGCAAGTCGCCACCGTCGGGGATTTCTGATGATTACGTCGCAAGAAGAGACGGTGCTGAAAACGCATTTGGTCGAGATGTTCGGCCACATCAGCAGCATGCGGCGGGAATTCGCCGCTCTTCAAGGCAACAGCAAAGGCAGTTTCGCGACGATGGCAGACACCCTCGACGCGATCGTCGAGAATACGGAGGCGGCCGGGAACGCGATCCTCGAAAGCATGGAGGCGATCAGCGCCAGCGTCGCGAAGTTGCAGGGCGTCGACGAGCCGACTGTCGCAGCCGTATGCGGCGAGATCGTCGATAGCACGAACAACGTGTTCGAGGCCTGCGCGTTTCAGGACCTCACAGGTCAGCGGATCACGCGAGTCGTCAAGTCGCTGCAGTTCATTGAAGAACACATCAACAGGCTGGTCCGGATGTGGGGGAAGGAGGAGCTGGCGCGGATGGCCGCCGAGCTTGCTGTTCCAAGCGAACCGAACTTGATGGAGGGGCCGAAGCGGCCGGGCGTGGCGATTTCCCAGGACGACATCGACAAGCTGTTCGCGTGAGCTGCAGCATCCTTCGAGCTGCGGCACTGTAAGCGGGGCTACGCGAGCTAGATAGAAGCTTAGCCCCGAAACTACGGTCAGTGTTTGGTGAGCGCGCTGGGGCTCGAACCCAGGACCCCGTGATTAAAAGTCACGTGCTCTACCGGCTGAGCTACGCGCTCCCATGGCCGCTGATGGCCTCAAAGAGATCGCCATCGTGTTCGGACACTCGAGAAGCATGTCTTGCCGCTGCGCTTAGGCTTGCGTCGCGGGGAAAACCGGCTGTTTCCGGATCATGCTCTCGGCCCGGGCTGTGTAGGGGGATGGGACGCTGAGGTCAATAGCGGGCATAGCTGCCAAAAGTCCGGGCAGGAGTGCGGATTTACTCGTTAAATCTGCGGCTTAAGCGAAGATTTTCGACTCGATTGGAAAACCGTCATCCACGCCGAAGACCACGTGACTCTTGATCACGAGGTCCAGGCCGGGACTGGGGCTGCGCTCACTTCGTCTCCCGCCGCGCCTCGTTCGGCACCGGCTGCGGTGCGCCCACCGGTGGCAGCGCCACCGGGCGCAGGCCGATCAGCTCGGCGGTGCGGATCGCGCTGTCGTGCCAGAACTGGAACGAGTTGATGCGGCTGAGCTCGAGGATGGCGATGGCGACCGCCGCCAGGAACGGCAGGCTCTGCAGCACCAGCACGCCGGCGAAGATGTAGATCTCGGTGATCTGGCGGAAGCTGTTGGTCACGATCAGCACGCCGGCACCGACGATCAGCAGGGTGCCGATCACGGCCTCCCAGAACGCCTGGAACTCGATCGACATGCGGCTGAGGCCGCCCTTGGAGGTGCGGGCGAAGGCGATGTGCTCGGTGATGAGGCCCTGCGCCACCGCGCGCGACACCGTCCACTGCACGCTCATCGCCGCGATCATCGCACCCAGCATCTGGCCGGGCTTGATGGCGACGCGGGCGCGGTACATCGACAGGAAGTGCGCCAGCGAGACGACGAAGGCGCCGATGATCGGCAGCGTCAGGATCTTGTCGGGGATGGCGATGTCGGCGAAGGCGACGATCGGCACCCAGACGAGGTTGAGCAGCGCCACGACGACGCCTAGGCTTTCCGCGCCCAGCCAGTTCAGCCAGCCGAGGCCGTATTCGCGCTTCTGGTCCGCCGTCAGCCGGCTCGCGCCCGGCAGGAAGCGGCGCCAGTGCTTCTTGACGATCTGCAGGCCGCCATAGGCCCAGCGATGGCGCTGCTTCTTGAAGGCCTCGTAGGTGTCGGGCAACAGGCCCGCGCCATAGCGGGTGTTGGTGTAGTGGGTGGTCCAGCCGAGTTCCTGGATCGCAAGGCCGAGATCGCTATCCTCGCAGATCGTGTCGGACGACCAGCCGCCGGCCATGTCCATCGCGGCGCGACGGATCAGGCACATCGTGCCGTGCACGATGACGGCGTTGAGCTCGTTGCGCTGAACCATGCCGATGTCGAAGAAGCCGGCATACTCGCCGTTCATGATGTAGTGCATGATCGACAGATCGCCGTCGCGATGCTCCTGCGGCGCCTGCACGAGGCCGACGCGCGGGTCGGCGAACGCGGGCACGAGGTCCTTCAGCCAGTCGGGCTCGACGACATAGTCGGCATCGAGGATGCCGATGATCTCGGCATCGACGGCGGTGCGGTCCATCGCAATGCGCAGCGCGCCGGCCTTGAAGCCCTGCACCTTCTCGGCGTTGATGAACTTGAAGCGTTCACCGAGCGCGCGGCAATGGTCCTGGATCGGCTGCCAGAACGCGGGGTCCGGCGTGTTGTTGATGATGACGACGCATTCGTAGTTCGGATAGTTCAGCCGCGACAGCGCATCCAGCGTCTGCTTGAGCATGTCGACCGGCTCGAAATAGGCGGGGATGTGGATCGAGACCTTCGGGCAGTAGGCCTCGGGCACGTTCTCGACCGGCTTGTCCTTCGTGATCAGCCGCTGCGGCGGCCGGCCGAAGGCCACGGCCGCGATCTCGTCGATTCGCGCCATCGCAATGAGAACGAGCGGAACAAGCAGGATCATGCCGAGCGTCAGCGCGAAGGCCGAGCCGAAGATGAAGTAATGGCTGTTCCAGAACGCGAACACCGTCGCCGCCCAGGCGCCGACGCCATTGGCGGTGGCCGACAGCAGGAACGCCTGCCTGGCGGTCGCCTTCTCGATGCGCAGGATCGGCAGCGACAGCAGCACGCCGACCAGCAGCGCGATGCCCATCAGCTTCCAGTAATCGGGGTTCTCGACCGGACCGGTCCAGGCGAATTTCGGCTCGCGGCTGGCGTTGAGGATGCCCCAATACGGACCGACGCCGCCCTCGAAATACTTCCAGGGCTGATCGATGGCTTCGACGATGTTGTAGTCCATGCCGATGGCTTCGGCGCGGGTGACGAAATTGCGCAAGGTCAGCGCCTGCTGGAACGGACCCGGATCGGCGTTGCGCAAATTGTAGCCCTGGCTCGGCCAGCCGAATTCGGCGATCACGATACGCTTGCCCGGGAACTGGTTGCGTAGCAGGTTGTAGCGGTCGACGGCCTGGTCGACGGCCTGGTCCGAGCGGAAGTTTTCCCAATAGGGCAGCACGTGGGCGGCAATGAAATCGACGCTGGAGCCGAGCTCGGGGTTGTCGCGCCAGATGTTCCAGATCTCGCCTGTCGTGACCGGCACGCGGACTGCGCTCTTCACCCGCTTGATCATGTCGATGAGGTCTTCGACCTTCTGCTCGCCGCGGTAGATCACCTCGTTGCCGACGACGACGCCGACGACGTTGCTGTTCTTCCGGGCCAGCTCGATCGCGGCCTTGATCTCGCGCTCGTTGCGATCCTTGTCCTTGTCGATCCAGGCGCCGACGGTGACCTTGAGACCGAACTCGGCCGCGATCGGCGGCACAAGCTCGACGCCGCCTGTCGACGAATACAGGCGGATCGCGCGCGTCATGGTCGACAGCGTCTTCAGGTCGGCGCGGATTTTCTCGATGGTCGGGATGTTGTCGATGTCGGGGTGGGCCGAGCCCTCGAACGGCGCGTAGGAAACGCTCGGCAACAGCCCCTTGAAATCGGGCGCGGGTTCCTTGTCGCGCAAGACTCCCCATAGTCCTGCGTGGAGCGCGGACACGAGCAACAGAACGGCGGCGACAACGCGCATCGCGGCTAAACCAATAGGGGCTGTGGGGGCAGGGAAGCGGATCCGACCCCGAGATCCGACCAAGTCCGCGGCAAAGGGAGCATACCTCTGCCGCGCGGTTTCTCAACTGTCATGGCCTCATGTCCTTATGAGGGCATGGCATTTTGGGACGGGCAGCAGTGCCGACCGCACATATCGCCGATCGTTCCTGAACGGAGGCTGAAGCCTGCCTGTGACTATTTGGATGGGGCCGGCGTCGGGCTGGCCGCGGGCGAGGGGCTCGCTGCCGGCTGGGGCTGTGCGCCGCCTGGGGCTGGTGCGGGCGACGGCGAGGCGGCAGCCGCTGCTTGCTGCGGCTGCGCAGCCGGATTGATCCAACAGGCCTGGGTCAGATTGTTCAGGCTATTCGGAGCCTTGTCATCGATCTGAGGGAGAAAGCGGGTCAGGCAGCGGAACGCGGCCTGGATGTGGCCGCCAGGGCAGCCAAACCGGTCGTAAAGATCGATGTGGCGGAAGGCGGTATCGAGGTCATCCCTGTACATCAACTGAACCGCCCGACGGCCGAGCCAAACACATTCGGGGTTGCCGGCCGGACCGTTGATGGTGCGGGCAGCTTCGGCGAACTCGTCAGTTCGCTTCTGGTTTTGGCTCTGGGCGGCTTCCTTGGCGGCGTCGGCGGGCTGGGCGGCGGCCTTGCCCTGATCGGGCGCCGGCGTTCCGCTCTGGGCGGAGACGCCACCGAGACCGGCGAGAAGGAGAAGGGAGGAGACGGCCAAGGTGGCGGCGAACTGCCGCAGGACCGCATTTCGTGACTCGAACACCCGTTGCCGCATGAATTCCCCAATGTATGCGCTGGCCGTCCGCGTCAGGAGGATCCCGCGGACGCGCCGGTGATGGCGTCCAAATGGGTCTCCAATGCGGCGGAAAAGTCTTTCGGAGTCCATGGCCTGTATTTGGAATTTTGTCCAGCAAAGTCACGATGCTAGGTCCCGGTCGAACGGCCGCAGCCCGATTCCTTTGGCGGAGGAGCGGATCCTCACCCGGACACCCCCTTGGCAGATGGCGTGCAAGCAGGTAATCGACGGACCCTTCGCGGAGGACGGAACCGATTTCACTTCGTACGCCACTGGCGCTTCTGCTCGTTTCACTGGGTGCGATTGCTGCCGTGTGGTGGTGGCTGGCGACGCCGATCACGCTCGCGCGCGCGCCGATCGATCCCGCCGACAAGGTCCAATGCGTCTCCTACGCGCCGTTCCGCGGCGAGCAGACGCCGCTGGAGGCGTGGACCCATATCGAGGCCGAGCAGATCGAGCAGGACCTGCGCCAGCTCAAGGAGATCACCGGTTGCGTCCGTACCTATTCGATGGAGAACGGGCTCGACCAGGTGCCGGAGATCGCCGCCAAGGTCGGCGGGCTGAAAGTGCTGCAGGGCATCTGGCTGTCCAGCAACCGCACCAAGAACTACGAGCAGGCCGGGCTCGCCATCCGCCTCACCAAGCAATTCCCCGACGTGATCACCGCGGTCATCGTCGGCAACGAGGTGCTGCTGCGCGGCGAGATGACGACGGCCGACCTCGTCTCCATCATCCGCCTGGTGAAGACGCAGGTCAGCGTGCCCGTCACCTATGCCGACGTCTGGGAATATTGGCTGAAGAATCGCGAGGTCTCCGATGCCGTCGACTTCGTCACCATCCACATCCTGCCTTATTGGGAGGATTTTCCGGTCAAGGCGAAATTCGCCTCCGCCCATGTCGAACAGATCCGCGAGCGCATGGTGGTGGCGTTTCCCGGCAAGGAAATCCTGATCGGCGAGACCGGCTGGCCGAGCGAGGGGCGGATGCGCGACGGCGCGCTGCCGTCGCGCACCAACCAGGCGCGGGTCGTCTCTGAAATCCTGGGCCTTGCGAAGTCGCAGAAGTTCCGCGTCAATCTGATCGAGTCCTACGACCAGCCGTGGAAGCGCAAGCTGGAAGGCACCGTCGGCGGTTATTGGGGCCTTTATGACTCGGTGCGCCGGAGCCTGAAATATCCGCCGGGTGCGCCGATCAGCAATTTCCCGTACTGGAAATGGTACATGGGCGCGGGCATGGGCCTTTCCGTGCTGGTATTCGCGGTCGCCATCATCACGCTGCGCCGGCGGCCGTGGACGCCGCGCTTCTCGGCCTGGCTCGGCGTTGCGATCTCGGCGACGACGGCGGGAAGCCTGCTCGGGATCGGCGCCGACAAGATGTATTACGAGAGCTACGGCATCGCCGGCTGGCTCTTCTGGGGCGCGCTGCTGCTGGCCGGCATCCTGTCGCCGATCTTCTGCGCCCAGGCGATGGTGATCGGCCGCAGCCTGCCGAGCTTCCTCGATCTGCTCGGTCCGCGCGAGGGCCGCAAATGGTCGAAGCTCACTGCCGTGCTCGGCCTGACGCTGGCGGTGACGGCCGTGATCGCGGCGGCAACCGCGCTCGGCTTCGTGTTCGACCCGCGCTACAAGGATTTCCCCTACGCCGCGCTGACGATGGCGGTGGTGCCGTTCGCGCTTCTGATGCTGAACCGGCCGCAGATCGGCCAGCGTCCGATCGCGGAATCGGTGTTCGCTGGCGTGCTGGCGCTGTCGGCCGTCTTCGTGCTCTTCAACGAGGGGCGCGACAATTGGCAGTCGCTGTGGACCTGCGCGATCTATCTCTTGTTCGCGCTCACGCTGTGGCGGGCGCGGGCCGAGCAAACCCAAGAATGAACAGGCCGATCGCAAGGCCCGACAGCACGACGTTGTAGAGCACGATGCCGAGCCCGGCGGCGACAACGCCGACGGTGAGCAGCACGATCGACGGCCGCATCAGGTTCAGCGTCGCAACCACCAGCGCGACGATCCCGAACACCGAATTCTTGAACAGCACGGTCGAGACCGCGCGGCCCTTGCACAGCAGCGTCTGCAGCCCGGCGTCGCAGGCGAGCGCGGTCTGCGACAGCTCGATCGCGAGATAACGCAGATAAAGCGCATAGCCGACGGACGCGAAGCCGACGACGAGCAGGAACTGCACCTGATAGGGCGTGAGGCGGAAGGGCTTTTTTGTCATGGGCGCAATATGGTCGGGATGGCGCGGGCAGGCAACAGGGCAGGCGAGGTTTCTTGATCCGGCTTGCCCGGGCGTCCGCGATCAAGGTGTCATGCCCTCAAGATCCTGGCATCTTCCGGTTCTGCTCGGCCAGCCGGCGCTCGTATCGTTCGGCCAAGGCGAGCAGTCGTTTTCTGATATGGGGATCGGCCTGGTCTGCCAGTTCGCGGATCAACGCGAGTTGCTCCCGCAGAAAATTCGCGTCCGTCATCGCCGCTCCGAATCAATCAGGAGCGGATACTGCCTGCTGACGCCGGGCGCTTCCGTATCATTTGGTATGTGCGACGCGCGTGCCCTCGTGCGGCTATTTCAATCCCAAGCGACGTTCGACCCAGCCGAGAACGAACAGCACGAGCAGGGTGACCGTAATCGCCGCGCCGACGAGCAGCCAGGCGCCGAGCGCGCAGGCGATGCCAAGGCCGGCGGCAATCCAGACGGTCGCGGCCGTCGTGAGGCCATGAACCGTCTTCGCCTTGCCGTCGTGCAGGATGACGCCTGCGCCGATGAAGCCGACGCCCGTCAGCACGCCGGCGACGACGCCCTGGATGACCCTGGAGATCGCATCGGGGTGGTCGCGCAGGTTCTGGAACTCGATCACCGAGATTGACACCAGCGCGGAGCCGAGCGCGACCAAAGAAAGGGTCCGCATTCCCACCGGCTTGTCGTTCATGTCGCGATCAATGCCGATCAGCAGGCCTGTCCCCGCCGCGACGAGCAGCCTCAAGACATCATCGAGTTCGTTCATCGGATTCCGCTGGGTTCGGAGAGGCGCGCTGCCTGGAGCGCCGTCAGAGAACGCAGATCCGCGGCAAAAGGACTGCGCAGGCCGCAGCGTCCGATCGCCGCATGCGAGCAGCTTCCGTCGAGGATAAAGCCGTCCTAGCGCCTGAAGAAGGACGTCAGGGTCGAGGCCGCCGAGGCCGTCTCCGGCTTGGCCGGCGCGGGCTGCGCCGCAGGCGCCGGCGCGGGCTCCTCGCGTTTCGACGAGCGCTTCGAGGAATAGCTGCGGCGGTGCTTGCCCGGCTTCTCGGGCTTTGCGACGGGCGCGGTTTCGGCTTGCGGAGTCGCGTCCTGGTTCTTCTCGGAGTTCTTCTCCTGAACTCGATCTTGGGACTTCTCCTGTCCCTTGTCCTTTTCCGAGCCGCGCATCGAGAGGCGCTGGCCGTCGAACACAGTGGTCTCGCAGTGACGATCGTTCTCGGCAAGGGTCGCGCAGAATTTCGCGGCGGCGGCGGCGTTGACGAGGGGGCCGGCGCCGAGGCGGAGCTGCATGCCGAGCCCGGTGGTGCCTTCCTTGATCATGATGATCGGTCGCAGCGCTGCGACTTCCGGATTGGATTTGGTCACGCCGCGCCAGAGCGCGCGCAGTCCGTCGACCGAATTGGCGCCGCCGAGATCGATCGCAAAACGCGTCTGCTGAACTGCGATCGCGGGGGATTCGCTCTCGGCTGCTTCCGGCGGCTTGGCGGCGGCCATGACGGCTTCCGTCGGAGCGGGCGCCGGCTCGGCCTTCTTCTCCGCGGCCTTCTCTTTTGCCTCGGGCTGCATCAACTTCGACGCGGCCGGATCGGGCGGCGCCATGATCGATTTGGACGGCATCAGCGGAATGGTCGGCAACGACGAATTCATCGCCGTCGATTGCTGCACGAGGGAGGCGGCGGCAGCGGTCTGCGACGGCGGGCTCGCCGGCTCCTTCGCTGTTTCCTTCGGCATGTCCCTGGATGTTTCCCTGGACGTATCCTTTGCGTCCTTGGACGCATCCTTTGCGTCCTTGGACGCATCCTTGGACGCGTCCTTCGCAACCTCGGTGCGCGGCTTGTCGGCGGGAGTCGAGGCGACCGGCGCGACGCTGGGGGCTGCGGGCGCAGCGTCCTGCGGCTTGCCGGCCTGCGGCGGCGAGGCGGTCTGCTTGGCGATGGCGCCGGTGACGGAATCGAGCCCTTGCTCCAGCACGGTGACGCGTGAATAGAGCCGGTCGCGATCACTGTTCAGCGTCTCGATGGCAGCTGCGAGCCGGCGCGCCTCGTTCTGGCTTTCCTTGGTCAGCAGCTGCAGACGGTCGGCCTGGCGCGCAAGATCGGCCGAGGCGACCTGGTCACGCCGCCAGCCGAGCTGGGCCTGGTTGGCCATTACCGCGATGGTCACGGCGCCGACGGCGGCCACGCCCCACGAGCCTAGCCGCCACATCAAGCGGCGGTCGAACGCGCTTTCCTCGGCCAAAAGTCCGGAGAACAGTCCGCCGGTCTCCTTGGCGCCGAAGGCATCCGCCAGTGGGTCGGAATCCTTTGCCATGAACGTTAAGTGCCCAGCCCCGAAGCTTCCCCGAATCAATCAAGGAACATTAACAGGAAAAGCGTGTCGCACTTGAATTCCGGGCGTTTGCGGGGGTAGCAAGGCGAGAGCATTTCAGGGTGGCCTGCCGCCCGTCACGCCAATTGATTCGGCCGAATCTGACAGGATTTCGATGACCGCCCGTTCCAGCCTCACGATCGTGCTCGCCGCCGGCGAAGGCACGCGCATGCGATCGAGCCTGCCGAAAGTGCTGCATCCCGTTGCCCAGCAGACGCTGCTCGCCCACGTGCTCGCCGCGGCCCCCAAGGGAACCGGCACCTCGCTCGCGGTCGTGATCGGTCCTGATCACCAGGCGGTGGCGGACGAGGCGAAGCGCATCCGGCCCGACGCGCTGACCTTCGTGCAGACCGAGCGGCTCGGCACGGCGCATGCGGTGCTGGCGGCACGCGAGGCGATCGCGCGCGGCGCGGATGACCTGCTCGTTGCCTTCGGCGACACGCCGCTGATCTCGGCCGAGACTTTTGCGCGGCTGCGTGCGCCGCTCGCCAAGGGCGCCGCGATCGCTGCGCTCGGCTTTCGTGCCGCCGACCCCACCGGTTACGGCCGCTTCATCGTCGAGGGCGAGCGTCTGGTGGCGATCCGCGAGCAGGCCGATGCCAGCGCGGAGGAGCGCAAGATCGACCTCTGCAATGCCGGGGTGATGGCGATCGACGGTCGCCGCGCGCTCGAGATCCTCGGGCAGATCGGCAATGCCAATTCCAAGGGCGAATATTATCTGACGGACGCGGTCGAGATCGTCCGCAAGCAGGGATGGGAGTCCGTGGTGATCGAGACCAGCGAGGACGAGGTGCGCGGCATCAACACCAAGGCGCAGCTCGCCGAAGCCGAAGCCGTGATGCAGGTGCGGCTGCGGAAAGCGGCGATGGAAGCCGGCGTCACGCTGATCGCGCCTGAGACGGTTTATCTCGCCGCCGACACCGTGTTCGGCAAGGACGTCACCATCGAGCCGTTCGTGGTGATCGGCCCCGGCGTGTCGATCGCCGACGGCGCCGTGATCCATTCCTTCTCGCATATCGTCGAGACCAAGCTCGGCAAGAAGGTCTCGATCGGCCCCTATGCGCGGCTGCGGCCCGGCACCTCGCTCGGCGACGGCGCACGCATCGGCAATTTCGTGGAGACCAAGGCGGCGACGCTGGAGGCCGGCGTCAAGGTCAATCATCTCTCCTACATCGGCGATGCCACCGTCGGCGCCAATTCCAACATCGGCGCCGGCACCATCACCTGCAACTACGACGGCTTCAAGAAGCACAAGACGGTGATCGGGCAGGGCGCCTTTGTCGGCACCAATTCCTCGCTGGTCGCCCCGGTGAAGATCGGCAATGGCGCCTATATCGGCTCGGGCTCGGTGATCACGAAGGACGTGCCTGATGATGCCATGGCGCTGGAGCGCAGCCAGCAGACCATCCGCGAGGGCGGCGCGGCACGCTATCGCGAGATGAAGACGGGCGGCAAGAAGACTGAGAAGTAAGCTGCCAAGCGGTGCTTCTCGTGCGAGGGGGCGCGCATGGACGACGACAAAGAGGCGTCCGTCTTATTCGAGTTCCTCGTCGAGAACGTCATCAAGCCGCCGGGGCAATGGCTGCTGGACCAAATTGGAGTGCCGCATCCGCATGAGCAGGAGATGGCCTCGCTCTTCACCGGACTGGCGTTCTGGGCGTTCGTCGTCTTCCTCGTTTTCGCCCTGGTTCTCGGCTGGTGAGGCGTCCGCTATTCGTCGTCGGCGAATTCGGAGAAGATCGCGCGGGTCAGGCGCCAGCCGCGCGGCTTGGCGCGCTTGACCGGCTCACCTTCCGGATGCTTCACGAAGACAGGCTTGCTTTCCTTGCCGCGCTGGGGCGGCGGCCAATGCGCAAGGTGCGTGCCCGTTGTCTCGCTGGCGCGCAGATACATCGATGACAGACCTTTGCGGTCGGACGAGCCTTTCATGGCTTTGCTCTCCTGAACCGGAATCGTTGGTCAAAGATGTTGACAACAAGTTAATGCGCGCGGTTTAAGGCCGGCCAATTCGACGCAGCCGCGGGCCGGTGCATCGGGACGCTGTCTCAATCAGCAATAATTATTGAGTTTCTGGTTCCTTGGGAACTTCGCTAAAAACCGCACGCGTCGTTTAGGCGATTTTTCGACGATTTGGGGGATAGTGATCCGCATGTGCGGGATTGTCGGCATTCTCGGGCGCGAGCCGGTTGCGGAGCAGCTGGTGGATTCGCTCAAACGTCTCGAATATCGCGGTTACGACTCCGCGGGCGTCGCCACGCTCGAAGGCAAGCACCTCGAGCGCCGCCGCGCCGAAGGCAAGCTGAAGAATTTGGAGAAGCGGCTGGAAGCCGAGCCGCTCCAGGGCACGACCGGCATCGGCCACACCCGCTGGGCCACCCACGGCAAACCGACCGTCAACAACGCCCATCCGCATGCGACCGAACGCGTCGCCGTGGTCCACAACGGCATCATCGAGAATTTCCGCGAGCTGCGCGAGGAGCTCGAGAAGAAGGGCACGGTGTTCCACACCGAGACCGACACCGAGATCGTGCTGCATCTCGTCGACGATCTGCTGACGCGCGGCAACAAGCCCGTGGAAGCGGTGAAGCTCGCACTCGGCCGCCTGCGCGGCGCATTCGCACTCGGATTCATCTTCGCCGGCGACGACGATCTCATGATCGGCGCGCGCAACGGCCCGCCGCTGGCGATCGGCTATGGCGACGGCGAGATGTATCTCGGCTCCGACGCCATCGCGCTCGGCCCGTTCACCGACACGATCAGCTATCTCGAGGACGGCGACTGGGTGGTGCTGACCCGCAAGAGCGCGAAGATTTTCGACAAGGACGGCAACGCCGTCCAGCGCGACAAGATCAAGCATGCCGCCTCGACCTCGCTGGTCGACAAGGCGAACTATCGCCACTTCATGGCGAAGGAAATCCACGAGCAGCCGGAAGTGGTCGGTCATACGCTGGCGCGCTATGTCGACATGGCGACCGAACGCGTCTCGCTGCCGGTCAAGCTGCCATTCGACTTCAACGACATTCGCCGCATCAACATCACCGCGTGCGGCACCGCGAGCTATGCCGGCTTCGTCGCCAAATACTGGTTCGAGCGCTTTGCGCGCGTGCCGGTCGAGGTCGATGTCGCCTCCGAATTCCGCTATCGCGAGGCGCCCTTGCGCAAGGGCGATCTCGCCATCTTCATCTCGCAGTCGGGCGAGACCGCCGACACGCTGGCGGCGCTGCGCTACGCCAAGGCCGAGGGCGTGCACACCATCGCGGTCGTCAACGTGCCGACCTCGACGATCGCACGCGAGAGCGAGACCGTGCTGCAGACGCTGGCCGGCCCCGAGATCGGCGTCGCCTCGACCAAGGCCTTCACCTGCCAGCTCATGGTGCTGGCGAATCTTGCGATCGCGGCCGGCAAGGCGCGCGGCGAACTGTCCGACGAGGACGAGACCAAGCTGGTCCACGGCCTCGTCGAGGTGCCGCGCCTGATGGCGGATGCGCTCACCACCGAGCTGCAGATCGAGAAGCTCGCGCATCGGATCGCCAAGTCCAGCGACGTGCTCTATCTCGGCCGCGGCACCAGCTACCCGCTCGCGCTCGAAGGCGCGCTGAAGCTGAAGGAGATCTCCTACATCCACGCCGAGGGCTATGCCGCCGGCGAGCTCAAGCACGGGCCGATCGCGCTGATCGACGAGACCATGCCGGTCGTCGTGATCGCGCCGCATGACCGCGTGTTCGAGAAGACCGTCTCCAACATGCAGGAGGTCGCCGCCCGCGGCGGCAACATCATCCTGATGACCGACGCCAGGGGCGCGGCGGAGGCGACCGTGGATTCGCTCGTCACCATCGTCCTGCCCGACATGGCGGCAGCCTTCACCCCGATGGTCTATGCTGTTCCCGTGCAGCTGCTCGCCTATCACACGGCTGTCGTGATGGGCACCGACGTCGATCAGCCGCGCAACCTCGCAAAATCGGTGACCGTGGAATAGGCAGAAGGGATCCAGTCGGGGCGCTTCGTGGTCTTCCAAAACCTGCTAGAAGACCCTAGCTTGTGTGCTGCGACCGACTTGGAACCCGAATGACCCCCCGCGACGACGCGCCTGCGCCTCTCGATCCCGTCCCGGAACCGCATACCGGCGTGATGGGCCGCTTCCGCAACTATTTCCTGACCGGCCTCGTTGTCACGGGGCCGATCGCAATCACGTTGTATCTGGTCTGGTGGTTCGTCACCTGGGTCGATGGCGTGGTGCGGCCATTCGTGCCGCTGGCCTACCGGCCGGAAACCTATCTGCCATACGTCATTCCCGGTTGGGGGCTGGTGGTCGCGTTCTTCACGCTGACGCTGGTCGGATTTCTCGCGGCCAATTTGATCGGCCGCACGCTGGTCGATGTCGGCGAGACCTTCCTCGGCCGGATCCCGGCGGTGCGCGCCATCTATCGCGGCCTGAAGCAGGTGTTCGAGACGCTGTTCTCGGGCAAGGGCTCAAGCTTCCGTAAGGTCGGCCTGGTGGAGTTTCCCTCGCCCGGCATGTGGTCGATCGTGCTGATCTCGCAGTCACCCAACGAGGACATCGCGCGCAGCCTGCCGGGGCAGGAGGAGCACGTCTCGGTGTTCCTGCCGTGCTCGCCGAACCCGACCACCGGCTTCTTCTTCTATGTCCCGAAGAGCAAGATCATCGAGGTCGATCTCACGGCCGAGGACGCGGCGACGCTGATCATGTCGGCTGGCGTCGTGCAGCCCGGCTCGGCACCCGATCCGAAGAAGGCTGCGGCGCTCGCGGGCATGGCGAATGCCGCGCGCATCGCCAATGCCTCGACGCTTCAGCCCGAGCCTGCGAAGGTGGAGTAGGGCCATTCCATTGCGGGATGGCCTCGGCTGCGCGCGCGTCGGTATCCTCTGCTAGTCTCCGGCGATCCCGGCACCTTGCCCGGATTTCGACCCGGAGTGCACGATGTCCAAAACCATTGCGATCCTCGCACCCGGCGCCATGGGCAGCGCCGTCGCCCGCCGCCTCGGCGAACATGGCGCGCGCGTGCTGACGTCCTTGACGGGGCGGAGCGAGGCGACGCGAAAACGCGCCGCGGACGCCGGCATGATCGGCGCCGACGACGATGCGATCGCAGCTGCCGACATCATCCTTTCGATCGTGCCGCCGGGCGAGGCCGTCGCACTGGCTGAACGGCTGGCCGCGCTGATCGTCAGGCGCGAGAAGAAGCCGATCGTGGTCGATTGCAACGCCGTCAATGTCGACACCGTGCAGCGAATTGAGGAGATCATCGGCTCGGCGCAGGCGCCGTTCGTCGATGGCGGCATCATCGGATTCCCGCCGCAGCAAGGCGGCAAGAGCCCGGCCTTCTACATGTCCGGCGAGCACGCCGATGACGTCGCAATGCTCAGGGATTTCGGCCTCGACGTGCGCATCGTCGAAGGCCCGGTCGGCGCGGCCTCCGCCCTGAAGATGTCCTATGCCGGCATCGTCAAGGGTCTCGCCGGGATCGGCTCGGCCATGGTGATCGCGGCGACCAAAGCGGGCGCGGCCGATGCGCTGCGCGCCGAGCTCGCGCTGAGCCAGCCCGCGATCCTGGCGCGGCTCGAAGTGGCGCTGCCGGACATGATCCCGAAAGCCTATCGCTGGGTCGCGGAGATGCGGGAGATCTCGGGTTTCCTGGGGCCCGACCATCCGGCCAGCCAGATCTACGAAGGCTTTGCGCGCTGGTTCGAGCATCTCGCGAAAGATGCCAATGGCGAGGCTGTGGATGCTGACCTGATGAAGGCTTTCGCTGCGGGGACCGCGCGGACAAAATCCTGATCGATCCGAGCTCACTCGCCGTCGCGTGAAACCGAGTCCAGAAAGCCCTGAATGTCCCGGTCGCGTCTCAGGCGCACGACCGGAACATCGGGGCCATATTGCAGCCGCTCGGCCTCGATGGCGGGCACGCGCTCGGTATCGTAGCGCCACGCCTCTTTCATGAGATTCCAGTCGAACTGTTCCGGACATCCCGCGGGCAGATCCGGGCGGTTCGTGTCGCGGTCGAAGGCCGAGCGCCAGAGGATACGCCACTGGCAAAGCCAGCGAGGGCGGTCGATGACGACGAGAAGATCGGCGCGCGCGATCGTGAGATCGAACGCCAACCCCGAGAAGCTGCCGTCGACGACCCAGGCCTCGCCCGCGATCGCCTCGGTGACGCGCGCGCGAAAGCCCGGTTTGTCCGACGGCTTCCAGCCCGGCTGCCAATAGAGCACGTCGAGATGCACCACGGGCAATTCGAGCTTTCGCCCGAGATTGAGAGCGAGGCTCGTCTTTCCGCTTCCCTGCGAGCCAACGACGATGATCCGGCGCATGGCGGGAAGGGTCGCATGAAGTCTGCTGCCGGGAAAGAGTCTGCGTTCCGAGCCCGGCTTCATCTGCGCTTGCAATGACGGGGAGGAGACGTCGCGGGACCCATCTGTTATTGTTTCTGCGGAAGCAAGTTGCTGCGGCGGGAGTTCAAATGAGAGTGTTGGTGATCGGCGCGGGAGCACTGGGTGGCTATTACGGCGCTCGCCTGGTCCGGGCTGGCGGCGATGTGACCTTTCTGGTGCGGGCCGGGCGGGCGGAGCAATTGCGGCAGAATGGACTGCAAGTCGTGAGCCCCCACGGCGACTTCGCCGTGCAGCCGAAGACCATCCTGGCCAACGATCTCAAGGAGCCGTTCGACGTCGTGCTCGTCGGGGTGAAATCCTACTCGCTCGATGACGCGATGGCCCAGTTTGCCCCGGCCGTGGGCGCCGACACGATGATCTTGCCGATCCTCAACGGGTTGAAACATCTCGATGCCCTGATTGCGCGTTTTGGCGCGAGATGTGTCCTCGGCGGTCTCGCGAACGTCAGCGCCGGGCTTGATGCCGATGGTCGCGTCATTCAGTTCATGGCCAACCAGACCATCGTCTTCGGCGAGATCGAGGGTGCACTGAGCGAGCGCGTGCTCGCGCTGGAGACGCTGCTCCATGTTCCCGGGATCGACGTTCGCGCCAGCGAAGCGATCATGCAGGACATGTGGGAGAAGTTCGTCCAGCTCTCCACGCTCGCCGGCATCACCTGCCTGATGCGTGCGAGCATCGGCGACATCCTGGCCGTGCCGAACGGCGAGCAGTCGATCTTCCGCCTGTTCGCGGAATGCTGCGCCGTCGCGACGGAATCGGGTTTCGAGCCGCGCGCGCCGTTCATCGAGTTCGACCGCAAACTGTTCACCACGCTGGACTCGCCGTTGAAGGCCTCGATGCTGCGGGACATCGAACGTGGCTCGATCACCGAGGCTGAGCACATCCTCGGCGATATGGCCAATCGCGCCCGTGCGCTCGGCATCGACACGCCATTGCTGGATCTCGCCCGCGCGCATGTGGCGGCCTACGAGGTCGGGCGACGGAGGGCAGCGACTTAACCCGCGCCGATCAGCGGGATCGCCTCGTCGCGTTCGTAGAGATACAGCAGGCAGCGCAACGCCTCGCCGCGCTCGCCCTTGAGCTTCGGATCGTCCTTCAGAATCCGCAGCGCCTCGTCTCTGGCCTGTGTGACGAGCTGGCCGTGGACCTCCGGGCGCGCGATGCGGTAGCCGGGCAGGCCGCTCTGGCGCACGCCGAGCACGTCGCCTTCGCCGCGCAGCTTCAGATCTTCCTCGGCGATACGAAAGCCATCGGTTGTCTCGCGGATCACCTTCAGCCGCGCCTTCGACATCTCGCCGAGCGGTTCCGAGTAGAGCAGGATGCAGGTCGAGGCTTCCGAGCCGCGTCCGATGCGGCCGCGCAGCTGGTGCAACTGGGCAAGGCCGAAGCGTTCGGCATTCTCGATCACCATGATGGTCGCCGCCGGCACGTCGACGCCGACCTCGACCACGGTGGTGGCGACCAGAAGGCCGATCTCGTGCGCGGCGAACTGGCCCATCACGCGGTCCTTTTCGGTACCCTTCATCTGGCCGTGAACGAGGCCGACACGGTCGCCGAAGCGCTTCTGCAGGCTCTCGAAACGCTTGGTCGCGTTGGTGAGATGCTCGGTGCCCTCGGCTTCGGACTCTTCCACCAGCGGGCAGATCCAATACACCAGCTTGCCGGACTCCAGTGCGCGGCCGACGCCGTCCATGACCTCGCCGAGCCGGCTCATGGCGACGGCGCGGGTGTCGATCGGCTGCCGGCCGGCCGGCTTTTCGCGCAGCTCGGAGATGTCCATGTCGCCGAAATAGGTCAGCACCAGCGTGCGGGGAATCGGCGTGGCGCTGAGCACCAGCACGTCGACGGCTTCGCCCTTGGACGTCAGCGCCAGGCGCTCGCGCACGCCAAAGCGGTGCTGCTCGTCGACGATGGCGAGCGCGAGGTCGTGGAAGATGACGTCGTCCTGGATCAGCGCATGGGTGCCGACGAGCAGGTCGATCTCGCCGGCGGCGAGCTGCGTGATGATCTCGCGCCGCTCCTTGCCCTTCTCGCGGCCGGTGAGGATCGCGACCCGCATCCCCGCGCGCTCCGCAAGCGGGGCGATGGTCTTGATGTGCTGGCGCGCCAGGATCTCGGTCGGCGCCATCAATGCGGCCTGCTTGCCGACCTCGACAACCGCAGCGGCCGCAAGCAAGGCGACCACGGTCTTGCCGGAGCCGACGTCGCCCTGGAGCAGGCGGAGCATGCGCACCGGCTGTTGCAGGTCCTCCGCGATGGCGGCGGCTGCGCTGCGCTGCGACGGGGTGAGCGCGTAGGGAAGGGCATCGATGATCTTGCTGCGGAGGTGCCCGTCACCGGCATTGCGCACGCCGGCGGGACGGCGGAGTTGCGCGCGGATCAAAGCGAGCGCGAGCTGGCCGGCCAGAAGCTCGTCGAAGGCGAGGCGCGACCAGAACGGCCGGTCCGGCAGGATGTCCGTCAGCTCGACGGGCTGGTGCACACGATTGAGCGCTTCGGCGATCGGTGGGAAATTGCAGCGGCGCATCACCTCCGGGCTGATCCATTCCGGCAGCGCCGGCAGCTTCAGCAGCGCCTGCGCGATGGCACGGCGCAGCGAGCCGAGCGCGAGGCCCTCGGTCAGCGGGTAGACCGGATCGATTCCCGAGAGCTTCGAGATCGCCTCCTCGTCCAGCACGCGGTCGGGGTGCACGATCTGCGGGATGCCGTCATACATCTGCAGCGTGCCGGAGACGAAGCGCTTCTCGCCGACCGGCAGCAGCTTCTCGACATAGCCGGGCTTGGCGCGGAAGAAGGTCAGCACCACGTCGCCGGTATCGTCGCTGGCATAGACGAGATACGGCGCGCGGGCGTTGCGGGGCGGGGGCGGGCGGTGACGGTCGACGGTGACCTCCAGCGTCACCATGGTTCCCTGCGCCGCGTCGCGGATCTTCGGCCGCGCGCGGCGGTCGATGACCTGGCTCGGCAGATGCAGCAACAAATCGACCAGCCGCGGCGTCTCGCTCCGGCTGAGCAGATATTGCAGCAGCTTGTCCTGCTTCGGACCGACGCCGGGGAGCGTGGTCACGGGAGCAAACAGCGGATTGAGCAGGCTGGGGCGCATCAGGCGAATCTAGGATCGTTTCGGCCCGTCATGCCCGGCTTTATGCCGGGCATCCACGGCTTTTTTCGTGGCCCTTTGCGGGTATCCGGCCATGCCAAATCGAGGGCTGACACAGGCGGTTCGAGTGGCTATATCAGCCCCGCCCGGCACGTCCGGGCTTTCTGCGTTTGACTGGATTTGAGACATGACGGGAACGACACGATCGAGCAGCGGCCTGGACGACCGCCGCAAGCGGCTTCTGTTCCGCTGCTGGCACCGCGGCACGCGCGAGATGGACCTGATCCTCGGCCGGTTTGCGGACGCCGAGATCGGCAATTTGTCCGAGGCCGAGCTCGATCAGCTCGAGATCCTGCTCGAGGTCAACGATCCCGATCTCTATGCCGCCATTACCGGTGACAAGGTGCTGCCACCTGCTGTCACCGGCGCGCTGTTTGCCCGGATCAAGGCATTCCCGATTACGGACGGCGATCTATGAAACCGGGAATGAAGTCGCCGGCCGAGCTGCTTGCGCCCGGCCGGGCCCTGACGCTTGCCAACGTCGCGGAAGGCGCCGAAGGCCTCGTCGTCTCCGATCTCGCCCGCGCCATCGCGGCGCGGCCGAAGAGGCCGGCGGTCAGCCTTGCCGTGGTCTGCCGCGACGGGCCGCGCATGCAGCAGCTCGAACGCGCGCTGCAGTTCTTCGCGCCCGACCTGCCGGTGCTGACGTTCCCGGCCTGGGACTGCCAGCCCTATGACCGCGTCTCGCCGCATGGCGGCATCCTGGCCCAGCGCCTGACCACGCTGGCGCGGCTCGCCCCGCTCACCGGCAGCGACAAGCCGCTGATCGTGCTGACCACGGTGAACGCGGTGGTGCAGCGCGTGCCGGCGCGCGAGCTTGTGGCGGCGCAGGCGCTGTCGGTCGCGCCCGGCAACGTCGTGCCGATGGACACCATCGTCGCCTGGCTCGAGCACAACGGCTACAACCGCTCCTCGACCGTGCGCGAGCCCGGCGAATACGCCGTGCGCGGCGGCATCCTTGATCTGTTTCCGGCCGGCCTCGACCAGCCGGTCCGCTTCGACTTCTTCGGCGACAGCCTGGAATCGATCCGCACCTTCGACGCCGAGACCCAGCGCACGCTGCTCGACATGCGCGCGCTCGACCTCGTGCCGGTCTCCGAATTCCAGCTTGTCACCGACACCATCCGCCGGTTCCGCATGGGCTATGTCGCCGAGTTCGGCGCGCCCGAGCGGGACGATGCGCTGTACGAGGCCGTCAGCGAAGGCCGCCGCCATCCCGGCATGGAGCACTGGCTGCCGCTGTTCCAGGACCGGATGGACACGCTGTTCGACTATCTGCAAGGCGCTCCGATCGCGATCGAGCCGCAGGCCGAGGACGCCGTCCGCGAGCGATTCAAGCAGATCCAGGACTATTACGAGGCCCGCCGCGAGGCGATGGAGCATCACGGCGGAGGAGCGATCTACAAGCCGCTGCCGCCGGACCGGCTTTATCTCACCGACGAGGAATGGACCAAGCGCGAGAGCGGCATGCCGCTGGTGCGGCTGACGCAATTCTCGGTGCCGGCCGACGGGACGAGTGTCGTCGATGCCGGCGCGCGCAAGGGCCGCGACTTCGCGCCGGAACGCAACGACACCACCGTCAACGTGTTCGAATCCGTCGTCAGCCACGTGATGGCGCTGCACGCCCAGCGCAAGAAGGTCGTCATCGCGCTCTGGAGCGAAGGCTCGCGCGACCGCATGACTTCGATGCTGCGCGACCACAAGCTCGCCCACACCACCAGCGTCAACTCCTGGCGCACGGTGCAGGCGACCCCGCGCAACGAGACCATGCTCGCCGTGCTCGGCCTCGAAAGCGGCTTCGAGACCGACGAGATCGCTGTGATCAGCGAGCAGGACATTTTGGGCGACCGCCTGGTGCGGCCGCGCAAGGCGAGCCGCAAGCTCGACAATTTCATCTCGGAAGTGACGAGCCTTGCCGCCGGCGACATCGTGGTCCACGTCGATCACGGCATCGGCCGCTTCATCGGCCTGCAGACCCTCGACGTTGCCGGCGCGCCGCATGACTGCCTCGAATTGCACTATGCCGCCGAGACCAAGCTGTTCCTGCCCGTCGAAAACATCGAGCTGCTGTCGCGCTACGGCTCCGACCAGACCACGGTCGAGCTCGACCGTCTCGGCGGCGGCGGCTGGCAGACCCGCAAGGCCAAACTCAAGAACCGTATCCGCGAGATCGCCGGCGAATTGATCAAGATTGCTGCCGCGCGCCATCTGCATGAGGCGCCCAAGCTGCTGGTGCAGCCCGGCCTCTACGACGAGTTCTGTGCACGCTTCCCCTATGACGAGACCGAAGACCAGCTCGGGGCCATCGAATCCACGCTGAAGGACCTCGAACTCGGCCGTCCGATGGACCGGCTGATCTGCGGCGACGTCGGCTTCGGCAAGACCGAGGTGGCCTTGCGCGCCGCGTTTGCCGTGGCGCTCGAAGGCAAGCAGGTTGCGGTCGTGGTGCCGACCACGCTGCTCGCGCGCCAGCACGCAAGAACCTTCACCGAGCGGTTCAAGGGCTTTCCCGTGAACGTGGCGCAGGCCTCGCGCCTGATCGCGACCAAGGAGCTCAACCTGGTCAAGAAGGGCATCGCCGACGGTTCGGTCGACATCGTCGTCGGCACCCACGCGCTGCTCGGCAAGGCGATCAAGTTCCGCGACCTCGGCCTCGTCATCGTCGACGAGGAGCAGCACTTCGGCGTCACTCACAAGGAGCGGCTGAAGGCGCTGCGCTCCGAGGTGCACGTGCTCACGCTGTCGGCAACGCCGATTCCGCGCACGCTGCAACTGGCGCTCACCGGCGTCCGCGAGCTTTCGATCATCGCATCGCCCCCGGTCGATCGCCTCGCGGTCCGCACCTTCGTCGCTCCGCATGATCCCTTGATGATCCGCGAGGCGCTCCTGCGCGAGCGCTATCGCGGCGGCCAGGCGTTCTACGTCGTGCCGCGCATCGACGACCTCGCCGAGGTCAAGGACTTCCTCGACAAGAACGTGCCGGAGATGAAGGTCGCGGTCGCGCACGGCCAGATGCCGCCGGCGGTGATCGAGGACATCATGACTGCGTTCTACGACGGCAAGTTCGACATCCTCCTGTCGACCACCATCGTCGAGTCCGGCCTCGATATCCCCAACGCCAACACGCTGATCGTGCATCGTGCCGACATGTTCGGCCTTGCGCAGCTCTACCAGCTCCGCGGCCGCGTCGGCCGTTCCAAGCTGCGCGCCTATGCGCTGTTCACGCTCCCTGCGCAGCAGAAGATCACGGCGCAGGCCGAGCGCCGGCTCACCGTGCTGCAATCGCTGGAGACACTGGGGGCAGGCTTCCAGCTCGCCTCGCACGACCTCGACATCCGCGGCGCCGGCAATCTGCTCGGCGAGGAACAGTCGGGCCACATCAAGGAGGTCGGCTTCGAGCTCTATCAATCGATGCTGGAGGAGGCGATCGTCAACCTCAAGGCCGGCGTCTCCGAGCCTGCCGCCGACCGCTGGTCGCCGTCGATCACCATCGGCATGCCCGTGCTCATTCCGGAGGATTACGTCGGCGATCTCTCGGTGCGGCTGTCGCTGTACCGGCGCCTCGCCGATCTCGACACCGAGGAGGAGATCGAGAATTTCGGTGCCGAGATGCGCGACCGGTTCGGTGTGCTGCCGGACGAGGTGCGTTATTTGTTCAAGGTCGCCGCGATCAAGGCATTCTGCCGCCGGGCCAATGTCGAGAAGATCGACGCAGGCCCCAAGGGCGCCGTCATCGTCTTCCGCGACAATTCCTTCGCCTATCCCGATCGCCTGGTCACCTTCATCCGCAGCTACGGCCAGGCCGCCAAGGTACGGCCCGACATGAAGGTGGTGTTCCTGCAGGATTGGGAGACGCCGGAAGAGCGCCTCGCCGGCACCACGGAGATCATGCGTCAGCTGGCACAGCTCGCGGAGAGCAAGAAGGCGGCTTAGACGGTGCCGTAGGGTGGGCAAAGCGAAGCGTGCCCACGTATTGTTCGTGATCGAGAGAGATGGTGGGCACGGCGCAAGGGCGCCTTTGCCCACCCTACGAGAGCAGTTACGACGCCGCCCGCGTCCCGTCCGCCGACAGCCGCGCCAGCAGCGACCTTGCCGTATCCGACGGCGATAGCGAGTCCACGCTGACCACCGGCTCGCTGCGCATCTCGTGCTTACCATTCGAAGTGTGGCGCATCACGGCGGATAAGCGGCGGGCGATCATGTGGGCGGTGCGGAAGTCGGTTTCCGCGAACACGACGATGACCGAGCCGTCCTTCTGCGCCGCGCCGAAATCCATCTGACGCATCAGGCGGCTGAGGATGCGGGCGGCGTCCAACTGGGCGCGGGAATTGCCGGGGTCGAAGGCGAAGCGCGCGACCGACAGACCGCCGCCGCGGGCGAGGGCCTGCTCGACCGCCTTGGAAAAATCGCGGGCGAAAGCTTCGACCGTCAGAAGGCCGCTGCGCGGATCGAGCCAACCGCCGGCATCGATCGAGCGCAGCGTGCGGCTCAATTGTGCTTCCATGGCGTGCTGGCGGATCAGGGGCAGCGCATTGGCCGCGACCTTGGCCGGCTCTCCCGGGATCAATTCGAGATTGGGCAGGTCGTAAGTCTGCGTCAGCTGGTGCGCGGTGACGACGACCGGCAGGCTGCGGAAGCGGGTGTCCTCGGCGAGCACCGTGAGAAAGGCGTCGGTGACGCGCGCGGTAAAGCCCTCAGCAAGCACGACGCCGTCGAGGTCGCGGGTGTTGAGGTGTTTCGCGGCAGCCTCGATCGAGAGTGCACCGACCACACCGACGCGTTCCCCGAGCGCGACGGAGAGTGCCGGATAGGCTGCGCCGCGGCCGATCAGCAGCACGGTGGCATCGCGAGCGGGATCGCCCTGCGGCAGGGCGACCTTCACTTCAGGCAGTCGGCGCAGCACCGTGGCATGAAGCGTGCGCACGCGCAGGGCGGCGCGAAGCCGCGCGATCAGGCGGTCGGGATTGCCGCCGCGCGAGGAGAAGGGCAGCGCGTTGTGAGGCAGCGTGCTCGCCGCATCCACGGTCACGAAGGGCAGGTAGGGCGACTGGTCGGCGATCTTCCTTGCGAGCGGCGCGATATGCGGCTCGTGTCCGCCGGACATCTGGGCGAGAACCACGGCCGGCTGGACCTGCTCGACCGCGCGCGCCGCGCTGGCCCACTCGGTGTCGACGACGGGAAACAGCCGGGCCTCGTCCAGCGCCGCAATGAAAGGCGGCCGCTCGGCATTGGACACAAACAGGATCGGGCCCGCCTGGGACATTCGACAAACTCGGATCACGCAACAGATGCCGCGCAATCTAGTTTGGCCGCCTTAATGCAGCGTCAACGTAGCAGGCGAAACTGCGTCTAGACCTGGCCGGAGCGGTCGCGAAAAGCCTCGACCATCAGGGGGTTAAGCCCGAGCTCGCTGAGCGCCTCGCGGGCGCGGGCATTGTCCTGGGCGCGCCCGGCCAGCCTGTGGCCGCTCAGCCGATCGGGCAGCGCGGTGAGGAGGGCGCCCTGGCCGAGCCGGCGAGCCCATTCCTGGAGATCGTTGGAGAGGAAGCGATAGCCGCCGACCGCCATGATGCCCGAGGGCGGCGCCGTGATGCAGATCGCGCCGCTCGGGCGGTCGATCCGTGCGGCATAGCCGGTGTCGACATAGTCGCGCGGCGGCTGCGCCGTCAACGTGTCGCCGACCGGCTGCGGCGGGGCATAGGCCGCGATCGGCACCATCGCGCCGCGCAGGCCAAGCGTGCCCTTCGGCGTCAGCAGGATCTCGCCGGCGATGGAGGAGCCGGATTGCTCGCGCGGGGCGCCGTGCGGCCCGGGCATGACAGGCACCGGCATGCCGTCCTCGCCGCGGCGGGCGCCGAACAGGCCGGCCTCGCCGAACAGGTAGACGTCGGTCAATGGCGCATGCGGGGCGATCCAGGCATCACTCGCCGCCACCTGCTCCGGCGCGCGCCAAAGGCCGATGACGTTGCGCAAGGACGGCATCCGCGCCGCCAAATCGGCATCGCCGAGGCGCAGGGCGAGCTGCGCCGGCGCGATCAGCACCTCGCATTCGTGCTCGTTGATCTGCTGCTCCAGCACATCGTTCTCGAAGGGATGATGCAGCGCCAGCGCGCCGCCGGAGAGCAGCCACACCGCGAGCGAGGAGGCGAGGCCGGCGAACGACATCGGCGCGAGCGCCGCCATCAAGGTCGCGCCCTGCCTGATGTCGGCTTCCAGCGACATCGCAAGACCACCGGCGATCAGGCTGAAGTGTGGCCGCGGCACCGGGCGAAAGCCTTCTGCCGTGACGTCGAAGGAGATCATTGCCGCCTTGCGGCCGTCCTGGATCACGGCACGCGTCAGGCCGGGCGGGCGGGCCAGCACCTCGTCGAGCGAAGCCATGCCTTCGGGCAGATCGGTGCCGAAGCCGCAGACATGACGGATCGAGAACGCCTCGGCGGCGGCGTGCATCGCGAGGTCGGCATAGCTGACGCCGTCGACAGTGCTCATGGTGACGATGGCGCGCGCCGCGGTGCGGTTGAGCGCCGCGGTCAGCTCCGCATGTCGCCACAGCAGCGGCAGCGCCGCGACGACGAGGCCGGCGCGATGGGCGGCGAGCACGGTGAGCACGAACTCGACCGTCGCCGGCAACTGGATCGCGATGACGGAATTGGCCGGCAGGCCCGCTTCGACGAAATAGGCCGACAGCGCCTCGATGGCCGTGTCGGCCTCGGCATAGGTCATCCGTCGCGGCTGATGCCCGGTCACGCGGGCCTTGTTGAGGGGGTCGAGCAGGGCAGGCGCGTGCGGCTGTCGCATCAGCGTGCGCTGAAACAACGTGTCGAGCGTCGGTGATACGGCTGGCTGGTTCACGGCGTCACTTCGCTGGAATCGCTGGAGGCTGCCCCTTCGACCACCAAGTCTCCGGCAAATAGCCGGAGAGGGAGGTGGCCTTGGGCCGTTCTATCCGATTCCAGCGCGCGATCCATTGCTCCGATACGTTAAACAGGGGGATTGTGTAGAAGCCCGCGATCAAGGCGCGGTCGAGCGCCCGCACCGACGAGACGAAATCCGTATGTTCACGGGCTTCGAGCAGCGCGGCGATCATGGCGTCGACCGCCGGATTTCTGGCGCCCATGTAGTTTCGGGTTCCGGGATTATCCGCGGCAGCGCTGCCCCAGTAGAAATATTGCTCGTTGCCCGGCGACAGCGACTGGTCCCAGCGGTTCTGGATCATGTCGAATTCGAATGCGAGCCGGCGCTGGTCGAACTGCACGGGATCGACCGACCGCACGCTCGGTTCGATGCCGGCGCGTTTGAGGTCGCGCTGGAACGCGAGCGCGATACGCTCCTGATCGCGGGTCGTGACCATGATCTCGAACGTGAAGGGCGCCTTGGTCGCGCGGTTGCGCAGCACCGTGCCCTCGAGATCGTAGCCGGCCTCGGACAGCAGCTTCAGCGCTGCGCGCAGCGTGGTGCGGTCGCGTCCGGATCCGTCGGTCACGGGAAGGCGGTAGCTGCCGTCCATGATTTCGGCTGGAATCTGGGTGGCGAACGGTTTCAGCAGCTCACGCTCGCGCGCGTCCGCCGGCCGGCCATAGGCCGACAGGTCGGAGCCGGCGAAATAGCCGGCAACGCGCGCATAGAGCCCGAAGAAATAGTTGCGGTTGACCAGCTCGAAATCGAACAGCAGCGTCAGCGCCTGGCGCACGCGGATGTCGGCGAAGATCGGGCGGCGCGTGTTGAACACCAGGAATTCGGACGGCTGCGGCACGCCCGGCTTGACGGTATCGCGGATCACCTCGCCGCTTCTGGCGGCCGGAAAATCGTAGCCGTCGTGCCAGCGCAGCGGCTCGTGCTCGACGCGGAAATCGTAGAGGCCGCGCTTGAAGGCTTCGAACTGGCCGTTGGCCTCGCGAAAATAGTCGAGCCTGACCTCGTCGAAATTGTAGAGCCCGCGGTTGATGGGCAGGTCGCGGCCCCAATAGTCGGGATTGCGGGTCAGCGTCACGCTGGCCCCGGGCTTCACGGCCGTGACGCGGTAGGGACCGGAGCCGACCGGGCTCGTCAGCGTCGTCTCCTCGAAGGTCGCGACGTCGACTGCATGCTTTGGCAGGATCGGCATCAGGCCGAGGATCAGCGGCAGCTCGCGATCATTGGCGCCCGCGAGGTCGAAGCGGACCGTGAGGGGATCGGGCGCCTCGGCCTTGGCGACCTTGGCGTAATATTGCCGGTGGTTGGGGCGGCCGTGGTCGCGCAGCAGCTGCCAGGAGAACAGCACGTCCTCGGCCGTGACCGGCTTGCCGTCGGAGAAGCGGGCGCGCGGATCGAGGCGAAACGTGACGAAGCTCCGCTCGTCGTTGGTTTCGACGCTTTTGGCCAGCAGGCCATAGAGCGTGAACGGCTCGTCGTTGCCGCGCGCGAGCAGGCTCTCGACCACGTAGCCGCGCATCTGCTGCACGGCCAGTCCCTTGACGATGAAGGGATTGAGGCTGTCGAACGTGCCGAGAACACCCCAGGTCAGGCGGCCGCCCTTGGGGGCGTCGGGGTTGGCGTAGGGCATATGGGTGAAATCGGCCGGCATCGCCGGCTTGCCGTGCATGGCGATGGCATGAGCCTCCTCGGCTCGCGCACCGCCTGTCGACATTCCGCCGCCGAGGGCCAGGACAAGGGCAAAGGCCAACAAGGCCAAGACGCGAACGCGGACACATAGGCGGATATTTGGGCCCTCGAAGCGGCGTTGGAACATGAACATCAGCACACGTTGATTCGAGGACCGGCTCGCCTTGAATCCTATCACAGGGAATTTCACTGGGCTCAGCCGCGGACGGGGCCAAAGCCGCTTGTCGGCATTGATCTTTTCGTCGGCCACGCTAAGAAGGCACGCAATCGCGCAAGAGCGTCGAGCCCGTCACTTATCCGCCTCAATTGACGGGGAGAGAGCCGCGCCCAAGGCGGCCAGGTTCGGCGCTTCGGAGCGGTTCGGGCACTTCCCGTTCAGAAAGGGTTTTCCGCAATGAATTTCCGTTACTTGGCCGCGTCCGTCCGGCCGCGCGGGCGACTTCTCGCCTTGTTGACGGCGACGGCGTTGGCCGTCCCGTTTGCCGCCGAGGCCCAAAACCCGGCTCCGGCCCCCGGCGCGCCCAAGGCGGCCCCGAAAGCGGCTCCCAAGGCCGCCCCTAAGGCCCCGGCCGCTCAGGCCCCAGCCCAGCAAGCTCCCGCTGCAGGCGCTCCGGCGCAGCAGGGCGCGGCCCAGCCGGCCGACCAGCAGATCCAGCTGATCTACGCCCCCTGGACCAAGTTCTGCCTCAAGGGCCAGGACGCCAACGCCAAGCAGGTCTGCTTCACCGGCAAGGACGGCCGCATCGAATCGGGCCAGCCGGTCATCGCCGCGGTCATCATCGAGCCGGAAGGCGAGCCCAAGAAGATCCTGCGCGTGACGCTGCCGCTCGGCATGCAGCTCGTGCACGGCACCCGCATCATCGTGGACAGCAACGCGCCGCTGCAGCAGCCCTATGTGATCTGCTTCCAGAACGGCTGCATGTCGGACTACGAGGCGACGCCCGAGCTCATCAACAGCATGAAGAAGGGCCAGAATCTCGTTGTCCAGGCGATCAACGCCAACGGCGCGCCGCTGACCCTGCCGCTGCCGCTCGCCGGCGAATTCCAGAAGGCCTATGACGGTCCGCCGACCGATCCGAAGGTGTTCGAGGAAAACCAGAAGAAGCTCCAGGAGGAGCTCCAGAAGAAGGCCGACGAGCAGCGCAAGAAGCTCGAGCAGGGTGGTGGTGCCCCCGGCGCCGCTCCAGCAGGCCAGAAGTAATCGGAGCCAGGCTCCGGACATGAAAAAGGCGCTCGTTTCGAGCGCCTTTTTTGCTGGCCGTTTGCCGGCGACGAATGTCAGTTCAGCGAGGGATTGCGCGGGCGATAGCCGCCATCCTTGTTCTTGATGAAGATCTCGGCCACCTGGGAATGCCGGATCGGCTCACCGGACTCGTCGGGCAGCAGATTCTGCTCGGAAACATAGGCGACGTACTCGGACTCGGCGTTCTCCGCGAGCAGGTGGTAGAACGGCTGGTCCTTGTGAGGCCGTACCTCCTCGGGGATCGACAGCCACCACTCCTCGGTGTTGTTGAATTCCGGATCGATGTCGAAGATCACGCCCCGGAACGAGAAGATCCGGTGGCGTACGACCTGTCCGATCTGGAATTTGGCGGTCCGCGCTTTAATCATGCCCCGTCGATAGACCAGGATTGTGGCCGATGCTAGTGGCCTCATTTGGAATTGGCGTTCACTTCAAGGGCAGATAGCCCCCAAATCTTCAGAAAACACTTCATCAATGGTCGATATCCTCAATCTGGCGCTACCTTATTTCGGCTTGATCTTCGTCGGGTTTGCTTGTGGCAAGGTCAAATCGCTGCCGGAATCAGGCCTCGCCTGGATGAACTTCTTCCTGCTCTACGTGTCGCTGCCGGCGCTGCTGTTTGCGATCATGTCCAAGACGCCGTTCTCGGAATTGAACAACCCGCCGTTCCTGGTGGCGACCACGCTATCCACCGTCGCCGCGTTCACCCTGGCGCTGGTCGTGGGCAAGGTTCTGGGACGGCTGACATTGCGTGAGGCCACGCTCGCAGGTCTCTCCGGCGGCTACGGTAACATCGGCTACATGGGCCCCGGGCTGGCGCTCGCCGTGCTCGGGAGCAAGGCGGCGGCACCGACCGCGCTGATCTTCTGCTGCGACAGCATCTTCCTGTTCACGATCGTGCCGCTCCTGATCGAGCTGTCTGATCGCGACCATCCCTCGATCGTGCACGCCTTCGGCGTCGTGGTGAAGCAGATCGTGCTCAACCCGCTGATCATGTCGGCCTGCTTTGGCGCGGCCTTCGCTTCGCTGCATATCGAGATGCCCGTCGCGCTCGATCGCACTATCACCTTCCTGCAGAATGCGGCGGCCCCGACTGCGCTGTTCGTGCTCGGCGTGACCGTGGCGCTGCGGCCGTTCGACCGCGTGCCCTGGGAGGTCCCCGGCGTGATCGCGGTGAAGCTGCTGTTCCATCCGCTCGCGGCATTCGGCCTGATGCTGGCGTTCGGGCCGTTCGCGCAGCCCTGGGCCGCCACCGCCGTGCTGATGGCCTCGCTGCCGCCGGCGCTGAACGTGTTCGTGATCGCCCGGCAGAACGATGCCTGGATCGAGTCCGCCTCCGTCGCGGTGCTGCTCGGAACGTTTGCGTCCGTGGTCACGCTGACCAGCGTGATGTGGGCGATCCAGACGGGACGGCTGGCGTTTCCGTGAGAGGTTACCTTCGCCAGGTCGGCGTCAGGCCCTCGCGCATCGCAAGACGCCGGAGCGGGCCGATGGCGCCGAGCAGGTGCATGCCGACGGCGCGGACCGGCTGCAGCGGCAGGAAGTCGTTGAGGAGGGAACGGTTGGCGATGTCGATCGCAAACGTCCGGCTCAGAATGTCCGGGCGCCGCGCGCGGTCGTAGCTCTTGAGCACCGCGTCTGCGCCGGGATCCTGGCCGGCGGCGACGGCTTCGCCCGCAAGCCGCGCGATGTCGGCGGCATCGCGCAGGCCGAGATTGAGGCCCTGGGCGCCGATCGGGGGAACCACATGGGCGGCTTCGCCGACCAGCGCGATCCGGTCGCGGCCGAAGGATTTCGGACGTTCGATCGCCAGCGGGAACAGGTTGCGGCCGGGCTCCACACTCATGCGGCCGAGGATCGAATGCGACTGCTTCTCGATCGCTGCAGACAGCTCGGCATCATCGAGGCCCCGCAGCCGCTCGGCCTCGGCCGGAGCCGACACCCAGACGACGCTGGAGCGGTCGCCGGGCAATGGCACGAACACGCAAGGCCCGTGCGGCGTGTGGAACTCGGTCGAGACGTTGCGATGCGGCCTGGTGTGGCCGACGTTGAAGGTCAACGCGGTCTGCGTCAGCTCGCGCCGCGTCACCTCGATCCCGGCGGCCTCCCGGCACAGCGAATGCCGACCGTCGGCGCCGACCACGAGGCGGGCCGTGAGAAACTGCGCGGAGGCCGTGCGGACCGCGACGTCGTCGGCCTCGATCACGACGCTTTCGGCCTCGTCGTCGAAACGAACGAGATTGGGCAGCTCAGCCGCACGCTCTTCCAGCGCCAGCATCAGCGAGCGGTTGTCGATGTTGTAGCCGAAGGCGTCGAGCCCGATTTCGTGACAGGAGAAACGGACCTCGGGGCTGCGGAACAGCCGGCCGGTGTCGTCGACGAGACGCATGGTTTCGAGCGCGGCCGCCTTGTCCCTGCAGCGGGGCCAAACGTCGAGCGTCTCCAGGAGCTCCACGGAGGCGCCCAACAATGCGGTGGTGCGATTGTCGGCATAGGGAACGCGGCGCGCCACCAGTGCGACCCGGGCACCCGTCTGCGCCAGCGCGATCGCCGCTGCCAGTCCAGCCGGTCCACCGCCGATCACGGCGGCGTCATGGAGTGTCGATGCCTCTGTCATGGAACGACAAATGACACGCCCGGCGGCAAATTCAAGCCCGCTGATCGGGCCTGATGTCATGACCGATTGTGCGGCCGGGCGGCACCATGGCGGATGTGCAAAGCGGCCTCATTCTGATAGCAGGAGCCATGGACAGCCAAGAGGATTCCCTCAAGCCGACGCCCGCGATCCGCGCTGCTGCGTTCTCGGTGCACATCTTCACCGCGTTCGGTGCCGCGATCGCGTTATTGGCGATGCTGGAGGCCGTGCGCGAGCACTGGGCGGCGATGTTTCAGTGGCTGGGCGTCGCCCTGATCATCGACGCGATCGACGGTCCGATCGCGCGCCGGCTCGACGTCAAGAACGTGCAGCCGAACTGGTCGGGCGACGTGCTCGATCTCGTGGTCGACTTCGTCACCTATGTGTTCGTGCCGGCCTATGCGATCGTGGCCAGCGGCCTGCTGCTGCCGGTCGCGGCTCCCTTGCTCGGCATCGCCATCATCGTCACCAGCGCGTTGTATTTCGCCGATCTGCGCATGAAGGCTGACGACAATCATTTCCGCGGCTTCCCGGCGCTGTGGAATGCGGCGGCGTTCTATCTGTTCCTGCTGCACTGGCCGCCGCTGTGGTCGACGCTGCTGGTGGCCGCGCTCGTCGTGCTGACCTTCGTGCCGTTCCACGTGCTGCATCCGGTCCGCGTCGTGCGGCTGCGCTGGCTGACGATGTCGCTGATCGCGCTCTGGGCGGTGCTCGGCCTCTACGTGCTGGAGATGGATTTTCGCGTCGGCACTGCCATCACGATCACGCTCTGCGCCATCGCGCTCTGGATCAGCTTCAGCGACGCCTTGATCCGATTGGTGCGGTCGTTCGCATGATGCATCTGCTGACCAGTCCCGAGGCCTGGGCGGCGCTGCTCACCCTGACCGCGCTCGAAATCGTGCTCGGCATCGACAATGTCATCTTCCTGTCGGTGATCGTCTCGCGCATCCCGGAGAAGCAGGCGCACCGCGCCCGCCAGATCGGGCTGGCGCTGGCGCTGATCTTCCGCATCATCCTGCTCAGCCTCCTGGTCTGGCTGATCGGCCTGACCGCGCCGGTGTTTTCGCTGTCCGGCTACGATTTCTCCTGGCGTGACCTGATCCTGATCGGCGGCGGGCTGTTCCTGATCGCGAAGGCGACCCACGAGATCCACGCCGAGGTCGAGGCCGATGACGGCGAGAAGGATCAGAAGTCCGGCCGCAGCGCCTTCTTCTGGGTGATCGCCCAGATCATCGTCATCGACATCGTGTTCTCGCTGGACTCGATCATCACCGCCATCGGCATGGCGCAGGACATCGAGATCATGGTCGCGGCGGTCGTGATCGCCTGCCTGATCATGTACATTTCGTCGGGGCCGGTGTCGCGCTTCGTCGCGGAGCACCCGACCACGAAGATGCTGGCGCTGGCCTTCCTGGTGCTGATCGGCGTCGCGCTGGTCGCGGACGGATTCAAATTCCACATTCCGCGCGGCTACATCTATTTCGCAATTGCGTTCTCGGCGGCGGTCGAATTCTTCAATGTGCTGGCCAAGCGTAATCGCAAGAAGTCCGGCAAGCCGTCGGTCTAGGCGTTCCAGCCGTCGCCGAGTTGACAAGGCGGTCACGATGTTTTTCGCTTGCCTGAAAGAAGAGGAGGTCAGGTGATGACCAAAGCCGTCCGTGTGCACAAGGTCGGAGGCCCCGAGGCCCTGGTCTATGAGAGCGTCGACGTGCCGGCGCCCGGCCCCGGCGAGGTGCGCATCCGCCAGCATGCGGTCGGCCTGAACTTCATCGACGTCTATTATCGCACCGGGCTCTACAAGGCGCCGGGGCTGCCGTTCATTGCCGGCAACGAGGCCTCGGGCGAGGTGGTCGCGGTCGGACCCGGCGTGACCAATTTCCATCCCGGCGACCGCGTCGCCTACTACCACAATCTCGGCGCGTATACCGGCGAGCGCAACATCCCCTGGGAGAAGCTGGTCAAGCTGCCCGACCACATCACGCACGAGCAGGGTGCGGTGCTGATGCTGAAGGGGCTGACGGTCTGGTATCTCCTGCACAAGACCTTCAGGGTCGAGCCGCATCACCGCGTGCTGATCCACGCCGCCGCCGGCGGCATCGGCCTTTTGGCCTGCCAATGGGCGAGGGCGCTCGGCGCCCACGTCATCGGCACGGTCGGCTCGCGCGAGAAGGCCGAGCTTGCGGAAGCCAACGGCTGCGACCACGTTATCCTGTATAATGAAGAGGACTTTGTCGCGCGCGTAAAACAGATCAGCCGCAACGAAGGCTGCGACGTCGTCTATGACGGCGTGGGCAAGGCGACCTTCCCGGGCTCGCTGTCCTGCCTGAAGCCGCGCGGCATGTTCGTCTCGTTCGGCAACGCCTCGGGTCCCGTGCCGCCGTTCTCGATCGCCGAGCTCAACAACCACGGCTCGCTGTTCGCGACCCGGCCCAAGCTCAACGACTATATCGGCACGCGCAAGGAATTGCTGGAGGGCGCCGACACGCTGTTCGCCGCCGTCATCAACGGCAAGCTGCACGTGCCGATCAACCACGCCTACGCCCTCAAGGACGCCGCCAAGGCCCATATCGATCTCGAAAGCCGCAAGACCACCGGCGCGTCGATCCTGAAGCCTTAAGAGGCCCGGGCGCGGAGCGGAACTCGAGGCGCGAACCGCCGAATTCTCGGTACAGTATCGGACCGATCAGGCCTAACGCCTGATTGCGTCCCCGTTTCCAGCACATCACCTTCTCGAAGCCGCCACGATTCCATCGTGATTGCGGCATTCGCGAATTGAAGTTCGGTGCATGGGGGCAGCGAGATGGCCAAGACTGCAAAGACGGAGTTCAGATATCCGGAAGCGTACTGCGCGTTCTGCGCGACGAGAACGCCTCATCTGCACGAACGGCGTGCCGTTGCCGGGCAAATCGTCGCGCGGTCTGTTTGCCTTACGTGCAACACCGAAAGACCCAAGGACGTCGGCGACAACTAGGGTCGCGATCGTCGGCAGGCGTGCTTGCCGAAACGCAATGCTTGCGCGCTCACTATGGCAGATCAATACGTTTCCGACGAATTGCGCGGCTTCATCTTGAAGCGAATCGATTCTGTGGCCCAGATCGAAGCGCTTCTTCTCATTCGATCCGAACCGCAATCGCAGTGGAACTCGGCGCGGCTTGCGAGGCGGCTTTACATCGGCGAGGCGGAGGCCGCCGAAGCGTTGAGCCGCCTTTGTGCCTCCGAGCTGTTGACCTGCACCGATGAGGTCTACCGCCTTGAAGGCGTGCCGGAGCAGAATCTGGGACTGATCGAACAGCTTCTTGCAGTCTACTCCCGACATCTCATCCCCATCACGAACCTCGTTCACTCGAAACCTCGCCGCATCGGCTCATTCGCCGAGGCCTTCAAGTTCCGGAAGGGGTCGTGACGGTGTCGTCGTTGATCTACGGACTATGCGCTGTGACATCGGCAGTTTGCGCCGGACTGCTGCTCGCTGCATACCGTATCGAGAGATACCGGCTCTTGCTCTGGAGCGGCCTTTGCTTCCTCGGTCTCGCCGCCAACAACATGATCCTGCTGCTCGACAAGGTCGTGCTACCGGATATCGATCTCTCCGCATTGCGTCTGTTCGTCGCACTGATCGCGATGAGCATACTTCTCTACGGATTGATCTGGGATACTGAATCATGACGAACAATCTGTCCGCGGTCCTGTCCGGCGCGGTGGCGATGGCCTCGTTCGCGACCACGTTGTTCTTCGCGAGATTCTGGCGTCAAACCTCCGACGTCTTCTTCCTGCTGTTCGCTCTGGCGTTCGCGATCGACACAGTCTCGCGCGCCGCGCTCGGTCTCACCGAGACGTCCGACGAACTCGAACCCGTTTTCTACGTTCTGAGGCTCGCAATGTTCGGACTGATCATCCTGGCGATCATGCTCAAGAATCGGTCGCGCTGAGAAATGCCGATCAGGCTCAGGGACTTCGTCCGCTTCGCGGTCTTCGGCGTCGCAGTCGCCTTGATTGTTGCGTTCGGAATCTCTCCGTTCACGGGAGGCGTCGTTCAACAATGGTCGCGAAGCGACGTCGAGGCGCGGTCGAGGCTCGTCTTCAATGCGATCCAGCCGTTTCTCGACCGCGACGTAGCGGATCAATCCTGGGATCGCCTGAGCGAGCTGTTCCGGCGCGTGGCGTTGGACAAGAAGATCCTGGCCGTCGGCTTTTGTAGTCGGGCAGGAACGCTGGTCGCTCCGACGCCGGAAATGCCCGCGAGCTTCGACTGCGGCAAGATCGCGAAATTCGAGAGCGAGAGCTTCTCCGATATCGCCAGCGGTGGCCGGCGAATTCTGGTGGCTGCGTTTCCCGTCGGCAGCAGTGAAGGCCGATCCTATCTCGTGATCCTGACCGACTTGAGCTTTGCGAGCGCGCGCTCCAGCCAGGTGGTCGCCTACCTGCTTGCCTCTCTGGCCGGCGTCGTGCTGGTGCTGACGGTCGGCACCATCATCTTTGCCATCTTCATGCTGCGCAGCTGGATGAATTCTCTCAGGCGCGCGGTCGACGAGGTGCGCCTGGGCAGGTCAGGCGAGCGGCCTCCAGCGAGCGGCTCCGCCATGGACCGCGAGATCCACAAGCTGCTCCGTCGGGCTGAAGATTTCACCCTGACGCACCAGATCGACTGGACCCCAAGGGCACTTCAGGAACTGCTGAACGGCGTGTTGCCGGGCGCCGAGGTGCTGGTCTTGTCGAATCGAGAGCCGTACATCCACAACCGGACGGATGACGGAGTTGTCGTGCAGCGGCCGGCGAGTGGGCTGGTTTCGGCGCTTGAGCCGATCATGCGGGCCTGCGGCGGCACCTGGATCGCCCATGGCAGCGGGAGCGCAGACCGGGACACTGTCGATGCCCAAGACAGGATCAGGGTTCCGGAGGGTTCGCCAGCCTATGCGCTGCGCCGCGTCTGGATATCCGAGGCGGAGCAGGACGGCTACTATTACGGCTTTGCCAACGAGGGGCTGTGGCCGCTATGCCATATCGTCTTCGTGCGGCCTTCGTTCCGAACCGATGATTGGCAGACGTATCAACGCGTCAATCAGCGTTTCGCGGATGCCGTCGTTGCGGAAGCACGAACCGAGGATCCGGTCGTGCTGGTGCAGGACTATCACTTCGCGCTGGCTCCCAAGATGATCCGGCAGCGGCTTCCGAGGGCGACGATCATCTCGTTCTGGCACATTCCGTGGCCAAATGCCGAGACGTTCAGCATCTGCCCGTGGCGGCGCGAGATCATCGAGGGGATGCTGGGGAGCACCATCCTGGGGTTTCACACTCAGTTCCACTGCAACAATTTCATCGAGTGCGTCGATCGTTTCGTGGAGAGCCGGATCGACCGTGAGGTGCAAGCGGTCAGCCTTGGCGGCCACGAGACGAGGATCCGCGCCTATCCGATCTCGATCGAATGGCCGCCTGGCGCGCTCGCGGGAGTCCCGGCGCGGGACGCGTGTCGTGCGGAAGTCCTGGCGAAATTCGATCTGGTCGAAAACACCAAGGTGATCGTCGGCGTCGAGAGGTTTGACTATACCAAAGGCATTCCGGACCGCATGCAGGCGATCGATGCGTTGTTGACCCGCGATCCATCCTGGAAGGGGCGGCTCGTCTTCATCCAGGTCGCAGCCCCGACTCGCAGCAAGCTCGGCACCTATTCGCGGCTGCAGTCGGAAGCAGAGAATCTCGCATCCGAGATCAATGGCCGCCATGGGGATGACCAGTCGCCCATCCGGCTGATCGCGCGACACTACGAATCGAGCGACGTATTCAAGCTGTTCCGCGCCGCAGACGTCTGCGTGGTCAGTAGCCTCCATGACGGCATGAACCTTGTCGCCAAGGAATTCGTCAGCTGCCGCGATGACAACGCGGGCGTGCTCGTGCTGTCGAGTTTCACCGGGGCGGCCCGAGAGATGTCCGAAGCGCTGATCGTCAATCCTTACGACACTGAAGAACTCGCCGCCGCGATCAAGCGGGCCATGACCATGCCGCTGGACGAGCAGGCCGAACGGATGAAGCTGATGCGGCAGCAGGTTAAGGAGAACAACGTCTACCGCTGGGCGGGAACGATGCTGGTCGATGCTGCACGCAGCCGCACCCGCGAGCGGATTGTCGCCTTGACCGAATTCGGCGAGAACGCGCGTCCGACGGCAGCAGGGACACCGACGATTTGGCCTGGGTCGTAGGGCAGGATTCCGGGGCTGCAGTTCCGTCTGTCGGCGTCTGCGCTACTATGTCACAATACAGACGTGGGATCGAAAGCTAGTTTCGCGACGATACCGAGGGTCGCTTCGGCCTTGGAAGCGATCGTTGTGCCGATTGCAGCTCGAGGTCCTGTGCAGGATACGCACGATCCAATGACATTGAAACCCGTCAGCAGTGCCGGTGCGGTACCGTTTAGCGTCCAGAATGCGGTTCTGGCGACTTTGCCTGAGGCAGAGTTCGCTCTGTTGCGACCACACCTGAAGGCCGTCTCGCTGAAGCGAAACGAGATTCTTCAGGATGCGCTGCGTTATCCGGATGCGGCCTATTTCATCGAGTCCGGCGTGGTCTCGCGGATGGTTCGAACCGCTAGGGATGGATTGGTCGAGGTGGCCGTCGTCGGCAAGTTCGGATTTGTCGGCGTGTCGCTGGTGCTCGGTACGATGCAGACAATTCAGCGAAGCGTCGTGTGCGTTCCCGGAAACGCTCTTCGCATCGAAGCAAGTGCGTTTCGCGACATCCTGCAGCAAAGCCCGGCGACACGCGAGCATCTGCTCAAGTATGTGCAGTTGTTGATCGCGCTCAACGCGCAAATTGCCTTGTGCAATGCCAGACACGAGATTCCCCAGCGTGTAGCGCGGTGGATACTGCTTGCTCAGGACCGCATCGGGAAAGATCGCGTTCCCGTGACGCATGGAATGATCGCGTCGGCTCTCGGGGTAAGGCGGCCAGGCGTGTCGAAGGCGCTGTCGGACTTCGAGGCAGGAGGTATCATCGAGGGATCGCGGGGCGCCATTCGAATCCGGGATATGGCGGGGTTACGCCGTGAAGCCTGCGAATGCGAGAAGATTCTGAAGGATCGATTCCGCGTCTTTCGTGACATGCCCTATCACCATCATCGCGTCATGTGACACGCTCGTCAGACCTGAGGTGAAAGGCCGCCGCGCGTTGCGCGCGACGGCGTCGGGATCAGGCCGGTGTTACGCCACGCGTCTTGCCGCACCCGCCTTCGTCAAAATTCCGTCGAGACAATCGATCATTTCGGCGATCTCGGCCCGCGCGACGTTGAGCGCGGGCATGAAGCGCAGGGTGTCGAGCTGCGGGGCGTTGAGCAGCACGCCGGCTTCGAATGCCTGAGCGACGATGCCGGGCGCGATCGGCAGCTTGAGATCGAGCGCGAGCAGCAGGCCACGTCCCCGGACGCCGCCGAGCCCGTGCCGGGCCGAGACCTTCTGCAACTCGCTTTCGAGCAGCAGGCCGGTCTCGGCGACCTGTTTCAGGAAGTCCGGCTTGCCGACCTCCTCGAGGACGGCAAGGCCAGCCGCGCACATGATCGGGTTGCCGTTGAACGTGCCGCCCTGGTCGCCGTGCTCGAAGCAGGAGGCACGTTCGGTTGCGAGCAGGGCTGCGAGCGGCACGCCGCCACCGATGCCCTTGCCGAGCGTCATGATGTCGGGCGCAATGCCTGCGTGCTCGTAATGGAAGAGCTTTCCGGTCCGGCCCATGCCGGTCTGGATCTCGTCGAAGATGAGTAAGAGGCCGTGCGCCTCGGTCAGCGCGCGCAGCTGTTGCAGCAATTGATCGGTCGCGGGCCACACGCCGGATTCGCCCTGGATCGGCTCAAGCATCACAGCGACGGTGTTGTGGTTGATCAGCGCTTCCACCGAGGCGATGTCATTCAGCTTGGCCTTCTTGAAGCCGGCGACCTTCGGCTCGAACAGCGGTTCGAATGCCTTCTTGCCCGAGGCTGACATCGTCGCCAGCGTCCTGCCGTGGAAGCCGCCTTCGAAACTGATGATCTCGAACGCGCCGTTCTTGTGCAGGCTGCCGTATTTGCGCGCGAGCTTGATCGCGCCCTCATTGGCTTCGGCCCCGGAGTTGGCGAAGAACACCTGGTCGAACGCGCTGTTTGCGACCAGCGCCTCGGCCAGCTTCAGGCTCGGCTCGTTGTAGAAGGCCGGGCTCGGCGTTAGCAGCCGCTTGGCCTGCGCGCTGAGCGCGTCGGCGACCACCGGCGGGGAGTGGCCGAGGCAGTTGACGGCCCAGCCCTGCACGAAGTCGAGATAGCGCTTGCGATCGTCGTCCCAGAGGTAGGAGCCCGCGCCGCGGACAAACACGGCCTTCGGCCGTGCGGTGATGTCCATCAGCGCGTCGTACGGATGCGTCGTCATGTCGAACTCCTCTGGAGGCGGGTGGAAAAGGGGTGCAAAAAGCAGAAAGGCCGCACCTTGCGGGTGCGGCCTTCTCGAAAACCTCGGCTGAATTCAGTGGTTCAGCGGCGTCCTCGGACATGGCGCACCCTCTCGTCGTCGCGGGAGCGACGGCGGAGCATTTCGGTGCGCTGGTTGGTCCGGTTGATCATGGGGCGCGTCCGTACAGCCGAATGGCAGGGTTTGTCAAGCGGGTGTTTTGCACGACACAGCCTTCGCGTGCACCGCTCAGGTCGGGTGCGGCGCTTCCTCGGCGTGGTCACGGCCCCAATCGGCGTCCGCAATCGACGTGTCGATCAGCTCGCCGCGCAGCAGCTTGAGCGGCGAATTCCAGTACAGCGCGATATTGTGGAAGGGATCGGTCAGCACCTTGAACACCCAGACGAGGCCGGTTGTGACATCGCGTGTCGCGAACAGCTGGAGCATGCGGGCAAGGCCGCCACCGACGCCGATCGCGAGCCAGAGCGAGCCGATGTGACGGATGAAATCGAAACGCGAGACCGGCGGATCGAACAGCCCGAACAGGGAAGGGAACGCGTACAGCGCGACCGGCGCGCTGCCCCACACCAGCAGCAGGATGATCTTGCGGGTCTGGTTGTAGCCGACCTTGACCGCTTCCTTGTAATCATTGCTGACGTCGTTGACGACGTCATAGCCGTTCGGCTCGAAGAAGAAATGCCCGGTCTGCCGTGTCAGCATCGCGAGCCAGCCGACGAGGCCTGCGAGGGCAGGGTCTCTGAACAGCAATGCGTAACAGCCGAGAAAGATCACGGCGCTGACGAGATGCAGTGTCTGGTTGACGGTGCTCTGGTGATAGAAGCGGTAATCGTCGAAGCGCTGCGTGCGCAGCATGCTCGAGAGGCGGCTCATCCTCGTTTCCTCGCTCGCGTTGAAAACGGGGGAGAGTTAGGACGAGTCCGTGACCCCTGCGTGAATGCACTATAGTGTCACATGACGCACGCAGCCCGTCCCGACACCGGCCGGTTTCGTCCCTTTTCGTCACTCGCCCCGCAGAACCATCGCGCCGCTGGCGCGTTTGTGATCGAACCGGACGCAACTCCGCCCAGACCAAGATGGGCGGGACCAACCAGATTGTCTTCAACCTTGTCCGATACGCCTTACCCGATCGACCTCGACAGTATTCGCGGCGCATTTCCGCCGGGCATCGAAGCGCCTCCGCTGCTGGTCGACTTTGCCGCCTGGCTCAACGGGCGCCCCTGGGGCAGCGTCGGCTGCTTTTCGCTTGAGGGGCAGTTCTCCGATCACGCGCCGATCGTCGACGGCAGTCCGTTGCGGGACAGGTTCTCGCTGTTCATGCGGCTGCCGGACGGTTCGGCCGTCGGCGGCTGGTACGGCGCGGGTCTTGACCGCGACAACCCGCCGATCGTCGGTCTTGGCTCCGAGGGCGATTACGAGCTGCTGGCGCCGAGCCTCGATGCCTTGCTGGCCAAGCTGACGTCGCAAGCCTTCGACAGCGCCTGGAGCGACCTTCGCCCGCACGAAGACGTCGAGTCCCAGACGGTCGAGCTTGCGCAATGGCTTGCCGGCCAGTCCGCCGGCGACAAGACGGGGTGTGATGACAGCGCGTCCGATCTTCCCGACTTCCGCGGCTTCGTGGAGAAATGGAGCCGGGATCGCGAAGACTACTGGGCCAATCATCGGCTGATGGCCGAGCTCGGCTGGCGGCTGGCCGCGCATCTGCCGAAGGGCAAGAATCCATGGGACCGCACCCGTTTCGAGGTCGCGATCGTCGGCAAGCAGTATCAGGCGCGCGTGCTCTCACGCGGACCGCAGCCGTTCGAGGAGGCCGCCGCGATCGAATCCCTGCTGCGCGATCTGCGCGAGGAGATGCGCAAGGCACAGCCTGAGCTTGGGCTGTGGTACGTGATGAAATTCGGCCTCCATGCCGATGGCCGCGTCATGCCGAGCTTCGAATACGATGTGCGCCCGACCATCGACGGCGAGCCGGCGTTGCTCTCCGAGGCGAAAGCCGATCTCACCCGTGCTCCGCGCCCCGAGCGCTGGGTGCCGAAATGGCTGGCCTGACGACATTCACGGCGTCGTTGCGACCGCGGAAAACGCAAAGATAATTGCGTCATCCTGAGGTGCGAGGCATGGGACGCAAGGGCGTCCCATGGGGAGCCTCGAAGGATGAGCGGCCGCGATGCAGCCGGGCCGTCGTCCTTCGAGGCTTGCTCTATGGCGCGATGGCGCCGCAGAGCAAGCACCTCAGGATGACGGAGATGGAGCGTGACGCTCGCGATGACAGGGGGGCTTAGAACCCCGCGACGCTGCCGTGCAGATCGTACTGGTCGGCGCGCTCGATCTTCGCGGTGACGATCTCGCCGACGCGCAAGGGCCGGCGGCTCGTCAGGTACACCGCGCCGTCGATCTCCGGCGCATCGGCCTTGGAGCGGCCTTTCGCCACCGTCGGGCCGACCTCGTCGATGATGATCTGCTGGCGGGTGCCGACCTTGCGCTTCAGACGTCGCGCGGAGATCTTCTGCTGGCGGGCCATCAGCGCATTGTAGCGCTCCTGCTTGACCTCTTCCGGCACCGGGTTCTCGATCGCGTTCGAGGTCGCACCGGCAACCGGCTCGTATTTGAAGCAGCCGAGACGATCGATCTCGGCTTCATCGAGCCAGTCGAGCAGATAGGCGAAGTCGGCATCGGTCTCGCCGGGGAAGCCGACGATGAAGGTCGAGCGCAAGGCAAGATCGGGACATTCCTCGCGCCAGCGCTTGATGCGCGCCAGTGTCTTGTCCTGCGCGGCCGGGCGCTTCATCGCCTTCAGCACCTCGGGGCTCGCATGCTGAAACGGGATATCGAGATAGGGCAGCACCTTGCCCTCGTTCATCAGCGCGATGACTTCGTCGACATGGGGGTAGGGGTAGACGTATTGCAGTCGCACCCAGGCTCCTAATTCACCGAGCTCGCGCGCGAGGTCCAGGAATTTGGCGCGGACCTGGCGGTCCTTCCACGGGCTCTCGGCATATTTGAGATCGACGCCATAGGCCGAGGTGTCCTGCGAGATCACCAGCAGCTCTTTGACGCCGGCGCCGACCAGCCGCTCGGCCTCGCGCAGCACATCATTGGCCGGACGTGAGACGAGGTCGCCGCGCAGCTTCGGAATGATGCAGAAGGTGCAGCGGTTGTTGCAGCCCTCGGAAATCTTCAGATACGCATAGTGACGCGGCGTCAGCTTGATGCCCTGCGGCGGCACCAGGTCCACGTGCGGATTGTGGGCGGGCGGCAGCGCGCGATGCACGGCGTCGAGCACGCTCTCATATTGCTGCGGGCCGGTGATGGAGAGCACGCCGGGATAGGCCTGCTCGATCTGCTCCGGCTCGGCACCCATGCAGCCGGTCACGATCACCTTGCCGTTCTCGGCCATGGCCTCGCCGATCGCCGAGAGCGATTCCTGCTTGGCGCTGTCGAGGAAGCCGCAGGTATTGACGATGACGATGTCGGCCCCGTCATGCTTGCGGGCGAGCTCGTAGCCCTCCGCGCGCAGGCGCGTGATGATGCGCTCGGAATCCACCAATGCCTTGGGGCACCCGAGCGACACGAAGCTGACCTTGGGCGCAGCCGTCTGATCCATATCCAAATCTGCCTGATTGACAGGCCTGAGCTAGTCCCAATTGCCCACAATTACAACCCTTTGCAGGGCGTTCCGGCGTGCTATGGATGAATCACCTGCCGTGAGTGAGCCATGAGCGCCGAACAGTCGCCCAAAATCGTGATCGTCGACGAAAGCCCTGTCCGGGCTGCGATCCTGGAGGAGGGATTGCGGGAGGCCGGATTCACGCAGGTCGTCCATATCAGCGAGATGCAGAGCCTGCTCGCCCGTATTTATGCGGTGGATCCCGACATCATCCTGATCGATCTCGAAAACCCCAGCCGCGACGTGCTGGAGGCGATGTTCCAGGTCAGCCGCGCCGTGAAGCGGCCGATCGCGATGTTCGTCGACCAGAGCGATTCCGCCTCGATCCAGGCCTCGGTGGAGGCGGGGGTATCTGCCTACATCGTCGACGGGCTGAAGAAGGAGCGCATCAAGCCGATCCTCGACCTCTGCGTGTCCCGCTTCAACGCCTTCGCCAAGCTCCAGGAGGAGCTGGAGCGGACCAAGTCGCAGCTCGAGGACCGCAAGATCATCGAGCGCGCCAAGGGCATATTGATGAAGGTGAAGGGTCTCACCGAGGACGAGGCCTACGTGCTGCTGCGCTCGACCGCGATGCGCGAGAAGAAGAAAATCGGCGAGATCGCGCAGTCGATCATCACCGCGTCGGAGATGCTGAAATGACCGCCCCCTTGCGCATCGGGTTCATTCCGCTGGTTGATGCCGCCGCGCTGATCGTCGCCGTCGACAAGGGCTTTGCCGCCGCCGAAGGCCTCGACGTCGAGCTGGTGCGCGAAGTGTCGTGGTCCAACGTCCGCGACAAGCTCAATATCGGCCTGTTCGACGCCGCGCATCTGCTCGCGCCCGTGGCGATCGCGTCCTCGCTCGGGCTCGGCCACGTCAAGGTGCCGATCGCAGCTCCCTTCAATCTCGGCATCAACGGCAATGCCATCACGGTGTCGCCGGCACTCCATGCGGCGCTGATGGAGGAGATCGACGGCGATCGCTTTGACCCGATGGTGACGGCGAAAGCGCTGGCGAAAGTGGTGGCCAAGCGGCGCAAGGCGGGTGCCGAGCCGCTGACCTTCGGCATGACCTTCCCGTTCTCGACCCACAATTACCAGCTGCGGTTCTGGATGGCGGCGGCCGGCGTCGACCCGGACGAGGATGTGCGCCTCGTCGTGTTGCCGCCGCCCTACATGGTCGACAGTCTCGCCAACGGCCATGTCGATGCGTTCTGCGTCGGCGCGCCCTGGAATTCGGTCGCGGTCGATCTCGGCATCGGCCACATCCTGCATTTCGTCTCCGACATCCTGGTGCGCGCCGCCGAGAAGGTGTTGGCGGTCCGTGAGGTCTGGGCCGACAAGAACCCGGACGTGGTCGCAAGCCTCGTGCGTGCGGCGGTGAAGGGGGCCGAGTTCATCGAGCAGCCCGCGAACCTCACTGAAGCCGCGGAGATCCTGGCGCGGCCCGAGCGGATCGGCGTCGATGCCGAAGTCATCCAGCGCACGCTGACCGGGCGTCTGAAGATCTCCCCTGATGGCACCTTCCGCGAAAGCGGCCGCTATCTCCTGGTGGGGCGGGAGGAGGCCGGGCGTCCCGATCCGGTCCAGGCCGCCTGGCTCTATGCGCAGATGGTGCGGTGGGGGCAGACCGCGCTCAACCCCGAAGGCGTCAAGACGGCAATGTCCGTGTTCAGGCCGGACCTTTACGATGCGGCGCTCGGCCGCCGGCCGCCCGAGCAGGCTCCCGCGGCGTTCGGGGCATTCGCCGGCCCGGTCTTCGATCCCGACAACATCCGGGGGCATCTTGAGGCCTTCGAGGTTGGGCGCTGGAAGACTTGATTCGCTCTGCCTAATTCTTGGGCAAGTTGTGACATCGGCTAGATTTTGAGCTGCGTGCTCGAATTTCGTGAGCCGTTCGCACCCTGGGATCTTCAGGGTATCCACCTAATTATCTGAAATCACTACATTTCCTGTTTTGTCAAAGCTGGCACGCAACTTGAATGTTGCAGTGCGGCCAGCTTGTCACAGGTGCCTGCTGAGCCAAGTCCCGCAGCAACGAAGCTGATCGGACCGTTGGGTAATGAAGCCGGCTCCTGAGCCAGCCCAGTTCCTCGCGGGTCGCGCCAATGTCCGTCGATGCCACTCCCGTGTGGCCGCAGGAGCTTCGTTACCGACCATGAAAATCGATACGCTCGCAGTCGACTTCACCGACGAGCAGAAACGCTATCTCGAAGGATTTACGACCGGTCTGCAGATCAGCCGGGTCGGCCGCGGTGTTGGCGGTGGTCTTGGCGGCGGCGCCGGCAAGGCGAATGCCGAGCCGGTTGGTCCCGATGCCGTGCACATCAAGGCGCAGGACAAGGTGATCGCGTCGGGCAAGAAGCTCGCCGACCAGGAGAAGTTCAAGCGCGACGAGCATCCCTTCGATGCCTATCCGCGGCTGCGCCAGCAGGCAGCCGACAACGCCCCGCCGAGCCCGGCGGACAATTTCCGCTGGCGCTATTACGGCATCTTCTACGTCGCGCCGACGCAGGACTCCTATATGAGCCGCCTGCGCATTCCGAACGGCATCATGAAGCATTGGCAGCTGTCGGGCCTTGCCGATCTCGCTGACGAATTGTGCGGCCCGTACAGCCACGTCACCACGCGCGCCAATCTGCAGCTCCGCGAGATCCCGCCGAAGCACGCGGTGAAACTGCTCGAGGGCATCCAGGAGCTTGGCTTGTGCTCGCGCGGCTCCGGCGCCGACAATATCCGCAACGTGACGGGCACGCCGACGGCGGGCATCGATCCGCAGGAAATCATCGACACGCGGCCCTATGCGCGCGAGTGGCACTACCACATCCTCAACGATCGCTCGCTCTACGGCCTGCCGCGCAAGTTCAACGTCGCCTTCGACGGTGCCGGAAGGATCGCCGTGCTCGAAGAGACCAACGACATCGCGTTCACCGCGTTCGAGGTGAAGGACGGCTTTGGCGTGGAGCCGGGCGTCTGGTTCCGGCTCGGCCTCGGCGGCATCACCGGCCACAAGGACTTTGCGAAATATTCCGGCATCATCGTCAAGCCGGAGCAGGCGACCGCCGTGGCGGACGCCATCGTGCGTGTGTTCATCGACCATGGCGACCGCACCAACCGCAACAAGGCGCGGCTGAAATACGTGCTCGACGCGATGGGTCATGACGGCTTCCTCAAGCTGGTCGAGGAGCGACTGAAGACGCCGTTCACGCGCGTCCCGGAGGAAGCCTTCGCGCCGCGACCTGCCGCGGACCGCATGGCGCATGTCGGTGTGCACAAGCAAAAGCAGGACGGTCTCAACTGGATCGGCGTGTCGCTGACGCTCGGCAAGCTCAGCTGTGAGCAGATGAGGGGCCTCGCCAAGGTCTCGTTCGACCTCGGCGATGGCGAGATCCGTCTTACGGTCTGGCAGAACCTCTTGATCTCGGGCGTGCGCGACGAGAATGTCGAGCTTGCCATCGCCGCGATCAAGCAGATCGGGCTCGCGGTCGAGGCTTCCCATATCCGCGCCGGCCTGATCGCCTGCACCGGCAATGCCGGCTGCCGCTTTGCCGCCGCCAACACCAAGCGCAATGCCGAGGAGATCGGCGACTGGTGCGAGCCGCGCGTTGCCATGGACAAGCCGGTCAACATCCATGTCACCGGCTGCCATCATTCCTGCGCGCAGCACTACATCAGCGACATCGGCCTGATCGGTGCGCGCGTGCCGATCAATGAGGAGGACACGGTCGAAGGCTATCACCTCTTCACCGGCGGCGGCTTCGGCCCCGATGCCGACGTCGGGCAGGAGGTCTATCACGACCTCAAGGCCGAAGACGCGCCGAAGACGGTCGAGGGACTGCTCAAGGCCTATCTCGTTCACCGTTCGTCCGCCGACGAAACGTTCCTCTCTTTCGCGCGCCGCCATGACGGCGAAACGTTGCGCAAGCTTGCCGATGCACAGGTGTCCGCATGAACCAGATCACCCCTCCGCCCAGGCTCGATATCATTCCCGCCAGCGCGCCGTTCTCCGACGCGCAGCGCTCCTGGCTGAACGGCTTCTTTGCCGGACTGCTGTCGCCTGAATTGGCCGCGCCGCTGTCAGCCGAGCAGGGCGCTGCCGTCATGCAAGGCGCCGGTGACGGAGACGACGGCGAAGCGCCATGGCACGACCAGACCATGCCGATTGCCGATCGGATGAAGCTCGCCGAGGGCCGGCCCGTCCGCCGCAAGATGATGGCGGCGATGGCGCAGCAGGATTGCGGCCAGTGCGGCTACAATTGCCATGACTATTCCGAGGCAATCGCCAGCCGCAGCGAGGCGCGGCTCAACCTCTGCGTTCCCGGCGGCAAGGAAACCGCGCGGATGCTGAAGTCGCTCGCCGAGGAGCTCGACAAGGCTCCCGCGGCGAAGGCGCCCGAAAAGTCGGACGCTGTGGCCGCGCCCGCCGTGACCGTGACGATCGCCGAGCCCGGCCGCTCACGCGACAATCCGACCGAGGCGACCTTCCTGTCGCGGCGTCTGCTCAACAAGGGCAAGTCGGAGAAGGAGACCTACCACGTCGAGTTCGACCTCTCCGAGAGCAAGCTCGACTACGTCGTCGGCGACAGTTTTGGCGTGTTCGCGCGCAACGATGTCGGCCTTGTCGACCAGATCATCGCGCTGCTCGGCGCCTCCCACACCACCAAAGTCAACGGCAAGACGCTGCGCGAGGTGTTGATCGACGACGTCTCGCTGTCGCCGGCGCCGGACTCGCTGTTCGAGCTGATCTCCTTCATCACCGGCGGCGCGCAGCGCGAGAAGGCAAGGGCGCTGGCGCAGGGAGAGGATCCCGATGGCGATGCCGCAACGCTCGACGTGATGGCGGCACTGCAGAAGTTCTCCGGCACGCGGCCGCATCCGGAGGCCTTCGTGGAGGCGCTGGAGCCGCTGCAGCCGCGACTTTATTCGATCTCCTCGTCGCACAATGCCACGCCCGGAAAGCTGTCTCTGACGGTCGATTCCGTGCGATACTTGATCGGCAAGCGCAAGCGTGTCGGCGTCGCCTCGACCTTCCTCGGCGAGCGCATCAACGAGGGTGAGAAGCTCAAGGTCTATGTGCAGAAGGCGCACAATTTCGGCCTGCCGCAGGACCCGAAGACATCAGTGATCATGATCGGTCCCGGCACCGGCATTGCGCCGTTCCGCGCCTTCCTGCTCGACCGCAAGGCGACCGGCGCGCCCGGCAAGAACTGGCTGTTCTTCGGCCATCAGCGCAGCGATTGCGATTTCTTCTACCAGGAAGAGCTCAATGCGATGAAGACCTCTGGCCAGTTGACGCGGCTGTCGCTGGCCTGGTCGCGCGACGGCGAGAAGAAATTCTACGTGCAGGACCGCATGCGCGAGGTCGGTCGCGAACTGTGGACATGGCTCGCCGACGGCGCGCATCTCTACATCTGCGGCGATGCCAAGCGGATGGCCAAGGACGTCGAGCGCGCGCTGGTCGACATCGTCGCCCAGTTCGGGGCGCGTTCGACGGACGAGGCGGTCAGCTTCGTCGCCGAGCTCAAGAAGACCGGCCGTTTCCAGGCGGACGTGTACTGACCGTCGTCAATCGGTTATCCGAGCCGGTTCCAACTGGCTCGGATTTGAGCGAATAAGATTCTCGGAACCCGCTCCTGGAGAGAATTTACCTCTGTGATGCGGCCTTCTCGGAGGAGGCGCATCGCTATTTGCGCCACCGTCTTGCCTCCCGCCCAGGTTGATCCTTCATAATCCCGCAAATGGGGCGTTGGAGATCGACCATGCGCGAACTATCGGCGGAAGCCAGACTGCATTTCTACGCGCGCTCGCTCTCGCAGCGGACCGGTGCGAGCATGCACCATGTCGCGCTCTACAGCGCGTTTGCGGTCATCGCGGCGATCGTGTTCGGGACGTTGTCGGTACATCCGTTCTAGCGTCTTGCTTAGTCCGGTAGGGTGGGCAAAGCGGAGCGTGCCCACCACCTGCTTCGATCATGCGGAGATCGTGGGCACGGCGCTATGCGCCTTTGCCCACCCTACGGCACCTGATGTGTCTCACGACCCGCGCTTGAACGGCGCGACCTCGATCCCCGCGGTCTTCAATGCCTGACGCAAGGTCCGGGCGATCTCCACGGCGCCGTGGGTGTCGCCGTGGATGCACACCGTATCCGTGCGCATCTTGATGACCTTGCCTGTCACCGAGACCACCGCGCCGTCCTGCACCATGCGGACCACGCGGTCGGCGATCGCCTTGGCGTCGTGCAGCACCGCGCCGGGCTTCTTGCGCGAGACGAGGTTGCCGTCGTCCTCATAGGCGCGGTCGGCGAACACCTCGTGCACCATCGGCAGGTTGGCGTCTTCGCCTGCCTTCACCAGCTTCGAATTGGCGAGCACGACGAAGATCAGGCTGGCGTCGACCGCCTTGATCCCGGCGGCGATCGCCTTCGCCGTCATGTCGTCCTCGCAGGCGACGTTGGAGAGCGCGCCATGTGCCTTCACATGCGTGACCTTGTGGCCTGCCGCGGTCGCGATCGCCTGCAAGGCACCGATCTGGTAGGCGACGAGGTTCTCGATTTCGGAGGCCTTGAGCCCCGCGATCGGATGCCGGCCGAAGCCGTGCAGGTCGCGGTAGCCGGGATGGGCGCCGACCGAGACGCCGCGCGCCTTCGCCAGCTCCACCGTCCGGCGCATGATATCGGGGTCGCCGGCATGGAAGCCGCAGGCGACGTTGACCGAGCTAGCAAGGTCGATCATCGCGGCGTCGTTGCCCATCTCCCAAGCGCCGAAACCTTCGCCGAGGTCGCAGTTCAGATCGATCGTCTTCATGGGTGCTCTCCGCCTCTGGTCTTGTTGTTACGTTCAAGGCTCCGCGGTGACCTGCCACGTCCCGGCATCGACGGCGCTCACGGCATAACCGGCGACGTTGGCATCACTGAGGGCCTCGATGTTGAGCTCGACAGTGTCGGAGGCGCGCAGGCGATCGGGCAGGGTCTTGATCGCTTGCGCGAACTTGCGCGCCTCGTCCTGCGCCTCGGCCATGCTGACGGCCTTGAAGCGGAACGCCGTTCCCGCCGAGGTCTGCGCGAGGCGGCCGACGTCGGCGGTGATGATGGTTGCGATCTTCGGATAGCCGCCGGAGGTGCCGCGATCCATCATCAGCGCGATCGGCGCGCCGTTGCCGGGCACCTGGATGCTGCCGTTGACGGTGCCGTCGGAGACGATGTTGTGGCCGTGCAGGTGCTTGATCGCGGGTCCTTCGAGCCGGTAGCCCATGCGATCGGAGGTCGCCGAGATCTTCCACTCGCTCTCCAGGAACAGCGCCTTGTTGGCGTCGTCGAACTCGTCGTCCTGCGGTCCCAAAAGAACACGGATCGGACCGCTCACGGGCTTCGGCAATTCGATCCGCAACTCCGGCGCGCCACTCGCGGCATCGACGCTGAACTCGTCGCCGGCCTGGAGCGGGCGCGGGTAGGGGCTGCCGAGGCCGGCGCGGGCATTCACCGCGAGGCTGCCGAACACCGCCTCGCCCTTGATGGCGCCTTCGATGGCGAGATAGGTGAAGGCGCCGCCGCGGGCGAAACCCAGCGTCAGCGTCTCGCCGTCTTTCAGCGTCACCGACGAGTCCATGGCGAGCGGATTTCCGGCGACGTCCGCATTGCGCGGCGCGCCTGAAATCGCCACGCGCACGGCGCCGTCGCGCGCGGTGAAGGACGCGCCAAACGGGCCGATCTCCACAGCTGCCGCGAACGGCTCGTTGCCGACCAGCGTGTTCGCCGCGGCCAGCGACAGCCGGTCCATGGCGCCGCTGACCGTCAGGCCGTAGCGCTGCGCGCCGTGGCGTCCGCCGTCCTGAACGGAGCTTGCCGGCCCGATGCTGGCGACGACGAGCCGGTTCATGCGTTCACCTGCTCGGCGACGATCTCGCCGGCTTCCGCCGCGCGGTCCATCTCGTCGAAGGTCCTGTGGTCGATGGCGAAGAACGTCACGCGGTCGCCGGGTTCGGTGAGGAAGGTCGGATTGCGGTGGAGCTGATAGGTTCGCACCGGCGTGCGGCCGAGCAGATGCCAGCCGCTGGGGGCGGCAAGGCATTGGATGCCGGCCTGGACTCCGCCGATCGAGATCGTGCCGGCGGGCGTCAGCAGCCGCGGCGACTGCCGGCGCGACATATGCAGGGATTTGTCGAGGCCGCTGAGATAGGACCAGCCCGGCGTGAAGCCGATCATGGCGACCTTGTAGTCGCCGCCCGCATGCCGGGCGACGATGTCGTCGGGCGTGGTGCTGAGCGCCTTGGCGACATCCTCGAGATCGATGCCGTGCTCGCCGCCATAGGCCACGGGAATGCGCCAGCGGCGCGTCTTGGTGACCGGCGGCGGTGGCTGGATCGCGATGGGGAGCAGCTTGTCACCGAGCGCATCGAAACTGATCTTGCCGGGGTCGTAATGCACCAGCAGCGAGCGATAGGTCGGCACCGTCTCGGTGATGCCCTCGATGGGGCTTGCGGCGAGCGCCTTGTCCAGCGCCAGCACGCGCTGGTTGGCATCGTCGTCGATGGTGCGGCTGAACTCGACCGTGACGGCACTGTCGCCACTGGGCAGAAGGCGGGGCGGAGGAAGCGTCGCGGCCATTGAGCTGTCGAGGTGAGCTGTCAAAATCGGGCTTCGGAAGAACGCGGGCTCGACCTTGAGTTCCGCGTCACCCCTGCTTCGCGTAAATGCGCCCGCAAGTCCAATAAATTAATCCAGGGGAGGGCGATAAAGCCTTGTTATCGCGTCGCATAACGGCTGTGCGGCCCTGCATTCCTGCGGGTCTATTGGCCCTTGACGCAAGGGCTGCGGCTCGCAAGATGCGCGCGTTCTTTCCCGCACCCCGGAGCTCGTTCTCGTCCATGTCGTTGTCCCCCGAAGCCCGCAAGACCCTCGCCGGCATCACCACTGCCACCATCACCACGGTCCTGCTCAAGAAGGGCCTGCGCAATGTGTGGATGCGGGGCGCGAGGCCGCTGCGCCCGGGCCTGCCGCGCCTGGTGGGACCGGCCTTCACGCTGCGCTTCGTGCCGGCGCGCGAGGATCTGGCGACGCCGGAATCCTGGTCCTCGCCGATCTCGACCCGCACCGCGATCGAGGCGATGCCCGAGGGCTGCATTGCCGTGGTCGACGCCATGGGCATCACCGACGCCGGCATCTTCGGCGACATCCTCTGCGCCCGCATGGTCAAGCGCGGCGTCACCGCGCTCGTCACTGACGGCGTCGTGCGTGACGTCGAGGGTGTGCTCGGCACCAATCTTCCGGTGTGGTGCGACGGCTATGCCGCGCCGCCGTCGGTGGCGGGCCTGACCTTCGTCGGCTGGGGCGAGCCGATCGGTTGTGGCGGCGTTGCCGTTTTCCCGAACGATATCGTCGTCGCCGACCAGGACGGCTGCGTGCTGATCCCGCAGGCGATGCTCGAGCACGTGCTCAACGAGGGCGTCGAGCAGGAGCGGATGGAAGCGTGGATCGTGGGCGAGGTGAACAACGGCGCGGCGCTGCCCGGTCTCTATCCCATGAACGCCGAAACCAAGGCGCGCTACGCCGCCAGCAAGAAGTAACGGATCAGGAAACGAGGGACGTCATGGACATCACGCTTGCAGGCAAACGGCCCACCCGCCGCGCGCCCAAGGAAAATTTCACCGGGACCGTGTTGCAGGATCCCATCAACATGGCGCCCGCGCCGGCACGGCTCAACGTCTCGCGCGTTTCGTTCGAGCCGGGCGCCCGCACCAACTGGCACCATCATCCGCTCGGGCAGACGCTCTACGTGATTTCCGGCGTCGGCCGCGTCCAGACCAAGGGTGGTCCGGTGCAGGAAATCCGTCCCGGCGACACCGTCTGGATTCCGCCGGGTGAAGTGCATTGGCACGGCGCCTCGCCTGATAACAGCATGTGCCACATCGCCATGCAGGAAGCGCTCGACGGCGTCTATTCGACCTGGCTCGAGCCGGTCACGGACGCGGAGTATTCGGCGCCGCTGGGCTAGGCTGCGTGTCCCGGACAAGATGCATCGCCTCAAGGCGATGCGTCGCCGATCCGGGGCCCAGAATCTTCCGAACGATTGGCGCGACAGGGTCCCGGCTCTGCGCAGCAACGCTTCGCGTCGCAACTTGTCCGGGACACGACAACCTACATCCGCTCCGCCGTCCACGTGCCCGTGCACAGCGCACCGCGCCACGTGCCGGAGCCGGACGTGCCGCTGAGGCGGCCGAAGCCGACGGCGCGCTTGATGCCGGTGCTCAGGGTGACGTTGATGCTGCCGGCGTCGGCGACGCGGCCCGAAGCCGACACCGCCGCGCTGCTCGATGCGATCTGACCGTTGTTGATGCCGATCGCCACCGTCGCGCCGTTGCCGCAGGTCTCACTCGATGAGGAGATGCGGACATTCCATGTGCCGTCGAAACTGCTTGTCGCAGCATCAGCCTCTGCGAGCGGGAAGGCGGTGGCGACGAGGATGGCGAAGAGACCTTTGCGAAAGCCGTTCATGACACGCCCCTGTGGGTGACCATGCGGGGAACGTGGCACGGACGCGGAACCGGAGATGTGAGACCTGTCACGCGCGCGGGAGGCTCTGTGAGGTAGCGCACCTCGCCAATCGTGCGGCAAAAGCAAAGGGGCCCGGTTCGCGGGCCCCTTTCAACGGAACGGCTACGTTGAACCTCAGTTCACACGCGTCCAGGTCTGGCCGCCGCAGAACATGCCGCCGAAGGCGCAGCCCTGCACGCGCATCGCATTCGGGCCCTTCATCGCGATGGTCGAGTCGTAGTTGCGGCCGGAGTTGGGATCGTGGATGCGGCCGCTCCACTTCGAGCCCTCGGGCTTCATGTTGATCAGGATGCGCTCGTTGGTCTTCTCGGCATAACCGCACAGATTGGCGCCACACTGCTCGACGCGGACATTGCCCTTGTTCTCTTCGGTCGCCCAGACGCCGATCGGCGAGTTCGGGGCGGCCACGGGCGCCGCAGCCACCGGGGCCGGAGCGGGCGCAGGAGCAACCGCGACCGGCGCAGGAGCGGGAGCGGGAGCCGCAACGGGCGCGGGCGGCGTCGTATTGTCGTAGCTGGCAGACGGAGCGGCGGCCACCGTCGCGGCCGGAGCGGGCGCCGCAGGCGCGGCCGGTGCGGTTGCCTGGACCGGGGCCTGCTGCACGGGTTGCTGCTGCGCCGGAGCAGGCGCGGGCTGCGCGGTGGTGGCCGGAGCCGGCGTGGTGTCGACGTCATCGTCCTTGGAGCCACCGAGGCCCTTGAGGTTGATGTTGTTCAGCTTGATCGGCTTGTCGGACAGGCCCGGCGCGACGATGGTCACGCAATTGAGCGAAGCGCAGTTGCGCGGCGTCTCGATGCGGATGTGCTGGCCCTCGATCTGGAACGAGATCGTATTTCCGCCGGCATGCGCGGCGGCGGTCGACGCCAGGAAGAGCGCGGTGGCGGCGATGGTGAGCTTGTTCATGACAACCTCCGAAAATGGCGTGGTCCCGATGGACTGAAGTCGCCGGTGGGTGAAGCGTGGTTCGACCCTATGCCGGGCTGGCGGGACGTTCTGTGATGGGAGTCACAACGGCCCCAGACGCCTGGGTGAGCCAGCGCACATCCAGCCGCGGTTCATCCCGCATAACCTTGTCACGACACGACAGGAGGCGCCGATGACCCGGCTTTTGACTTCGCTTGGCACATTGATCGCTTTGACGGTGGCCGCGCCCGCAGCCGAGGCCGGCTCCTACTCGTTCTCGATCGGCGGCCACCGCTTCCATGTCGAGGCGCCCCGGACGTGCCGGTCCACATCCTGTGTATCGATCTCGTCCAATCGTAGCCTTCGGCCGGTGGAAGAGACCGCAACGAGGCCGGCGCCCATTGTCCAGGCGCCGGTCGCTCCCGCCAATTCGATTCGTCCACCGCCGCCGGCCGTGGTCGCGACACCACCTGCGCCTGCAGCGCCCATCCTTGCCGCGACGACGTCGCAGCACGCTGCGCCGCCGCCGGCCCCAAAACCCGAGATAGCAAGACCTGAGGCGCTGAATCCCGATCCGCCGCGGGTTGACCTGCCGCGCGTCGATCCACCGAAAGCCGTGACGCTCGCTCCGCCGCGCATGGAGCCGCCGCCCGCTCCGAGCCCGGAGATCAAGCAGGCCGTGACAGCCGCGCAGGGCACCGACGACGCGCAGGGCTACACGCCGCTTGGCGAATGGGAGAGCGCCGGCGCCAAGGGCACGGTGCGCATCGAGCGCTGTGGTCCTGCGCTGTGCGGTTACGCGCTGACCGAGGCTTCAAATCGCGGCGAGAGCGTGCTCGTCAACATGAAGCCGAAAGCGCACGACGTCTGGACCGGCAGCATCTACAGCCGTTCCAGCGGACGCACCTTCTACGGAACGATGACGCTGAAGAACTCCGGCAGGCTTCACGTCGAAGCCTGCGCGATCGGCCATTTCTGGTGCTCCGGCAACGACTGGACGCGGGTCGAGACGCCGCGCGTGCAGCTGCTCACCACGTCGCGGCAGTGGAGCGAGCGGTCGTAGCGCTTCGCTTGCCCTCCGGGGGAGGGGAAGCTGCAGTTGGTCGACTGTTGCCGTCTAGATCATGCCGAGCACGATGGCGCCGACGAAGGCCATGGCGAGGTACGCGGTGACTACGCTCAGTCTCCCGGCGAACGTCATGAGGTCGCTCCCTCCACGCGCGTCAGTTTCCGCGCGAGCCTTCATGGTTAACAGAAAGTCTCGCCGCGAAAAAGTCAGCCTTGCTGTCGCTCAGCCCTCGCAGCGTTTTGGTTCGCTCCGGCCGGCATGGTTAAAGAACAGTGAAACCAACGTGTTGAAGAGTCTTTAAGTAAATTCACCGAACGTGCGTGCATGACGCGCGGAGTTCGTTTGTATCTCGTCGGCTCCATCGTCCTTGTTTCGCTAGCGGGTTGCGGTCGCGGCTTCTTCCAGGCCGAACGTGAACCATGGCGGGCCGAGGCTGAAGCCGCTTGCCTGAAATCGGGCGCGGTGAAAGAGGGGCCGGATCTCGTCCGGATCGATCCGATCTCCGGGCCCGGCATGTGCGGCGCCGAGTTTCCGCTCAAGGTCGCCGCCCTCGGCGAAGCCTCGAGCAGCTACGGCTTCGCCGACGAGGAACTGCGCCCGCCGGGCAGCATCGGCGGCCAGCCGCGCTGGCCGGTGTCCCAGCCGCGCTCGAACTATCCGCAGAGCTCGAACTATCCGGCATCGTCCTATCCGCAGCGTTCGAACTATCCCGAAGCCGCGGTGCGCCAGCCCGCCGGCTATGGTGCCTCGTCCGGGCCGATGTCGCTGAACGCGCCAGGTGTGGCGTCGCAGGAGGACGAGATCGACCTGCCGCCCGATGGCACCGACGTCGCCGGTGCATCGCGTTACATGAACGCACCGAGCTATCCGGCCCGGCCGGCGCCTTACTCGCAGGCGCCGGCGCAGCAGCCGCTGCCGCGCCTCGGCCCCGCGCAGGGCAATCCCGTCACGACCGTCGGCCCGGTCGCGATCAAGCCGACCGCGACGCTCGCCTGCCCGATCGTCTCCGAGCTCGACCGCTGGCTCGCCGACACTGTGCAGCCTTCGGCGATGCGCTGGTTCGGCGTCCGCGTCGCCGAGATCAAGCAGATCTCCGCTTATTCCTGCCGCGGCATGAACGGCAATCCGCACTCGCACATCTCCGAGCATGCGTTCGGCAACGCGCTCGACATCGCCGCCTTCGTGCTCGCCGACGGCCGTCGCGTCACCGTGAAGGACGGCTGGCGCGGCATGCCGGAGGAGCAGGGATTCCTGCGCGATGTGCAGTCGGGCGCCTGCGCGCATTTCACAACTGTGCTCGCGCCGGGATCGAACGTCTATCACTACGATCACATCCACGTCGATCTGATGCGCCGCGCCAGCCGCCGCCTGATCTGCCAGCCCGCCGCGGTCTCCGGCGAGGAGGTCGCATCACGTGCGCAGTCGCGCCGCCCCTATGCGAGTGCGCGCGAAACCTCGGTGACCGGCTCGCTTGGCGCGCGCAAGAGCTCGGCGCACAAGCGTGAAGAGGACGATTACGCCGACGATTAGACGGGCTGCGATCGCGTCAACTGACATGTCCATCGTCCGCTATCTCACCCATCCGCAGGTGCAAATCGACCCCGCCGTGCCGGTGCCGCAATGGGGCCTCAGTCCGGTCGGGCGGGCGCGCACTGAAGCACTGGCGAGCACGGATCGGCTCGCACGTACGACGCAGATCATCGCGAGCGGCGAGCGCAAGGCGATCGAGACCGCCGAGATCATCGCCGCTCGTCTCGGTGTCATGATCGAGATCCGCGAGGCCATGCACGAGAATGACCGCTCGGCGACCGGCTTCCTGAAGCCGGCCGAGTTCGAGGCCGTCGCCGATCAGTTCTTTGCCGCACCCGAGCTCAGTGTACGCGGCTGGGAGCGCGCCGTGGATGCACAGGTGCGCATTGTGCGCGAGGCCGAGGCGGTGCTGGCACGCAATCGTCCTGGGGATGTCCTCTTTGTCGGCCACGGCGCGGTCGGTACGCTGCTGTTCTGCCATATCGCCGGCCAAGCAATTGACCGCCGTTACGATCAGCCGGCAGGCGGCGGCCACGTCTTTGCGTTCGCGCGCGAGACGGGCGAGATCCTGCATGGCTGGCGACGACTGGAAGAGATGGCGCTGTAGCCCCTCGTCGCACTGAGGCCGGGCTGCTCAGCGAGCGCTGCGGCTTCGGCAAAGCGCCTCTGGCGCGCAAAAATTTGCGCAGGCCGGATTCCCGTCCAAATCATTGAACTGCAATCACTAATCGCGCCTTGGCGGGTCGTCCGGGCGGTTGGCACAGTCGCTGCAATGAAGGGGTCGCAACGAAGCGGCGCTGCCGGCGCCGTGAGCCAACGGAACCCGTCATGCAGATGACTGTCACCCCGCCCGTTTCCGATCTCGAGCAGCGCGTGCTGTCGCGCATTACGGAGGAGCGCTGGCTCGACCTCGCATCCGAACTGATCCGCACCGGTCAGCCTCGTTCCGGCAATCCGCTCGATCCCGATTTGCCGCCCGCGGAGGAGGAGGCGATCTCGATGCTGGTCGCGGGCAAGCTCGAGGCCCTCGGCATGGAGGTGACGAAGCACAGCGCGCAACCGCACCGGCCGAACGTTCTCGGCGTGCTGAAGGGGCGGGAGGGGGCACCATCGCTGATCCTCAACGATCATCTGGACACCTATCCCGTGGTCGAACCCGAGAAATGGCACATGACGGATTTCGATCCGTTCAAGGCCACGCGTCACGGCGATCTGCTGTACGCGCGCGGCACCTCGGACACGCGCGGCAATCTCGCGGCATCGCTGCTCGCGGTGCAGGCTCTGATCGAGGAGGGCGTGAAGTTCGATGGCACCCTGATGTGCTGCTACACGGTCGACGAGGAGCGCAACGGCACCGAAGGCTCGATCTACATGCTCGACAAGATTGGCCTTACCGCCGACTACGAGATCACCGCCGAGCCGACCGCCTGGGGCGACGTCTCCGGGGATTGGGGCATGAATCTCTCGGTGGCCAATTCCGGCCATTGCCTGATCGAGGTCACGGTCGAGGGCGTCAAGTCGCACATCTGGCGGCCCGACATCAGCGTCAATGCCATCATGGAAGCGGCCAGGCTGCTGCCGAAGCTCAAGGAAATGGCGTTCACGCACGTGCCGAGCAAGTTCATGGGGCATACGCCGCCCTGCTGCTCGGTGGTGAGAATCCGCGGCGGCCTGCCCGGCGAGATGCAGTTCTCGCCGGATGCCTGCACCATCACGCTTGCGGTGGTCGGCGTCGTGCCGGGCATGACGCTGCAAAGCGTCATCTCCGACATCGAGCGCCTCGGGCAGGCGACCTTTGCCGGTGCCAACGACGTCAAGGTCGGGGTGCGCCAGGTGCCGGGCTCGCTGTTCGTCAACGCGACCGAGCCCGTGCCGGTTGAAGAAGAGCCTTGCCGCTCCCTGCGCGCGGTCTACCGGCGCCTGATGGGCAGCGAGCCCGGCGTCAATCGCAAGAACGCGTTCAACGACACGATCCGTTTCCGCGAAGCCGGCATCAATGCGGTGACCTTCGGGCCGGGCGAGGATGGCTGGGCCGTCGACAACGAGAACATCTCGATCACCAAGTCGGTGATGGCGACGCGGATTTACGCGCTGACCATCATGCAGATCCTGGGAGTGCGCGCATGAGCGTCGAGGCAAGTCCGATGGCCATTCCGATCTCGGCCGACCGCACGCGGCGGGGCAGCCTGCGGCTGCCGAAGATCTCGCGGTCAGTGTTGCTCTCGACGCTGACCGTCGCCGTGCTGCTCGCCGCCTGGGCCGTCGTCACGGAGATGGGGTGGGCCAACGAGCTGTTCCTGCCGAAGCCGCAAGCCGTGTGGGCCGCGTTCGTCAAGACCATGACGAAGGGCTACCAGGGCGCGACGCTGCTTCAGCATCTCGGCGCGAGCCTCTACCGCATCCTGGTGGCCTTTGCTCTCGCCTGTCTCGTCGGCATTCCGCTCGGCGTGCTCATGGGCGTATCGAAGAATGCGCGTTCGCTTCTCAATCCGCTGATCGAGTTCTATCGCCCCCTGCCTCCGCTCGGGCTCTACACGCTGCTGGTGATGTGGCTCGGAATCGGCGAGAGCTCGAAACTGTCGCTGCTGTTTCTTGCCGGCCTACCGGGTATCGTGATCTCGACCATCCAGGCCGTCACCAGCGTCGACCCCGTCTATGTCCGTGCCGCGCAGTCGCTCGGCGCGACGCGGCGCCACCTGCTCTTTCACGTCTATCTGCCGGCGGCGGGTCCGCTGATCCTCGCGGGCATGCGTATCTCGCTCGGCTTCACCTACACCGTTCTCGTTGCTGCCGAGATCGTCGCGGCCTCCGCCGGCATCGGTTGGATGATCTGGGATGCCGCGAAATTCCTGCTGTCCGACGTCGTGATCATGGGCCTGATCGTGCTCGGCCTCACTGGCGTCGTGCTCGACCTGATGATGCGCGGCATCGCGAAACTCCTGATGCCGTGGTCCCGAATTTAATCCTGATCGAGGAGAGATTGACATGATGAAGAGACTGGTTGCCGCGCTTGCCGTCGCCACGTTCGCACTCACGTCCGCGGTCCGCGCCGAGGACAAGCCGGCCAAGATCACCGTCGGCTATCTGAACCTGGTCAATGCACAGCTCGTGACAAAACATCTCGGCCTGTTGGCCAAGGAGATGCCGGGCGTCGATATCAAATACGTCAAGGTCGGCGGCGGCGGCGACATGCTGCGCGCGATTGCCGGCAACGACGTCGACTTCGGCGGCCTCGGCAATCCGCCGACCGCGATCGGTGCAACACGCGGGCTGCCGATCAAGGGCATCCTGGTGATCAATCTGCTCGACTATGTCGAGGCGATGGTGGTCCGCGCCGACAAGAACATCGCCTCCTTGAAAGACCTGAAGGGCAAGACGGTCGCAGCGCCGTTCGGTTCGACGACGCATTATCTGCTGCTTCAGGCCCTGAAGGACGAGGGCGTCGATCCAGCCTCGATGAAGATCATCGATCTCGCGCCGTCGGACATTGCGGCCGCCTGGCTCCGCGGCGATATCGATGCCGCCTGGTTCTGGGAGCCGAATCTTGACAAGGCCGTCAAGAACGGCGGCAAGATCCTGATCACCTCGGGCGAGATGACAAAGCGCGGCTATCCGACCTGGGACATCGGCGTCGTGATGAATGCGTTCGCGGAGAAGTATCCGTCTTACGTCGAGAAGTTCATCAAGGCCGAATGCGAGGGCATCGATTTCTGGCTCAAGAACCCGGAGAAGACGGCCGAGATCATTGCAGAGGAGCTGTCGCTGCCGCTCGCGGACGCGACGCGGATGATGAAGGGCACCGGGATGGTTCCCTGCAACAAGCAGCTCACGGAAGACTATCTCGGGACGTCCGCAAGGAAGGGCAAGTTCGTCGATACGCTGGTCTCGACCGCCGACTTCCTGGTCAAGCAGGAGCGTCTGCCGAAATTGCTGCCGCGGGCCGATTTCGAGGCCTTCATCCAGCCCGCCTATCTCGAGAAGGTGATCGGCCGCTGAGACCGATGCCGGCGGGCGCGTCTCGCCGGCACGTCCCAATCCCATGAGCACGTGACAGACATGGATATCTCGCCTCGCCATCTTCGCGCCGCCTATCGCAACGGTGCGCTCAAGCCCTCGGATGTCGCCGCGCATGTGCTGTCGCGCCTCGCGGATGCCGATCAGAGCGGTGTCTGGATATCGACGGCCGGGCCAGGGGAAGTTATGGCGGCGGCGCGCGCGCTCGATGCGCGCGTCGGCGAGATCGACGGCTTGCCGCTCTACGGGCTCATCTTCTCGGTCAAGGACTGCATCGACGTTGCGGGCGAGCACACCACGTCCGCCTGCCCGGAATTCGCGTATGTGGCGAAGGATACCAGCCCTGTCGTCGCCGACGCGCTCGCCGCCGGGGCCATCTATGTCGGCAAGACCAATATGGATCAGTTCGCAACCGGGCTCGTCGGAGTCCGCTCGCCCTACGGCGTCGCCCGCAATCCGCACAATCCGGACTACATTCCCGGCGGCTCCAGCTCGGGCGCGGCGGTGTCGGTCGCGACCGGCACGTCATCCTTCGCGTTCGGCACCGACACCGGCGGATCGGGCAGGGTGCCCGCATCCTATTGCGGCGTGACCGGCTTCAAGCCGGCGCCGGGCGCCTTCAGCCAGCGCGGAATGGTCTACGCGTGCCGGAGCTTCGACACCATTTCGCTCTACACGCGGGATCCCGGCGACGGTTACGACATCTATCGGGTGCTGGCGCGGCGCGATCCCGCAGACCGCTTTTCGCCGCCGGATTTTCCCGGTTGGACCGAGCAGGCGTCGCCTTCGCGCTCGCCAAGGATCGCAACGCCGCGCCGCGACCAGCTCAAGTTCTTCGGCAATGCAGAGACGGAGGCACTGTTCGGCGATGCGCTGCGCAGGCTGCGAGAGCTCGAGCTGCCGATCGCCCCGGTCGATTTCTCGCCGTTCACCTCGATCAACGACCTGATGTTCTTCGGTCCACTCCTCGCCGAGCGTGACGTCTCGGTGGGAGCGTTCCTCGACGCCTATCCCGATGCAGGCGTCAAGATCGTGCGTGATCTCATCCTCGGCAGCCGGAAGTTTTCCGCGGCCGATGCCTACCGCGCGCTCTACGAGATCAAGGGCGCTCAGCATTCGCTTCGCGATTTCTGGGATGCGCACGATGCGCTGGTCGTGCCGACGGTCGGCACCATCCTCAGTATCGACGAGGTGGCACGCGATCCGCTGACGGCCAATTTCAACAACGGCTACTACACCAATTACGCCAATCCACTCGGGCTCGCCGCGATCGCCGTCCCGAATGCGATCACCGGGGCCGGCGTGCCCTATGGCGTCACGTTCCTGGCGCCGGCCGGACGCGAGCGACTGCTTGCCGATCTCGCCTGCGCATTCACGGGAGCGGCGGCCGCGCCTTGAACATCCGCGTCGCGTTGCAATCCGATCGGATACCTCCTAGCCTTCGAGCCGTCACTCGAAGGGGAGACTTATCGTGGGGCGCGGTCATGCGCATGAGGTGGCCGATCCCGGTGAGCCATGCGCGGAGGTGCAAGGGACCGGGACCGGACGTTACGTGCTGAAGGCGCTGGACAAGTCCGATCTGGACCTGGTGATGCGGACCGGCAGGCTGGCGACCTACCAGAACCGCGAATACCTGCTGCGTGAAGGTGAGCCCGCCGACGGCATCCACATCATTCTCAGCGGGATCGTCGAGAGCACTCACGCCGGCACGCAGGGCCGCGAGCTGATGCTGGCGACCTGGGAGGCCGGCGACTTCGTCGGTGCCCCCTACATTCTCGGCGATCACCGCCATAGCTGGTCGGCGCGCGCGCTCGGCCGTGTCGAGGCGCTGCATCTCGATCAGGACGCGATCCGCCTGTTGATCGCGCAGACGCCGTCATTCGCAGTCGCGCTGATCGAGTGTCTCGGCTTCAAGGGCGAGACCTATTCCATGCTGGCGCAAACGCTGGCGGGCCAGAAGGCGGCGGAACGGCTGGTGCTGCTGCTGGTGAAATTATGCGAGAACGCGGCGCAGGACGAGAGCGGCCCGATCTCGCTCGGCCGCATCACGCAGGCCAATCTCGCGCGCATGATCGGCGCGACGCGCCAGTCGATCAGCCTGATCCTCAACCGTCTTCAGGACGACGGAATCATCTCGACCGGTCCAACCAAGATGGTCGTCAACAATCTCGCAGCGCTGAGGAAGCAGGTCCCCGAATAGCGCGCCGGCGGGATCATGACGAGGCCGGCTTCGACGGCGCGGGGGCCAGCCCCATGCTGCGCTGCACCTCGCGTGGGACGTTGTAGGTGCGCATGATGTGGCGGCTGTCGCGCAAGCCTGTCGCCTCACGCTGCACCACGAACATCCAGAGCGCCTGGCCGGCTTCCATCACCAGCTTGCGCCGCGCCGGCTGCATCGAGGTCGGCACGTCCGGAGAGGCGTTTGCGGTATCGAACTCGCGCAGACGCGCCAGCGCCTGTTCCAGCGTGCGGCCCATCCGTCCAAGCGCGGAGGCTTGTTCCTGGACGATCTCGTAATGGAGGATGTCGACAGGCGGGCGAAGATCACGGGACATGGCCGCAAATATAGTGCCGCCTGTCCCGTCTGCGCAACGCGCTGCTAGTTCGCCCGATACGCCGCCAGGAACATCCGCGTCGCGCTGCCGATCACCTCGGTCATGCGTTCCTCCGACGGTGCGGGCGCGGCCTGGAACACAAAGGGCAGGAAGAGCGATGCCTTGCACAGCTCCATGAACTGGGAGGCAGCAAGATCGCAATCGTCGATCTTGAGATCGCCAGGAGCGACGTGGGCCTTGAGATAGTCGGAGAGGCGGTTGATGGACTTGTCCAGCACCCGCGCATAATAGCGGCGGCCGACATCGGGCATGCGCTCGGCGATCGCCATCACGGTGCGGATCGCCGATCCGCCGCCGGGCCGGCACAGCAGCTGGATGTAGGCCCGGCCGAACTCCTTGAGCGTGGTCTCGACATCGCGCGCGGGATCGAAGTTGAACACCACCTGGCCGTGCTGGAGCGCCTCCTGCTCGAGGATGGCTTCGAACAGCGCGCATTTGTCGGCGAAGTAGACGTAGAGCGTGCCCTTGGAGACCTGCGCCGCGCGCGCGATCTCGCCCATGCTGGCGCCGTCAAACCCCAGATCCATGAACACCTTACGGGCACCGTCGAGGATCTGGCGGCGCTTGGAGCTGTCCTCCTCTTGGATGACGTGCAGATGTTCGCCGGCAGCTACAACCATTGGTTCAGGGTCTCGGAAGGTTTCTGGACAGGGTGCCTAACGATGAAACGCAAATAAAGGATTCGGGCCAGTAGGGTCCGGGCGGGAATATTATGTATATTGACCGAACCGTTCGGTCAATGGTATTTGGATGAGCGACAGGAACCGGCCGCCGGACGGCTGTCCTTGATCGCATTTTTTTTTGGGGAGGCCTTTATGGCCGTATCGAGAGACCAGGCTGCGCGCGTCCTTCGCCAGGAAGCGGTGGAGGAGCACGCGGGCGGTGACGCTGCGATCGAGGGCGCTGCACCCCTTGCCGAGCAATTGCGCGCGCATGTGGCTGAAGAGACCAAGCGCCGCACCGCCGAGGCGCCGGAAAAACCCGTGACCGACAAGCCGGCCGCATCCGCACCAGCGGCGTCCGCCGCCGGCGCTCCCAAAGCCGGCAAGCGCAAATTCGTCCTGATGGGCGTTGGCCTGGTGCTGGCGCTCGCGGCTGCGAGCTACGCAGGCTACTACACGCTGGTCGGCCGCTTCTACATCTCCACCGACGACGCCTATGTCCGCGCCAACAACACCATGCTGGGCGCGCGCGTGTCCGGCCACATCGCCGCGATTCCCGCCGGCGACAACACCACGGTGCGTGCCGGTGACGTCATCTTCCGCATCGACGACGGTGACTACAAGATTGCGGTCGATGCCGCCGCGACCAAGATCGCGACCCAGCAGGCCACCATCGATCGCATCGGCCGCCAGATTGCCGCGCTCGACAGCCAGGTGGCGCAGGCCAAGGCGCAGCTTGTCTCGGCCCAGGCTGGCCTCAAGCGCGCCGATCTCGACTATGAGCGTCAGCAGGCGCTGAGCAGCAAGGGCTTTGCCTCGCGCGCCACCTTCGAAAGCTCGGAAGCCGGACGCGACCAGGGCGCCGCCGCGGTCAAGGCCGCACAGGCCGCCTACGACGTTGCCGTCAGCAATGTTGACGTCGCCAAGGCTCAGCAGGCCGAAGCGCAGGCCCAACTCGCCGAACTCAAGACCACGCTCGCCAAGGCCGAACGCGATCTTGCCTTCACGGCGGTGCGCGCCCCGGTCGACGGCACGTTCTCGAATCGTCTCGTCAACACCGGCGACTTCATCGCGGTCGGCCAGCGCCTCGGCAACGTCGTGCCGCTCGATGACGTCTATATCGACGCCAATTTCAAGGAAACCCAGCTCAAGCGCATCCGTCCCGGCCAGCCGGTGACGATCAAGGTGGATGCCTACGGCATGCGCAAGTTCTCCGGTGTCGTCGACAGCATCGCGGCAGGCGCGGGCTCGGTGTTCACGCTGTTGCCGCCCGACAACGCCACCGGCAATTTCACCAAGATCGTCCAGCGCGTGCCGGTCCGCATCCGCGTGCCGAAGTCGGTGGCGAAGCAGAACCTGCTCCGTGCCGGCATGTCGGTCTATGCGACCGTCGACACCAACAAGGGTGCGGCCGACGCCGACAACGAGGTCGATCTCGACGATCCCACCGCGATCCACCCGCAGTAAATCGCGATCCCAGCGCTGCGAGGTCGGACGGCCATGGCGAACGCCACCACTGCTTCACCTGCCATGATGGCGGACCCCGCTTCGGAGCATATCGCGCCGAAGCGGCTGTTCGCGTTCATCATCATGGTGTTCGGGATGTTCATGTCCATCCTGGACATCCAGATCGTCTCGGCGTCCTTGAGCGAAATCCAGGCCGGATTGTCGGCGAGCTCCAGCGAAGTCTCCTGGGTCCAGACCGCCTATCTGATTGCCGAGGTCATCGCCATCCCGCTGTCGGGCTTCCTGTCGCGCGCCTTCGGTACGCGGCTGCTGTTCGCGATCTCGGCGGCGGGATTCACCGCCTCGAGCCTGCTCTGCGGCTTCGCCACCACCATCGAGGAGATGATCCTCTGGCGCGCGCTGCAGGGCTTTCTGGGCGCCGGCATGATCCCGACGGTGTTCGCCTCGGCCTATACCGTCTTCCCGCGCACGAAATTCCACATCGTCGGGCCCATCATCGGTCTGGTCGCGACGCTCGCGCCCACGATCGGGCCGACGGTCGGCGGCTACATCACCGACCTGATGTCCTGGAACTGGCTGTTCTTCATCAACGTCGTGCCCGGCATCGGCATCACCGTCGGCGTGCTGGCGCTGGTCGATTTCGACGAGCCGCATTTCGAACTGCTCGACCGCTTCGATTGGTGGGGGCTGGCGTTCATGGCCGGCTTCCTCGGCACGCTCGAATACGTGCTGGAGGAGGGCCCGCAATATGAATGGCTGCAGGATACCTCGGTCGCGGTCTGCGCGTGGATCTGCGCGATCTCGGCAATCGCCTTCTTCTGGCGCGTCTTCACGGCGGCCGAACCGATCGTCAATTTGCGCACCTTCTCCAACCGCAATTTCGCGATCGGCTGCGTGCTGCAGTTCTGCATCGGCATCGGCCTCTACGGCCTGACCTACATCTATCCGCGCTATCTCGCCGAAGTGCGCGGCTACAGCGCGCTGATGATCGGCGAGACCATGTTCGTCTCCGGCATCACCATGTTCCTGGTCGCGCCGCTGGTCGGCCGCCTCATGGTGAAGATCGACATGCGCTACATGATCGCATTCGGCCTCGTCGTGTTCGCGATCGGCTCCTACCAGATGACCTGGATCACCCGCAACTACGATTTCTACGAGCTGCTGGTGCCTCAGATCCTGCGCGGCGTCGGCATGATGTTCGCGATGGTGCCGACCAACAACATCGCGCTCGGAACGCTGGCGCCTGATCGGGTGAAGAACGCCTCGGGCCTGTTCAATCTGATGCGTAACCTCGGCGGCGCGGTCGGGCTCGCCGTCATCAACACCGTGCTCAACGACCGCACCGATCTGCACATCAGCCGTCTCCAGGAGCGCGTGACCTGGGGCAACGCCACCGCGACCGAAACCCTCACCATGTTCATGCAGAAGTTCCAGGGGCTCGGCGATTCCACGCTGATGGCGATGAAGCAGCTCTCCCAGCTCGTACACCGCCAGGCCGTGGTGATGAGCTTCGGCGATGCCTTCTTCGTGCTGACGCTGTTCTATCTCGGCCTCAGCCTGCTGGTGACGCTGCTGAGCAAGCCGGTCTCGCCGACCGCCGGCGGCGACGCGCACTGACGCAACTTCAGTCTCGGTGTCGCCCGCCTTGTGCGCATTTGCGCACTGGGGCGGGCGATCCAGTATTCCAGAGGACTTCGTCGGAGAGCTCGCTCTCGCCACAGCCGCCGCGGCGTACTGGATCCCCCCGCCTGCCGCCTTCGCTGAAGCTTCGGCGCCCCTGGACCTAAACCTCGGCGAAGCCTTGGCGTAGCCGGGTCGCGGGGGATGACAACGGAAACTGTGGCGACAGCGACACCCGCCGCACCAAATTGCAACACTCGTCCGTGATCTCGCGCGGGCCCCGTTGCAAAGCGCGAACGACACATCTATAAAGCGCACCTCATTCAATCGAACCGGGGAGAGATTTGCATGATTTCGTCGCATTCGCAGATCGTACGCCCGCGCTCGATGATCGTCTGGTTCGGTATGTACGCGGCCTGCTAGAGGCCTCTTCCGCCAGCTTCGATTGGGCGCCACGTCCCGATCGCTCCTCTTCCCAAGTCAAAGCCAACTTTAGGTGACGCCTGTCCGGCCCTCGCGGCCGGCCCGTGTCCGTCGATGGAGCCGGCCCGCACGAAGCGGCCGGGTGATGTCATGACCGCTCTGCCCAAGAAGCCCGCCGCGATTCGCGTGGTATTGCCCTTCGTATTCCGGCACTGGCTGAAGCAGCCGGGGCGCGGCCTCGTCGTGGCCGGCGGCCTGCTGGGTGCGACGGTCGCCGACCTGTTCATGCCCGTATTTTCGGGACAGCTGGTCGACGCGCTGACGCGCGGCCCGTCCGATCCTGCTGCACGCCATGCGGCTTTGGTGGCCTTCGGCGCCATCGTGGCGCTGGGTGCGGCCTCCGTGGTGCTGCGGCTGACCGGCCTGCAGGCGATCGTGCCGTTCACGCTCAAAACCATGTCGGACGTCGCACAGGAGACCTTCACACGCGTGCAGCGTTTCTCCACCGACTGGCACGCCAACTCCTTCGCGGGATCCACCGTGCGCAAGATCACGCGCGGCATGTGGGCGCTCGACCTGCTCAACGACACCATCCTGATGGCGTTGGCGCCGTCGCTGCTGGTGTTGATCGGCTCGATGGTCCTGATCGGCCTGCACTGGGCTTCGCTCGGCGTGGTGATCGCTGTAGGGGCGATCTTCTACGTCGCCATCACCGTCGTGTTTTCGACGCGCTACATCGCGCCGGCCGCACGGGTCTCGAATGCGTGGGACACCAAGGTCGGCGGCACGCTGGCGGACGCGCTCACCTGCAACGCAGTGGTGAAATCCTTCGGCGCCGAGCTGCGCGAGGATGTGCGGCTTGCGCGCGTCGTCGGCCGCTGGCGGGTGCGCGTGCGGCGAACCTGGCTCCGCTACAACTACACGGCCATGGCGCAGCTGTCGCTGCTGCTGTGCCTGCGCGCGTCGGTCATCGGCGGTTCGGTGCTGCTGTGGATGTACGGCCACGCCTCGCCCGGCGACGTCACCTACGTGCTGACCAGCTACTACATCATCCACGCCTATCTGCGTGACGTCGGCATGCACATCAACAACCTGCAGCGTTCGGTCAACGACATGGACGAGCTGGTGGCGATCCATGCCGAGCCGATCGGGATCGCCGATGCTGAGGACGCACGGCCGATTGCGATCGAAGGCGGCGAGATCGTGTTCGACGACGTCACGTTCCATTATGGCGGTCATCACGCGCCGTTGTATGACGGGCTGTCGGTGAAGATCCGGGCCGGCGAACGGGTCGGCCTGGTCGGCCGCTCGGGCTCCGGCAAGACCACCTTCGTCAAGCTGGTGCAGCGGCTCTACGACGTCACCGGCGGCCGCGTGCTGATCGACGGGCAGGACATTGCGCACGCCACGCAGCAATCGCTGCGCAGCCAGGTCGCGATCGTGCAGCAGGACCCGATCCTGTTTCACCGCTCGCTCGCCGAGAACATCGCCTATGGCCGGCCGGGCGCCAGCCTGGAGGCGATCGAGCAGGCGGCGCGGCTTGCGAACGCGCATGACTTCATCCTGCGCCTGCCGAAGGGCTACGGCACGCTGGTCGGCGAGCGCGGCGTGAAACTGTCGGGTGGCGAGCGGCAGCGCGTGGCGCTGGCGCGCGCCTTCCTGGCGGACGCGCCGGTGCTGATCCTGGACGAGGCGACCTCGAGCCTCGATTCGGAATCGGAGGCGCTGATACAGCAGGCGATGGAGCGGTTGATGAAGGGGCGCACCTCGGTCGTGATCGCGCACCGGCTGTCGACGGTGAAGAGCCTCGACCGCATCCTGGTGTTCGACCGCGGCGAGATCGTCGAGCAAGGCACCCACGCCGTGCTCGCGCGCAAGCCGGACGGCATCTATCGCGGCCTGTTCGAGCGCCAGGTGGTGGAGCTCGGGCATATCGCGGCGGCGGAGTGAGGCACGCGGCGGGCGAGCGTCCCGCCGTCGCGCCGCCAAGGAATACGTCAAGGAAGCCGTCAAGGATGGAATGACATGAAAGACCTGACGAACGGCTCCATCGTGAGACACATCCTGGCCATGGCGCCTCCGATCATGGTCGGCATGGTCACGATCATGATCTGCCAGCTCGTTGACCTCTACTTCGTGTCGAGCCTGGGGGATGCCGCCGTGGCGGGTGTCGCCGCGGCCGGCAATGCCGGCTTCCTCGTCAATGCCTTGATGCAGATGCTCGGCGTCGGCACGGTGGCGCTGATCGCGCACGCCGTGGGACGCAAGGACCGGCCGGATGCCAACCTGATCTTCAACCAGGCGATCGTTCTGTCGGTGCTGTTCGGACTGTTGACTCTGGTCGCCGGTATCGCGCTGTCGCGCGCCTACATGCGTTCGATCGCCGCCGATCAAGCCACGGTCGAGGCGGGGACCACCTATCTGCTGTGGTTCATGCCGGCGCTCGCCCTGCAGTTCTCGACCCAAGTGATGGGGGCCGCGCTGCGTGCCACCGGTATCGTACGCCCCACCATGCTGGTGCAATCGTTTGCCGTGGCCATCAATATCGCGCTGGCGCCGGTCCTGATCACGGGCTGGGGCACCGGCCATGCGTTCGGGGTCGCCGGTGCGGGGCTGGCGAGCTCGCTCGCGGTCGCCATCGGGGTGCTGGTGTTGCTGGCGTATTTCCGCAAGGTCGAGCGCTATGTCGCCTTCAATCCAGCGCAGTGGCGTCCGCAGCTTCGGCAATGGAAGCGGGTTCTCAATGTCGGACTGCCCGCGGGCGGCGAGTTCGTGATGGTCTTCATCATCATGGGCGTGGGCTATTACGTGCTGAGCGTTTTCGGCCCGGCCGCGCAGGCCGGTTTCGGCATCGGGACGCGCGTCCTTGGCCTGATCCAGATGCCGGCGCTTGCCATCGCTCTCGCTGCAGGGCCGATCGCCGGTCAGAATTTTGGCGCCGGCGATGGCGCGCGAGTGCGGGAGACCTTCCTCAAGACGGCGCTCATCGCTGCCGCCGTGATGGCCGTCTTCATGATCCTCGCGCAGCTTGCGCCGGGTGTGTTGCTTGCCGGCTTCTCGAATGATCCAGATACCATGGCGGTCGCATCACTCTTCCTGCGGATCGTCTCGCTCAACATGGTGGCGCAGGGGCTGATATTTACCTGCTCCAGCATGTTCCAGGGGCTCGGCAACACCAAGCCGGTGTTGTGGACCTCGGCGATACGGGTGCTGACCTATTCCATGCCGTCGATCTGGCTCTCGACATGGCCGGGATTCCGGATGGAGCACGTCTGGTATCTGTCGATTGCGACGACAATGGTGCAGGCGGCGCTGAGCATCTGGTTGCTCCGCCGCGAGTTCAACAAGCGCCTGGCGGTGCCACCGCAGGATGAAAGCGTGGGGCCTGTGGTCGTCGAACCGGCCGCGCCATCCCAGCGCGAGCCCGCCTAGCGACGTCTTGTTGCATCCCCGCGGCTCCGGCTAATTTGCCGTGCTGCGAGGATGGTGCGCTGTAAGAAGGGCGGAATGAACGAGCTGACCAACGAGCAGAAGCCGGCGTCATGGCTCGCCGCGATCTGGGCGGCGCGCTACCGCACGCCGGCCCGCTTCGTCGCGCTGATCGCGCTGCTGCTGCCGTGGACCACGACCGGGTTGATCTTCGCGCTCATCCCCTGGCTGATCGCCTTCGCCTTCGTCGATCTCCGCGAATTTCCGCGCTCGCTGCGTCGTCCGATCTGCCTGCTGCCGATCGCACTGGTCATGCTCGCCGCCATGGGCACGCTCTGGTCGGATGCGCCATGGCCGGAGCGAATCCAGGCGATCGGGCCGGCAGCCAAGCTGCTGGTCATTCCGCTCCTGCTCTACCAGTTCGAGCGTTGGCCCTACGGCCATTGGGTATTTTCCGCCTTCCTGGCATCGTGCACGGCCTTGATGCTCTATTCCTTTGCCGTCGCGATCGACCCCTCACTTTCGCTGAAGCTCTATCTGTCGCGCGGGCCCTACAAGGTCGAAAGCGGGATCGCGGTGCGCAACTATATCGACCAGAGCCAGGAATTCGCGCTCTGCGCGCTGGCGCTGGTCTATCCGGTCGTGTCGCTGCTGCGGCAAGGTCGCGCCCGCAGCGCGGCGTGGTTCGCTGCGCTCGTGATCGGATTCCTCGCCAACATGATCTTCGTCGTGGTCTCGCGCACGGCGCTGGTAACGCTGCCGGTCCTGGTGCTGGTGTTCGCGTTGCTGCATCTGCGCCTGCGTGCGGCACTGATCGCTTTGGCTGTGACGGGATTGCTGGCCGGCTTGTTCTTCGCCGTGTCGCCGCATTTGCGCGCAACCGTCGGGAAGTTTCAGGCCGACTATGAGGCGAGTGTGCAGGAAGGTCAGGTCAGCGGCATGGGCTCGCGTCTGGAATATTGGCGGAAGTCGCTTCGCTTCATCGCCGACGCGCCGCTGGTGGGCCATGGCACCGGCTCGATCCGCCCCCTGTTTGCCGGCGCGGCTGCCGATGCACAAATCGATCCGCTGCGCATGGAGATCGTCAGCAACCCGCACAACCAGACCCTCAGCGTGGCCGTGCAGTGGGGCGTCGTCGGTGTCCTGATCCTCTACGCGCTCTGGTTTGCGCACCTGTTGCTGTTTCGTGGCGAGGGACTGGCCTGCTGGATCGGCCTGCTGGTCGTGGTGCAGAACATGCTGACCTCGCTGCTCAACACGCATCTGTTCGACTTCACGCCCGGCTGGATCTACGTTCTCGGCGTCGGCGTTGCCGGCGGCATGGCGCTCGCCAAAAGGCCATAGAAGCTAGGGCGCGCCGAGACTGTTCCAGACGAGGGTCAGACCCGACATGAACAGCAGGCCGAGCACGACATCGCCGAAATGCTTGTCGTTGAGGGCGTGATAGACCCGCGCGCCGGCCCAGGCGCCGATCAGGGTGCCTGGAAACGCCACCATGGCGAGCCAGATCACCTTGAGCTCGACGAGACCAGATGCGGTCTGCAGCAGCAGCGCTGTCGCCAGCACCGTGAAATTGAAGAGCTGGAAGATGCCGCGCCGCTCGTGCTTGTTCCAGCCGCGGATGTTGGCCCACAGGATCGGCAGCGGCCCGGACAAGCCGGCGAGGCCGCCCAGAATACCGCCGGCAAAGCCGATCGCGCCGTCGGCGATCCGGCCGCCGAACTTGATCGCGAGCGGCCTCTTGTTCAGGTACAGCGCGCTCGAAAAGATCAGGATCAACACGCCGACGCTCAGCTTGAACACTTTTGGATCGGCCGAGGCGATCAGCATGGTCCCCAGCGGCACGCCAAGCAGCCCTCCGATCAGGAACGGCCACACCAGCGAGAGGTCAAAGCTCTTCCACATCGACGGCAGCGTCGAAGTCTGCGCGATCACCGAGCAGATCAGCACCAGGGGCACTGCGAGCGAGGGCGGCAGCACGCAGAGCCAGATGCCGAGCGCCATCAGCGCCGTGCCGAAACCGGCCAGCCCCGAGACGAAGCCGCCGGCCAATGCGCCGAGCGGCAGGAGAACGTAGGTGAGCGTTTCCAACAGGCCATTCCTCGTCGGAGCGATCCCGAACTGTTGATCGCCGTTGCCCGCATAGCACGGCTGCCGTCGTGCAAGTCAATCCGTCGCGCACGCAAGCGTGATCTGCGGTGTCGGGCGTTCGTGGAAGACGCGCCTACATGACGCTCGTACTTCAATTCCGGGGCCGCACGCCGCGATCATGCTCACGGATCGGCCAGCCCCGAACGAGATGACGGAGAATGACGATGACCCGTACCAAAATTGCCGTTGCGGCTGCATTGCTGTCCGCAGCCGCCTTGATGCCGACATTTGCCCAGGCTCAGTTTTCGGAGCCTGCGGCCTATCAGGCCGCTCATCCTGACCGCGATGTGCTGAATGGCGGCCAGCTCACGCCCGCGGGGCGCGCGGCCCGTGGCGAGACAGCGGCGCCAACCGAAGCCTATGCGGCGTATCCGTCAGGCGCGACCCCGGCCGTTCGCCGGCGTCACCCCCGTCACCATCGTTGAGAAGGGACTAGACGATCTGCCTGGTGTCGGCGGGCTTCTGCAGGGCGCCAACCAGGATGCGCAGCGCTTCCGTCAATTCACACCTGTTCCGCGCCGCCCCTAGCGAGACGCGTGCCGCGTGCGGCGGTGTTCCGTCGACGATGAAGGCATCGGCAGCGACGACCGCCAGTCCATTCCGGAGCAAATGTGCGGCGACATCGGGTCGATCCTCGGGCAACCGCAGCCACAGATGATGCGCCGCGGGCTTGGCCAGGAACTGAAAGCCTTTCAGGGTGCGCTGCGCGAGCTGTTGTCGGCCGATCGCCTCGTTGCGGATGGCGGTGATGATCCGATCGGCAATCCCGTTTTCGATCCAATGCGTCACCAGCGCGACCATCAGCGGCGCCGGCATCTGCACGGTCGCCTGCAAATATGCACGCATCTGCTGCTGCGCGTCGCCGTCGGGCGTCACCAGATAGGCGACGCGTAGCGCCGGCGCGATGCATTTCGACAACGTGGTCGCAAGATAAGTCCGCTCCGGAATGAGGTTTGCGATCGGCGAGGCCGCGCGGTCGAGCAGGCCATAGGCGTCGTCCTCGATCAGGATCGTGTCGCTATCGCGGATGATCTTCGCGATAGTGGTGCGCCGCTCGGGCGAGAGCGTCGCGGTGGTCGGATTGTGCAGCGTCGGAATGAGATAGACGGCCTTCGGCTTGTGCGTGCGGCAGGCCTTTGCCAGTGCTTCGGGCAGGATGCCGCCGTCATCCATGGTAACGCCGACGAGCTTGATGCCGAGCCGCGCTGCCGCGGCCTTGATGCCGGGGAATGTCAGCGCTTCCGTCAGCACGATATCACCAGGCCGCGCAAGGTGTGCGAGCAGGTCGAAGAGGATCGTTTGCGCGCCGGGAAAGATCACCAGCCTGTCGGCTTGCGCATGCGGCACCCGCGAACGCATCCAGCGCGCGGCCACTTCGCGCTCATGCGCGCTGCCGCCGGGCGGCTGATAGTTGAGATAGGCCGTCAGGCCCGATTGCGCGCGGAGCGCTTCCATTCCGGCGATGATGCGCTCGTCGAGTTGAGCCTCCAGCGGATGCGGCGGCACGTTCATCGACAGGTCGATTGCGACGGGATGCGGCAGGTCGACCGCACGGCGCGCGCTGGTCTCCGACACGAACGAGCCCTGTCCGACCCGCGCCTCCATGATGCCGCGTCGCCGCGCCTCGGTGTAGGCACGCGTCACCGTGGTGAGGTCGATGCCCAGCGCCTTTGCCAGCGCGCGCTGGGTCGGCAATTGCTGGCCGCGCACCAGCCGGCCGGCGGCGATGTCGGCCTCCATGGCCTCGACGATGCGCTGATAGCGCGGGCCCGACAGCTCCGAGATTGTAGGGGTCCAATCCATGCAATATAGGCCCATATCCTTTGAATGTATGGATACAAGTTCTTATTGTATGGATCGACGAAAAGGAAGAGGTGTGGTCATGGCGACCGGTTCGATCTCGCTGGCGAAGGCAATGTGGCGCGGTTTCCGGGGCAAGTGCCCGAACTGCGGCGAGGGGCATCTGTTCGGTCGCTTCCTCAAGGTCGCACACGCTTGCGATCACTGCGGCGAGGAGCTGTATCACCAGCGTGCCGACGACTTCCCCGCCTATCTCGTGATCGTCGTGGTCGGCCATCTCGTGGTGCCCGCGATCCTCGCGGTCGAGACCGCCTATGCGCCGCCGGAGTGGTTGCAACTCGCGGTGTGGCTGCCGGTGACGCTGTTTGCTTCGCTGGCGCTGCTGCAGCCGACCAAGGGCGCCATCGTTGGCCTGCAATGGCAGGTCGGCATGCACGGTTTCGAGGCGGGCAAGCTGCGGCGCGAAGCTACCGGGCTTGAGCCTGTCCTTGTGAAGGTGGACTCGCGCGCCGCCTGAGCTGGCGGCGTTTACATCGCGGGCCCGGCCGCTACACTCCATCGTACCAACAGGAACGATGGAAACGCCGATGACCGCACGCGCGAAGACTTTTCTACTCTGTCACGGCGCATGGTCCGGCGGATGGGCGTGGAAGAAGATGCATCCGCTGATGGCCGAAGCCGGCCATCGTCTGATCACGCCGACCTACACCGGGCTTGGCGAGCGCGCCCATCTCGCCAGTCCCGCGGTCGATCTCGAGACGCACATCCAGGACATCCTCAACGTCATCAGGTTCGAGGACCTCAGCGACATCGTGCTGCTCGGCCACAGCTATGGCGGCATGGTCGCGACCGGTGTTGCTGACCGTGCACGCGAGCGGGTGACGCAGCTGATCTACCTCGATGCCTTCGTGCCGCGTGACGGTCAGTCGCTGTTCGACCTCAACGAAGCGGGCCGCGAACCGATGCGCAAGGCCGCGGCCTCCGGTGACGGCTATCGCATCCCGCCGAACCCGCCGCCCCCGGATACGCCGCAGGCCGATCTCGACTGGCTCTATGCGCGGCGCGTCAACATGCCGGTCAAATGCTTCGAGACGAGGCTGAAGCTTGCAAACGGCGAGCCGGCGATGCCGCGCAGCTATATCTATTGCACGCGCATTCCTCCGGGCGACGTGTTCGGGCAGTTCGCCGCGCGGACGAAGAGCGAGGAGGGCTGGCGCTATTTCGAGCTCGACGCCAGCCACGCGCCGAACGTCACCGCGCCGGCGGCGCTGATGGCGGTGCTGAACGAGATCGTCGCCTAGTTCGTCATTCCGGGGCTCGCGAAGCGAGAACCCGGAATCCATCGGGCGCTAGTGACGGTGGATGAATGGATTCCGGGTTCGTGCTGCGCACGCCCCGGAATGACAGAGTTGAAATGGTGAGGGGCCTGGCGCGTTTGCGCCAAGCCCCTCGTCGCAAGATATCAGCCGGCCTGTAAGCCGGGTTCTGTAGGGCACCACCCGCTTGCGCGAATGATACGTGACGGCCATTCCTCTGGGACCGTGTTTGCACACGGCCTCGAGCAACCTACCCGGACGGCGGGCCTGACATCGCCCCGCGGCGTTATCGCTTGCGCGAACAGCCCGCTACGCCGTCCCTATTCGGTTTTGCTCCCGGTGGGGTTTACCATGCCGGCTCCGTTGCCGGATCCGCGGTGCGCTCTTACCGCACCTTTTCACCCTTACCCTGCGAAGCCAGAAGGCGAAGCAGGGCGGTTCGTTCTCTGTGGCACTTTCCCTGGGGTCGCCCCCGCCGGACGTTATCCGGCACCGTATGTCAAGGGAGCCCGGACTTTCCTCCCCGGCGGCCTTTCGGCACTTGCCGGAGCGGCCGTCCGGCCGACTGACTGGTTACGCATGGAGCATTTGTGACGGTTCCGTCAAGCCGAGATCGCCGCGCACACGCGGTCCGAAATATTTTATCCTGAAGATGTCGTTTGCTGCGTGCCCCGTTCGACTGGATGTCGGCGACACAGCCGAACAACAGGAGTGAAGCGATGCAATATCTGCTGATGATCTACCAGAACGAGGCCGAGTACGCGAAGATCGACACGGGAACCAGCCAGAAGATGTCGGCGGAGTACGAGGCCTTCACGCAATCCATCATCCGGAACGGCAATTTCAAGGCCGGCGATCGGCTGCGGCCGACCACGACCGCGACCACGGTGCGCGTCCGCGACGGCAAGACGCTGACGACGGACGGTCCATTCGCGGAAACCCGCGAGCAGCTCGGCGGCTATTATCTGATCGAGGCCAAGGACCTTGATGCCGCGATCGAGATCGCCGCGCGGATTCCGAGCGCACGCGTCGGGTCGATCGAGGTGCGGCCGATCTGGCTCTACGACAAGTGAGCGTCGTCGGGGAATGACCCCTTCCGAGATCGACAAGATCTTCCGCGACGAGGCGGGGCGGGCGCTGGCCACGCTGATCCGCCTCGTCGGGGATTTCGATCTGGCCGAGGACGCGCTCCAGGATGCGTTCGCCGTCGCACTCGATCGCTGGACAGTGGGCGGAGTGCCGGACAATCCGCGCGCGTGGCTGGTCAATGTCGCCAGGCACAAGGTGATCGATCGCATCCGCCGCCAGGCCGTGTTCCGCGGCAAGCAGCAGGCGCTTGTGCACGAGCTCGAGCTGAACGCGCAAACGGCCGACGAGCCGCCCCTGATGCTCGACGACGACATGCTGCGGCTGATCTTCACCTGCTGCCATCCCGCGTTCGCGCCCGAGGTTCAGGTCGCGCTGACGCTGCGCACCGTCTGCGGCCTTTCCACCGCGCAGGTCGCGCGCGCCTTTCTCGTTGGCGAGGAGGCGATGGCGCAGCGCCTCGTCCGCGCCAAGCAGAAGATCAGGCTCGCCGGCATCCCCTACGAGGTGCCCGAGCGCGAGGCGCTCGCGGCGCGGCTCGACGGCGTGCTCGCGGTGATCTATCTTGTCTTCACGGAGGGCTATGTCGCGACGTCGGGCGCGGATCTGATGCGCCCGGATCTCGCGATCGAGGCGATCCGGCTCGCCCGCCTGCTCGACCGGCTGATGCCGGATCGCGGCGGCATCAAGGGCTTGCTCGCCCTGATGCTGCTGCACGATGCGCGCCGCGCCGGACGCGAGACTGCGGCCGGCGATATCGTGCTGCTCGAAGAGCAGGACCGCAAGCTGTGGCATCGCGTGCAGATCGAGGAGGGCTTGCGCCTGATCGACGATGCGCTGCGCATTCCCGGCCGGCCGCAGGCTTACGTCGTGCAGGCCGCGATCGCCGCGTTGCATGCCCGCGCGCCGAGCTTTGCTGAGACCGACTGGCCGCAGATCGCCGGGCTCTACGAAGTATTGCTGCGTATCGGTCCCTCTCCGGTGATCGAGCTCAACCACGCTGCCGCGCTGTCGATGGTCGATGGGCCGGCACGCGCGCTCGATCTCGTCGATGCGATCGTCGCGCGAGGCGGGCTCCGTGGCTACGAGCTGTTGCCCGCGGTGCGCGCGGATCTGTTGCGGCGGCTCGGCCGGAAAGAAGAGGCGCGCGAGGCGTATCAGACAGCGACTGCGGCGACGCAGCTCGAGCCGTTGCGGCGGCTGTATGCGCGGCGGGTGAGGGAGATGGGGTAGGGCGCTCGTGCCCCGGACGCAGCGCAGCGCCCCCGGCGATGCGAAGCATCGTCCGGTGCGGTGCGCTGCAGAGCCGGGGCCCATCTCACCGCAGAGGCTCGTGTTGCCGACTGGGTCCCGGCTCGCGCTTCGCGCGTCCGGGACACGAGAGTGGTGTAAGCCTTACCCTCACTTCGACGCGACCGGCGTGCCCTCGGCCGGCAGGCTCGCCAACAGCGCCTGCAATGTCGACAGCGTCGAGTGGTCGGCGACACCGTCGAGCCGCGCGGGACGGAAATGCCGCTGGAATGCGGTGACGACTTCCATCGTGGCGGCATCGTATTTGCCTGATAGCGGCACGCCGTAGCCGTACTTGGCGAGCGCCTGCTGCATGCTCAGCACCTCATCGCTGATGGTGCCGAGCATGAGGCTCTCGCCGCGCACGACCGGCGCAGGCGTCACCCAGTGACCGACCCCGGAATTGGCCAGCGAGTGCCACGGAAATTTCTCGCCGGGATCCTTCTTGCGCGCGGGCGCGACGTCGGAATGACCGAGCACCCGATGCGTCGGCACCTTGCGGCGGAGCATGATGCCGCGACACAGCGCGATCACGGCGGCGATCTGGCGCAGCGGATAGTCCGGGTAGCCCCAGTCATGGCCGCGATTGATGATCTCGATGCCGATCGAGCAGGAGTTGATGTCGTCTTCGCCGGCCCACGAGGAGACGCCGGCATGCCAGGCGCGCTTGGCCTCGGACACGCATTGCACGATGCGGCCGTCCTCCAGCACGACGTAATGCGCCGAGACTTCGGTGCCGGCCGTGCAGAGCCGCGCCAGCGCGCCCTCGACGTCGGGCATGCCGGTGTAGTGCAGCACGATCATGTCGGGCTGCCGGCCCTTGTTGCGCTCGCCATAGTTCGGGGAGGGGATGATGTCGGAGACGATCGAGGAATCCGGCTCGAACGTCCGCATGTTCGCCGCGGCCTTGGGAACCGGGAGAACACGTTGACGCTTCGAATCAGATCCAGATGGGGTGGACGAACCGGACGGCGGCATAGACAACTCAAGTCGGACGCGAATGGGCCAAGCCCTTCTCTTTACTATTCCTTTACCCTCCACCGCGCGCAATCGCGCGGCGCGGTTAACGGATGCATTTTCGCCGATGTGTGTGGATGAAGCATCACCGCCGCTTCACCTTTGCGACTTGTAACGAGCCGATCAACGCTTTCTTAACGCTAAGGGCCGTTACTGAGGGATGAAGAGCCGACCCGCGTCCGGAGGCGGCCAAAGCGTAATTTTGGCTCGAAATCCCATGGCTGCCCGACAAATTCCGCTGGGAACACTCGGTTTGCGGCCCGGGGCGACCGGGCTTGGTAACCATGCTGGACCGGGGCTTTGTCGTGGAACCGCCGCGACGCGGAATGATTCGAGGCGTTATGGGCTGGCACGCCCCCGATCTGGCCTGGTCGTTCGGCAGGTGTGGCGCATGAGCTCCACGCCTCATATTCCTGTGCTCGGCCGCGAGGCCATCGATCATCTCGCGCCGCGTGCCGACGGGATCTATGTCGACGCCACGTTCGGCGCCGGTGGTTATAGCCGCGCCATCCTCGACGTACCCGGAACCCGCCTGATCGCGATCGACCGCGACCGCACCGCGATCGCGGGCGGGGCCGATCTCGTCGCACGTTCCGCGGGCCGGCTGACGCTGGTCGAGGATCGCTTCTCTGATCTCGCCGAGGTCTGCGCGGCGCAAGGCGTGGACGCGGTGGACGGCGTCGTGATGGACGTCGGCGTGTCCTCGATGCAGCTCGACCAGGCCGGGCGCGGCTTCTCGTTCCGCCTCGACGGTCCGCTCGACATGCGGATGGGACAGTCGGGCCCGACCGCGGCCGACGTGGTCGCGCGTGCCGCCGAAGGCGATCTTGCCGACATCATCTATCAGTTCGGTGAAGAGCGGCAGTCGCGCCGCATCGCGCGTGCCATTGTGGCCGACCGGCAGGAAACGCCGTTCACGACCACGCGCGCGCTCGCCGACCTCATCGGCAGGATCGTGCGCTCCAAGCCCGGCGACATCCATCCCGCGACGCGGACCTTCCAGGCCCTGCGCATCTTCGTCAACGAAGAGCTCGAGGAACTGCGGACGGCGCTGGCCGCGGCCGAGCGTATCCTCAAGCCCGGCGGTCGCCTCGTGGTGGTCTCGTTCCATTCGCTGGAAGACCGCATCGTCAAGAATTTCCTGGCCGCGCGTTCGAAGACCGGCGGCGGCTCGCGGCACCTGCCGGAGGTGGCGCAGACCCCGCCGAGCTTCGAGTTGCTGACGCGGCGGCCTGTCGTCGCCGGCGACGAGGAAGTCGCGCATAATCCGCGCGCGCGTTCCGCAAAACTGCGCGCGGCCGAGCGGACCTCTGCGCCTGCGCATGAGGACGATGAGGCATCGTCCTGGCCAAAACTCTCCGACGTGATGAGGGGCGGCTAGCACATGCGCATCATCCACCTCCTCGTCATCGGCGCGCTGATCTTCGCTGCGGCCTATGTCTACCGGATCAAGATGGATTCCACGGCGCGCACCGAGAAGGTGCTGCGGCTGCATGCGGAGATCCGCGAGCAGCGCGACGCCATCGCCTCGCTGCGTTCCGAATGGGCCAAGCTCGATGCGCCGCTGCGCCTGCAAGGCCTGTCCGACCGGCATCTGCAGCTCAAGCCGGTCAACGGCACGCAATATGATTCGCTGAAGAACCTGCCGGAGCGCCCGCCGAGGATGTTCAGGCCGGGCGAGCCCGACCCGATCGGGGCCATGCTCAACACCATCGAAGCCGCAAGCGATCCTGACACAGTGACGGGCTCCGTGCCTCAGCCCGAGGACAATCAATGAGCGCTGCGACTCCGGCCAAACCCATAGAACCCTGGCGGCAGCGTCTGATCCGCAGCCTGCTCTACGGGCGCAATGTCGACCGCGCCGCGAAGGCGCGCGCGCGCGTTGGCCTCGCCATGCTCGCCTTCGCCTCGGTCTACGCCCTGATCGGCGGCCGGCTCGTGATGTTCGCGATCGGCGCTGACGCCCATGGCGCCCGCCGTGCCGCGGCGCAGGAAGTGGTGGCGACCGCGCGCCCTGATATCGTCGACCGCAACGGCGCGATCCTCGCGACCGACGTCAAGGCGGCGAGCCTGTTCGGCGAGCCGCGCCGCATCATCGACAAGGACGAGGCGATCGAGCTTCTCACCGCGACCGTGCCCGACCTCGACGAGGCCGAGGTGCGCGAGCGCCTGAGGACGCGCAAGGGCTTTGTCTGGCTCAAGCGCGAGGTCACGGCGCAGCAGCAGCAGGCCATCCACAAGCTCGGCATTCCCGGCATCGGCTTCCTGCGGGAGAACAAGCGCGTCTATCCGACGGGCAACGAGGTCGCCCACCTCATCGGTCTCGTCAATATCGACAACCAGGGCATCGCCGGCATCGAGAAATGGCTCGACAATCAAGGTCTCGCCGATCTCCATCGCGCCGGCTTCGCGACTGATCGCCTGCAAAAGCCGATCGAGCTCTCGGTCGATCTGCGCGTCGAGCATGCGCTACGCGACGAATTGCTGAAGGCCAAGGACAAGTTCCACGCGAAGGCCGCGTCGGGCATCGTGTCCAACGTCAAGACCGGCGAAATCGTCGCGATGGTCTCGCTTCCGGACTTTGATCCCAACAACCCGAAGGAAGCGCACGACCCCGACCGCATCAATCGCCTGACTACCGGCGTCTACGAGATGGGTTCGACCTTCAAGGCGTTCACGCTGGCGATGGCGCTGGATTCCGGCAAGATCAATTTGAACTCGATGTGGGACGCGCGCGGAAACCTGCACTACGGCAAATTCACCATCCACGACAGTCATCCGCTCGGGCGCTTCATCAACACCAAGGAAGTCTTCACCTACTCGTCCAACATCGGCGCGGCGCGGATCGCGCTCGGCCAGGGCGTGGAGGCACATAAGGCGTTCCTCGCCAAGATGGGCCAACTGACGCGGCTGCGCACCGAACTGCCGGAGAGTGCGGCACCGCTGATTCCGCGGCGCTGGAGCGAGCTTAACACGGTCACCGCGGCCTTCGGCCAAGGTCTGTCCGTGGCGCCGCTGCAAGCCGTGATGGGCATCAACGCACTGGTGAACGGCGGCTATTTGATTCCGCCGACCTTCATGAAGCGCAGCCCGGAGGAAGCCGCAGCGCTGGCCAAGCGCGTGGTCAAGACCGACACCAGCGACAAGATGCGATACCTGATGCGGCTCAACGCCGAGATCGGCACCGCCAAGACCGCCGACGTCAAGGGCTATTACGTCGGCGGCAAGACCGGCACGTCCGAGAAGGTCATCAACGGCCGCTATGCCAAGAAGCGCGTGCTCAACTCCTTCACCGCCATCCTGCCCTGCGACGACCCGAAGTATCACGTCCTCATCATGCTCGACGAGCCGCAGGCGCTGCCGGAAACCCATGGTTTCATCACCTCGGGCTGGAACGCTGTGCCCACCGGCGGCAAGGTGATCGAGCGGATCGCGCCGCTTCTGGGCGTCGAGCCACGGTTCGACCTGCCGCCTGCGGACCGCCTTATTCTTGCAGCATCCAGGACAACCCAGTAATCAACGGGGGTGGCCATCGCCGCGGTTGAGTCGGGATTTTCCACCCAGATTCGGCTTTCCGGCATGGCATTGTCGACTGGAAGACCATGAAGCTGTCCGCCCTGCTAGGCAATGATGCCGCGATCGAGCCCGCCGCCGCGGCGCTCGACGTCACCGGCCTTGCGCTCGACAGCCGCGTGGTCAAGCCGGGCGATCTCTTCTTCGCGCTCGCAGGCAGCAAGACCGATGGTGCGCGCTTCATCGACGCGGCGATTGCCGCAGGTGCGGTCGCCGTCGTCGGCGACCATGCTCCTGACGGCAGCAAGGTGCCGTTCATCGCCGTCGCCAATCCGCGCCGCGCGCTGGCGCTGGCTGCGGCGACCTTTTTTCCCGCCCAGCCCGCGACCATCGCGGCCGTCACCGGCACCAGCGGCAAAACCTCGGTTGCCGCCTTCACGCGCCAGATCTGGGAACGGCTGGGGCATGTTTCCGCCAGCATCGGCACTATCGGCCTGGTCTCGCCCAAGCGCACCGTTTACGGCTCGCTGACGACGCCGGACCCGATCGCGCTGCACCGGCAGATCGACCAAATCGCGCGCGAAGGCGTCACGCATCTCGCCTTCGAGGCGTCCTCGCATGGGCTCGATCAATACCGGCTCGACGGCGTGCGCGTCTCTGCCGGCGGCTTCACCAATCTGTCGCGCGACCACATGGATTACCATCCGACCGTCGCGCACTATCTTGCGGCAAAGCTGCGCCTGTTTCGGGAACTCGTCGCCCCGGGCGGCGCGGCCGTCATCTCGGCCGATCATGATTGCTCGGCGGAGGCGATCGCTGCGGCAAAGTCGCGCGGCCTGTGCGTGATGACGGTCGGCCGCAACGGTGACGGGGCGGGCGAGGGTATCCGTCTCGTCGAAGCCGTGGTCGAAGGATTCTCGCAAAAGCTGACGCTCGAGCATCGCGGCAAGCGCCATGCGATCCGGCTGCCGCTGGTCGGCGAATTCCAGATCGAGAACGCTCTGGTGTCGGCTGGCCTTGCGATCGGCACCGGCAGCGACGCCGCCAATGTGTTCGCGAGCCTGGAGCATCTCGAAGGTGCCAAGGGGCGGCTCGAACGCGTCGGTGAGCGCAACGGCGCGCCGATCTTCGTCGACTACGCCCACAAGCCCGACGCGCTGGCCAAGGCGCTGCAGGCGCTGCGACCTTATGCCAGGCGCAGGCTGGTCGTCGTGTTCGGCGCCGGCGGCGACCGTGATGCCGGCAAGCGTGCGATCATGGGCGCGATCGCGGCCGAGAACGCCGACGGAATCATCATCACCGACGACAATCCGCGCAGCGAGAAGCCGGAAGCGATCCGCGCCGCGATCCTTGCCACAGCGAAGGGCGCCCGCGAGATCGGCGACCGTGCCGCGGCCATCCGTGCCGCGATCGAGGACTTGCAGGAGGGCGACGCGCTGCTCGTCGCCGGCAAGGGTCACGAGACCGGGCAGATCGTCGGTGGCGAGACTTTGCCCTTCAGTGATCACGAGGCGGTTGCCGCCGCATTAGCGTCGAGGGTTGCATGAGCGCGCCGATATGGACGGTTGCCGAGGTGGCGCGCGCACTGGGCGCGGACGGATCGTTCCCGGACACGTCGATCGATTTCGTCACGCAGGACAGCCGGCTGGTGAAGCCGGGCAGCCTGTTCGTGGCGCTGAGCGGCACGCCGAGCGGTGGTTTCGTCTCGGCTTTCGCCAGCGCACGCGACGGCTGGGAGTTCGCGGACAAGGCCGAGGCTTCGGGTGCGGTCGCGATGATCGTGCCGCACGAAATCAAGGGCATCCGCATTCCGCAGATCGTCGTCAAGGATACGCTGATCGACGGCCTCTGGGGCCTTGCACGGGCCGCGCGTGCGCGCTTCAACGGGCCGGTGATCGGCCTCACCGGCAGCGCGGGCAAGACCAGCACCAAGGAATTCCTCGCGGCCTATCCGAACGCCTATGCCAGCCCCTCGAGCTTCAACAATTTCTGGGGCGTGCCGCTGACGCTGTGCAATGCCAGGCCTGACGCCAGCCTCTGGGTCGTCGAGATGGGCATGAACCAGAAGGGCGAGATCGCACGGCTCAGTGAGTTGACGCGCCCGACGGTGGCGCTCGTCGTCAACGTCCAGCCCGTGCATCTGGAAAAGCTCGGCTCGCTCGAAGCCATCAGGCACGAGAAGGTGTCGATCGCGCTCGGCCTGCCCGAGGGCGGGGTGCTGGTGCTGCCCGCCGGGCTCAAGGCCTCGGAATGGAAGGGCAAGGTCGTGCGCTTTGGCGAACACGCCGAGGTGCATGAGGTCGCGCACGCGCCGCATGGCGAGAGCTGGCAGATCGTGGCGATGATCGGCAAGAAGGAGCTCGCCTTCAGCCTGACGCCGGGCGCGCCGCATCGCGTGCAGAATGCGCTGGCTGCGCTTGCCGCGATCCGTGCGGCCCATCTCGATCCTGCGACGCTCGCGATCAAGCTCGATCGGGTCGGCATCATGACCGGGCGCGGCGTCGAGCAGGCGATCGGCGGTATCACCGTGATCGACGACAGTTTCAACGGCAATCCAGCCAGCGTTGCTGCGGCGCTGCAAAGCCTCCAGGCGCGCAACATCACCGGCGGGCGCCGCATTGCGGTGCTCGGCGACATGCTGGAGCTCGGCAATGATGCGCCAAATTATCACACCGCGCTTCTCAGGCATCTCGACGGGATCGACGCCGTCTACTGCGTCGGCCCCCTGATGCGCCACCTCTACGATGTGCTGCCGGCCGGCAAGGGCCTCGGCTGGCACGACGATCCCGCCACGCTGAAGCCGGGCGAGGTCGCGAGCCTGCTGAAGGCGGGCGATGTCGTGGTTGTCAAGGGCAGCAAGAAGATGTTCTGGGTCAACAAGTTTGTGCCGGGCCTGGTGGCCGCCTTGCAGGCAAAGGCGTAAACTGCTTGGAAGGCGCCGTTCCCGAATCCCACCTTTGCGGCGCGAAGCCGTCCGGTTTCCCGAGGTCGCGCGGCCCATGATGAAGAACAGCGAATGCGCATGAGGTACGTTACGACCATGATCAACGCCAAGATCGTGCGTGCAAAGCGCCATAGGACCGACTGAATGTTTTACTGGCTGATCGACCTCTCCAATACATTTTCGGGCTTCGGTGCCGTTCGCACCTTCCTGAACGTCTTCCGCTACATCACCTTCCGCACCGGCGGCGCCGTCGTCACCGGCGCGCTGTTCGTGTTCCTGTTCGGGCCCTGGATCATCGATCATTTGCGCATCCGCCAGGGCAAGGGCCAGCCGATCCGCACCGACGGTCCGCAATCGCATCTCGCCAAGAAGGGCACGCCCACGATGGGCGGGCTGATGATCCTGTCCGGCCTCACGGTCGGCACCGTGCTGTGGGCCAATCCGCTCAATCCCTATGTCTGGATCGTGCTGGCGGTGACGCTCGGCTTCGGCTTCGTCGGCTTCTATGACGATTACCTCAAGGTGACCAAGCAGACCACGACCGGGTTCGGCAGCAAGCTGCGCCTCTTGATCGAGGCGGCGATCGCGCTGGTGGCCTGCTACGCGCTGGTGCGGCTGAACCGCGATCCCGCCTCGACCGCGCTGACGATTCCCTTCCTCAAAGACACCGTGCTGCATTTCGGCTGGTTCTTCGTCATCTTCGGTGCCTTCGTCATCGTCGGCTCCGGCAACGCGGTGAATCTCACCGACGGTCTCGACGGCCTCGCCATCGTGCCGGTGATGATCGCGACCGCGAGTTTTGCGATGATCGCCTATCTCGCCGGCAACGCCGTGTTCGCCGAATATCTCCAGATCAAATATGTCGCCGGTACCGGCGAGCTCGCGGTGCTCTGCGGTGCGCTATTGGGTGCCGGCCTCGGCTTCCTCTGGTTCAATGCACCGCCGGCCTCCATCTTCATGGGCGACACCGGCTCACTCGCGCTTGGCGGCATGCTGGGTGCGATCGCGGTGGCGGTGAAGCACGAGATCGTGCTCGCGGTGATCGGCGGCCTGTTCGTGCTGGAGGCGGTCTCCGTCATCGTGCAGGTGGTGTCGTTCAAGCTGACGGGCAAACGCATCTTCCGGATGGCGCCGATCCATCACCATTTCGAGCAGCTCGGCTGGACCGAACCGCAGATCGTGATCCGCTTCTGGATCATCTCGGTGATGCTGGCACTCGCCGGCCTGTCCACGCTGAAGCTGCGGTGATCGCTCGATGATCCCCGTCACCTCCTTCGCCGGCAAGACGGTCGCGGTGTTCGGTCTCGGCGGCTCGGGGCTTGCCTCCTGCCACGCGCTGAAGGCCGGCGGTGCCGAGGTGATCGCGGCCGACGACAATGCCGAGAACGTCGCCAAGGCCGCGCAGGCCGGGTTCATCACGGCGGATTTGCGCAACGTGTCCTGGGCGAATTTTGCCGCGCTCGTTCTCGCGCCCGGCGTGCCTCTGACCCATCCGGTGCCGCATTGGAGCGTGCTGAAGGCGCGCGAGGCAGGCTGCGAGGTGATCGGCGACATCGAGCTGTTCTGCCGCGAGCGTCGCCGTCATGCACCGAACGCGCCGTTCGTCGCCATCACCGGCACCAACGGCAAGTCGACCACGACGGCGCTGATCGCGCATCTCACCAAGGTCGCCGGCTACGACACCCAGATGGGCGGCAATATCGGCACCGCGATCCTGTCGCTGGAGCCGCCGCGCATGGGCCGCGTCCACGTCATCGAGATGTCGTCCTACCAGATCGACCTCACGCCCTCGCTCGATCCCTCCGTCGGCATCCTGCTCAATGTCAGCGAAGACCATATCGACCGCCACGGCACCATCGAACATTATGCCGCGGTGAAGGAGCGCCTCGTCGCGGGCGTGCAGGACGGCGGCACCGCGATCGTCGGCGTCGACGATGGCTTCTGTCGCGACATTGCCGACCGGCTCGACCGGGCCGGCAAGACCGTGGTGCGCATCTCCGTCAAGAACCCGCTGGCCTCAGGCATCCATGTCGAGCACGGCAATATCGTGCGCACTGCGGGCGGCGCGCGCAGCGAGATCGCCGCGCTCGGCGGCATCGGCTCGCTGCGCGGCCAGCACAACGCGCAGAACGCAGCCTGCGCCGCCGCAGCCGCGCTCGCGATGGGCATCAGCCGCGATGTGCTCCAGAACGGCCTGCGCAGCTTCCCCGGCCTCGCGCACCGCATGGAGCAGGTCGGCCGCCGCGGCAATGTGCTGTTCGTCAACGATTCCAAGGGCACCAACGCCGATGCCACCGCGCATGCGCTGTCGTCCTTTGCGGACATCTTCTGGATCGCCGGCGGCAAGCCCAAGGCGGGCGGTATTACGAGCCTCACGGGTTTCTTCCCGCGTATCCGAAAAGCCTATCTGATCGGCGAGGCCGCGCAGGAGTTTTCGGGCACGCTGGGCACGGTCGCGCACGAGATCAGCCAGACCCTTGACGTCGCCGTCGAACACGCCGCGCGCGATGCGGAAGCCGCGGGCCTCACTGACGCCGTCGTGCTGCTGTCGCCGGCCTGCGCCTCCTTCGACCAGTACCGCAATTTCGAGATCCGCGGCACCAAGTTCCGCGAGCTGGTGCAGGCGCTGTCGGGCGTGAAGCCGGTGGTGTGAGGCGGAAAGGCCTACCTTCGGTCTTAAACTTTGAGATGATTGCTATTTTTGAGAATTTTGTTTCTAAAGTGCACGCGGTGGTAGTCGTCCATCCGAGGTGGGCATGCAGAGGAACGGCCGGCATAGGTTGCCAACTCAACGCCTAGACATCGAGGAAATCCGGCGCGTACCTATTTTAACTGTCGCTGCTGATTTCGGGATTCGTCTGCGGCGTGGCGTCGCGAATTGTCCCTTTCCCGATCATCGCGACTCAGATCCTTCCTTCCACCTGTATGTAAAGACGAACACATGGAAGTGTTACGGATGTGGCCGAGGCGGCTCAGTAATCGATCTCACGATGAACGTGAACAATTGGAATTTCCTTACGGCCTCCAAATGGCTACGGGATAGGTACGTCGGTGGATTGCCCACTCGGCTTCCGAAGCGAACCATAGTACAGGAGCCAAAACCCAAGGACGCGGTGCAATCAGACTATTCTGCAGACGCGGAGGTGTACGACTGGATAGTTCAGCAAAGCCCTCTACTCGAATCCGGTCGAAATTATCTGCTCGGCCGGAGAATTGGCGACGCAACCATTCGCGCGTTCCAGGTGGGGCAGATTGGTGACGCCACAGAGCTGATGATCGAAGCCCAGAAATATTTCGGCATTGAACGTCTGCACAAGTGTGGAATGTTGGTAGGGAGGACCCATGCGAGACTCGTCTTTCCATCTGGCTATTTGGTATTTCCATTTTTAGACGGCGGCGCATGCAGATATCTGCAGGCACGTGCTCTAGGTAGCCCCCCACCAAAGGTCCGGCGATGGATCGTTCTCAGCGGGCTGAGGCCGCCGATTTATAATGTTGATGTGCTTCGTCGGGCCGGCAATGTCTTTCTATGCGAGGGGGTGACGGATGTTTTGTCCGCGTACGAACTTAACCGTCCCGCATTCGCTTTACTGGGCGCTGGTGCTCAAATGCCCCCGGATTGTATCGAGCTGCTAAGGAATCGAACTGTTTGCATCTTGTCGGATAACGATCGAGCCGGCAGATCGATGGGACAGCGTTTACTAGAGCAGCTTTCAAGGCTGGGAATCGACGTAGTCGTTCAGAAGTGGCCTGCGGGCATAAAGGACGTGAGCGACCATCTCATTCTTTCGCGAAAATAATGGTGGCTTTTTTGCGCTTCATTGATCTTGTTCTGCTGCCTGAGAATTTGATTTGGGCCTGGCGAAAGGCCAGGCATTTATATCAGGCTTCCGATGCGCTCCATGACCAGGCGGAGGTTGCTGCTTTCGAGTTGAATCTGGATGCTGAGCTTGGGCGAATGTCGCGCGAAATCCGACAGGGGAAGTTCCGCACGACTCCGATACGTCTTTTGCCTCAGCCCAAGCGGCCCGACTCTGACGGTAAGCCTCGAATGCGCCAGAGCTTTCAACTCGCTGTTCGCGATCAAGTGGCTTGGATCGCGATTGTAAATGTAATCGGACCAAGCTTGGATCGGTTGATGCCGTCTTGGAGCTACGGTCATCGCTTGTATCGTTCTGCGTGGTACGACAATTCTGACAGCGTTCACCATCACCTACGCATAGGACCGTATCGGCATACGACCTCAAATTTGTATAGGAAATTCAAGCACAGTTGGCCGCTCTTCAGGCGTCATGTTTCGCTCACCGCGAGAAAGATGGCCACCGGTTCAATCAATGTTGATGAACTCGATCAAGGGGATCAACAAGCGCTATATCACGCGATCGAGTTTTCTAAAGTTACGGATCGATTGTCGTACCTTGAAGACAACTTCTGGAATTTTCGTGGGTTGGAACGAGCAGGGGCAAACCTGTACTATGCGTCGTTTGACCTGGAGAAATTTTATCCCTCGATCCGGCTAGCGTCGATCTCGGCGGTGCTAGATCGATATCTCCCGGAATTCTCATCAGATAGCGATTTTAGGACTTTCGTCGAGAGAATGTTGCAGTTTGAGGTCCGGACCGATGGCCTCTCAGATTCAATGAAAGCGGCAGTCGATCCGCCGACGCTCTCCGGCCAGTTTTCGGGGCTGCCGACTGGTCTAATGGTTGCGGGATTTTTGGCCAACGTCGCTCTGCTTCCCGTTGACCACGATGTGGAGACCGACGTCTCGGCTAAGAGAGATTTTGCGCAGTTCCGGTTCGTGGATGACCATTCAATTCTGGCGTTCAGTTTTGAAACGCTAGTCGAGAGAATCGAGGCCTATCGCGATCTTCTGATCCGTCATGGAGTGGGTGCGCAGATTGCTCGCGACAAGTACGATCCTCCCGGCCTATCGAACATTGTCGGTACTTCGAGTGTAGGGCCTGAAGCAAGATCGAGCAGCTACAATGAGGTTAGGAAAGATTGCGAGATAGACGGGCGTCGACCCAACAAGCTTCTTACTCGAACGCTGGCCCAGGTGTCGTTGCTCGCAGCAGCAGATTTCGACACTTTATCGGACGACGTAAAGCTTCAACGCTTGGAGCAATTGGAGTGGCTATTGCTCGCAAATATTCCGGAGAGAGAGGTCAGAGCGGACACACGAGCAGCATTTGCCGCGGGTCGAATTACGGCCCTGGCTCCGGCAATATTCCACACCAGCCCTGAGCTCGTGGAGGCGCTTAGGGCGCAAATGGCTCCCAGAAAAGAGGGCCCGGGACCTGAGCAGTCTTCCATGGGCTTTCCAATTGCCGTTCACGTCTATTCGACAAGCGATGAGGAGCGTTGGAAGAAGCATTGTCGGCACTACTTTTCCTTGCTTTTCCAAGCGTTCGCCGAACACCCGGATAAGGTGCGTCTGCTGATCCGGTTGCTCGAATACGGAAAAGCCACGGGCTATGATGTGTTCTCTTCTCTTGGCCAGTGGATGGAAGAGCATGCAACCGGGGCGAACTATCTGCTTAAACGCTACCTTAGCGCCTTAACGCTGCACGCAATTTCCAAGCTCGTTGTTGTCGCTGGTAGCGACTTGACTAGGCCCGATCTCTTGCAGCGGCAAATCCGAGCTGCTCAGGAATTTCTCGACTCTATTCTAAAATTCAAGATCGATCTGTTTGTCGATCAAGTTGGCGTACTTTCGCGACATCCAGAGTTTTTTCAGCTTGACGCGTTACGCTGCTTTCAAGCCGGCCTTAGATCTGCAGCAGCGGTGACTGCCGGAGTAGATAGTGTCCGAAGTCAAGAGCTTGATCGCTTGGCCGATCGAGTAATGGGGCTAGGTTGGGGGAGCGCATCAATTCTCTGGCGTAAGGAAACTGGCTATCCCATCGGTGTTTGGGTTCATTGGGGTCAATCATTTCTAGCAACGAGGTCAAACGATCCCAGCCCTGTATGGGCCGCGGCAGCCGGCTCGCACGACCCCGCCGATCGCTCTGATTGGAGTAGCCTGCGTCGATTTCCGACGCATTTAACCCGCCAAGGGTGGGCCGCTCTTGAGCAGAACCCGCGCTTAATAAACGATGATGATTCAGGCTGGTTGCTCGATGCAGCGCGGGCTAATCAAAAGGCTTTCGAGGCGTTAAGATCAGACACAAAGCCGTTTAGGCAGGTCAGAAGAGCGTTAGCTGGAGCGCCAAAAGGCTATGCAACGTTGGGCCAATGGGTCGGATTCACAGCTACATTGAATGGGAATGACCCGCGGGCCGGCGAATGGACTGCCTTGGAAATAGTTCGGCAGATGACCGAGCCGCTGCTTGAGGCTTTCGCTTCAGTCGAGCGACTGGAAGTGGTTCACCCCGAGAACATCCTGGTGCCGTTGGATTGGTTCGGTCAACACCCAACGGCGCGTCAATCTGAGCAAATTTGGACTTGGCAAAGCTGGCGGGCGCAGGTGAGACGTTCAAAGGTGCGCCTCTCGAACGGTCGCATCGATGATTTTAGATTGCATCCTTCCTCAAGCGCCGAGAGTAGGGGGTTCTTGCGCGTGAGAGGTGTCGCCCAGATTCTTTGGGGTCTGCTCAGGCAGAGTTTTGTATTCCCTGCAATTTGGAACATTCGAGGTGAGGAACGAGCAACGATAACTCTCGTCAGGTCTGAGCTTGAGGACCTGCGCATTTCGTCGATCACCTTAGCAATTCTGGAGGCAACTCTTGGCGTGCGCAATAAAGAGACGCTGCTGATGCCGATATTTCCGACTTTGTTTGGCGGTCTTCAAGCAAATGACACGCTGCTCGATCCTCCCATGATCCGAACAATCAACGATTTCGACAGGGCTTTGCGCCTTGGGCAGAGAGTGCTGGAAGATCGGCAAGTGACCGTATTAAACCATCATCCAAGGCAGCTAATACCTGCGAATATAGGCCAGTTGGCGCAATCGACATTTTCGGTGATCGAAGAGGAAGACGAGCCATGAGCGTCGACGCGACCGTTATGGCAGAATGGCTTCGCATAGGACTAATTCAGACTTCACTCGATTCGAATGCGGCTTGGATCTCTGGGCCAAAGATGACGCAAGCTGAAGAGGATCAAGCGATAGCTGAAATCAAGAGATTTATTGCGGGTTTCAAGCAAACCCAGCCAGTTCCGGACATTATATTACTACCAGAGCTCGCTGTTCCCCGAGGTTTCGTCCCGACTCTTCGTAGAATGGCAAAGTCAATGTCGAGCATCATCATTGCGGGCTTGGATTATCGTCAGTCATCCCAAGGACATATTTCGACGGCGGCAAACGAGGCCATCATCATTGTTCCCGATAGATGGAAAGATAAGAAGATATCTGCGACGACGACGGCTCGATACATAGGCAAGACATTTTGCTCGAACCAAGAAGGAAAATATCTCGCCGGGCAAGGATTTGACTTTCAGGGAGATCGATCAGTCTGGATTTTTGATGGTGGCGAGGTGGGGCGATTTGGGGTGGCGATTTGCTACGACTTTCTCGACCTTGAACGGGTGGCTGCGTATCGAGAGCAGATACAGCATCTGTTTATTCTCGCGTACAACAGAGATACGAATTCTTTCGAGCATGCGGCCGAGGCTTTGTCGCGGATGATCTTTTGCAACGTTGTCGTCTGCAACACAGGCTACTTCGGGGGATCTTTAGCTGTATCGCCGTATTATCGGCCTCAACAGCGAACAATATATCAGCATTGCGGCGCGGGGCTGGTTACCTCGCAGGTCATAGAGCTGCCCGTAAGAAATTTGTGGGAGCATCAGCAAGGCAAGGGTGCGTTGACGGATTTTCCCGCTGGTAAGGAGCCGATGTTCAAAGGTTTGCCCGCTGGCTATCAGGCAAGCCCACCTTTATTTATCAAGCCTGCTTCTGTTTGACGTCGCCTTGACGATCCCCATTGATTTGACGGTCTTCTTAGTTTCCTTAACCCTCCGGTAACCAACCTCGGCGACCAATGGACGGACCTCTGTCCGAAAGCGGCCGCCCATGCTCTCCCGTGAAGAACGCACCCCCTTTTCCGAGTGGTGGTGGACCGTCGACAAGCCGCTGATGGGCGCCATCCTGGCCCTGATGCTGACCGGCGTGATCCTGTCGCTGGCGGCGAGCCCGCCGGTTGCGACCCGCATCGGGCTCGATCCGTTCCACTTCTTCAGCCGCCACGTGATGTTCCTTCTCCCGTCCTGCCTGGTGCTGCTCGGGGTCTCCTTCCTGTCGCCGCGGTCGATCCGCCGCTCGGCGCTGATCATCTTCGCGGCCAGCATCATCCTGATCGTGCTGACGCTCGCGATCGGCCCCGAGGTGAAGGGCTCGCGGCGCTGGATCACGCTGCTCGGCGTCAACATCCAGGCCTCCGAAATCGCAAAACCGTCCTTCGTCGTGATCGCCGCCTGGCTGTTTGCGGAATCGACCAAGCGGCCGGAGATGCCGGCGACCACGATGGCTTTGGTGCTGCTCTTGATGCTGGTCTCGCTGCTGGTGATGGAGCCGGACTTCGGCCAGACCATGCTGATCCTGATGGTGTGGGGCTCGCTGTTCTTCATCGCGGGTATGCGCATGATCTGGGTGTTCGGTCTCGCAGGTCTCGGCGCCGCCGGCCTGTTCAGCGCCTATCTGTTCGTCCCGCACGTGGCGGGGCGCATCAAGCGCTTCATGAACCCGGCCTCCGGCGACACCTTCCAGGTCGATACCGCCATGGAGGCCTTCTACAACGGCGGCTGGTTTGGGCTCGGGCCGGGCGAGGGCATTGCAAAACGCAGCCTGCCGGACAGCCATACCGACTTCGTGTTCGCGGTGGCCGCCGAAGAGTTCGGCATCATCCTGTGCCTGGCCATGCTGGCGCTGTTCGCCTTCGTCGTGATCCGGACGCTGTCGCGCGCCTATGCCAATGAAGACATGTTCTCGCGCTTTGCCGCATCGGGGCTTGCGATTCTGTTCGGCGTGCAGGCGGCGATCAACATGTCCGTGAACCTGCAACTGATCCCCGCCAAGGGCATGACGCTGCCCTTCATCTCCTACGGCGGCTCCTCGATCGTGTCGCTTGCCTATGGTGTCGGCATGATGCTGGCGCTGACACGGCTGCGCCCGCGCACCGAGGTCGAGGCCAGCGGCCACGCCGAGGCGATGCGCAGTTACGCGTGACGTCTCGTGTCCCGGACAAGCGAAGCGCAGATCCGGGACCCAGAATGCCGCAAACATCCGCAGAAGGAATGGGCCCCGGTTCAGCAGCGCACTACACCGCGAAGGGCGGCGCACCTGCGCTGCGCCCGGGGCACGAGTGCCATCGTGCTTGGCTCGCAATGACGGGAAAGACCTTGTAAAAGGCCCATCCATGGACACTTCCTCCCCCCTGATTCTTCTCGCCGCGGGCGGCACCGGCGGCCATCTGTTTCCGGCCGAGGCGCTTGGCGTCGAATTGATCCGCCGCGGCTTTCGGGTTCGCCTCGTCACGGATGAGCGCGCGTTGCGCTACAGCGGGCTGTTCAGCAAGGACATGATCGACGTTGTCTCGAGCGAGACCGCGCGCGGCCGCAATCCGTTCCAGCTCGCCTATGCCGGGCTCACGCTCGCCGCCGGCACGCTGTCCGCCTACGCGCTGATCAAGCGCCTGAAGCCCGTCGCCGTCGTCGGCTTCGGCGGCTATCCGACGCTACCGCCGCTGGTCGCGGCGAAGTTCGCCGGTGTGCCCGGCATCATCCACGATGCCAACGCCGTGCTCGGCCGCGCCAACCGGTTCCTGTCGAGCCGCGTGCGCGCCATCGCGACGTCCTTGCCCGGCGTGCTCGACCGCGATCCGGCGCTCTCGGCTAAGACCACCACGGTCGGCACGCCGATGCGGCCCGCGGTTCTCTCTGCTGCCGCTGTACCCTATGCCGCACCCGAGGTGAACGGACCGCTGCGTCTGCTCGTCGTCGGCGGCAGCCAGGGCGCGCGCATCATGGCCGACATCGTGCCGGATACCATCGAGCGGCTCGAGCCCGCGCTGTGGGGCCGGCTGATCCTGACCCAGCAGGTGCGCGACGAGGACATGGCGCGGGTGCGGGCGGTCTACGACAGGCTCAAGATCAAGGTGGAGCTTGCGCCGTTCTTCACCGATCTGCCGGCGCGGCTCGCTGCCAATCATCTCGTGGTATCGCGCTCCGGCGCCGGCACGGTGGCCGAGCTCGCCGCGATCGGCCGGCCCTCGATCCTGGTGCCGCTGCCCGGTTCGATCGATCAGGATCAGTTCGCCAATGCCGGCGTGCTGGTCAAGGTCGACGGCGCGATCCGCATCCCGCAGACCGAGTTCACACCCAATCGTCTCGCCGCCGAGATCTCCGCGTTCGCCGCCGAGCCTGCGCGCCTTGCCGCCATGGCCGCGGCCGCCCGCAGTGCCGGCCGGCTCGATGCGGCCGAGCGGCTCGCCGATCTCGTGGTCAAGGTCGCGGGAATCTGACGCGAAAAAGCCCTTGTCTTGGCCTCTCAAAGCGGGGCATCCAGTGGGAAGGGCACGTGGCTGATTTGGCTGCGACCTTCGCCAGATGCCGCCTCTGCAAGGCGGCGAGGTCAGGGAACAGAGCATGAGACTGCCGCGTGAGATCGGACCCATCCACTTCGTCGGGATCGGCGGGATCGGCATGAGCGGCATCGCCGAGGTGCTGGTCAATCTCGGCTATGCCGTGCAGGGCTCGGACGCCTCCGACAATTACAATCTCGACCGTCTGCGCAAGAAGGGCGCGAAGGTGTCGGTCGGCCACAAGGCCGAGAATGTCGACGGCGCCGAGGTCGTCGTGGTCTCCACCGCGATCAAGCGTGACAATCCGGAACTGGTGGCGGCGCGCGAGCGCCGCATTCCCGTGGTGCGCCGTGCCGAGATGCTGGCCGAGCTGATGCGGCTGAAGAGCTGCGTCGCCATTGCCGGCACGCACGGCAAGACCACGACGACCACGATGGTCGCAACGCTGCTCGATGCCGGCGGCCTCGATCCGACCGTCATCAATGGCGGCATCATCAACGCCTACGGCTCCAACGCGCGGCTTGGTGCCGGTGACTGGATGGTGGTGGAGGCCGACGAGAGCGACGGCACATTCCTGAAGCTGCCGACCGATGTCGCGATCGTCACCAATGTCGACCCCGAGCATCTCGACCATTTCAAGACCTTCGAGGCCGTGCAGGACGCGTTCCGCCATTTCGTCGAGAACCTGCCGTTCTACGGCTTTGCCGTGATGTGCATCGATCATCCCGTGGTGCAGAGCCTCGTCGGAAAGATCGAGGATCGCCGCATCATCACCTATGGCGAGAATCCGCAGGCCGATGCGCGGCTGGTCGATCTCACCGCGGGCGGCGGCGGCTCGAAGTTCAAGGTCGTGATCCGCGATCGAAAGGCCGGGACCACGCATGAGATCGCCGATCTCGCGTTGCCGATGCCGGGCCGGCACAACGCCTCGAACGCGACGGCGGCGATTGCAGTCGCGCATACGCTCGGCGTGTCGGACGAAGCGATCCGCAAGGCGATGGCCGGCTTCGGCGGCGTCAAGCGCCGCTTCACCAAGACCGGCGAATGGAACGGCGTTACCGTCATCGACGATTACGGCCATCACCCCGTGGAGATCGCGGCCGTGCTCAAGGCGGCGCGCGATTCCTACACCGGCAAGGTGATCGCCGTGGTGCAGCCGCATCGCTATACCCGCCTGCAATCGCTGTTCGAGGAATTCTGCACCTGCTTCAACGACGCCGACGCGGTCGTCGTTGCCGACGTCTATGCCGCCGGCGAAGCGCCGATCGAGGGCATCGACCGCGATCATTTCGTCGAAGGCCTGCGCGCCCACGGGCATCGCGAGGTGGTGCCGCTGCCCAATGCCGGCGAGCTGGCCAAGATCGTCCACGGCATCGCCAGGAGCGGCGATCTCGTGGTGTGCCTCGGCGCGGGCAATATCACGCAATGGGCGTACGCGCTGCCGGACCAGTTGAAGGCGCTGGAGTGAGCATGCCGATGAACGGCCTGCAGCCCGCACGGCAAACTGCGCTCCCTCCCCCCTTGTGGGTGAGGGCGGGGGAGAGGGGTAGCCACAAACTCCGATCTTGCTTGGGGCTACCCCCCTCCCTGCCCCTTCCCCACAAGGGGGGAGGGAACGGAGAAAGCTTTCGTCCCTCACATGAGGTGACGTGGTGACCTTTCCCGACATCACCCCCTCTCTCAAGGCCGCGATGCCTGAACTTCGCGGGCGGCTGCTGGCCAACCAGTCGCTGGCCGAGCTCACCTGGTTTCGCGTCGGTGGTCCGGCGCAGGTGCTGTTCACGCCGGCGGATGAGGACGATCTCGCTTATTTCCTTGCGCGTCTCGCGCCCGAAATCCCTGTCCATGTCGTCGGCGTCGGCTCCAACCTCATCGTCCGCGACGGCGGCATTGCGGGCGTCGTGATCCGGCTTGCGCCGCGTGCCTTTGGTGAGGCGAGTGCGAGCGGCGATGTCGTCACCGCAGGCGCGGCGGCGCTCGACAAGCGCGTGGCGGAAGTCGCGGCCTCCGCCAATATCGGCGGGCTCGAATTCTACTTCGGCATTCCCGGCACCATCGGCGGCGCGCTGCGCATGAACGCGGGCGCCAATGGCGGCGAGACCAAGGACGTGCTGGTCGAGGCGAGGGGCGTCGGGCGCGACGGCGCCATGCACGTGTTCTCCAACGCCGACATGAAATTCGTCTATCGCAACAGCGGCGTCGATCCCTCCATCATCTTCACTTCCGCGCGCTTTCGCGGCGAGATCAAAGATGCCGAGACGATCCGCGCGCGCATGGCGGAGGTGCAAAACCACCGCGAGACCGCGCAGCCGATCCGCGAGAAGACCGGCGGCTCGACCTTCAAGAATCCGCCCGGCCATTCCGCCTGGAAGCTGGTGGACGCTGCCGGCTGCCGCGGCTTGCGCGTCGGCGGCGCGCAGGTCTCGGAGATGCACTGCAATTTCCTGATCAACACCGGCGATGCCACCGCGCAGGACATCGAGGCGCTGGGCGAGACCGTGCGCGAACGGGTGAAGGCAAATTCCGGAATTGAGCTACACTGGGAAATCAAGCGGATCGGGGTTTCATGACCACCGTCATTCCGGTGCTCGCGAAGCGAGAGCCCGGAATCCATAACCACGATCGGGAGTATGGATTCCGGGCCTGCGCCTTACGGCGCATCCCGGAATGACAACTGATAGGTAACTGAAGACATGCGCATCACCATCCTCTTCGGCGGCTCCAACCGGGAGCGTCTGGTTTCGGTCGCTTCGGCCCAGGCGCTGCATCACGCACTGCCCGAGGCTGATCTCTGGTGGTGGGACGTCGAGGACAAGGTGCATGTGGTGCAGTCCAAGCAGCTGCTCGAACATGCCCGTCCGTTCGAGGACGAGTTCAGGCCGGGAACGTCAGGCATTCCGCTGGAGCAGGCGCTCGACCGGGCCAAGGCAGAAGGTCGCGTGCTCGTGCTCGGCCTGCATGGTGGGCGTGCCGAGAACGGCGAATTGCAGGTGATGTGCGAGGCGCGCGGCGTGCCCTTCACCGGTTCGGGCTCGGCTTCCTCGCATCTCGCCTTCGACAAGATCGCGGCCAAGCATTTTGCCGCGCTCGGCGGCGTGACGCCGCCGGCAAACATCGCGCTGGACCACCTCGACGCGGCCTTCGCCGAACACGGCAGGCTGATCGCAAAGCCGGCGCGCGATGGATCGAGTTATGGCCTGATCTTCGTCAACGCCAAGCAGGACCTGGTTGCGGTCCGCAACGCAGCCAAGCACGAGGACTACGTGATTGAGCCCTATATCGCCGGCATCGAGGCGACTTGCGGCGTATTGGAGCGCACCGACGGCTCGATCATCGCTCTGCCGCCGATCGAGATCATTCCGGGAGAGGGCAATTTCGACTACGCCGCAAAATACCTCCTGAAGTCGACCCAGGAGATCTGCCCCGGGCGTTTTCCGCCCGAGATCACCGCCGCGCTGAAGCAGCAGGCCATGCTGGCGCACCGCGCGATGTCCTGCACGGGCTATTCCCGGTCGGACTTCATCGTCTCGGACCGGGGCCTCGTCTATCTCGAAACCAACACGCTGCCCGGGTTGACCAAGTCCTCGCTCTACCCCAAGGCGCTGAAAGCCGAGGGCATCGAGTTCGTCGACTTCCTGCGCGGCCTGGTGGAGCTCGCCGAACGGGGCGTCCGGAAATAGTTAGGACTGGTTAACGGCGGGAACACCGAAACGGCCCGGTTTGGGGTCCAAAACCGGTAAAATGCCGGACATCGCGGCATAAATGCCTCACAGAGCGGGGCAAAATGCGCCGGACGTTAACGAACTTTACCTTTTGTTTACCAGGACGTCCGAAGGTTAACGCTGGCGGCGCATATGGCGCTTTGGCTGCCGGCGCGTGAGCTGTCGCGGGTGATGTCACCCCCGGCGCACGCTTTGAAGGGGAGTGGCTTCTTCTGCTGAAGACCAGCACCCGACCCGGTACGTCCGAGACGTCATGTTCGCCAGGATCCGCGCGATGTCGCGGGGAAACTGTTGACGAGCTCGTGCAATGGATGGAGCAGGAAGCCTCACCCGGTCCTTTTTCAGATCGCTGAGGCCCCAAGCTGACCTGAAGGCGGCCGCGATCGGAGCGGTCGTGCTTCTGCGCGAGTGGATGCAAGAGAAGTTCGACCGCAGGCACGCCGAAGCGCGCGCCGCCGCCAAGGACAAGATCAAGACCAAGGCCCGGGCCAAGGCCGTCGTCGAGCGCGAGCCGCCGCCGCGCGTCGTCGCGCTCGTCGAGCGCTATCTGCCGCGCCGGGTCGGGATCAGCATGACCGTGCTGCTGCTGATCGGCAGCTGCGGCTTCGGCATCGTCAGGGGCGGCCATCTCCAGGATTTCATCACGGCGGTGAGCGACGCCCGCAACGCGCTGGCCAATTCCGCCGGGTTCCGCATCACCTCGGTCGTGATCAACGGCCGCAAGCAGCTCACCCAGGACGAGATCCTGGCTATCGGCGGCGTCAGCGGCCGCTCCTCGCTGCTGTTCCTCGACGCCGACGCGGTGCGCGACAAGCTCAAGGCCAATCCCTGGATTGCTGACGCGACCGTGCTGAAGCTCTATCCGGGCCGCCTCATGATCGAGCTCACCGAGCGCAAGGCGTTCGCGCTGTGGCAGGAGGCCGGAAGGCTGTCCGTCATCGCTGACGACGGCGCCGTGCTCGAGCCCTATGTCTCGCGCCGCTTCCTGACGTTGCCGCTCGTGGTCGGCAAGGGCGCCGAAACCCAGGCCCGCGATTTCCTGGCGCTGCTGGCCCGCTATCCGCAGGTCAATGCGGTGACGAAGGCGGCGATCTACGTCGGCGAACGGCGCTGGAATCTGAGGCTGAAGGACGGCCTCGACATCCGTCTGCCCGAGCAGGACGTCGGCAACGCGCTTGCGATGCTGTCCAAGCTCGACAAGGAGGACCGGCTGTTCTCCCGCGACATCGTCGCCGTCGACATGCGCCTGCCCGATCGGCTGGTGGTGCAGCTGTCCGAGGACGCCGCCAAGGCGCGCGAGGATCTGTTCAAGGACAAGAAGAAAAAGAAGACCGGGGATTCCGCATGACCGGTCTCGATCGCACCCAGACGCCGAAGACCCGCCAGATGCCGCATAAGCGCGGCGGCCTCGTCGCCTGCCTCGACATCGGCACCAGCAAGATCGCCTGCATGATCGCTCGGCTGAAGCCGTCTGCGCCGAGCGAGGCGTTGCGCGGCCGCACCCATGCGGTTGAATTGATCGGATACAGCCAGATCCAGTCGCGCGGCATGAAGGCCGGCGCGGTGATCGATCTCGGCGAGTGCGAGCAGGCGGTGCGCCAGGCCGTCGCGCTCGCGGAGAAAATGGCCAAGGTGCGAGTCGAGTCCGTGCTGCTCTCGGTCTCCGGCGGCCGGCTCTCCGGCCAGCTGGTCGAGGCTGCCGCGGACATCCGTGGCGGCGCCGTGACGCAGGCCGATGTCAGCCGCGTCACCTCCACCGGCATGCGCCACGCCACCGGCGAAGGCCGCACCGTGCTGCACGCGCTGCCGGTCGGCTACACGCTCGATGGCGTCAAGGGCATCCGCGACCCCCGCGGCATGGTTGCCCATCAATTCGGCATCGATATGAACGTCGTCACTTGCGACGCCACCGTGGCGCGAAACCTGATGCTGGCGGTGGAGCGCTGCCACATCAATGTCGAAGCCATGGCGGCGAGCCCCTATGTGGCTGGCCTGTCGGTGCTGACCGACGACGAGGCCGATCTCGGCGCTGCCGTCGTCGAGATGGGCGCTGGCACCACAACGATCGCGGTCTATTCCGGCGGCCGTTTCGTGCATGCGGCGGGTTTTGCGGTCGGCGGGCAACACATCACGATGGATCTGGCGCGCGGACTCTCCGCGACCATTGCCGATGCCGAGCGAATCAAGACGTTATACGGGACCGTCATCACCGGCGGATCGGACTCGCGTGAGCTGATGTCTGTGCCGACGGCCGGTGACGAGCAGGATCTGCCGCAGATCGTTTCCCGCGCCACCATCGCCAACATCGTCAAGCACCGTGCCGAGGAAGTCTTCGAAATGGTTCGGGACAAGCTGAAGGATTCGCCCTTCGCCTCAGAGCCGAACGGCCGCGTCGTGCTTTCGGGCGGAGCCTCGCAGCTCACCGGCCTCGTCGAACTCGGAACCCAGATTCTCGGCCGGCCCGTGCGGGTCGGACGTCCGCTCGGCTTCGGCCGGCTGCCGAACGAGGCGAAGAACGCCGCGTTCGCGGTGCCGGCCGGACTCCTCGTCTACCCGCAATATGTTCACCTCGAACATGTCGAACCGCGGCATACGCGGCAGCAGGTCAAGACAGGGACCGGCGGCTATTTCGGAAAGGTCGGACGATGGCTACGCGAGGGCTTCTGATGACTCAATTCCGCAATTCCCGACTTTCACCAACTCCCGCGGCCGCTGGCCGGGGCGAACCCACGCGCGCGTGATCGAGAGGCAAACATGACCATCAGCATCAACGTTCCTGATATTCACGAACTGAAGCCCCGGATCACCGTGTTCGGCGTCGGCGGCGCCGGCGGCAACGCCGTCAACAACATGATCACGGCGGGCCTTCAGGGTGTCGACTTCGTGGTCGCCAACACCGACGCGCAGGCGCTGACGATGTCGAAGGCGCAGCGCATCGTGCAGATGGGCACCGCGGTGACGCAGGGCCTCGGCGCCGGCTCGCAGCCGAACGTCGGCGCGGCGGCGGCGGAAGAGGTGATCGACGAGCTGCGCGACCATCTCTCGGGTGCCAACATGGTGTTCGTCACCGCCGGCATGGGCGGCGGCACCGGCACCGGCGCTGCTCCCGTGATCGCCAAGACCGCGCGCGACATGGGCATCCTCACCGTGGGCGTCGTGACCAAGCCGTTCCACTTCGAAGGCGGCCGCCGCATGCGCACGGCTGAAGCCGGCATCAACGAGCTTCACAAGGTCGTGGACACGCTCCTGATCATCCCGAACCAGAACCTGTTCCGGGTCGCCAACGAGAAGACCACCTTCGCCGACGCCTTCGCGATGGCCGACCAGGTGCTCTACTCGGGCGTCGCCTGCATCACCGACCTGATGGTCAAGGAAGGTCTGATCAATCTCGACTTCGCCGACGTCCGCGCCGTCATGCGCGAGATGGGCAAGGCGATGATGGGCACCGGCGAAGCCTCCGGCGACAAGCGCGCGCTGACTGCCGCGGAAGCCGCGATCGCCAACCCGCTGATCGACGACAGCTCGATGAAGGGCGCCAAGGGCCTCCTCATCTCCATCACCGGCGGCAAGGATCTCACGCTGTTCGAGGTCGACGAAGCCGCGACCCGCATCCGCGAGGAAGTCGACCAGGACGCCAACATCATCGTCGGCGCGACCTTCGACGAAGCGCTCGACGGCCTGATCCGCGTCTCGGTCGTCGCCACCGGCATCGAGCAGGCTGCGATCGCCCGCAACAGCCAGGCGACCTCCGCTCCGGTCGCGAACGCCGCGCCGCAGGCGCAGCAGGCGCCCGCAGCTCCGGCCGCAGCCGCCGAGAGCCGTCTCGCCGACCTGACCGCGCGTCTGCGCGCCGACAACCAGCGCCTGGCCGAACGCGCCCAGAAGCTGGAATCGCAGATCCCCGCAGCACAGGCCCCGGTCGCTGCCGCGCCGATGGCGCCCCGTCCGAACGTCGAGCGCGCCGCGCTCGCCGCCATCGCGGCTGCCGTTGCCGAGGTGCCGCAGGCGCCCGCGCCGCAGACCTATGGCGACGTGACCGTCCGTCCGATTGCGCAGAAGCCGACCCTGTTTCCGGAGCCTGAGCAGGCCCCGCTCGCGATGCAGGAGCCGATGACGCCCGAAACCTTCATCCCGCCGCAGGCCGAGCGGGGGCCGATCCGCGCGCCCCGGATGCCGCGTATCGATGAACTGCCGATCCAGGCCCAGGCCGAGATTCGCCAGGCCCGCGGCGAGGTCGAGGAAGAGCCGACGCACAAGACCCGCCTGTCGCTGCTGCAGCGCCTCGCCAATGTCGGCCTCGGCCGTCGTGACGAGGAAAGCGAGCCGGCGCCTGCCGCCCGTACCGCCGGTCCCGCGATGCCGCCGCTGCCCGAGCGCCGGCCGCAGAAGACTGTGGCGCAGCAGATCGCGTCGAGCGAGCCGGTATCAGAGTATGCCCGCCGTCCGGCGCCCCAGGGCTTGGACATGCATGGCCGCCCGGCGCCTGTTGCGCCGGCGCCACAGGGTGACGACCATCTTGATATCCCGGCCTTCCTGCGGCGGCAGGCGACCTGAGGATTGTTACAATAAGGCAGACGCAAAAAGGCCCCGGCAGCAAGCTTGCCGGGGCCTTTCCTTTTGTCCCGTGCATGTCCGGATTGCGCAGCCAAACAACTGATTTTAAATCATTAATTACGTATTCGGGTGTTCAGTAGAACTGCCGGAAACGGCCCCAAACCTCGGCGCAATTTGGTTAAGCCTTGGCGCGAATACGGCAGGTTTGGGGTAACAATCGGTAAAAAAGCGTGAGTTGGCGCTGTTTGAGGCAGTGACTATGGTTTGCCGTGACTTGGGGATACGGAGATTCGTAAGCGTCGGCACTGGCCGGCCAAGCGGGTCTCGTATAAGTCGCAGTGGGTCGTAGTGGGGCGGGTTCCTGATGAAATTTAGCCGGCAAACAACGCTTCGTGCGCAAGCCTCTGTGGCAGGCGTTGGCGTTCATTCCGGTCTTCCCGTTACCCTTACGCTTGGGCCCGCGCCTGTCGACGCGGGTTTTATTTTTGTCCGCACCGGGCTCGAGGGAAGTGATCGCGAAGTTCAGGCGACGGCCGGGCAAGTGGTTGCGACGGATCTCGCGACCGTGCTGGGCGACAGCGAGGGACCGCTCGTCTCTACCGCCGAGCACGTTCTGGCAGCCTTGCGCGGCATGGGCGTGGACAATGCCACCATCGAAGTCGACGGTCCGGAAGTGCCGATCATGGACGGCAGCGCTGCGGCCTTCGTCGCGGCGATCGACCAGGCTGGGATTGTCACCCAACCGGCGCAGCGCCGCTTCATCCAGGTTTTGAAGCTGGTCTCGGTCGCAATCGGCGACTCCTTTGGCGAATTGCGGCCCTACGCCGATGGCTTCCGCGCCGAAGTCGAGATCGACTTTGCCAATCCCGTGATTGGTCGGCAGAGCTACGCGTTGGAGCTCGTGCCGGAGCGGTTCCGCCGCGAGGTGGCGCGTGCCCGGACCTTCGGTCTGATGTGCGATCAAGCGCGGCTCTGGGCTGCGGGCTACGGTCGCGGTGCTTCCTTCGGCAACACCGTCGTGTTCGACGACGAACGGCTCCTCAATCCCGAGGGCCTGCGCTACGCCGATGAATGTGCCCGCCACAAGGTGCTGGACGTGATCGGCGATCTCTCGCTGGCTGGCCTGCCGCTGCTTGGCGCTTACCGTTCGGTGCGTGGCGGCCACAAGCTCAACCACGCTGTCCTGACCGCGCTGCTCGCCGACCGTACCGCCTGGCGGGTGGTCGAGGGCGAGGCGGCCCGCCGCACCACGCGTCCCGTGGGCGAAGTCGGCCGCGGAATCGTCGGCGGCCGGATCGCCGCGGCCTACGGGCCGGACGTGTCCTGACAGGCTTGCTGTCGCAGGCATTTGCTGTCGCTACCCCGGGAAACCCCTGGTAACCATGATCAGCTAGGATTGCGGCAAGTTCGCCTTAATCCGGGCGAAATGCCTGCCTATCCGGTTGGTTAAAGATCGCTTTTCGGATACATCGGCGTGGTCGCATGGCAAGGCACCACGGTTACATTTCGCGCCCGTGACGGGGTTCATGGGCTGGCGGGCACCGCATCACAGGGCGTCAGGGCTTAAACTCATGTCGGCACAGCGTATGACGCGCGGATTTTTCTCGGTCTCGTCGCGAGCCCGCGGGCTGCTTCAGGCCGTCACCTTCATCTTGCTCGCGCTGCCGCTCGCCGGCTGCGGCACCGGCTCGCTCTGGGACAAGTTCACCGCCAAGGACGACACCTTCGTCGAGGAGCCCGCCGACAAGATCTACAATGAGGGCCTGTACCTCATGAACGAGAAGAAGGACATGAAGGCGGCGAACAAGAAGTTCGAAGAGGTCGACCGCCAGCATCCTTATTCCGACTGGGCCCGTAAATCGCTGCTGATGTCCGCCTATGCGTCCTACCAGGGCGGCGATTACGACGGCTGCATCGGCGCCGCCACGCGCTACGTGACGCTGCATCCCGGCAGCCCGGACGCGGCCTACGCACAATATCTGATCGCCGCCTCCCATTACGACCAGATTCCGGACGTCAGCCGCGACCAGGCCCGCACCGAGAAGGCGATCGCCGCGCTGGAAGAGGTGGTGCGCAAATATCCGAACTCGGAATACGCGACGTCGGCCAAGGCCAAGATCGAGGGCGCGCGCGACCAGCTCGCCGGCAAGGAAATGAATACCGGCCGCTACTACGCGCAGAAGCGCGACTACACGGCCGCCATCAACCGCTACAAGACCGTCGTCACGCAGTATCAGACCACCCGCCATGTCGAGGAGGCGCTGTACCGGCTGACCGAAGCCTATATGGCGATCGGCATCGTCGGGGAGGCGCAGACCGCGGCGGCTGTGCTTGGCCACAATTTTCCTGACAGCCGCTGGTACAAGGACGCCTATAATCTTGTAAAATCCGGCGGTCTCGAGCCGAGCGAGAATCAGGGGTCCTGGATCAGCAAGACTTTCAAGAAAATGGGTCTCGGCTAGGAAATAGGGTTCCATGCTGGCGCGTCTGTCGATCCGTGACATCGTCCTGATCGAACGGCTCGATATCGAATTCGCCACCGGACTTGCGGTTTTGACCGGCGAGACCGGTGCGGGCAAATCCATCCTGCTCGATGCCTTTGCGCTGGCGCTCGGCGGCCGCGGCGACGCCGGCCTCGTGCGCCACGGCGCGGAGCAGGGGCAGGTCACTGCCGTATTCGATATCCCGAAGAATCACCCCGCGGCGAAGATCCTCGCCGAGAACGGCCTGGACGACACGAGCGTTGAAGAATCTTGCGAGATGATCTTGCGCCGCGTGCAGCTCGCCGACGGCCGCACCCGCGCCTTCATCAACGACCAGTCGATCTCCGTGCAGACGCTGAAGGCGGTCGGCGCCGCCCTGGTCGAGATCCACGGCCAGCATGACGAGCGCGCGCTGGTCGATGCCGCCACCCACCGCCGCCTGCTCGACGCCTTCGCCGGGTTGGAGAAGGACGTCGCCGCGGTCGAGGCGCTCTGGGACGCCCGCCGGACCGCCAACACCGCGCTGGAGGAGCACCGCGCCGGCATGGAGCGTGCCGCGCGCGAGGCCGACTATCTGCGCCATGCCTCGGCCGAGCTGAAGCAGCTTTCCCCCAAGGACGGCGAAGAGACCTTGCTGGCCAATCGCCGCACCACCATGATGCAGGGCGAGAAGATTGCCTCCGACCTGCGCGAGGCGCAGGAGGCGGTCGGCGGTCACAATTCGCCGGTCGCGACACTCGCGGCCGCCGTGCGCCGGCTGGAGCGCCGCGGCGTCAATTCGCCGGCGCTGGTCGAGCCCGCCGTGAAAGCGATCGATGCCGCCATCAACGCGCTGGAGGAGGCCGACCAGCATCTCCAGGCCGCCCTTGCCGCGACCGATTTCGACCCGGCCGAGCTCGAGCGTATCGAGGAACGGCTGTTCGCCCTGCGTGCGGCGTCGCGCAAATATTCGACGCCGGTCGACGGGCTCGCCGCGCTGGCCGCCAAATATGCCGCCGACGTCGTGCTGATCGATGCCGGCGCTTCGCAACTGAAGAAGCTGGAGCAGGCCGCGATCGAGGCGGATAGCCGCTATGCCGCCGCGGCCAAGAAGCTGTCGCTGGCACGGCAGAAATCGGCGGAGAAGCTCAACAAAGCCGTCAATGCCGAGCTCGCCCCGCTCAAGCTCGAACGTGCCAAATTCATGACCCAGGTCGCGACCGACGAGGCCGCACCGGGGCCGCAGGGCTTCGACCGGGTCGAGTTCTGGGTGCAGACCAATCCGGGCACCAAGCCGGGGCCGATGATGAAGGTCGCCTCCGGCGGCGAGCTGTCGCGCTTCCTGCTGGCGCTCAAGGTGGTGCTGTCCGATCGCGGCTCGGCGCCGACCCTGGTGTTCGACGAGATCGACACCGGCGTCGGTGGTGCGGTCGCCGACGCCATTGGCGCCCGCCTGGCGCGGCTTGCCGGCAAGGTCCAGGTGATGGCCGTGACCCACGCCCCGCAGGTCGCCGCCCGCGCCGACCAGCATCTCCTGATCTCCAAGGACGCCCTCGACAAGGGCAAGCGCGTCGCCACCCGCGTCAACGCGCTCGCCGCCGACCACCGCCGCGAGGAGATCGCGCGGATGCTCGCCGGCGCCGAGATCACGGCCGAGGCGAGGGCAGCGGCGGAACGGCTGCTGAAGGCGGCGAGTTAGGTCTCGTGTCCCGGACGCGCGTCGCGCGAGCCGGGACCCAGAAAGCCCGCCCCACGGCCCCGGCTCTGCAGCGCACCGCTAAAGAAGCGCTGCGCCGCGTCCGGGGCACGAGACTAACCGCCTTTACCCCTCCGCCCGCTCCGTCGTATCCAAGCACCATGGCCAGAGCAGCAAAATCGAAAGCAACACCGCCACGCGACGTCGCCGATCTCACCAAGGCACAGGCCAAGGTCGAGCACATGCGGCTGGCGCTCGAAATCGAGGGGCACAACGAGCGCTACTATCAAGAGGACGCGCCCACGATCACCGACGCCGAGTACGACGCGCTGCGGCAGCGCTTCAACGCGATCGAAAAGCGCTTCCCGGAGTTCGTCAGCGCGGACTCGCCGTCGCAGAAAGTCGGTGCCGCGCCGTCCGGCCGCTTCAAGAAGGTGCGGCATTCCGTTCCGATGCTGTCGCTCGACAACGCCTTTGCCGAGGAGGACGTGCGCGACTTCGTCGGCCGCATCGTGCGTTTCCTGAAGCTCGATGACGACAAGATCAATTTCTCCGCCGAGCCGAAGATCGACGGGCTGTCGATGTCCCTGCGCTATGAGGGCGGCGAGCTCGTGACTGCGGCGACACGCGGCGACGGTGCGGTCGGCGAGGATGTCACCGCCAATATCCGCACGCTCGAGGACGTGCCGCAGAAGCTGAGGGGCCGCAACATTCCCGACATCTGCGAGGTTCGCGGTGAGGTCTACATGACCAAGAAAGCCTTTCTTGCGCTCAACGAGCGGCAGAAGGCGGCCGGAGACACCATCTTCGCCAATCCGCGCAATTCCGCCGCGGGCTCGCTCCGCCAGAAAGACCCGACCATCACCGCTTCGCGTCCCCTGGGCTTCTTCGCCTATGCCTGGGGCGAGATGAGCGCGATGCCGGAGGATACGCAGAGCGGCATGATCCACTGGTTCGAGCGTTGCGGCTTCAAGACCAACCCGCTGACCAAGCTGTGCCATTCGGTCGAGCAGTTGATCGCGTTCCATCAGAGCATCGAGGAAGAACGCGCCGAGCTCGACTATGACATCGACGGCGTGGTCTACAAGGTCGACCGCATCGATTGGCAGGAGCGTCTCGGCTTCGTCTCGCGCACGCCGCGCTGGGGCATCGCGCACAAATTCCCGGCCGAGCAGGCGATGACGACGTTGACGGCCATCGATATCCAGGTCGGCCGCACCGGCGCGCTAACCCCAGTGGCACGGCTGGTGCCCATCACCGTCGGCGGCGTGGTGGTTACCAATGCCACCTTGCACAATGAGGACTATGTCCGCGGCATCGGTAATTCCGGCGAACTCCTCCGCGAAGGTCGTGATATCCGCATCGGCGATCTCGTCATCGTGCAGCGCGCCGGCGACGTCATCCCGCAGATCGTCGATGTGGTGATGGAGAAGCGGCCGGATGATTCCGT
>NZ_CAKZJO010000080.1 GCF_936943645.1 uncultured Bradyrhizobium sp. | reverse complement strand
GGCTCGTTCGTCTACGTGCCGCCGGGCGTGCGCTGCCCGATGGAGCTGTCGACCTATTTCCGCATCAACGAGCGCAACACCGGCCAGTTCGAGCGCACGCTGATCATCGCCGACAAGGGCGCCTACGTCTCCTATCTCGAAGGCTGCACCGCGCCGCAGCGCGACGAGAACCAGCTGCACGCCGCCGTGGTCGAGCTCGTCGCGCATGACGATGCCGAGATCAAATATTCGACGGTGCAGAACTGGTATCCCGGCAATGCGGAAGGCAAGGGCGGCATCTACAATTTCGTCACCAAGCGTGGCGACTGCCGCGGCGACCGCTCCAAGATTTCCTGGACCCAGGTCGAGACCGGCTCTGCCATCACCTGGAAATATCCGAGCTGCATCCTGCGCGGCGACAATTCGAGCGGCGAGTTCTACTCGATCGCGATCTCGAACGGCTTCCAGCAGGTCGACTCGGGCACCAAGATGATCCACCTCGGCAAGAACACGTCGAGCCGGATCATCTCCAAGGGCATCGCGGCCGGCAAGTCGCAGAACACCTATCGCGGTCTTGTCACCGCGCATCGGAAAGCGACCGGCGCGCGCAACTTCACCGCCTGCGACTCGCTGCTGATCGGCGACAAATGCGGCGCGCACACCGTGCCGTACATCGAGGCCAAGAACTCCTCGGCGACGTTCGAGCACGAGGCGACGACCTCGAAGATCTCCGAGGACGTGCTGTTCTACTGCATCCAGCGCGGCCTCAGCCAGGAGGAGGCGGTCGGCCTCGTCGTCAACGGCTTCGTCAAGGACGTGCTGCAGCAACTGCCGATGGAATTCGCGGTGGAAGCTCAGAAGCTGATCTCGATCTCGCTTGAAGGGTCGGTCGGTTAAGCGCCGACCCTCGCGGTGCGCCTCGCGCGCTCCAACATCATCTGAATAAACTGGATACCAAGATGGCTTTGCTTGAAGTGAAAGACCTCAAGGTTCGTGTCGAGGAGCGTGAGATCCTCCACGGGCTGACGCTGACCGTGAACGAGGGTGAGATCCACGCGATCATGGGGCCGAACGGCTCCGGTAAGTCGACGCTCTCGCACGTCATCGCCGGCAAGCCCGGCTACGAGGTCACCGACGGCCAGATCCTGTTCAAGGGCGAAGACCTCCTGGAGATGTCGCCGGACGAGCGCGCCGCCAAGGGCGTGTTCCTGGCGTTCCAGTACCCGGTCGAGATTCCCGGCGTCGCCACCATGAACTTCCTGCGCACGGCGCTGAACGCCCAGCGCAAGGCGCGCGGCGAGGACGAGTACTCGACCCCGGACTTCCTGAAGAAGGTCCGCGAAGTCTCGAAGTCGCTGAACATCCCGCAGGACATGCTCAAGCGCGGCGTCAATGTCGGCTTCTCCGGCGGCGAGAAGAAGCGCAACGAGGTGCTGCAAATGGCGCTGTTCGAGCCGAGCCTGTGCATCCTCGACGAGATGGATTCGGGCCTCGACATCGACGCGCTGCGCATTGCGGCCGACGGCGTCAACGCGCTGCGCTCGCCCAAGCGTTCGATGGTCGTCATCACCCATTATCAGCGGCTGCTGAACTACATCGTGCCCGATGTCGTGCACGTGATGTCGAAGGGCCGTGTCGTGAAGAGCGGTGGCAAGGAACTGGCGCTGGAGCTGGAAGCGTCCGGCTACGCCCAGTTCGAGGACGCCGCGTAAGGAATTTTGCGATGAACGTTGCTGTGGCAAAGACCGGAAAGGGCCGCGCGGTGAGCGATCTCTTCACCAGCGCCGAGGGCCGGCTGCCGGGTTCGTCTGGGGTCACCGCCGTGCGACGCGAGGCGTTTGAGACTTACGAGCGTCTCGGCCTGCCGCATCGCCGGATCGAGGAATGGAAATACACCGACCTGCGCGCGCTGGTCGGCGAGGTGCTGCCGCTGGCGGCCGCGCCCGACGCCGCTGCGCTCAAGCGCGCCGCCGAGGCGGTGAAGGCTCATGCGATCTCCGGCGCCCGCAAGCTGGTGCTGGTTGACGGCGCGTTCGTGGCCGATCTGTCTGACGTGAAGGCGCTCGCCGCCGAGGCCGGCTTCAGGACCTTGCGGGAGACTTTGGACAAGGACGCGGGTCTTCTGAAGACCGCGACCGTTGATGCCATGATCGCGCTGAACGCGGCGATGGCGACCGACGGCGTTGTGCTGTCGATTGCCGACGGCGCCCAGCTGTCCGCGCCGATCCAGATCATTCACATTGCGACCGCCGCGTCGGCCTCCGCGTTCAGCCGCTCGAAGGTGACGATCGGGAAGGGCGCGCGCGCCACCATCGTCGAGACCTTTGTCGCGGCGGGCGCCGCCGCCTACCAGATCAACGACGCCGTCCTCGTCTCGGTCGGCGACGGCGCCGACGTCGCCCATATCCGCCTGATGGACGATGCGCCTGACGCGGTGAACGTGAGCTCGCAGTTCGTCACCATCGGCGCCAACGTGAAGTACAATTTCTTCAACATGACCACCGGTGCGGCCGTGAGCCGTCTGCAGGGCTTCATCACCCTGGCGGGCGAGGGCAGCGAGCTCTCGGCCAACGGCGTCAACCTGTTGCAGAAGACCGAGCATGGCGACACCACGCTGGTGGTCGACCATGCCGTGCCGAACTGCGTCAGCCGCGAAGTTTTTCGCGCGGTGATCGACGATCGCGCCCATTCGGTGTTCCAGGGCCGCATCATCGTCCGTCCCGATGCGCAGAAGACCGACGGCAAGATGATGACCCGCGCGCTGCTGCTGTCGGACGAGGCCGAGGCCGACAACAAGCCCGAGCTCGAGATCTTCGCCGACGACGTCTCCTGCGGCCACGGCGCCACCGCCGGCGCGCTCGACGACAGCCTGCTGTTCTATCTGAAGGCCCGCGGCCTGCCGGAGAAGCAGGCTCAGGCGCTGCTGATCCAGGCTTTCGTCGGCGAGGCGATCGAGCAGATTGCCGATGATGGCCTGCGCGAGCACGTGATCGGCATCGCCGAGCGCTGGCTGGAGCGCCGCCAATGAGCACGCATCCGGCGGTCAAGAACGGCGCCTACGACGTCGCGCGCGTGCGCCAGGATTTTCCGGCGCTCGCTATGCAGGTCTACGGCAAGAAGCTGGTCTATCTCGACAACGCCGCCTCGGCGCAGAAGCCGAGTGCCGTGCTCGAGCGCATGACGCAAGCCTACCAGTCCGAATACGCCAACGTGCATCGCGGCCTGCATTACCTCGCCAATGCCGCGACCGAAGCCTATGAGGGCGGCCGCACCAAGGTGGCGCAGTTCATCAATGCGCCCCGGACCGAAGAAGTGATCTTCACCCGCAACGCGACGGAGGCGATCAATCTGGTCGCGTCGTCCTGGGGCGGGCCGAATATCGGAGAGGGCGACGAGATCGTCATCTCGATCATGGAGCACCACTCCAACATCGTGCCCTGGCATTTCCTGAGGGAACGCCAGGGTGCCGTGATCAAATGGGCGCCGGTCGACGACGAGGGCAATTTCCTCATCGACGAGTTCGAGAAGCTGCTGACGTCGAAGACCAAGCTGGTCGCGGTCACGCAGATGTCGAACGCGCTCGGCACCATCGTGCCGGTCAAGGAGGTCGTGAAGATCGCCCATGCCCGCGGCATTCCGGTGCTGGTCGACGGCAGCCAGGGCGCTGTGCATCTGCCGGTCGATGTCCAGGACATCGGCTGCGATTTCTACGTCTTCACCGGCCATAAGGTCTACGGCCCGACCGGCATCGGCGTGCTCTGGGCCAAGTACGACCACCTCGTCGCGATGCGTCCCTTCAACGGCGGCGGCGAGATGATCCGCGAGGTCTCTCGCGATGTCGTCACCTATGGCGATCCCCCGCACAAGTTCGAGGCGGGCACGCCGGCGATCGTCGAGGCCGTCGGGCTTGGCGCCGCCATCGACTACGTCAATTCGATCGGCAAGGAGCGCATCGCCGCGCACGAGGCCGATCTCACGGCCTACGCCCAGGAGCGCTTGCGCGAGATCAACTCGCTGCGGCTGATCGGCACGGCGCGGGGCAAGGGCCCGGTGATCTCGTTCGAGCTGAAGGGGGCGCACGCCCACGACGTCGCCACCGTGATCGACCGCCAGGGCATCGCGGTGCGCGCCGGCACCCATTGCGTGATGCCGCTTTTAGAGCGGTTCAACGTCACGGCCACCTGCCGGGCCTCTTTCGGCATGTATAATACGCGGGAAGAAGTCGATCATCTGGCACAGGCGCTGTTGAAGGCGCGGGATTTGTTCGCATGAGTGACACGGCCGAAATCAAAGCCAATCCGATGGAGACCCATTCGGCGCTGCCGCCGGAGGAAACCGAGCGACTGACCCGCGAGATCATCGCCGGGCTCAAGACCGTGTTCGACCCGGAAATCCCCGCTGACATCTACGAGCTCGGCCTGATCTACAAGGTCGAGATCAAGGACGACCGCTCGGTCGACGTCCAGATGACGCTGACGACGCCGAATTGTCCGGCCGCCGGCGAGCTGCCGACCATGGTCGAGAACGCGGTCGCCAGCGTGCCCGGCGTCGGCGTGGTCGACGTCAAGGTCGTCTGGGAGCCGCCGTGGTCGCCCGAGCGCATGAGTGACGAGGCGCGCCTCGTCCTCAATATGTGGTGACGCGTAATTCTGGCATTGAATCTGCTCCGCAACGGACCACATCACTGACATGACACAGGCAACCCCAGCATCGACTCCGAAGCCGCGGCGTCCGCGCCCGCAGGTGATGCGGCTGACGGATGCTGCCGCCCAGCGCATCACCGAGCTGACCCAGCGTGCGGATTCCGAGATCGTGGGCCTGCGCGTCGGCGTGAAGAACGGCGGCTGCGCCGGCCAGTCCTACACGGTCGAATACGCCCACGAGATCCGCCCGACCGACGAGGTCGTCGAGGACAAGGGCGTCAAGATCCTGGTCGATCCCAAGGCCGTGCTGTTCCTGCTCGGCACCGAGATGGACTACAAGGCCGACAAGATGCAGGCCCAGTTCGTCTTCAACAACCCCAACCAGATCTCCGCCTGCGGTTGCGGCGAGTCGGTCGAGCTGCGACCGGCCAAGATCGACGGGTAAGCCCGGCTTTCGCCATTTACTCCGCAGTCGTCCCTGCGAACGCAGGGACCCATACCGCGTGATCTCTCCTTGAAGCGAGATATCAGTACCGGAGCTGGCACGACGAACAGTCTTCGCTAAACTCCACCCTGTGGTTATCGCGACGAGCGCAAGGCGCTCGCGCTGAGGTCCCTGCTTTCGCAAGGACGACACCGGGGGAGAGTTGGGCGATGGACCGCGAATTCCTGATCGACCTGTTCGCCGATTTCGGCCCTGTCACCATCCGCAAGATGTTCTCGGGGCACGGCATCTCCGCCGACGGCATCAATTTCGCTTTGTCGCTGCGCGCCGGCCTGTTCTTCCGCGCCGACGAGGTGACCATTCCCGATTTCGAGGCGGAAGGCTCGAAACCGTTTCAGTATTCGACCCGCGCCAAGACCGTGGTGGTCAACTCCTATTGGGAGCTGCCGGCGCGGCTGTTCGACGATTCCGATGATTTTGTGCAGTGGGCGAGGGCGGCGCTCGCGGCCGCTCAGCGCGCCAAGCTGAAGACGCGGCCGAAGGGGAAGAAGGCGGCGAAGAAAGCCGCACCGAAGAAGCGTGTGGCGAAGAAGGCAGTCAAGAAGACGGTGCGCAGGGTGGGTAAAGCGAAGCGTGCCCACCGTTCGAAATAATCACGACGAGATCGTGGGCACGGCGCTACGCGCCTTTGCCTACCCTACGAGACCTACTCCACGGCCTGGGTCAAGCCGACCCTCATGTCCTTGGCCGTGAACACGCACACGCCATCCGCCAGCACACGTCCATCCGCAATGCCAAGCACCAGCTTGCCGCGCCGGACCATGCGCATCGCGACCTCGTAGCGCACGCTCTTCGTGTCGGGAGTAACGGTGCCCGTGCACTCGACCTCGCCGACGCCGATGGCGCGACCCTTGCCCGGTGAGCCCGACCAGCCGAGCCAATAGCCGACCATCTGCCACATGGCATCGAGCCCCAGCGTTGGCGGCATCACCGCGTCGCCACGATAGTGGCAATCGAAGAACCAGCGACCGGGCGTGATATCGAACTCGCCGACGATATGGCCTTTGCCATAGGCGCCGCCGTCCAGGCTGATCTCCGTGATGCGGTCCATCATCAGCATCGGCGGTGCCGGCAATTGCGCGTTGCCGGGGCCAAAATAGCCGCCGTCGCTCGATCTCAGCAGCTCGTCCCGGGTGTAGGACGGTTGCGGCGTGTGGAAATCGTGGGGGTTGGGCAAGACGACAAGTCCTCGCGGTCGGGCGCCATCAGCGGCGAGGAAGATGTCGTTCGTCAGGTCGGAATGTCAAGCGCGGGTGGTGTTCTTCTGTCACGCCACGCGGCTGTGGGTCTCGACCGCGTATTCCGGATCGGCTTCGCAGATCACGCGGTTGCGACCGTTGCGCTTGGCGGCGTAGAGGCAGGCATCGGCGCGCTCGATCAAGGCGTCGGGATCGTCGCCCGGCTTGAGCATGGAGACGCCGACCGAGATGGTGACGCGGCCGAGGATCTCGCCGGTGGATTTCTTCTTCAATTCCTTGGCCATCACCGCGCGGCGGATGTGGTCGGCCACCGTGAGGGCCTGGCGCAGCGCGGTGTTGGGCAGCACGACCGCGAACTCCTCGCCGCCATAGCGCGCGGTGATGTCCTGGCCCTTGATGGTCTGTTTCAGCGACAGGCCGACGAGCCGCAGCACCTGGTCGCCGGTGAGATGGCCGTAGGAATCGTTGAACGACTTGAAGTGATCGATGTCGAACAGCAGCAGCGACAGCGGCTCGCCCGAGGCGAGCGCGCTCTGTACGGCCATGCCGATCATGCGGTCGAAATATTTGCGGTTACCGAGGCCGGTGAGCGGGTCGGTCAGGCTCTCGGCGCGGATCGCCTCCAGGCTCTGCTGGAGATTGCTGATCTCGTTCTTCGACAGCGTCAGGCGATCTTCCAATGCCTTGTTGGTGTCGCGCATCTCGCTGGTCGAGCGCAGCAGGCTTTCGACGATTGCCTTGATCTGGTCGCGGCTCTTGGCCGCGGACAGTTTCGCGGTCGCGCCCGACAGGCTGGCGTCGTAGGAGCCGGTCATGCCGAGTGCGTCACCCAGGACTCGCATCACGTCGTCGATCTCGCCGATGACGCGCGCGCCGACCTTGTCGATGCGGTCGGTGGTCTTGATGTGGGAGAGATAGGTCTCGTAGATCTGCTCGAGATCGGCTTCGGTCAGCTTGCCGCTGCGCGCCAGCGTCTCGTTGACGATCTTGTTGAGCGGGGCGTTGTAGCCGGTGGCGTAGACGTACCAGATCTCGTAATTGCGCGGAATCGCCGTCTGGCGAAGCGATCGGATCTGACCGAGCGCTACTTCGGCGAACGCCATCGTGCGTTCGTGTTCGTCGAGCACCTTGACCACGGAACATACCCCACAGCGGTCGGTGCGCCGACGACCGCAGCAATGCTTAAATTATGTTCGTAGGCTAACGGACGATCGTGAACGCCCCGTAAATTTACGTTCACGAAGCGTCTAAAAACGTGTGCTTCCTGTTTCCGCAACTGAAACCTGGAGCGCGCTTGCGCGCGTCAGGCGCCGGCGGGAGACGAGCGCACGGGCCGGAGCAGGAACGCCGGCAGATGCGAATGATCGCCCGGCTCGGTATCGGCCTCGCGCTGGCGGCGCGGTTCGGGACGGCCGATCGACGGCACATGCGAATTATTGTTGGCCTGCTGGCGTGCGTTGCGACGCGGCTCGCCCGCGTGCCTCTCTTCGGAGCGATGCCGCGCTTCGGAGGGCTGCCTGGTTTCGGAGGCGTGCCTCGCTTCGGACGATTGCCTCGCGTCGGAAGAATGCCTCGGCTCGCCACGCGCCTCGCGCGGCTCGTGGCTACGCTCACGGCCACGCTGCGGCTTGCCGCGTCCTCCACGCGAACGCTCGCGGCCACGTGCCTCGCGCGGACGATCGGTCGCATCGCCAGCTTCGGCGTGAACTTCGTAATCGCCTTCGGCGCGCGGAATGCTCTGGCCGATCAGCTTCTCGATCGCCGCCATCGACTTCTGGTCGAGCGGCGTCACGATCGAGATCGCAGTGCCGGTGCGGCCGGCGCGACCGGTGCGGCCGATGCGGTGGACGTAGTCGTCGGCATGATGGGGGACGTCGAAATTGAAGACGTGGCTGACCTCGGGAATGTCGAGACCGCGGGCGGCGACGTCGGAGGCGACGAGCAGAGGCAGCTCGCCCTTGCGGAACTGGTCGAGTGCGGCCATGCGGGCCGGCTGGTCCATGTCGCCGTGCAGCGCGCCGACGCTGAAGCCGTGCTTCTGCAGCGACTTGTGAACGATCGCGACCTCGCGCTTGCGATTGCAGAAGATGATCGCGTTCTTGAGATCCTTGGCCTCGCGCAGCAGGCGGCGCAGCAGCTCGCGCTTCTCGTGCGCCTCGCGTCCGGCGGGCACCTGGGCCTGCGTGACGGTGACGGCGGTGGTGGCGGGCTTGGAGACCTCGACCTTCTGCGGGTTGTGCAGGAAGGCTTCGGTGATGCGCCGGATTTCCGGCGGCATGGTCGCGGTGAAGAACAGGGTCTGCCGCGTGAAGGGAACGAGCTTGCAGATGCGCTCGATGTCGGGAATGAAGCCCATGTCCAGCATGCGATCGGCTTCGTCGATGACGAGCAGTTCGACGCCGGTGAGCAGGAGGCCGCCGCGCTCGGTGTGGTCGAGCAGGCGTCCCGGGGTCGCGATCAGCACGTCGACGCCGCGCATCAGCTTGGCATCCTGGTCGCCGAACGAGACGCCGCCGATCAGGAGGGCGACGTTGAGTTTCTGGCCGGCGCCGTAGCGGTCGAAGTTTTCCTTCACCTGCGCCGCGAGCTCGCGAGTCGGCTCGAGGATCAGCGTGCGCGGCATGCGTGCCCGGGCGCGACCCTTTTCGAGGATGGTGAGCATCGGCAGCACGAAGGCCGCGGTCTTGCCGGTGCCGGTCTGGGCGATGCCGAGCACGTCCTTGCGTGCGAGGACGTGGGGGATCGCCTGTTCCTGAATGGGGGTGGGGTTGGTGTAACCGGTGGCCGCCACTGCGGCGAGGACTTTTTCGGACAGTCCGAGATCTGAAAAGGACATTGAGCCTCTGGTCGAAACCGCCGTTCGGAATCGAGGGTAATAAGGCTGTCGCGTTCCACCCCGAAACGGCGCGCTCTCAAAGAAGCTGGGGGTGCTGACTCACGCGAACAAAGCGCCAGGCTCAGGAATCGGTCTTCGATCTGAGCCGCGTCGACCCGGAACATAGGCGGGAATTGGCCAAAGTCAATGGAGCGGGCGCGGGAAGGCCCTAAAAAACCTGAGGTTTTTGCCAAATAGCGGGCCCGACTGGGGTTTTCCGCCCAGACCGGCGCTCCGACCGGAGCCGCCAAAACGGCCGCTAGCGCCCCGCTGAGCCCTGCGCCCGGAAGTCGGACCGGAAGTCACCTGGGGCCATGCCGTAGGCGGCATTGAAGACCCGGTAATAGGTCGCCAGGCTCTCGAAGCCGCAGGAGGCCGCGATATCGGCGATCAACCGCTCGGGCGCCTCGCGCATCAGGCGGCGGCTCTGTTTCAGCCGTTCGTCGGTTACGGTCTGCGAGAAGCTCTTCGCCGCAGTCTCGAACAGCATGTGCAGGTGGCGCACGGAGACTCCGAGTTCGTCGGCCACAATTGTCGGCGTCAGAGCCGGGTTTTGCAGGTGGCGTGCGATCAGCCGGCGGGCCTGCGAGAGGCGGGCGGTCCGCAGCGCGGCCTGTCCGCGCCGGCTGCCGGGCCTGACGATGCCGCGCTCGATCAGCGCCAGATGGGCCAAAGCCTGGACCAGGGAGGTCGCATCGGTCGCGCCGTGATCTGCGGACGCTTCGCCGAGCTCGGCAAAGCAGGCTCCGAGCAGCGGCGCCAGGGTGGGATCGCTGAACGTCCGGGGCGAAAGCTCGCGCACACGCTTGTCCTGCGCCGGAATGCTGCTGACGGGGATCTTGAGGATGCGCAGATGGAAGCCCCCGGCGCCCAGCGGCGCGGTGCGGTAGGGCAGGTCGGTATGGCTGGTGGCGAAGCTGCCATTGGCGATCGCAAAGTCGGTTCCGCGCATGCCGCCGAACCAGCCGCCGCTGCCGAGCTGCTGGTAGACGCAGATGGCGTCGCCCGGCGCGTAGGCGATGTCGGACGTGCTGCGCTCGACGGTGTAGGCTGAGGCCTTCAGCTCGACGAGGCCGGCGCCGCCGAGCTGGCGCAGCGAGAATTCGCCGAAGAAGTCCGCGCGCCGTTCGCGCTCGAGCTCGGCGGTGACCCCGAACAAACCCTTGGAGCGCACCTCGCGCCAATAATCGAAGCGATCGTTCGGCTCGACCTCGTCGGTACACCAGCGATACACGGCAGCCCCCGCTTGCAGCGCAATTGCCCTAGAAAGAGCAGATTCCGCGGGAATCTGCCATAGGCAGATCAGGGAACCGGAGCCCGGGATCCTTGAACCGCCGTTACGTCTGGGCCGACTATCACACAGCGGCAGGGGGTCCAATGAACTGCCGTTCGAAGGAAGCGGCCTCTCCGCCGTTCTGCAACGGGAAACTTGTGATGACGCGTCGGCTTTTCAGAATTCTGGCGGCCCTTGGCCTTGCAGCGAGCCTCGGCGGCTTTGCGCTTCCCGCTCATGCCGAGAAGCGCGTCGCGCTCGTCGTCGGCAATAACGATTACAGGAACGTTCCAAAGCTGCTCAAGGCCGTCAACGATGCCCGCACCATGGGCGACACGCTCAAGCAGCTCGGCTTCTCGGTGATGGTGGCTGAGAACCAGAACCGGCAGCAGTTCTCCGAGACGCTGCTCGCCTTCGACAAGGCGATCGAGCCCGGCGATACCGCGTTCTTCTTCTACGCCGGCCACGGCTTCGAGATCGCAGGCCAGAACTACCTTCTGCCGACCGACGTGCCGGCGGCGACGGAAGGACAGGAAGAGCTGGTGCGCGATGCATCCATCCTGGCGGACCGCATCATCGAACGTCTGCAGAACAAGAAGGCGCGAACCTCGATCCTGGTGTTCGACGCCTGCCGCAACAACCCGTTCGAGCGCAAGGGCACCCGCGCGGTCGCCGGTGGTGGCGGCCTCGCGCCGATGATGCAGCTGCCCGAAGGCGTGTTCTCGGTGTTCTCGGCCGGTCCCCGCCAGACCGCGCTCGATCGCCTGTCCAATGACGACGCCAATCCCAATTCGGTGTTCACGCGCACTTTCGCCAAGGAGCTGCTCAAGCCCGGCGAGAACCTCGTGCAGGTGGCGCAGCGCACCCGCCGCGCCGTCAGTGAGATGGCCGATACCGTGAAACACCGGCAGGTGCCCGTGTATTTCGACCAGATGGTCGACGATGTTTTCCTCAGCGGCATGGCGAAGGATGCCGCCGCGCGGCCGGACGATCCGCCGCCGCAGAAGCTTGCGGCGTTGCCGCCGGTGTCGGTGCCGAAGATGCCGAAGGAGGAGGCCACCAATGCGCCGATCGCGAGCTTCTCGCGGCACAATGGCGGCTGGAGCGTGGTGTTCTCGTTCGCCGACCCGACGCTCGGCATTTCCTGGCGCATGGCCGGCAAGGTCGATTTCCGCGAGACCGGATTCATCGACACGCTTGATCCGCGCACGCGCAAGCGGATGCCGAACCCGTCGATCGAGCTGCCGCCGGATGCGCAGGCCGGCACCATCGAGGTCCGCTACGTCGACCAGTCCGGCGACATGCAGGGACCGTTCCCCATCAGGTTCGATCCCGAGGCGGCGCTGATCCGCGACCAGCGCAAGATCCTCGACATGACCGCGACGAGCTGGCTGTCGTTCCGCGAGTTCAACGGGCTGCTGGTCTACTACACGCACCTCGTGTCCTATCGCTGCGCCATCCGCGAGGTGCGCATCGGCATCGACACCGCCGTGCCCAACCAGGTGCTGAAGATGCCGCCGTGCGACATGCGCGACCCCAGCGCGATCACCGACGGCATGCCGCTCTACATGAAGCTGGCCCCAGCTACGCAGTCGGTCTCGGTCGAGCTGACCTATCGCGACGGCAGCGTCTCGGAGATCAAGAGCTTCCGCAGCGCGAACCGGAGCAATAATTGAAGCTTGCTCGCTGACGGTTGCGTCGCGACGAGGTGGCTGATGCGCGGGCTCCGAAGGAGTGAATGCTCCCGCTGAACGAAGCCGCAATTCGGACAACGGTAGCCCATTTGGGTCAATCAAAGAGGCTTGACAACCTCCTATCTTTCCAACCCAGACTGCGATCATCTTCTCCAAGAGGTTCAGAGAGATCTGCATGGGTCGGACCGACGGCTATCGAAGACGTGCCATCCTTGCCCCGCTCGGCCTCGGCGTGCTGATGCTAACAATTCCAGTCACGGCTCTGGCTTGTCCTTGCACATACAAGCTCGAGGGATTCCCCGACATAAGCTCCGATAAACCGATCCCCGCGGCTCACGCCGTGTGCCTGCGCTCGGTCGAGGAGTTCGTCAAAGGGAAGCGCAAGTTCATTGCAAATTCGAATCGCGAAAAGGCGCGAGCCGCCCATGAAAAAAGCCTCCGCATCATTCTCGATACGGACTGGGGGGTGCCGTCGACTGAAACGGCGAACGCACTGATCGAACAAGGCAAGCGGGTGATCAGCGAAACACAGGAAACGCTCGCCACCGAACGGAGGAAACTGGGCGACCCCGGTCATATCCAGGAGATCGTTCGAGATAACATTTCACTGGACGAAAGCACTGTGCTGATGAGGACGAAATTTATCGAGTACGCCCGTTGCGTGCTCAAGAACGATCTTCCGCCGACCGCGAAGTGAGAGAGCCGCCTTAGGAGCAGAGCCGAGGGGAGCGGGCGGGTCATGGAACCGTTCTTCAAAGGGCATGCTAAATCCACCTTGGAGACACCATGCTGCCGCAACGATCCGGCATCCACGCCGGGGCTGTGGCGCTAGGAGACTCCATGGAAGAGTTCGCAATTGCTTTTGTCGCCGTCGCCATCCTTGCGCTTGCGGCGTTTGCCGTGGTCGTGCAGCCATCACTGAGCTTCTGGCAGAGCGACGAGAGCTGATCGCTTCGGCATTCCGCGACTGAGGCCGCAAGACATCCGGCCCAAGGAACAACTCCGCTGCCTCCTGGATTGTCCAGCAAACCAGGGAGTTGATCCATGATCCGCAAGTCCATTCTCATCGCCTTCACATGTGCTGCGCTTTCGACGGCGGCCTTTGCCCAAGGGGGCGGTGGAGGCGGCGGTGCGGGCGCGGGTGGCGGTGCCGGCGCAGGCGCCGCGGCGGGGACGGGCACCGGCGGTGCCGGATCTGCGGCGAGTTCAGGTGCCGGAATGGGCACGTCATCCAGCAGCGCCAATTCGGGGCCGTCGGCGCCTTCAGGAATGGGGACGCATGGCACCACCACCGGAGCCAACGTCAACACCAACAACAGCCTGAACAATCAGAATGCGCAGCCGCCGACCGCGAACGGCAAGACGCCGGCCGCGGCGCAAGCCGAACGGAACACGGGCGTCGGTCACGCGCCCAACGGGCTGCCGATCGGCAGTCCGGGAACCGGGACCAGCAATGAGGATCAGCGATAGTCTGGCTGTCGTCAAAGGCCCGCGCTGCGGGGGCCTTTCTCGCTGCACGTCAGGGAGCGATTGCCGTTCCGACCCGAACCGCCGACACGGCTCTTGCCGCAGGCAAAGCTAGGCCCGCGGCTCGCTCTCCTCCGCATCGCGGCTCCGGCGCGTGCGCAGATAGACGAGCGCGACGTTGATGGCCAGCCAGGCTGCCACGCCTGCAAGCAACCATGCCACGTTGAACGTTCCCTCTGATGCCCTTTTGGGTCGTATGTCCTGATAACAATTGGGGGCGCGGCTTATTCCCCGGGACGGCAGCGACGGCAGGGGAGCGGAGCTGCCGGCCGGCGTCGGACGTCGCGCATCCAGATTCAGGCGTCAATCGACCGGAATCGGCGCTACATTCTCCGCCCTATCTTGATCGAGACTTGCATCGCGGATCCCGGCTGCCATGACATCCGACCAACCATCGAACCGAACCAAACGGGTCCGCTGCTGCATCGTCGGCGGGGGACCAGCCGGCATGATGCTCGGCTATCTCCTGGGGCGGGCCGGCATCGAGGTCGTGGTGCTGGAGAAACACGCGGATTTCTTCCGCGACTTCCGGGGCGATACCGTGCATCCCTCGACGCTTCAAGTGATGGACGAGCTCGGCCTGATCGACGGCTTCCTGAAGCTGCCGCATCAGCGCCTGCAGAAGCTGGACGGCCTGTTCGGCGGTACGCCGGTGCGCATTGCCGATCTTTCCCGGCTCCACACCAAGTACCCCTTCATTGCCTTCATGCCGCAATGGGACTTCCTGAATTTCCTGCGCGAAGCCGGCGGGCGCTTTGCCTCGCTGGAAATGATGATGAATACCGAGGCGGTCGATCTGATCCGCCGCGGCGAGACCATCGCCGGCGTGCGGGCGACGACGCCCGACGGCATCGTCGACATCGAAGCCGATCTGACCATCGCCTGCGACGGCCGGCATTCGACGGTGCGCGAGCGCGCGGGCCTCGCGGTCGAGGAGATCGGCGCGCCGATGGACGTGCTGTGGTTTCGCGCCGGCCGCAAGGCCGACGAGACCGAGAACGTGTTCGCGCGCGTCGAGCCGGGCAAGATGATGATCACCTTCGACCGCGGCGATTACTGGCAATGCGCCTATGTCATCGCCAAGGGACAGTACGAGGCGGTGAAGGCGAGGGGACTGCAGGCTCTGCTCGACGACGTCGTCCGCATGGCGCCGATCCTCAAGGCCGGCATCGCCGACGTGAAGAGCTTCGACGACGTCAAGCTGCTGACGGTTGCGATCAATCGTCTGACGCGCTGGACGCGGCCGGGCCTGCTGTGCATCGGCGACGCCGCGCATGCGATGTCGCCGGTCGGCGGTGTCGGCGTCAATCTCGCCGTGCAGGACGCGGTCGCGACCGCCAATCTGCTGGCAGACAAGTTGCAGCAAGGCTGCCCGTCCGAGGACGAACTCGATGCCGTGCGCCGTCGCCGCGAGTTCCCGGTGAAAATGACGCAGTGGATGCAAAGGGTCGTGCAGAACAACATCATCAGCGGCGCTCTGTACGGCGGCGATCAGCCACTGAAGGTGCCGCTGATCGTACGGCTCATCACCGCGTTGCCGTGGCTCCAGGGCATTCCTGCGCGGCTGATTGGGCTCGGCGTGCGACCCGAGCACGTGCAGTCGAAAGTAGCTGCGAGATCGTAACGTCGCAATTTGGTAGGGATAACGCCGCGTTAAATCGCGCGTCCGGCGTTGCGCGTCGGCAACAGCGCCGACGCATCTGCACGTCGGTGCCGGCCGATGCGCCGCGTTAACTCTGTTGATTCCAATTTTAGTAACGTGCGTCTGTGACCGTGCGCCCATCAAAGGACACGGGGTGTACCATGCGTAACAAATTCATTGCCGCCTTCGCCTGCACGACCGCTCTGGTTTCGACGGGCGTGGCCTCCGCTGCCGATCTCGGCGCGCGTTACACGAAGGCGCCCGCTTATGTGGAGCCGCTGTTCAACTGGACCGGCTTCTATGTCGGTGGCCACATCGGCGGCGCATGGACCAACGAGCAGTTCATCAACAACGGGAATACGTCGACCTTCGGCGATCTCGGGCCGGGGCAGGGCTATCGTCAGCGCGGATCGGGCATCATGGGCGGTGCGCAGATCGGCTACAACTGGCAGGCCAACAACTACGTGTTCGGCATGGAGGGCACCATCTCCGGCCTCGACAACAAGGGCTCGTTCACGAACACCGCGTTCGGTGCCGGCGACGACGTGTTCTCCTGGCGCGCCAACGTGCTTGCGACCGTGGTCGGCCGCGCCGGCTTTGCCGTGCAGAACAACCTCTTCTACGTCAAGGGCGGCTATGCCGGCGTGAACAATCGTCTTTCGGTCAACGACACGGTCGGCCCGGCAACGGGATCGGGCGGACAGACGCACTGGGCCAACGGCTGGACCGTCGGCGCCGGCTGGGAATACGGCGTCACCCGCAACTGGATCGTCGGCCTCGAATACAACTACGCTGCCTTCGGCAGCCAGACCTATCAGCTCGGCGGCACCTCGGGTAACTACACCTTCGATGCCAAGCCGCGCGACATCCAGTGGGCCGTCGTGCGCGCGAGCTACAAGTTCGACGCACCGGTCATCGCCCGTTACTGAGCACGTCGACGACGCAACGCGACCAACGATCAAAAAAGCACTGCCAAACTTCGAGAGCCCCGGCTTCGTCCGGGGCTCTTTTTTGCGTCCGGGAAACGTCAGCCTGATGGACCTTTGCGTGATTCAAATGCCACTTTGTCCCAAATAGCGCACTAGAGCCCGCGAGGAGGGCAGATTGGGCCTCGCAACCCCAGAGGTGCGACGTATCATGCAGGCGGACAATTTCCATTTCTTGCAACTTTTTCTGGAGCAATACCGATGAAAAAGGCTTTGGTTTTCGCAGGAATGATGTCTCTTCTGGTCGGTGCGCCCGGCATCGCGGCGGCAGCCGACATGGCCGTCAAGGCCGCACCCATCGCGCCGCCGGTCGCGGTGTATAACTGGACCGGCTTCTACATCGGCGGGTTTGGCGGATATGGCTGGGGCAATCACGATCGCCTCAACGACGTCGGTTTTGCCAATAGCTATGACTCGCGCGGGCCCATCGCCGGCGGCCTCGCCGGCTATAACTGGCAGATCAGGAATTTCGTGCTCGGTGTCGAAGGCGATCTCGCCTGGGCGGACATCAAGGGCGACGACAATTTCGTGGGCGGCACTCGCGATGAGACCACGCTGCGCTGGGTCGGCACCATCCGCGGCCGCGCCGGCATTGCGTTCAACAAATGGTTGTTCTTTGCGACGGGCGGATGGGCCTATGGCGAGCAGCGTCACGTGAACACGAATCTCGGCGTCGGCGTCGATGCCTTCTCGTCGAACACCAGCGGTTGGACCGCAGGTGCCGGCGTGGAATACGCATTCGCTCCGAACTGGCTCGGCAAGGCCGAGTATCGCTACTACGATTTCGAGCGCTACTCCCGCGGCGGCGCGCCTCTGGCAACGCCCAACGGCAATATTCCCTACAGTGTCGCCAGCCAGTACCAGACTGTCACGGTCGGCATCAGCTACAAGTTCGGCGGCCCGGTGATGGCGAAGTACTGATCGCCTGCAAGAACAGCAAAAGCCCCGGCTGCGATGCCGGGGCTTTTTTACGTGCGCGTGCGCCTCAGGCCATCACCGAGAAACCGCCGTCGACGGGAATCGCGGTGCCCGTGACGAAGTTCGAGGCGGGCGATGCGAGGAATACCGCGATGCCGGCGAAGTCGTCGATGTCGCCCCAGCGTCCCGCAGGGGTGCGCGCCAGCACGCGCTCGTGCAGGCCGGAGACCTGCTTGCGCGCACCGCGGGTGAGGTCGGTGTCGATCCAGCCCGGCAGGATCGCGTTGACCTGGATGTTGTCGGGCGCCCAGGCGTTGGCGCAGGCGCGCGTATACTGCACGATGCCGCCCTTGCTCGCCGCGTAAGCGGTCGCGAAGCTCGCACCGAAGATCGACATCATCGAGCCGATGTTGATCACCTTGCCGTTGCCGGACGCCTTCAGCGCGGGATAGGCGAGCTTCGAGCACAGAAAGGCGCTGGTGAGATTGGTCTGGATCACCGTGTTCCACTCGTCGAGCTCGAGCTCGTGGGGCGGCTTGCGGATGCTCATGCCGGCATTGTTGATGAGGATGTCGATGCGGCCGAGATCCCTGACCACGCGGTCCACCATCGCGGCGATCGCCGCCTTGTCGGTGACGTCGGTGGTGATGGAGATCGCCTTCACGCCGCGCGCTTTGAGATCTTCGACGGCTGCCTTGGACTTCGCCTCGTTGCGTCCGACCACGGCGATGTCGGCGCCTGCGTCGGCGAGCCCGTGCGCCAGGCCGAGCCCGATGCCGCCATTGCCTCCTGTGACGATCGCGACCTTGCCGCGGAGATCGAACCGGTTGGATGTCATGTTTCTTCTTTCTGGTTTCTTCTATTGATTGCTTTGCCAGATCAGAACCAGCCCGAAGCCGGCCATGGCTGCGCCATAACCTGCCCATTGCAGCTGGTTGACCATGAAGCTCGACCGCGGCCAGGCGATGGTGCCCGTGCCCTGTCCGATCCAGAGCAGCCCGACGGCGAGGGCAAACAGGCCTGCCACAAGCAGAAATCTGCGCATGCGTTCCTCCCTGTCGGTCCGCTTCCGTCACGGTGCGGCGATGAAGGATCACCGCCGCCGCGAAAGCTTGGGCCCACACTAAAGCGTTTTCGAGCGATGTGGATACCGGTTCGCGTCAAGAAAGCGCGTCAAAACAAGAATCGAGGGGGAGCGATCAGGGATGCCGTTGGGCGATCGCAAAGGCAGCCTCGTCGAGGCAAGCGGCGCGTGACATTCACCGCCTTGCATCGACTGGCCCATAACGAAAAAGCCCCGGCGATGCCGGGGCTTTGACGTTTGATCGTGAGATCAGATCAGTACTTCGCGACGACCGGACCGGTCCAGTTGAAGCGGTAGACCAGCGAGGTCGAGATCGTCTGGTTCCAGCTGTTGGCGCGGATGTCGCGACCGACCAGCGCGTTGGTGCCGTCGACCAGCTCGTTCTGGGTCTTGGTGTTGTAGAAGGCCGAACGATACTCGGTCTTCATGAACCAGCCGGGCGAGGTGAGGCCGAAGATGTTCAGGCTGTTCTCGACGCCGCCACCGATGAACCAACCATTGCGGTTGTAGCTGTTCAGGTGGATGCCAGCCGGAGTGCCCACAACGTTCGTGAAGTTGGTCTGGCCGAAGTGAGCGCCGGTGTAGCCGCCGTTGACGTAGGAGAGAACGTTCGGGGCGACCAGCCAGCCGAGGCGCACGCCGGCGGCCCAGGAGGTTTCGAGCTTCTGGTTGCCGGTGAGGCCGCCGATCGGATCCTGAATGGTGGCGCGGATGCTGCCGAACTGACCGTCGGCGAACACGCCGGCGACCCAGGTGTTGTTGAACTGCCAGTCGTAGCCGGCGCCGACCGTGCCGAACCAACAGGAGCCACCCTGGCGCTGGTCGATGGTCAGCGCGGTATTGGTTCCCGTGGTCTGGACATGCTGGTCAGCGTTCGAGAGGCCACCGCCGCCACCGCCGAAGACGTAGAAACCGGTCCAGTTCGCGACGGGCGCCGCCATCGGGGCCTTCACGTAAGGACGGGCAGCGAGATCAGCCGCCGAGGCCGAACCGGTCATCGCGGCAACCGCGGTCAGAGCGAGCAAAACCTTTTTCATGTCAAAATCCCCAACCTTGGTCTGTCGTAACAGGCGCGAGCGCACTGAAGTTCGTGTCATCTGATGTCCCGGACTATAGACGTTTCCGTCCGAAATGCTGTTGCAGGGCAGGCACAGTCGCCGGAAAACGCGGCGCCGGGCGGATTTGGGGCGGTTTCCGGAAGAAGCAAAATTATCGTATAGATTCAATATATTAGGTGGAATTTCGACCCTGCGATTTTGGGTAACTTCTCGTTAGCAAATCCGGCTTTGTCCGAAACGGAGGCAGCGCTGCCTCCGCCTTGGCGCCCTGAGTCGTTGGCCGACTCGGCCCCCACGCGCCTGAGTCGGGACGGAAGGAGTCACCCGGCTGAACCCCCGCAGACGTAAAAAGGCCCCGGCGAACCACCGGGGCCTTGGCGTGACGCGTCAGAACGCTGTCTCAGACGTCCAGCAATTCCTCGCTGGCGAACTCGGCCTTGTCCGAGATGAAAGCAAAGCGCGCCTCCGCCTTCGTGCCCATCAGCCGTTCCACGGAATCGGCCGTGGTGTCGCGATCGTCGGGGAGCAGCACGACCTTGAGCAGCGTGCGCTTGGCTGGATCCATCGTGGTTTCCTTGAGCTGCGCCGGCATCATCTCGCCGAGGCCTTTGAAGCGGTTCACCTCGACCTTGGCGTTGGCATTGAACGCGCTTCGGATCAGCTCGTCCTTGTGCTTGTCGTCGCGCGCGTAGACCGACTTGGTGCCGTGGGTCAGCTTGTAGAGCGGAGGCACGGCGAGGAAGAGGTGGCCCTCGTCGATCAACCGCGGCATCTGCCGATAGAAGAAGGTGATCAGCAGCGAAGCGATGTGGGCGCCGTCGACGTCGGCGTCGGTCATGATGATGATGCGCTGATAGCGCAGATCCTCTTCACGATAGTGCAGCAGCTGGCCGCAGCCGATCGCCTGCACGAGGTCGGAGAGCTGGGCGTTGGCCGTCAGCTTGTCCTTGCCGGCGGAGGCGACGTTGAGAATCTTGCCGCGTAGCGGCAGCACCGCCTGCGTCTTGCGGTCGCGCGCCTGCTTGGCGCTGCCGCCTGCCGAGTCGCCCTCGACGATAAACAGCTCGGAGCCTTCGGTGCCGGCATCGGTGCAGTCGGCGAGCTTGCCGGGCAGGCGCAGCTTCTTGCCGGCAGTCTTGCGCGCCGTCTCTTTCTCCTGCCGCCGCCGCAGACGCTCCTCGGCGCGGTCGATCACGAAGTCGAGCAGCCGGTTGGCCATGTTCGGATTGCCCGACAGCCAATGGTCGAACGGATCCTTCATCGCCTGCTCGACGATGCGCTGCGCTTCGGCGGTGGCGAGGCGGTCCTTGGTCTGGCCCTGGAATTCGGGCTCGCGCACGAACACCGAGAGCATCACGGCTGCACCCACCATCACGTCTTCCGAGGTGATGGACGAGGCGCGCTTGCCCTGGCCGACGCGCTCGGCGTGATCCTTCAGGCCGCGGAGCAGCGCGCTGCGCAGGCCGGATTCGTGCGTGCCGCCATCGGGCGTCGGCACCGTGTTGGTGTAGGAGGACAGGAAGCCGTCGGCATCCGCGGTCCAGGCCACCGCCCATTCGCAGGCGCCATGCGCGCCGTTGCGGCCCGACTTGCCGGAGAAGATATCGGGATGCACCAGCGTGTCGGCGTGGATCGCCGCCGCCAGATAATCCTTGAGGCCGCCGGGGAAGTGGAAGGTCGCTTCCGCCGGGACATCCTCGACGCCCTTGAGCAGCTCGGGCGCGCAGTTCCAGCGGATCTCGACGCCGCCGAACAGATACGCCTTCGAGCGTGTCATCTTGAACAGGCGCTGCGGCTTGAACGCCGCCTTGGCGCCGAAGATGTCGGTGTCAGGCTTGAAGCGCACGCGCGTGCCGCGGCGGTTGTTGACCTTGCCGAGGTCCTCGAGCTTGCCCTTGGGATGGCCGCGCTCGAACGTCATGCGATGCAGCTTCTGGCCGCGCGCGACTTCGACTTCGAGACGTGAGGAGAGGGCATTCACCACGGAGATGCCGACGCCGTGCAGACCGCCCGAGGTCTCGTACACCTTGCTGTCGAACTTGCCGCCCGAGTGGAGCGTGCACATGATGACTTCGAGCGCCGACTTCTTCGGGAATTTCGGGTGCGGATCGATCGGAATGCCGCGTCCGTTGTCGGTGACGGTCAGGAACCCGTCCGTGCTCAGCTCGACACCGATGAAGGTCGCATGTCCCGCCAGCGCCTCGTCCATCGAGTTGTCGATGACTTCGGCGAACAGGTGATGCAGCGCCTTCTCGTCGGTGCCGCCGATATACATGCCCGGCCGGCGCCGTACCGGTTCCAGGCCCTCGAGGACCTCGATGTCGGCCGCGGTGTAATCGGCTTCTCCGCCACTGCCGCGCGGTGCTGCCTTGGCGGCGCGGGGCTTCGGCTCGTCGCCACCGAAAAAGTCGTCTTTTGCTTTGGGTTTCAACTGCTTGGACATATATCTTGATGCGTTTTGAGGGCCGCAGGAGCGGCGAATCGATTAGGCCGACTATGCCACTTCTGACCAGGAAAGGTTATCGCAGGGCGGTCCGGGCGGTGTGGTTGGGAGCCAATCCCGGCGATTTTACGCCGCAGGCCCAGTCATTCCCGGCAATTTGACGTCCTCGCCCGGCAGGTGCCGGGTTTTGTGACTTGATGTCACACAAGCCCTTGGCTTACCAGTCTTTTTCATCGAGCAGCACCTTGAGACGGGGCGGGAAGGCTATTTTTGATGGAGCAGTTTGCGCACGCCCTGGCCGATTTCGTGCGCGCTCACCAGGCCTGGGCCGCTCCGATCGTGTTCCTGCTCGCCTTCGGGGAGTCGCTCGCCTTCATCTCGCTGCTGGTCCCCGCCTGGGGCGCGCTGGTCGCGATCGGTGCGCTGATCGGGGTGAGCGGCATCAGCTTCTTTCCGGTCTGGATTGCCGGCGGCCTCGGCGCGGCGCTGGGGGACTGGGTCTCCTATTGGTTCGGCTATCGCTACAAGGAGAAGGTCGCCGAGATGTGGCCGCTCTCGCGCTATCCGGGACTCCTGCCCAGAGGCGAGGCTTTCGTTCGGAGCTGGGGCATCCCCAGCATCTTCATCGGCCGCTTCTTCGGTCCCTTGCGGGCCTCGGTGCCGCTCGCGGCCGGCATCTTCGAGATGCCCTATTGGAGCTTCCAGGCTGCCAATTTCATCTCGGCGCTGGTCTGGTCTGCCGTGCTCCTGCTGTTCGGAGACGTGCTCGCCAAGATCATGGAATGGATCTGGCGGGTGATCTGACGCTGCAAACCTTGACGAAAAACAGATCTGGCCTTATAGCCGCGCGCCATGATCAACGCCGCGACCATCCTGTTCGCCCGTCGCCGCCGCCGCTCTTTAGCGGTTTGGGCGGTCGATCGCGTTTGAGATCATCGTCTTTGCCGCTGGATCCGATCCGCGGCATTCTCTCTCCTGTCAGCGCGATCTGATCCGGCGGCCCCCCAAGGAGGCCCAGCAGGAGACCACGATGTACACGCCCCCATTTTTCAAGCAGGACCGCGCCGCGAGCCTGAAATTCGCGGACGAGCGCGGCTTCGGCACCATGTGTGCCTTTGACGGCAAGAAACCGGTCGCCTCGCCGCTGCCGTTCTATCTGACCTACGCGGCTGATGGCACGCCGCAGGCCGCCTTTCACGTCGCCCGTCACAATCCGCTGCTAAAGCTGGCGGGCAGCGATGCGTCCTGGCTGCTCACGGTCAACGGCCCCGATGCCTATGTGTCGCCGGACTGGTACGTCTCGCCGGATCAGGTTCCGACCTGGCTCTACCAGTCGGTGCATCTGAGCGGGCCGGTGCGGCTGTTGTCGGACGAGGAGCTGGCGGTGCAGATCGACACGCTTAGCGACAAGTTCGAGGGCTGGCTGCTGCCGAAGAAGCCGTGGACCTCGGGCAAGATGACCGCCGGCCGGCTCGAAGCCATGAAGAAGGGGATCGTGGGGCTGGTCATGACGGTTGAAGAGATCGAAGGCAGCTTCAAGCTCAACCAGCACAAATTCGACGCCGACTATATTGCGATCGCCAACGCGCTCGGTGCGCAGCCCGCGGCCGATGCCAAAGCGATTGCGCAGCTGATGCAGGACGTGAGGCCGGAAGCCTTCGCGGCCGAAACCAACAAGCTCGAAAGGAGCGTTCCATGAGCCTCGCTGACACCACCAAAGCCCCGACCACCAGCGCGGCCAGGAAGCCCGCCACCGTCTTCGTCGACGGCGGCTCCGGCACCACCGGGCTCGGCATCAACGAGCGGCTGAAGCTCCAGAACGACGTCGTCGTGAAGACGATTGCCGACGACAAGCGCAAGGATCCCGCCGCCAAGAAGGCGCTGATGGAGGAGGTGGATCTCGTCATCCTCTGCCTGCCCGACGATGCCGCCAAGGAGACGGTCGCGATGGTCGACAGCATGGGGGCATCGGGCCCGAAGGTGCTGGACGCTTCGACCGCGTACCGGGTCGCGCCCGACTGGGCTTACGGCTTTCCCGAGTTGACGGCTGACCAGGCCGGCAAGATCAAGGCCGCCAAGAAGGTTTCCAATCCCGGCTGCTATCCGACCGGCGCGATCGCGTTGCTGCGGCCGATCGTCGACGCCGGCCTGCTGCCATCAGATTATCCCGTCACCGTCAACGCGGTGAGCGGCTATTCCGGCGGCGGCAAGTCGATGATCGCAAGCTTTGAAGACGGCAGCGCGCCGTCCTTCGAGCTCTACGGCCTCGGCTTCGAGCACAAGCATCTGCCCGAGATGCAGCTCTATTCGAACCTGACGCGGCGGCCGATCTTCATTCCCTCTGTCGGCAACTACCGGCAGGGAATGCTGGTCTCGGTGCCCCTCCAGCTCGACACGCTGCCGGGCAAGCCTGGCGGTGCCGACCTTCAGGCCGCGCTGGCCAAGCGCTACGCCGGCTCGAAATACGTCAAGGCGATGCCGCTGCAGAACGAGGCCGCCAAAGCCGGCCGGCTCGAACCGGAGGCGCTCAACGAGACCAACATGCTCGAGCTCTACGTCTTCGCCAGCGACAAGCATCACCAGGCCGTGCTGGTCGCCCGGCTCGACAATCTCGGCAAGGGTGCCTCGGGCGCTGCCGTGCAGAACATGCGGTTGATGCTTGGGCTGGCAGAGACCTGACCGGTCCAGCGTTGAGGGGACGTATGATGACCAAGAAGAAGATCGGCATTCTCGGCGCCTCCGGCTACACCGGCGCCGACGCGGTGCGCCTGTTGGCGCGGCATCCGCATGCCGAGATCACCGCACTCACTGCCAATACCCACGCCGGTAAAGCCATGAGCGAGGTGTTTCCGCATTTCTTCATGCTGGACCTGCCCAAGCTCGTGGAATGGGAGAAGGTCGACTGGAGCACGCTCGATGCGGTGTTCTGCGGACTGCCGCACGGGACCACGCAGGACATCATCGCCGCGGTCCTCAAGGCAAATCCTGATATCAAGGTCCTCGACATGTCCGCCGATTTCAGGCTGCGGGACAAGAACACCTATGCGCAATGGTACGGCCATGAGCACCGGGCGCTCGAATTGCAGGGCGAGGCGGTCTATGGCCTCACCGAATTCTATCGCGAGAAGATCACCTCCGCGCGGCTGGTCGCCTGTCCCGGCTGCTATCCCACGGCGGCGCTGCTCGCGCTGGTCCCGCTTGCGAAGGCCAGACTGATCGACGTCGACGACATCGTCATCGACGCGAAATCGGGCCTCACCGGCGCCGGACGCGGGCTGAAACAGAACACGTTGTTCAGCGAGGCGGGCGAGGGGCTTTCGCCCTATTCGGTCGGTACCCACCGGCACGCGCCCGAGATCGAGCAGGAGATCGGCCTCGCCGCCGGCTCCGCGGTGACGGTGAACTTTACGCCGCACCTGATCCCGATGGCGCGCGGCGAACTCTGTACGTCCTACGTCAAACTCAATGGCGCGACGACGCCCGACGATTTGCGGGCCGCGCTCGAGAAGGCCTATGTCAACGAACCCTTCGTGCATGTTGCCAAGAAGGGCGTGCTGCCGCAGACGCAGAATGTCCGCGGGTCCAACTATGTGCAGATCGGCGTCGTCGCCGATCGCATCAAGAACCGGGCGATCGTCATTTCCACGCTCGACAATCTGGTGAAGGGCTCGGCCGGGCAGGCGATCCAGAACATGAACCTGATGTTCGGGCTGCCGGAGACGGCGGGGTTGGAGCAGATCGCGCTGTTCCCGTGAGGTGGGTGCGACAATGGACGAAGAGACGCTGCAATTCTACCGCGGCAACGCCGAGGCCTATGCCAGGCGCGAGATCACCTCGCGGCAGGCGCGGCTGACGGCGTTTCTTGACCGGCTCGCGCCAGGTGCTTCCATTCTCGAACTCGGATGCGGTGCCGGCGGCGATACCGCGGAAATACTTTCGCGCGGCTTTGCGGTTCGCCCGACCGACGGATCGCCTGAGATGGCCGAGGTCGCCTCGCGCCGTCTCGGCCGTCCGGTCGAGACCCTGCTGTTCGAGCAGCTCGACGCGACCGAGGCCTATGACGCCGTCTGGGCCAATGCGTGCCTGCTGCATGTGCCGAGACCCGAACTCGCCGGGGTTTTGGCGCGGATCTGGCGCGCGCTGAAGCCTGCCGGGCACTTCTACGCCAGCTACAAGGCCGGCGACGTCGATGGCCGCGACACGCTGAACCGCTATTACAATTATCCCTCGCCGGACTGGCTGCGGGCGACCTACTCCGAGGCGGGCCGCTGGAGCGGGGTGACGATCGATGCCGGCGAGGTCAAGGGCTTCGACGACAAGCAAGCATCGATGCTGTTCGTCGTCGCGCAGAAGAGCGGGTGAGCGCGGCGCGCGCTCACAGCACCTTGAAGATCGCCAGCGCCAGCACGGCCTGCGCTGCGAAGCCGACGCTGAAGGCGAGGGTTCGGAACACCGGGATGCCGAGCGCATAGACGATCAGATGCGCGACGCGCGACCAGAAATAGACGGCGCAGGCGAGCACGGTCCATTTCGTCGAATAGTCGATCGCATTCAGGATCAGCACCAGCGGCGCGAAGATGACGAGGTTCTCGACCGCGTTGTCGTGCGCGAACATCAGGCGGTTGGCCCATTCCGCCTGCGGCTTGTCGCCGCGCGAGGGATTGGCCATGGCGCCGGTCAGCCCGCGAATCTGGCAGCGGTTGATGACGTAGGGGATCCAGAGGATTCCGGTCAGGATCACCGTCAGTGTCAGCCAGAACAATTCGCGCGTCATAGTGCGGTCCCCTCTGTCGTCGCTGTGGTGAGCGGAAGTCTATACGAAAGCACGGACGATTCCGCTATGCGCGAACCCTGACATAGCTGCCGGGTGCATCCTCGATCGGGGGCAGGGCCTCGCTGCCGACGGTGCGCGCCGGGACCTGCTCCGGATCGAGCTCGCCCAGCCATTGCCGCCAGTCCGGCCACCACGAGCCCTTGTGCTCGACCGCGCCCTTCATCCATTGCGCGACGTTGACGTCCTTGATGTTGTCGTTGGTCCAGTACTGGTACTTGTTCGAGGCGGGCGGATTGACGACGCCGGCGATGTGGCCCGAGCCCGACAGCACATATTTCACCGGACCGCCGAAGAACTGCGAGCCGTAGAGCACCGATTCCGCCGGCGCGATGTGGTCCTCGCGGGTGGCGAGGTTGTAGACGGGCACCTTGACCTTGGAGAGGTCGAGCAGCGTGTTGTCGAGCACCATCGTGCCCGTCGACAGCCGGTTCTCCAGATAGCAATTGCGCAGATAATAGGAATGGTTCGACGCGGTCATGCGAGTCGCGTCGGAGTTCCAGTGCAGCAGGTCGAACGCGCTCGGCTGCTGGCCCTTCAGATAGTTGCTGACGACATAGGACCAGATCAGGTCGTTGGAGCGCAGCATGTTGAAGGCCATCGCCATCTTCGAGCCTTCGAGCACGCCGGCCGCCTTCATGTCCTGCTCGAGCGCTGCGATCTGGTCCTCGTCGACGAACACCAGCAGGTCACCCGCGTGGGTGAAGTCGACCTGCGCGGCGAAGAACGTCGCGGACGACACGCGCTGGCGGCGCTTCTCGGCGAGCCAGGCCAGCGTGGTCGCGAGCATGGTGCCGCCGACGCAATAGCCGGCGGTGTGCACCTTCATCTCGCCGGTGACCTTCTCGATCACGTCCATCGCCGTGAGCGGGCCTTCCTTCATGTAGTCTTCCCAGCTCTTGTTGCCGAGCCGCTTGTCGGGATTGACCCATGAGATCACGAACACGGTGATGCCCTGGTCGACGCACCACTTGATGTAGGATTTCTCCGGCTTGAGATCGAGGATGTAGAACTTGTTGATCCAGGGCGGCACGATCAGGAGCGGGGTGCGCAGCACCGTCTCCGTGGTCGGCGAATACTGGATCAGCTGCATCATCTCGTTCTGGTAGATCACCTTGCCCGGCGTCGTCGCCATGTTGACGCCGACGACGAGATTGTCCGGATTGGACTGGCGGATCTTCAGCATGCCCTTGCCGGCTGCGATGTCCTCGGCGAGCATCGTCAGGCCGCGCGCGAGGTTCTCCCCGCTGCTGGCCACGGTCTCGCGCAGCACCTCCGGATTGGTCAGCACGAAATTGGACGGCGACAGCGCGTTGGTGACCTGCTGCACGTAGAACTCGGCCTTGCGGCGGGTGTGCGGATCAAGCTCGGCGTCGCGCACCAAATCCTGCGCCCATTTGGTCGTGAGCAGATAGAGCTGCATCACGAAATCGAAGAACTGGTTGGACTTCCATTCCGGATCGGCAAAGCGCTTGTCGCGGGGCGAGGGCGCGATCGCGGGCGGAACATCCTGGCCGGCCATGCGGCGTGCCGCCGAGCCCCAGAGGTCGAGATAGTCCTTGGCAAGCTTGGTCTGGAGGTCGGAGGAGCGCGACGTGTCCGACAGCCAGTATTCGGCGACCGAGGTGAAGGTCTTGACCACTTCCGCAAGCTCGGCCGGCGGGCGATCCTGCACCTCGCCGCTCTCGCGCGGCTTGAGATAGGCGGCCAACGCCTTGCCTCCGCTCTCCATTGCCCGCGCGACATTCATCGCGAAGGCTTCCGCATCGAACTTGGTCTCGGGCTTGGGCGTGTCGGTCGTGGCCATACTCATGCGCAGAACAGTAACGACTCATTCCGTATTCGTCACCGCGAAGCTCGCATGTTTGGCGTTAAACCCGCTCCAAGATGTGCTGCACTGCGACAAAGCTTCTTGGTTTTGTCACAATCGCGGTGCAACCCTCATGCCGTGGGCCTTGGATGTTTTCTCGCTCGTACCATTTGTGGGCAGCAATGGTTTGAGCTTGGGCAGGTTGTCGGGTTAGTGTGCGACAGCTTGCATTGGGACGAGTAGGGGATTTCCCAAGTGTTGGCGTTTCGGGACCTGCAGAAGTCGCTGCTGATTTGTGGCGCGCTCTTGAGCGTGGCATTTGCGTTGGGCGGCTGTTCCAGTCAGCTCGCGGACATGACGCCCGCGGATGCGCAGGCCCATCCCAGGGAGCCCGGGAGCTATCTGCCGGTGCACGACCTGCCGCCGGATCGCGATCAAGCCGTCATCTCCCCGGAGCAGCGCGCCAAGATCGAGGCCGAGCTTGCCGCCGCGCGCGATCGTCAGGCCGTCGCCGCCAAAGAGGGCAAATGAGGCGGTGCAAGGTAATCGCTGGCGCCCCCGCCTTGCCGTGCTAAAAGACCTGGGTTCAGCCGAGAGTCAGGGCGAACGACTTCAGTCCTCGTTGTCGATGATTGCTCTAAGCATTTGATTTTGAGTAATTTTTGCGTCGAAACTGAGCCCCTTTCCGAACCGCCGTCCTGTCCCGTCGATTCTGTCCTGACCGGTTGCCCCGGAGCCCAGAGAGCCATGGAAGAATTTTACCGCATCCGCCGCCTTCCGCCTTACGTGTTCGAGCAGGTCAATCGGGCCAAGGCGGCCGCGCGGAATGCCGGCGCCGACATCATCGACCTCGGCATGGGCAACCCGGATCTGCCGGCGCCTGCGCATGTGCTGGAGAAGCTGAAGGAGACGCTGGGCAAGCCGCGCACGGACCGCTACTCGGCCTCCCGCGGTATTCCGGGCCTGCGCCGCGCCCAGGCCGCCTATTACGCCCGCCGCTTCGGCGTGAAGCTCAATCCGGACACCCAGGTCGTGGCGACGCTGGGGTCGAAGGAGGGCTTCGCCAACGTGGCGCAGGCGATCACGGCGCCCGGTGACGTCATCCTCTGTCCGAACCCGAGCTATCCGATTCACGCCTTCGGCTTTTTGATGGCGGGCGGCGTGATCCGTTCGGTGCCCTCGGAGCCGACGCCGCAGTTCTTCGAGGCGGTGGAGCGGGCGATCGTGCATTCGATCCCCAAGCCGCTCGCGCTCGTCGTCTGCTATCCCTCGAACCCGACCGCCTATGTCGCGAGCCTCGATTTCTACAAGGACCTCGTCGCGTTCGCGAAGAAGCACGAGATCCTGATCCTGTCCGATCTCGCCTATGCCGAGGTCTATTTCGACGAGAGCAACCCGCCGCCCTCGGTGCTGCAGGTGCCGGGTGCGATCGACGTCACGGTCGAGTTCACCTCGATGTCCAAGACCTATTCGATGGCCGGCTGGCGCATGGGCTTTGCGGTCGGCAATGAGCGCGTGATCGCCGCGCTCGCCCGCGTCAAATCATACCTCGATTACGGCGCCTTCACGCCGGTGCAGGTCGCGGCGACCGCCGCGCTGAACGGCCCGGACGATTGCATCAAGGAGATGCGCGACACCTACCGCAAGCGGCGCGACGCGCTGGTGGAATCGTTCGGCCGGGCGGGGTGGGAAATTCCGCCGCCGGAGGCCTCGATGTTCGCCTGGGTGCCGCTGCCGGAAGCCTTCCGCAGCGTCGGCAGCATGCAGTTCGCCACCCTGATGGTGGAGAAGTCAGGCGTTGCGGTCTCGCCCGGCGTCGGCTTCGGCGAGCATGGTGAAGGATATGTCCGCATCGCCATGGTGGAAAACGAGCAACGGATCAGGCAGGCCGCGCGCGGCGTGCGCCGCTTCCTTGAAAGCGGCATCGAAACGTTGCACAACGTCGTTCCGCTCGCCAATCGGCGTTAAGTTCTCTTCGGCAGGTTTTCTAAGACATCATGGTTGCACCCCTGAAAGTGGGCATAGCGGGGCTCGGCACCGTGGGCGCCGAAGTGATCCGTTTGATCGAAACGCAAGGCCGCGTGCTCGCGGCCCGCAGCGGCCGCGGCATTCGCGTCGTTGCCGTCACTGCGCGCTCGAAGGCCAAGAAGCGCGGCATCGATCTGCGCGGCGTCGAATGGGCCAAGGATCCGATGGCGCTGGCGACGCACCCCGGCATCGACTGCTTCGTCGAGCTGATGGGCGGCGCCGGTGATCCCGCGCTCTCGGCCGTCGAAGCCGCGCTCAACGCGGGTAAGTCGGTGGTCACCGCCAACAAGGCCTTGCTCGCCAAGCACGGCCTCAAGCTCGCCAAGGCGGCCGAAAACCACGGCGGGGCGCTGAATTTCGAGGCAGCCGTCGGCGCCGCGATCCCCGTCATCAAGACGTTGCGCGAGGGCCTTGCCGGCACCGGCATCAACCGCGTCTACGGCATCCTCAACGGCACCTGCAACTACATCCTGACCCGGATGGAGCAGGAGGGGCTGTCCTTTGCCGAATGCCTCAAGGACGCGCAGCGGCTCGGCTATGCCGAGGCCAACCCGTCCTTCGACGTCGACGGTCACGATACCGCGCAAAAGCTCGCGATCCTCGCCAGCCTCGCTTTCGGCACGAAAGTTGCTCAAAGCGCGGTGTATGTCGAAGGCATCTCATCCATCGCGCCGGAGGATCTGCGCGCCGCCGACGATCTCGGTTACCGGCTCAAGCTGCTCGGCGTTGCGGTTCGCACCGCCAAGGGCATCGAGCAGCGCGTGCATCCGACCATGGTGCCGAAATCCTCCTCGATTGCGCAGGTGATGGGTGTCACCAATGCGGTCACGATCGACGGCGAGGGCATTCCGCCGATCACGCTGGTCGGCCCAGGCGCGGGCGGCGCGGCCACCGCTTCCGCCGTGGTCGCCGACATCGCCGATGTCGCGCGCGGCATCCGTGCCAATCCCTTCGGCCGGCCGATTGCGCAACTGCGCGACACCAAGAAGGCGCCGATGGAGCGGCACGAAGGCGGCTACTACATCCGCCTCCTGGCCCGCGATTTCCCCGGCACTGCGGCCGCGATCGCGACCCGGCTGGCCGAGCAGAAGATTTCGATCGAGTCGATCGTGCAGCGCCATCCCAATGGCGGCGTTGCGCCCGCAAACGGCAAGGCGGTCCCCGTGCCCGTCATCCTGATCACCTACGCTACGCACGAAGACGCCGTGCGCCGTGCACTCGCCGCCGTGCAGAAGGACAAGGTGATCAGCGGACGGCCGCAGGTGATCCGGATCGAGAAGAACTGAGCGTGAAAGACACGAAGCGGTTCGAACGAACCGCCGATGTTGCGAGTTGATGCGGGCGGAGATTTCCGTCCAGAACCGTTTCGAAGGAGTTAGCCGATGTCGACCCATATTTCAGTCCCGCCGCAAGCCTTGCTCGAGCGCATCCTGACGCTGGAGATCGTGCGGGTGACGGAGCGGGCCGCGGTGTCGTCGGCGCGTCTGCGCGGCCACGGCAACGAGAAGGCGGCCGACCAGGCCGCCGTCGACGCCATGCGGCGCGAGCTCAACAAGCTGCCGATCCAGGGCACCATCGTGATCGGCGAGGGCGAGCGCGACGAGGCGCCGATGCTTTTCATCGGAGAGAAGGTCGGCGTGAACGCCGGCCCCGAAGTCGACATCGCCGTCGATCCGCTCGAAGGCACCACGCTGTGCGCCAAGAACATGCCGGGCTCGATCGCCACCATGGCGATGGCCGATGGCGGCACCTTGCTGCACGCCCCCGACGTCTACATGCAGAAGCTTGCGATCGGCCCCGGTTACGACAAAGGCGTCGTCGAGCTCGATGCGAGCCCAGCCGAAAACGTCCGCCGCCTCGCCAAGGCCAAGGGTGTCAAGCCCGATGGCATCACGGTTCTCGTGCTCGACCGTCCGCGCCACGCCGACATCATCTCGAGCGTGCGCTCGACCGGCGCCGCCGTGCGCCTGATCACCGACGGCGACGTCGCCGGCGTGATCCATTGCGCCGACCCCGATAACACCGGCGTCGACATGTATCTCGGCACCGGCGGCGCGCCGGAAGGCGTGCTCGCGGCCGTGGCGCTGCGCTGCATCGGCGGCCAGATGCAGTGCCGGCTGATCCTCGATTCCGGCGAGAAGATCGAGCGCGCCGCCAAGATGGGCGTCAACGATCCCAAGATGATCTACGGCATCGAGGACATGGCGCGCGGCGACTGCCTGTTCGCCGCCACCGGCGTCACCACGGGCTCGCTGCTCTCGGGTGTCAAATTCCGCAAGGACGGCGTCATCGAGACCGAGACGGTGGTGATGCGCTCGGTCACCGGCACCGTGCGCTACATCAAGGCCGAGCACCGCGAGCTCGCCAAGTTCCACCTGGACTGAGACTGCGGGCCCGCGCGCGATCGTTCGGCTACTCCGATCGGACGCGCGCCGCAGGCTTGATTTCGCGCTTGTCTGTTATGGGCTGCGGGGCGGCGCGGGCATGAACAGGAACACGTCGCAAAGGGTCAGGGCGAGCTTGACGGCCAGTTGAAGTTCGCCGACTTCAGCGGCCCAAGGTTGGAGAGCGGCCTTCGCGGACGCCATATCTCCATTCGCGAGCGCGCGGCGCGCGTTCGTCTCGGCCTCGGCATAGATGTCGGTTGCGATCATGCGGGACAGGGCCTGCGACACGCCTTCATCGAAACTCTCGAGGCGGACCTCGGATTGATAGTGATCCGGCCTCAGCCTGATCAGGTTCCGAACCTTTGCCGGATCGAAAAGCCCGACTTTGCCCAGCATGACCAGCAACGGATGATCGCGGGCGATGGTGGCGGGAATGATCGGGAAGGTTTTGACTCTCCCGGATCGATCATCAAAAGACGCGAACGAAATGACGGGCCCGATCTTGAAGCGGGAGTTGCGGTAAAACATCTCGACGCGATGATCAATTTCGAAGTCGGCTGCGAACACGGCGCCGCTCTTGGGCCAGTCGTCCAGGCCGTGGGCAATCAGGTTGGACGAAAGCTCGGCGACACGGGAGGTGACGGTGCGTTGATCGAGCCCATCCACCTCGAATTCGATCTCTCGTCCCGTGAACGCAGACAATCCGGTCGTGAAGGCTCCCAGGGTTTTGCCCGCAAGGTAGGGGACGATCTCCATCCACAATGCGAACGGTTGATCTGGATAGGGAGCGAAGGCGTTACGTGATTGGTCCAGCCACATCTCGGGCGAGCGGCTGACCTTCCCTCCCCAGACGACAGCTGCAACATCCGGCAATGCCGCGACTACGGCCCCGACAAACGCAGTCGTGAGCTGCGTATTCTCGGCATAATTCAGCGCCTTCGTTGCCTTATTGCTTTCGGCAGAGCCCATCGGCGCCACGATGAGGTGCGCACGATGCCGGCCAACGGCGTCGAAAGCTTCCGGCCAAAGCCAGGAAGCCCGCTGCCACAATTCCTGATCGTAAGGTATCGGCGCCGGCATCATGAGGATCGTCATGAGATGATCGCCGGCACGGATGAACATCGGATCGTCAGCACCGTTGCTGCGTGCGATCCCGCCGGGGCTCCACTGCAAGTGCGGATGACGAATGCGCAATGTCCGGATCAACGCATCCTCATCCGGGAGGCGGGCATGATCGAGCAGAACGTATGCGACAGCTAAGTCCGTCATGGCAGATGCATGCGCACGCTAGGCGAAAGTTTTGCCCGTCGCGACGAATGAGGTCTGGCGGACGAGCGCTATTGTTGCATGGAAAGGATCATGCTTTAAAGCCCTCGATCTCAGCCGGAGCCAACCGGGCGCAGGACAATCCGCGGAGCGAAACATGACGCCAGCATCCGATCTCTCCGCCGTCAAAGCCCTCGTCTTCGACGTGTTCGGCACCGTCGTGGACTGGCGCACCAGCCTCATCACCGACTTCATGTGGTGGAGCAGGCAGCGCGGCATCAGTGCCGACTGGACCGCTTTGGTCGACGGCTGGCGCGGCATGTACATGGCCTCGATGGACGACGTGCGCAAACATCCCGAGCGCGGCTATGTCATGCTCGACGATCTGCACCGCCGCTCGCTGGAGAAGCTGGTCGCGCAGTTCGCGATCAAAGGTCTCACTGACGCCGATCTCGATTATCTTACCAAGGGCTGGCACCGCCTCAACCCCTGGCCGGACAGCGTCGCCGGCCTGACGCGCCTCAAGACCAAATTCGTGATCTCGCCGCTCTCCAACGGCAATGTCGCGCTGCTCACCAACATGGCGAAGTTTGCAGGCTTGCCGTGGGATCTCATCATGTCGGCCGAGCTGTTCGAGCACTACAAGCCCGACCCCGAGACCTATCTCGGCGCGGCCAAGCTGCTTTGCCTCAAGCCGGAAGAGGTGATGATGGTCGCCGCCCACAACGGCGATCTCGCGGCTGCCCAGAAGAACGGGCTGAAGACCGCGTTCGTGGCGAGGCCGACCGAATACGGCCCGCTTCAGAAGGTCGACTTCGAGGCGACCGGCAAGTGGGACATCGTCGCCAAGGATTTTGGCGGGATCGCCGACAAGCTGGGGTGCTGACCTTCGCTCAGGCCGTACGCTGGGGCTCGCCTGCCTGATCGTCAGGCGCACAGAACGTCGCGATCGCCAGATCGATCCGCCGGTCGAGCACGCGGCGATTGAGCTTGAAGTCGGTGTCGGTCAGCAGCCTGAAATGGTCGTGGCCGAACACCATGCCAAACAGCATCTCGGCGATCAGGCGGAGCGGCACGCCTTCGAAACGAGGCTCCAGGCGAACGGCCTTGAGCAGCTCGATGATGTGATCGGTACCAGACTCCATGATGACCTCGGCGAACATGCGCCCGAGCGCAGGCGAGGCCTGGCGCTCTCCGATGATCAGGCGCTGCAGCGCGATCTCGCCCGGTGATAGCGCGACGTCGGCGGCCTCGCGCAGCATGGCGCGAAGCCGTGTTACCGGTGAACCTTCCAGGGGAGCGTCGGCGAAGTTCGCTTCGGGCAGGCTGCGCAGCAGCATGGCGCGGAAGAGCTCGGTCTTGCTCTCGAACAATTTGTAGAGCGTCTTCTTCGACATGCCGGCGGCACTGGCGATGTCGTCCATTGTGGTCGCGGCAAAGCCTTTGCTGGTGAAGGTGTCCTTTGCCGCCGCCAGCAATTGCGTCATGCGCTCGTCCGAGGCGGGAAGGCCGGCGGCCGGCTTGGTCCGCTCCGACGGTGGAGCAACGCGCCTTGGACTGCTGGATATTCTCGCCATGGAAACATCCGTCTCGAATTTGAGCTGCTTCACGACTGCTTGAACGCCGTTGCGCAGCCAGCCTAGCACTTGACTTCGAGGAAGGAAACTACCAAGTTTCCCAATGGAAACTGAATAGTTTCCAAATGTTTCCGTGCGCGGTTCCGCTTCAGGGATCGCAACCTGCCCATGGATCTCATCATGAATCCCCCGATCGTCCGCGCTGTCCCCCTGATTGCCCTGCTGCTTGCGGCATGCGGCGAGCAGAGCCCGCAAGCGGGACCGCCGCAGATGGTGCCGGAGGTCGGCATCATGACCCTGAAACCGCAGGAAGCGAAGATCTCGACGGTCCTGCCGGGCCGCGTCGTCGCCTATCAGGTTTCCGAGGTGCGGCCGCAGGTCACGGGCATTCTGCTCAAGCGCGATTTCGTCGAAGGCGCCGAAGTGAGGGAAGGTGATCTGCTCTACGAGATCGATCCGGTGCAGTACAAGGCGGGTCTGGCGAGCGCGGAGGCCGCGGTGCAGAGGTCGGAGGCAACACTCGTCAGCGTCAAGCTGAAGGCCGCGCGCAAGACCCAGCTCCTGCAAACCAACGCGGCCAGCCAGCAGGATGTCGACGACGCCGTTGCCGCCTACAAGCAGGGCGAGGCCGACCTGAAGGCCGCGGAGGCCAACCGCGACACCGCTGCGATATCGCTCGACCGGACCAAGGTCACCGCGTCGATCTCCGGGCGCATCGGCAAGTCGACCATCACGCCCGGCGCGCTGGTCACCGCGAGCCAGGCGACGGCGATGACGACGATCCAGCAGCTCGACCCCGTCTATGTCGATCTCGACCAGTCGACCTCGGAGATGGAGCGCCTGCGCAACCAGATCGCCAGTGGTCAGCTCAAGCGTCCGGCCGAAGGCGTGCAGGTCGAGCTCCTGATGGAGAGCGGCAAGACCTACGGCCACAAGGGCAAGTACGGCTTCACTGATGCCAGCGTCAACGAGAGCACCGGCTCGGTGTCCTCGCGCGCGGTCTTCGCCAATCCCGAGCGGGCGCTGCTGCCGGGCATGTATGTACGGGCCCGCGTCGTCGCCGGTGTCGATCCCGATGCGATCCTGGTGCCGCAGCGCGCCGTCTCGCGCAATCCGCTGGGACAGGCGGTGGCGATGTTCGTCGACAAGGACGGCAAGATCGAGCAGCGTACGCTGGAGCTCGGGGAGGATGTCGGCAGCAATTGGCTGGTTCGCGCCGGCGCCAAGGCCGGCGATCGCCTGGTTCTGGAGGGAACGCAGAAGGCGCGTCCTGGCGCGCCCGTCAAGACCGTCGAGGTCGCGGTCGATGCTGCAACCGGCCTCACCGTGAACCCGACACGGCAGGCCGATGCGCGGCCCGCGTCCACCACCACTGAACAATAAGTGCCATGTCCCACTTCTTCATCAAGCGGCCGATCTTTGCCTGGGTCATCGCCATCCTGATCATGCTGGGCGGCGTGCTCGCGATCATGCGGCTGCCGATCGCGCAATATCCGCAGATCGCCCCGACCGTGGTCACGATCACCGCGACCTATCCCGGCGCCAACGCCGAGACGGCCGAGAACTCGGTGACCAAGGTCATCGAGCAGAACATGACCGGGCTCGACTATCTCCAGTACATGTCGTCGTCGAGCACATCGACCGGCCAGGTGCAGATCTCGCTGACCTTCACCAACGAGGCCGACGCCGATATCGCCCAGGTGCAGGTGCAGAACAAGCTGCAGCTCGCGACCCCCTTGCTGCCGCAGGTCGTGCAGCAGCAGGGCATCAAGGTCGTGAAGTCCTCGGCGAGCTTCCTGATGGTGCTCGGCTTCGTCTCCGAGGACGGCAGGCTCGCCGCGAGCGACATCGCCGATTACGTGGCGTCGTCGGTCAACGACCCCATCAGCCGCGTCGCCGGCGTCGGCCAGGTGACGCTGTTCGGCGCCGAATACGCCATGCGGATCTGGCTCGATCCCGACAAGCTGGCGAAATACAATCTGATGCCCGGTGACGTGACCGCGGCGATCCAGACCCAGAATACCCAGGTCACGGCCGGTCAGCTCGGCGGCCTGCCGGCGGTCGGCGGCCAGCAGCTCAATGCCACCATCACCTCGCAGAGCCGCCTGCAGACGGTCGAGCAGTTCAAGGACATCATCCTGCGCACGGCGTCGTCGGGACAGGTGGTCCGCATCGGCGACGTCGCGCGCGTCGAGATCGGCTCGAAATCGTATGATTCCGCGGCGCGCTACAACGGCAAGCCCGCGGCGGGCATGGGCATCAGCCTTGCGACGGGCGCCAATGCGGTCGCGACCTCGGAAGCGGTGAAGGCGCGCGTGGCCCAGCTCAGTGCCACCATGCCGGAAGGGCTTCGCGTGGTGTACCCCTACGACACCACGCCCTTCGTCAAGCTGTCGATCGAGAAGGTGATCCACACCCTGTTCGAGGCGATCGCGCTCGTCTTCGTCGTGATGTTCGTGTTCCTGCAGAGCTGGCGCGCGACGCTGATTCCGACCATCGCGGTGCCTGTGGTGCTGCTCGGGACCTTCGGCGTGCTGTCGCTCGCGGGCTATTCCATCAACACGCTGACGATGTTCGCGATGGTGCTGGCGATCGGCCTGCTGGTCGACGACGCCATCGTCGTGGTCGAGAACGTCGAGCGCGTGATGGCCGAGGAAGACCTCGGCCCGCGCGAGGCGACCGAGAAGTCCATGCGCGAGATCACGGGCGCGCTGGTCGGAATCGGCGTCGTGCTCTCGGCCGTGTTCATTCCGATGGCCTTCTTCAACGGCTCGGTCGGCATCATCTATCGCCAGTTCGCGCTCACCATCGTCACGGCGATGCTGCTGTCCGTGCTGGTGGCGCTGGTGCTGACGCCGGCGCTGTGCGTGACGATCCTGAAGCCGGCGAAGCACCATGGCAGCCAGCGCGGCGTGTTCGGCCTGTTCAACCGCGGCTTCGACCGCATGGCGGACGGCTACCAGCGAAGCGCGGGCGGGGTGATCAAGCGCAGCGCCGGGATGTTGCTGGCCTTCGCGGCGATCGTCGCCGGCATGGTCTTCCTGTTCCAGCGGCTGCCCAGCTCGTTCCTGCCCGAGGAGGACCAGGGCACGATCATGACTTTGATCCAGCTTCCGGTCGGCGCGACCTCGACGCGCACGCTCGACGTCATCAAGCAGGTCGAGCACCAATATCTCGACAACGAGAAGGATGCGGTCGAAGGCGTGTTCGCGGTCAGCGGCTTCAGCTTCGCGGGGCAGGGGCAGAATGTCGGCCTTGCCTTCGTCAGCCTGAAGCCGTTCGACGAGCGCAAGAGTCCTGCGGCCTCCGCACAGGCTGTCGCCGGCCGCGCCATGGGTGCGTTCACAAAGATCCGCGACGCCATGGTGTTCGCCGTGCTGCCGCCCTCCATTCCAGGTTTTGGCAACGCCGGCGGCTTCGACCTCTACCTCCAGGACACCGGCGGCAACGGCCACGAGGCGCTGATCGAGGCCCGCAACCAGCTGCTCGGCCAGCTCGCGGCCGACAAGCGCGTCGCGCAGGCGCGGCCGAACGGCCAGGACGACACGCCGCAATTCAATCTCGACGTGGACCAGGCCAAGGCCACCGCGCTCGGGGTCAATCTCAGCGACCTCAACACCACGCTGTCGGCGGCGTGGGGCGGTGCCTATGTCAACGACTTCATCGATCGCGGCCGCGTCAAGCAGGTCTATGTGCAGAGCGATGCGCCGTTCCGCATGGATACCAGCGACATCGGCCGCTGGTATGTCCGCAACGCTTCGGGCTCGATGGTGCCGTTCTCGGCGGTTGCCACCGACCGCTGGAGTTTTGGCTCGCCGCGGCTGGAGCGCTACAACGGCGTGGCCGCGGTCGAGCTGCAGGGCCAGGCCGCGCCCGGCACCAGCTCGGGTGTCGCCATGCAGGCGGTGGAGCAGCAGATGGCCAGGCTTCCCAAGGGCTACGGCCACGAATGGACCGGCCTGTCGTTCCAGGAACGGCTGACCGGCAGCCAGACGCTGTACCTCTATTCGATCTCGCTGCTGATCGTCTTCCTCAGCCTCGCCGCGTTGTACGAGAGCTGGTCGGTGCCGTTCGCGGTGATGCTGACGGTGCCGATCGGCGTGCTCGGCGCGCTGCTCGCGGCGACCTTGTTCAGCCAGGCCAACGACGTCTATTTCCAGGTCGGTTTGCTCACGACGATCGGTCTCGCCTCGAAGAACGCGATCCTGATCGTTGAATTCGCGCTGGACCAGATCGCCTCCGGCCGCAGCCTCGTCGAGGCGACGCTGCATGCGGCGCGCCAGCGCCTGCGCCCGATCCTGATGACTTCGCTCGCCTTCATCCTCGGCGTGCTGCCGCTCGCGGTTGCGACGGGGGCTGGCTCGGCCAGCCAGAACGCGGTCGGCATCGGGGTTGCCGGCGGCATGATCGCGGCCACCGTGCTCGGCATCTTCTTCGTGCCCGCATTGTTCGTGCTGGTGAGGCGGATGTTTCCGGGCAGGCAGAGGGATGCAGCCGTGAGCAATTCGACTTCCGCCGCCGAGCCGGCGGAATAGGCCAGCTTGGTTTGACATCCCCAAGGCGAACGTCTTTCATATCGAAAAGATCGATATGAGGGGCGCCCCGTGGATACCGAGCTTGCGCGGACATTTCTGACGGTGGTGGCGACCGGCAATTTCATCTCGGCCGCCGAGCAGCTTCACGTCAGCCAGTCCACGGTCAGCACGCGGATCCACTCCCTCGAAGAGCTGCTCGGTTGCACCCTGTTCGTTCGCAACAAGGCGGGCGCGGCACTGACGGCGGCGGGGCGCCAGTTTCAACGGCACGCCGCGACGCTGGTGCGCACCGTCGAGCAGGCCCGGCACGACGTCGGTCTGCCCAAGGGTTTTAGCGGTGGGCTGGTGGTCGGCGGGCGCATCGGCCTCTGGGAGGAATTCTTGCTGCAGTGGGTCCCCCGCATGCAGGAGGCCAATCCGCAGATCTCGATCCGCGCCGAGAGCGCGCTCGAGCCGGAGTTGATGCAGGGGCTGGTCGAGGGACGCATCGACATCGGCGTGATGTACACGCCGCAAAGCCGACCGGGCCTCAAGGTCGAGCTGCTGTTCGAGGAGCAGCTCGTGCTGGTCTCGACCAATCCGAAGAGCGGGCCGGAGCCGCAGGACGGCTACGTCTATGTCGACTGGGGCCCGGAGTTCTACGCCCGCCACGGCGCCGTCTTCCCGAATTTCGCCGGCCCCGCGCTGACGGCGAATATCGGCTGGCTCGGGCTGCAACATGTCCTGGCGAACGGCGGTGCCGGCTATTTCGCGCAGCGGATCGTCGAGCCGCTGCTGAAAGCGCGCCGGCTGCATCTCGTCGGCGGCGCGCCGAAATTCTCCATGCCGGCCTATGTCGTCTACTCGGCCGATCAGCCCGAGGAGCACATCGAGAGCGCGATCGCGATCATGCGTGACCTCGCCGCCGAACAGGCCCGCCGCGTTCCGGAAGCGCCGGCACGCGGCGTGCGCAGGCGTCGCTGAAGGCCGGTTTATGCCCCGCAGGGATTGTTGCTCGCCGCGGTTGCGGCCGCGATGTCGCTGGCGCGATGCACCGGCGTGATCGTCGCCATCGTCACTGACAGCCGATAGGCGATCCAGCGGAGCAGCAGTTGGGAGAATGACTCGTCGCTCTGTGATGTCGTGGTCATGGTCGCTCCTGGTGTGCGTGAGGTGTCTGCCGGACACGGCCGTTTGCGACCAGCCGGCGCTACCACGCTGCTTACGCTACGCAGGAGAATGATTTTGACAAACGAATAATATCAACGGTTACTATCGACTTTATGGATATTAGGAAGAGCAGAAATATCGGTGCGCCGTGCGGAGATGATCCGGGCGCCATGCGCCGCCCGGACCATGCGCGAAAGACCTATAGCGTCATCTGCATCGGCTGGGGATAGTAGTGGAAGCCGTCGCCGGCCTTGGCGACGTGGCCGTAGCCCGGCCAGGCGAAGTGATACGACATCACGGGGATCTTGTTCGCCGCGAGCATCGTGAGCAATTTCACCCGCGACTCCGCCGCCTGCTTGGGATCGGTGTCGTAGGAGAACTCCATGCGCGGCCGCTCCAGCAGCAGCACCGAATGGTGCGAGAGGTCGCCGAGGAAGGCGAAGGACTTGCCGGCCGACGACACCATGAAAATCGTGTGGCCGACGGTGTGACCGGGCGCCGAGATCGCCTGCACGCCGGGCAGGAATTCCTCACCGTCCTTGAAGAACTTGATGCGGTCACGGACCGGCAGCAGGTTCTTGCGGGCGTGAACGACGAAGTCCTTGGCGGGGCTGCCGAGCTTGCCTTCGTCGGTCCAGAAATCGAAATCGGTCTGGGAGATGTAGATCTGCGCATTCGGGAACAGCGGCTTGTCGTTGGCATCCACGATGCCGCCGATGTGGTCGATATGGGCATGCGAGCAGACCACGGCGTCGATGTCCTCCGGCTTGATGCCGGCCTCCATCATGCTCTTCTGCTGCCGTCCGGTGCTGGCGCCGAACATCTTCGATGTGCCCATGCCGGTGTCGAACAGGATCAGCTTGTCGCCGGTGTTCACGATCGGCGAATTCTGCTCGAGCACGACGTTGTCCGGCGACAGGAAATTGTCCGCCAGCATCTTCTTCACCTCTTCCTTGGGAACGCCGGTGAAGGTCCCGGAGGGATCGCCGAGCGGCAGCGGCCCGTCGGACACGACGGTCACCTCGGCATCGCCGAGCACGAAGCGGTGCCAATACGGCGTCTGGGTGCCGAGCTTGGGTGCCCGTGCCAATGCGCTGCTGCCGAGCATCGCGCTGGCACCAAGGCCTGCTCCAAGGCTAACTCCAAGGCTTGCGCCAAGTGCGAGTAGGGATCGACGTGAGACATCGATTGTCATGCGTTTCCTCCGCTTTTGTCTTTTATCTTGCGCGATTGTTCGCGCGTTGGGGCCGGCCTGAACGGCCATGCGGCCGCAAGTCGGCAGAGAAGTATGCTGCGCCGGTCGCGACAAGCTAGCAAGTGGAATTAGTGCGCAGATTCACGCGGAGCGAGAACCTCTTGCGGAGCGGGAAGGCCACGTGTGGATGCGCTCCGCCCGAGGCAGGACGACACGAATTGCGTCTTACGCAATTCTCAGCGCGAGGTCGTTTGCTTCCGTCTCGGCAAAGCCCGCCTGCAACACCTCTTCGCGCTTGTGGCGCAGATGCGCGCGCAGAATGTGGGAGAGCCCGGCGCCGTCGCGCCTCTGGAGCGCATTGAGGATGGCTTCGTGCTCCTTCACGGCGAGCGCCCAGCGCTGCGGTGTCATCGGCGTGACATAACGCGCGCGGCGGATGCGCGCCGTCACGGATGTGTAAAGCCCTGTGAGCGCGGGGTTTCCGGCCGCGTTGACGATGGCTTCGTGGATGGCGCGGTTGCCGCGATAGTACTGGATCAGATCGCCCTCGCGATAATGCTGCACCATGGCCGCATGCGCCGCGGCGATCGCGGCGATCTCGGCGTCGGTGATGCGCTCGCAGGCGAGCTCGCCGGCGAGGGCCTCGAGACCCTGGCAGACCTCGAACAGGTCGCGCATGTCCTTGTCGGTCAGCTTCGCTGCGCGCGAGCCGCGATGCGGCAGCAGCTGCACGAGGCCTTCGGCGGCCAGCACCTTGAGGGCCTCGCGCAACGGCGTGCGCGAGATCTTGAGCCGCTCGCACAGCTCGCGCTCGGGAATCCGGGCGCCCGGCGGGATCTCGCCGTCGAGCAGGATGGTGCGGATACGTCCGACGACCTCCTCATGCAGCATGGGACCGGCACTCCAATTTGAATGCAAAACGTGGACATTGGTTTGAAATCTGGAAGTTCCAGCTTGCTAATCTCAAATTTTGCATTCAAAAATGTAAAAAACAAGAGGGCATGAGGAAATGGACCTGGCGGCGGAGGCGGACGACCTCGTTTTTGAATGCAATGACGGTATCGGGCGCGTCACCTTCAACCGCCCGCAGGCGCGTAACGCCTTCACCTTCGCCATGTACGAGCGGCTCGCCGCGATCTGCGAGGAAGCCAACCGCGACCATGCGATCAAGGTGCTGGTGCTGCGGGGGGCCGGCGACAAGGCCTTCGCCGCGGGCACCGACATCAATCAGTTCCGCGAATTCGGCACGCCCCAGGACGCGATCGACTACGAGAACCGCATCGATCGGGTCCTGACCACGCTCGAACAATGCCGGGTGCCGACGATCGCTGCGATCAACGGTTTCTGCACCGGCGGCGGGGCGGGAATTGCCGCAGCCTGCGACCTGCGCATCGGCACCAGAAGCGCGAAGATCGGTTTTCCCATCGCCCGAACGCTCGGCAATTGCCTGTCGATGTCCAATGTCAGCCGTCTCATCGCGCTCATTGGTGCCGCGCGCGTCAAGGACCTGATTTTTACAGCGCGTCTCGTTGACGCCGCGGAGGCCGCCAGCGTCGGATTGCTCGGGGAAGTTGTCGAGGATCTCGCCGCGCTGGACCAGCGGGCTGACGAGGTCGCCCGGCTCCTCGCCAGTCACGCGCCGCTGACGCTGAATGCGACCAAGCAGGCGGTCGCCCGCCTGCAGAAGCGGCTGACGAGGGACGAGGGCGAAGACCTCATCCTGATGTGCTACACGAGCCAGGACTTTCGCGAAGGGCTCGATGCTTTCCTCAACAAGCGCGCGCCGAAATGGCGCGGCCAATAGGACGCCCCCGATGCAAAGCTCGCAAATCAGCTCTCGCCGTTCGGGACCGCTCGCCGGCCTCAAGGTCGTCGACCTCACCCATGTCATGGCCGGGCCGACCTGCACCCTGATGCTCGCCGACATGGGGGCCGACGTCATCAAGATCGAGAAATCGCCGAACGGCGACGACACCCGTCATTCGGTACCCCCCAAGATCGGCGATGAGGCGGCGTCCTTCCTGATGATGAACCGCAACAAGCGCGGCATCGTGCTGGACCTCAAGACCGCGGGCGGCAAGCAGGTGCTGCGGCGCCTGATCGCGGACGCGGACGTGCTGGTCGAGAACTTCGCGCCGGGTGCGATGGAGCGCCTGGGCTTCGGTTACGAGGAGCTGCACAAGCAGTTCCCGAGTTTGATCTATTGCTCGCTATCGGGCTTCGGCCGCACCGGCCCCTACAAGCATCGCCGCGGCTTCGACCTCGTCGCGCAGGCAATGAGCGGCATCATGAGCTTCACCGGCGAACGCCCGGACGGCCCGCCCGTGAAATGCGGCCCGCCGCTGTCGGACATCACCGCCGGCCTGCTCGCGAGCATGGGCATTCTCGCGGCCTACACGCACCGCCTCAAGACCGGGGAAGGGCAGTGGGTCGAGACCTCGCTCTACGAGGCTGCGCTGGTGCAGACCTATTGGCAGTCGACCATCGCGCTTGCCGCGGGCACCGCGCCGCGCGCGATGGGCTCGGCCCATCCGCTCAACGCGCCGTACCAGGCCTTCGAGGCCTCGGACGGCTGGCTCGTGGTCGGCGGCGCCAACAAGAAACACTGGCTCTTGATGCTCGAGGCGCTCGGGGCGAGCGAGCTCGCCACTGACCCGCGCTTCGTCAACGGCTCCGACCGCATGGCGAACCTGAAGGAGCTGGAAGCCGTCCTGAGCGAGCGCTTCCGCACCAAGTCGCGGGCGCATTGGCTGGCGGCGCTGGACGAGAAGGGTGTGCCCTGCGGTCCCGTGCACGACATGCTGGAGGCCCTGAGCGATCCTCAGACGCTGGCGCGCGAGATGGTCGTCGAGGTCGAGCACTCCACGCTCGGTCCGGTGAAGACGATCGGGCTGCCCGTCAAGTTTTCGGAGACCCCAGGCAAAGTGGCGTCGGGGGCGCCGGTCTACGGTCAGCACACCAGGGAGGTGCTGGCGGAGTACGGGTTCGATCAGACGCAGATCGAAGCACTCGAAAAGGAAGGTGCAATCGTTTCGGCTCTGGAAAGACGCGAGGAACGCGTCGCCTGAGCGGACGTCGATACGACAAGAACAACGACAAAATACAGAAATCAGCTGGAGGAAATCATGGGTCGGACGTCGATATTCTCACTCTCCGCAGCCGTAACCGTGCTCGCCGGCACCATGCCGGCGCTCGCCGCCTGGCAACCGCAAAAGCCGATCGAGTTCGTGGCGACGGCAGGGCCGGGCGGTGGCACCGACAATCTCGCGCGCGCGGTGCAGAACATCATCACCAAGCACAAGCTGACGGAGCAGCCGATCGTCGTCGTCAACAAGGGCGGCGGCAGCGGCGCGGAAGGCTACGTCTACGGCAAGGCGTCCGCCGGTGATCCCTACAAGGTGATCTTCGGCACCTCGAACGCCTGGCAGCAGCCGCTGGTCTCCAAGGTCGCCTTCAACTACACCGATCTCACGCCCGTAGCGGCGATGGCCCAGGACGAGTTCCTGCTCTGGGTCAAGCAGGATGCGCCCTACAAGAATGCGGGCGACTATCTGAAGGCGGCCGCATCGGGCGAATTCAAGATGGGCGGCGCGCAGTCCAAGGACACCGACGAGGTCCTGACCCGCATGATCGAGAAGGTCGGCAAGGTCAAGCTGACCTACATCCCCTTCAAGAGCGGCGCCGAGACCGCCGTGCAGCTCGCCGGCGGGCATCTCGACTCCCACGTCAACAATCCCAGCGAAAGCCTCGGCCAATGGCGCGGCGGCACGCAGCGCCCGCTCTGCGTGTTCAGTCCCAAGCGGTTGCCGCAAGGGGCCAAGGTCACGGCGAGCGAAGGTTGGGGCGACGTCCCGACCTGCGTCGAGCAGGGCCTCGACATCAAGCAATATGAGCAGCCGCGTACGGTGTGGCTGCCCGGCAAGGTCACCCCGGACCAGGCCGCGTTCTATGTCGACCTCATGAAGAAGGTGCAGGCAACGCCCGAGTGGAAGGACTACATCGAGAAGACCTCGCAGGTGGACACCTTCCTGACCGGCGCCGAGTTCGACAAGTTCATCAAGGAGGACCTCGAACACGTCAAGCAGGTCGCCGGCGAGCAGGGCTGGCTGGTCAAGTGAGGCGGGTTGTTGCAACAGCTTTGATGGGAGCATGGTGTACCCGCTCACTCAACTGTCGTCCCTGCGTTCGCAGGGACGACACCGAGTGACCGGGAAGGATGCGTGGCCACAGCCGGCAATTGTCCGATGTCCGACGCCAAAGCGGAACCCCCGATGATCTCACGCCGCACGCTTGAACTTGCGACCGCAATCCTCACCGGCGGCTTTGGTGTCGCCGTGGTGGTCCAGAGCCTCGACAACGGCATCGGCTGGTCGAGTGCGGGCGTCGACGCCGGGACGTTTCCGTTCCTGACTGGCATCATCATCGTAGTCGGAAGCCTGTACAATCTCGTGCGCGGCGTGCTGCCGGTTGCGACACTGGCAAACGTCCCCATCGCGATCACGCCGATCGAGCTGCGCCGGCTCGCCGGTCTGTTCGTTCCCGCCGCAATCTTCGTCGCCGCGATCCCACTCGCCGGGATGTACGTCGCCTCGGCGCTCTACGTCTTTGCGGTGCTGGCGATTCCGCGGCACCAATCCGTGCCGCGCGCGCTGACCATGGCGGGGGCAACGGCATTTGCGCTGTATGTCGTGTTCGAGCGCGCGTTCCAGGTCAGCCTGCCGCATGGCGCGCTCGCTGCGGCCCTTGGCTTTTGACGGAGAGGCCGATGGACAACCTCGCAGAGCTCCTGCACGGCTTCACCATCGCTGTCACCGTGCCGCATCTCGCCCTGATGGTCGTCGGCGTGCTGCTCGGCATTCTCGTCGGCGTGCTGCCGGGGCTGGGCGCCCCAAACGGGGTGTCGCTGCTGCTGCCGCTGACCTTCGGCATGCAGCCGGTGTCGGCGATCATCCTGCTCTCCAGCATGTATTGGGGCGCGCTGTTCGGCGGTTCCGTCACCTCCATCCTGTTCAACATCCCCGGCGAGCCCTCGTCCGTCGCAACCACCTTCGACGGCTATCCCATGGCGCGAGACGGCCGGCCGACCACGGCGCTGGCCACTGCCTTCGGCTCGGCGGCGATCGGCGCGCTGGTCGGCGTCATCCTGATCACCTTCCTTGCGTCCTGGGTGGCAGAGGTCGCGCTCGCCTTTGGGCCGGCGGAGTATTTCGCGGTTTATTTCCTGGCCTTCGCCAGCTTCGTCGGCATGGGCGGCGCGGCCCCGATCAAGACCGTCGTGGCGCTCGCGATCGGCTTCGCCATTGCCGCGATCGGCATCGACACGGTCTCCGGCAGCGTTCGTCTCACCATGGGCGTCGACGAGCTCGTCAAGGGCGTCAGCTTCGTCGTCGCCGTGATGGGCCTGTTCGGCATCGGCGAACTATTGGTCGCCGTCGAGGAAGAATTTCATGCCCGCGCGGTCTCCTCCAAGATCGATTGGGCCGAGGTCTTCCGCGCCGTCGGCCGCCTGCCGCGGCATGGCGTGGCGCTGCTGCGGAGCGCTGCCATCGGCTGCTGGATGGGGATCACGCCGGGCGGGCCGACCGCGGCCTCCTTCATGAGCTACGGCATCGCGCGTCGCTTCTCGCGCCGCGGCCGCTATTTCGGCACCGGCGAGGTCGAAGGCATCATCTCGCCGGAGACCGCCGATCATGCCGCCGGCACCAGCGCGCTGCTGCCGATGCTCTCGCTCGGGATTCCCGGCTCGGCGACCGCAGCCGTCATGATGGGCGGGTTGATGATTTGGGGCCTCAATCCCGGGCCGATGCTGTTCGTGGACCAGAAGGATTTCGTCTGGGGCCTGATTGCCTCGATGTATGTCGGCAACATCGTCGCCGTCGCCCTGGTGCTGCTGACCGTCCCGGTCTTTGCCGCGTTGATGCGGATTCCCTTCGTGGTGATCGCGCCGCTGATCGTGATCATCTGCGTCGTCGGCGCCTATTCCGTCTCGAACTCCTATCTCGACGTGGTCATGATGCTCGGCTTCGGCGTCGTCGGCTATCTCTTCAAGAAGCTGTTCTATCCGCTGGCGCCGCTCGTGCTCGCCATCGTCATCGGCGACAAGGCCGAGGACGCGTTCCGGCAGTCGATGCTGATGTCCAGGGGATCCCTCGGCATCTTCTTCGCCAACAAGCTGGTGACCTGCCTGATCGTGGCCGGCATCGCGCTCTTGCTGCTGCCGCTCGTGTTGCAGCTCGCGCGCCTCTGGCGCAAGCCCGCATCCGCCGCGGCCGAGACGACGGCCCAGGAGAAGGTGATCATATGACCGCAAAGCCGCTCATTGCGTTGGCGATGGGAGATCCCGCCGGCATCAGCCCGGAGCTGACGGCGAAGCTCGTGGTGCAGGATGATATCCGTGCGAGCTGCCGGCTCGTCGTCATCGGCGACCGCCGCGTCTTCGACGAAGGCGCGCGTATTGCCGGCGTCAAGCCGGAGCTGACCACGATGGAGCAGGGGGCCGACCATCGCGCGGCACAGGGCGATACGTTGTTTGTCGATCTCCGCCACCTCGATCCCGGAGAGGTCGAGCCGAAGACCGCCACCCTTGCCGGCGGGAAGTTTGCCCTGGCCAATTACAGGCACGCGCTCGAGCTTGGCCGCGACGGACGGGCCGATGCGGTGTGCTTCACCCCCTTCAACAAGCAGGCCATGCGGCTCGCCCGCGCCGAGTACGACGACGAGATCGCATTCTCCGCGGAGGTGGTCGGCCTCAAGACTCCGGCGAGCGAATTCAATGTGCTGGACCGGCTCTGGAATGCACGCGTCACTTCGCACATCCCGCTCAGGGATGTGGCCGAACGACTGTCCGGCGAACGCATCCGGCGTGCACTTGAGCTGACCGATGTCTGCATGCGCAAGGCCGGCTTCGCGCGGCCGCGTATTGCCGTTGCCGGTCTCAATCCGCATGCCGGCGACGGCGGCAATTTCGGCCGCGAGGAGATCGACGTCATCGCGCCGGTGGTCGCGGCCGGTCAGCGAAAAGGCATCGCCGCGGAGGGACCGTTCCCCGCCGATACCGTATTTCTGCGCGCAAAGAGCGGCGCCTTCGATGCGGTGCTGACGATGTATCACGACCAGGGGCAGATCGCGATGAAGCTGATGGGCTTCGATCGCGGCGTGACGTTGCTCGGCGGCTTCCCGTTCCCGATCTGCACGCCCGCGCACGGCACCGCCTACGACATCGCAGGCCAAGGCATCGCCTCGATCGGCGCAAGCCGGGCCGCGGTATTGCTGGCGGCAGAGATGGCCGCGGCCGGAAAGCGACTTCGGTGAACGCTACTTCGCGATCGGCGTCGTCAGCTCCTTGTCCGTCGTGTCCACCACGAAGACGGCAAGCAGCTTTGCAGGCTCGGTATCGCTGGCATTGGCACTGACGGCGTGGCGGTCACCGGGCCTTTCAGAGAAGTTCTCTCCCTTGTGAAAGACTTTTGCCGGACCGTCATTGACCTGACTGCGGATCGCACCTTCCAGGACCGTGGCATAGATGAAGGCGGACGGCGCGTGAATGTGGGCCGGGGAGGAGCCCCCTGGAGCGTATTCGACCAGCACGCCCTTCATGCTCTTGCCGGGGACGTTGGGCAGCACCTGGTCGAACACGACCGTGACCTTTGCTGATGGAGCTGCTGGCTCGGCTGCGTGGGCCGTCAGCAATGAGGCGGCATAAACCGCCGTAGCAATCACTGATCTGTGCATGGGAATTCCTTCACTGCGGTGGTTCGTGATGGCCGGTCTCAAAGGCTCGCGAGCCATGTCGCGAGCGGCGTTGGTCCGAGGCGCGCCTCGCCGAGCGGGTTCAACGATTTGTCGTCAATGAGACCGCCGTAGTACGCCGCCTTCGGGTCTCCGACCACGGGCCGGGCGTCGCCGGATGCCTTCAGGCGGCGTGCGATGAATTCATTGAAGGGAGCCTTCTCGGGACCTGCGATGTCGATCGTGCCGTTGAGTGGCTTGGCCGTTGCGACCTCAGCGAGGCGTGCGGCGACGTCGTCGGCGGCGATCGGTTGAAACATTGCCGAGGGAACGACGATCTTGCCGGCAGTCGCGCCCATTTCGGCGATGGCGCCGAGGAATTCGAAGAACTGGGTGGCGCGCACGATCGAGTAGGGGACCGAGGCGGCCTTGATGATTGTCTCCTGGGCGAGCTTGGCACGGAAATAGGCGTTGTCGGGTGACCGTTCGGTTCCGACAATCGACAGGGCCACGTGATGCCTAACGGCCGCCGCAGCTTCCGCTGCGACGAGATTTTTGCTCGAACGCTCGAAGAATTCGAGCACGGCGGCGGGCTCCCAGGACGGCGCGTTGGCGACATCGACGACAACATCCGCGCCCGCCAATGCCGCAGCGAGGCCTTCTCCGGTCACGGCATTCACGCCTGATTTCGGCGAGGCGGCTACGGCCTCGTGGCCTTGCTGCCTGAGCTTCGCCACGAGCTTGGATCCGATCAGTCCGGTTCCGCCGATCACGACGATCTTCATGAAAAATCTCCTCGGCATGGGGCGAACGTGAGCTTGGTGACAATCAAGCGGTCACTCACGATCCGTCGATGAGCGTGATGCGAACCGCAATCTACCCGAGCAATGCGGCGAGCTCTTGCCTGAAATCGGCCTGCCTTGTCGGAAAATGCTCTAACGCGCGCGTTGGGACGCGAGGCGATCGGTAAGGGATCATTCCCCTCTCATGAGGGCGCGCGACGTCCCAGGCGCTCGGTAAAGCGGATCAGGTTGATTGCGTCGCTCGCTGTCATGAATGAAAGGCGTACCCTGCCACGGGTGAACAGCCACGCATGCTGCACAACGCCACGAGCGCAGATGGCCAGTGTTTTGCCCGACGTGTCAAAAGCGCCGTGGCGAGGCGTTACGGCGATCGCAAAACGCCAATGAAAACAATTCCCGGTCTACTGTGCATGGGGTTGTTTTCACGATTTTCAGATCAGCCGGCTGCCTCAGGTCCCGCAGACGATCACGCCGTACCAGCCAAGCCCGCGATAGGTCTCGTAACCCGGCGTCGCGTGGAAGGCGACCAGCGCGCCCGTGCGGTCGTGATGGAAGCCCGAGCGCTGGCCGTTCAGCGAGATCGAGATGCGCTCGCTGAGGATGCCCTGGCCGTCGGACGCCGCGATGACGCGCAAATTCGAATCCACCAGCAGCACGCGGGCCTTGTCGCTGTCGCCGACGCGCACGCCCTGGACGATGGCGCGGGCCTGCGGCTCCCAGTCGAAATGAATGGCGAGTACGCCGATCGGCGCACCGCTCGCCTGGCCACCGGCGCGGACGCTGGCGCAGTAGGTCGCGACCTGCGCGTTGCCGAGCAAGGGCTGGTTCTCGACGTCACCGGCGACATAGTCGTCGCCGGAGCGCAAGGTGCGCGCCTCGCGAAACCATTTGGTGTGGGCGACGTTCTGGCCGACCACACGAAATCGATCCGCGCGGCCGTTGGCGATGACGTTGCCGTCGAGGTCGCAGAGCCAGAGGTCGAGATAGACCGTGTAGGCCCCGAGGATCACGCCGAGGCGCTGCGACGCATAGGTCACCGCGGCCGGCGCCGGCGAGGCCGCGCAATCGACCACAGCGGAATCGGTCGCCCACCAGCGCACGTCGCAGGTGCGCTCATAGAGGTTGCGGTCGATCAGCTCGACCGCGTTGAGGGACAGGTCGACCATGCGCTCGCCGCGCGAGCGCTGGCTCATGCGCTCGATCGAGGAGACCAGATCGCCGGTCCGCTTCGTCAGCTGGGTCTCGAGCTCGCGCGCGATGGTCTCGACCTGCTGGCCGACGCCGCGCACCTCTTGGGCCACCACCGCAAAGCCCGCGCCTTGCGCGCCGGCGCGCGAGCTCTCGATCAGCGCGTTCAGCGCCAGCATTTTCATCTGGTTGGTGATCTGCTGGATCGACTTGGTCTTGTCGACCGCGATCTGGTTGACCTCCGCGGTCAGGCGATTGATCAGCGCGGAGATGTCGGAATCGTCGTCGGCGGGTTCGGCGGCAATCGGCTTGGCTTTCAGACCCAGCGCAGCAGACATCGGGGATTTCCCTTGGCAATGAGGTCTGATCTGCAACGAACCCGGAACTACAAATTACAGATCGAATACGATTCTTTTTCGAGGATTCCACCTAACGCCTGCTTAATTTGCTGTTTTGTGGAGTGCCCAAATGATAGTCACTCCGCGCAGCAAAGCGGCAATCCACCGCTTTGTGCGGCGCGGACATTGCAAATCTCGGGGGATTCCGGGCCAATCGCTGGGCCGACCGGGAGATGTCGCTTCCGCTGCGGAGTTCCTCAAGCCGATCGCGATTCATGACGCCGCCAGCCACAGCACTCCCCATCGAAGCGCCCCAGGCGTTCCTGGGCGTGGCGCGCTCGCTCACCGACAAGCTCTGGCGCGACCGGCTGGACGGGCGCGGGGCGGCCAAGGCGCTCGCCATCGTGCAGCGCTACCAGTTACCGGAACTGCTGGCGCGGGTGCTGGCCGGCCGAGGGGTCGAGATCGACGCTGTCGCGGACTTCCTTGATCCGACCATCCGCAAACTGATGCCCGATCCGTTCACCGTGACGGAGATGGAGGCCGCCGCGAAGCGGATCGCGGATGCCGCGGTGAAGGGCGAGAAGGTTGCGATCTTCGGCGATTACGATGTGGACGGCGCGACCTCGGCGGCGCTCCTTGCCTGGCACCTGCGTCATTGCGGACTCGATCCGCTGATCCACATTCCCGACCGCATCTTCGAAGGCTACGGCCCCAACGTGGACGCCGTGCGCGGGCTCGCCGCCAAGGGCGCCACGTTGCTGATCACCGTCGACTGCGGCACCACCAGCATCGAGCCCCTTGCAGAGGCGAAGCGCCTCGGCATGTCCGTGGTCGTGATCGACCATCACCAGGCCGGCACGGAGCTGCCGGAGGTCGACGCGCTGGTCAATCCGAACCGGCTCGACGATCTCTCCGGCCTCGGCCATCTCGCCGCCGTCGGCCTCGTGCTGGTGACGCTGGTGGCGGTTAACCGCGAGCTGCGCCAGCGCGGCTTTTGGAATGCGGAGATGCCCGAGCCTGATCTCCTCGGCATGCTGCATCACGTCGCGCTCGGCACGGTCGCGGACGTTGCCCCGCTGATCGGCCTCAACCGCGCCTTCGTCGCCAAGGGCCTGATCGCGATGCGGCGGCGCGATCATGTCGGCCATACCGCCTTGATGGACGTGGCGCGGCTCAACGGGCCGCCGGAGGCCTGGCATCTCGGCTTCATGCTGGGGCCGCGCATCAATGCTGGCGGTCGCATCGGCCGCGCCGATCTCGGCGTCCGACTCTTGCTGGAGGGTGATAGCGTCGAGGCTGCGCGGATTGCCGCCGAGCTTGACCGCCTCAACAGCGAGCGCCGCGTCATCGAGCAGGCCGCCGAAGCCCAGGCCGAAGCCGAGGCGCTCGCCTCGATCGGGCTGGAGGACAAGCTCGGCGTCATCGTCACGGCTTCGGAGGGGTGGCATCCCGGCGTGGTCGGCCTTGTCGCCTCCCGCCTGAAGGAAAAGTTCTCGCGGCCGGCTTTCGCCATAGCCCTGGAGCCGGGCGGCATCGGCACCGGCTCGGGTCGCTCGATCGCCGGCGTCGATCTCGGCAAGGCGGTGCGGCAGGCGGTTGCCGACGGCATCCTGCTCAAGGGCGGCGGGCACGCCATGGCCGCGGGCGTGACGCTGCGCAAGGAGAAGCTTGCCGAATTCCGCGCCTATCTCGAGAACGCGCTGGCGCAGGACGTCGCCGAGGCGCGCCACGTCAACGAGCTCTATATCGACGGCGCGGTCTCCGCGCGCGCGGTAACGACCGAACTTGCGGCGACGCTCAATCGCGCAGGTCCCTTCGGCAGCGGTAATCCGGAGCCGGTGCTGGCGCTGCCGGCGCACCAGCTCGTGTTCGCCGACGAGGTCGGGCAGGCGCATCTGCGTCTGCGTTTCAAGTCTGGTGACGGCGCGATCGTCAACGGCATCGCATTCCGCTCGATCGGCCAGAAGCTCGGCAACGCGCTGCTTGCCAATCGCGGCCAGCAACTGCATGTCGCAGGCTCGCTCTCGGTCGATCGCTACCAGGGCGTCGAGCGCGTGCAATTCCGCGTCATCGACGTCGCGCTACCGGACCAGGGGCCATCCGTGATCAGATAACGCAAGATCCCTCGCGACAAACGCGGTAGGCGTTTGCGCCGAGATCATGCGTCGACAATTGATCGCGGAAACAACAAAAAAGGGAGTGAACATGGCAGGGCAGGTTGAGGGCAAGGTCGCGCTGGTCACAGGCGGCGCGTCGGGTATCGGTGAGGCCATCGTCGAGCTGTTCGCCCGCGAAGGCGCGACCGTCATTGCGACCGATATCGACGAACTGCGCGGCCCGGAACTCGCCAAGCGCGTGACAAGCGCCGGCGGCAAGGTGATCTTCCGGGAACAGGACGTCACCTCCGAGGAGCGCTGGATCGAGATGGCCGCCGAGATCGGCAAACGCTACGGCCGGCTCGACATTCTCGTCGCCAATGCCGGCATCGGCATTGCCGTGCCCTCGATCGTCGACATGACGCTCGCCGACTGGCGCAAGCAGAACGCGATCAATCTCGATGGCGTCTTTCTGTCGGTGAAGCATTGCCTGCCTCTGATGCGCAAGACCGGCGGCGGCTCGATCGTCATGATGTCTTCTCTGGCGGGTCTGCGCGGCGCGCCCGGCCTGTCGGCCTATTCGCTGACCAAGGGCGGCGTGAGGCTGTTCGCCAAATCGATCGCGATGGAGTGCGCGGCGGCCGGCGACGGCATTCGCGTTAATTCGGTTCATCCCGGGATCATCGACACGCCGATCTGGGGCAAGATCCCGACGGGCGCGACCGGCGCCGGCCAGAACGCGCCGATCGATCCGGAGGAGCGGGCCAAGGTCGCAACCCCGCTCGGCCGTGCCGGGCAGGCCGCGGAGATCGCCTCCGGCGTGCTGTATCTGGCCTCCGATGCCTCGCGCTATGTCACCGGCAGCGAGCTCGTCATCGACGGCGGCATGAATGCCGGCGGCGTGCCACGGCGGGCCTGAGCCGCGCAGGGCAGGGTGGCAGGCGCAGGGGCTGACGCGCAGGCGTCGGCCCTGTAGAAGGCGGGGAAGCTTTCCGACCGACAGAGGTGTCCTTCGCCATGGCGCACAGCCTTCACGCTTCCTCACCCGCTTCAGCGCCATTCCGCTCGAACCGCCCGGACCTTGCTAGCGATGCGATCCGCACCGCGAGGGAGGATCTCGCCGCCTGCTTCCGCATGGCGGCGCGCAACGGCTTCGAGGAAGGCATCTGCAACCATTTCTCGGCCGTCGTGCCCGACCATGACGACCTCTTCCTCGTCAATCCCTACGGCTACGCTTTTCGCGAGCTGACGGCGTCCAAGCTCTTGATCTGCGACTTTCACGGCAACGTGCTCGACGGCGAGGGCGTGCCCGAGGCGACCGCGTTCTACATCCATGCCGAGATGCACAGGTTGCTGCCGCGCGCGAAAGTCGCGTTCCATACCCACATGCCTTATGCCACGGCGCTGTCGATGACCGAAGGCGATCCTCTGATCTGGGCGGGCCAGACCGCGCTGAAGTTCTATGGCCGCACGGCGGTCGACCGCGACTATAACGGCCTCGCGCTGGACAACCGCGAAGGCGCGCGCATCGCATCTGCCGTCGGCGATGCCGACATCGTCTTCATGAAGCACCACGGCGTGATGGTGCTGGCACCGACCATCGCGGAAGCCTGGGACGATCTGTATTACCTCGAGCGCGCCGCCGAGGTGCAGGTGCTGGCGATGTCGACTGGCCGTAAGGTCTTGCCGGTCGATCCCGCGATTGCAGCCGAAACCTACAGGCAGATGCGCGAGGGCGATTCCGAATCCGCGCGGCTGCATCTCGCAGCGATCCGTCGGCAGCTGGATGCCGAGGAGCCGCAGTACCGGCACTGAGGCCGCCTACGACCCCTGCCGCAACTTCGCCAGCACCTTCAGCCCGCCATAACCGTCCGCCGGTGCGATGCCCGCGCGCTGCTGGAAATCCTTGACTGCCTTCATGGTGTCGTTGCCGACGCGGCCATCGGTACCGCCGGTATCGAAACCGGCCTTGGTCAGGCGTGTCTGCATCTCCTGCACCTCGGCCAGCGTCAGCGCGCGCTCGGAGCCGGGGAAGGGCTGGATGAACGGCGGCGCGCCGAGGCAGCGGTCGCCGAGGTGGCAGATCGCCAGGGCATAGTTCATGGAAGGATTGTAGCTCTTCACCGAATAGAAGTTCGGTCCCAGCAGAAAAGTCGGTCCGCCCGCGACCGGCGTCCACATCTGCGCGGATGCATTCAGTTGCGGGAAGGGCTGGCCGTCGGCGCGGGTGACGCCGGCCGCCTGCCAGGCCGCATAGGTGCGGCTGCCGCTCATGTTGCCGGCTGCGCGCACCTCGTAGCCCCAGTGCTCACCGCGATGCCATTTGCCGCGATTGACGAGATATTTGGCCGTCGATCCCAGCGCGTCGTCGGGCTTGCCGAATGGCGACACCTTGCCGTCGCCGTCATAGTCGATGCCGACATTGAGCCAAACCTCCGGCATCCATTGCGAATGGCCCATGGCGCCGGCCCATGATCCCTGCATCTGCTCCGGCGTGCTCCAGCCCTTGTCGACGATGCGCAGCGCGTTGATCAGCTCGGTCTCCCAATAGGCCTTGCGGCGCGGCTCGTTCCAGGCGAGTGCGGCGAGCGAGGGAAACACCGGCGTCATGTGGTTCTGCTGCACCAAGGGATCGCCATAGGCGGACTCGACGCCCCACAAGGCCAGCAGCGTGCCGCGCTCGACGCCGAAGTCGCGCTCGATGCGCGCGAGCAGCGCCTCGTTGTTCTTCAGTGCGATCCTGCCGTTGATGATGCGCCAATCGGAGACGCGGCGGTTGATGTATTGCCAGACCTGCTCGTGGAATTCGGGCTGGCTGCGCATCTGCTTGAACACGCTCATATCCGGCTCGACCCGCGCCATCGCGCGCTGCCAGGTCGCAGGCGAAATGCCCTTCGCCATCGCACGCGCGCGAAAGGCCTCGCGCCATTCGTCGAAGCCTGGAGGCGCGGCGAGGGCGCACGCCGGTGACGCGATCAGGGCGGCGGCGCCGAGCGCGGATTTCAGCAGAGTGCGGCGGGTGTGGGGGAGCGAGGAATCAGCGTGTTTCATGGCGCCATTCTAGCGGGAAACAGCGGCCATGTGAGCCGGTTCCTGAAACGGTCGGAACAGTCATTTTCCCCGGAACAAAAGGTCGCAGTCCTGCATTCCCTTCGCAGGACAATGAGGAGGATCCGATGAGGAAATATCTGTTTGCCGCTGCCATGGTCACCGCTGTCGCAGCTCCCGCGTTTGCCGATGAAGTCGGCGTTCACGTCGGCCCGGTCGGCGCCGGCGTGACGGTCGGCCAGTCTCCGGATTATCGCGTTCGCGAGCGTGACCGCACCACGGTCATCAAGGAGCGCGAGCCGTCCAGCCGCACCACCGTGATCAAGAAGGAAGATGAGTTCGGCAATCGCAGCAAGACCGTGATTCATCACGACAACGACTGACGCAGCAAGGCCCCGGCGGCAGCGCCGGGGCCGTTTCTCTTGAGCGAGAATTCGGGGTGGAATGAAGATACGTGCGCATGCGGAAAGCCACGTTGTCGAGCTCGATGACGGATCGCAATGGCAGATCTTTCCCGGCGATCTCGCGACCACGCTGAGCTGGAAGCCCGAGACCGATTTGCACCTCGAGCCAAGCGGCGACCGGGTGAGTTCGCATGTGCTGGTGAATGGTGCGGACCAAAGCCGCGTGCGGGTGATCGCGGCGGGCGAGGCGTGGCCGGACGGCGAGGTTAAGAAAGTGCTGGGCGGCGACTGATCCTCGCCTGGAGCATGATCCGGAAAAGTGCGAGGCGGCTTTCCGGAAAGATCATGCGCAAACGACGTCTAGTCTTCCTGCAGCTCCGTTGCGACGCTGGCGAGCCAGCGGCGGATGCTGGCCTCGGCCTTGGCGTCGAGGCCGCCGGCCAGCCGCTTTTCCAGCGCGATCACGCGTTCCCTGCACGCTGTCAGCAGCGTCGTCCCCCGTTTGGTCAGCGTCCATTGCTGGATGCGGCCGTGGACGGGATGAGGGGTCATCACGATCGCGCCGTCGCGTTCGAGATTGCGGATGATGACGCCGACCGTCTGGGGGGTGAGGAAGGTGAGGCGGGCTACGTCGGCGCCCGATAGCCCCGGATAGGCATTCAGCATCGTCAGCACGGCAAATTGCGGCGAGGTCACGCCGAGATCCGCCAGCGTTCGCTCCATCGTCAGGCGAACCGCGGCATGGGCCTGACGCAGCAGATAACCGAGATAGCCGTCTTCGCCGCGCTTGCCTTCGCCCGGGGCGGGCACGCGCACGGCATCAGGTCCGGCGGTCTTGCCGGGGGATTTCGATCTCGTGATGGCGGACGACTTGCGCAACATGTAAGTGCTCTTATAAGATGTAAGCAGTCTTATAATAACACGAGGTGAACGGCAATGTCACACGCCCGCAGCGAATACGAGGATTTCAAGCGGATCGCGCCCGATGCGTATGATGTGGTGCTGGCGCTGGGCCAGCTGGCGGCCAAGGCCGGCCTCGACAAGCAGTTGCTCGAGCTCGTCAAGCTGCGCGCCTCGCAGATCAATGGCTGCGCCTTCTGCGTGCAGCATCACATTCTCCTCTCTGAACGCATCGGCGTGCCCGTGGACAAGCTCAATCTGGTCGCGGTCTGGCGCGAGGCGCCGATCTTTTCGCCGCGCGAGCGGGCCGCGCTGGCCTGGGCCGAGGCACTCACTTTCCTGCCCGACGGCGTCAGTGACGAGGTCTACGCGCAGGCTGCCCGCGAATTTTCCGAGACCGAGCTGACGTACCTGACCTCGGCGGTGGCCTCGATCAACGTCTGGAACCGGTTTGGTGCCGCATTTCGCTGGACGCCGGCGACCCGGCCGGTGGCCGCGAATGCCGCGGCATCCTGATCAGCACGAGGGGAGGTTGTCATGACAGCAATCAGCTTGGCCAATCCGCAACGCCCGGTGCCGTCGCGCGCAATGGCATTGGCCGCTGTTGCGGGCCTTGCCTGCGCGCTCGCGATCGGCAAGGCGCTGCCCGTGACCATGGACACGGTGTCGAGTGCGCTGGCCCCGCTCTGTGCCACGGCTGCGGAGAGCTCGCCTCTCGACAAGGTCGAGCCGATCGGCTCCTACGCCTTGCCGAACGTTCCGGGCAAGCGCGTCACGATCGTTCGCGTATTCTACGGACCGGGCGGATTCTCGCGCCCGCACCGTCATGCGGGATCCGTTACCGCCACCATCACCAAGGGCGAGATCCGCTCCCAGCTCGGCGGCGGCCCGGTCGAGACGTTCGGCGTCGGCCAATCCTTCTTCGAGCCACCGGGCTCGACGCATCTGGTGTCGGCGAATGCGAGCATGACGGAGCCGGCGGAATTGATTGCAGTGTTCGTTGCGGACGAGGGCGCGCAGCTGACGACGCTTTTGGAATGATCGATAGTCCGGATGGAGCGAAGCCGGTCGGCTTCGCTCGTTTCAGGCCGAACGCGATCGCCTGAGCCGTTTCCAGGCCGGCGCGAGACCGTACTCGACGGCCGGAATTGCAAGTGCGCCGATGATCAGTCCGAACACGCCTGAGATGGCGGCCTCGACCAACCATTCGACGATACCAGCAATGGAGGGAAGTGCGTGTGCCGCAGCCTCGGTCGTGGCGTGGACCATGCGGCCAACCACCGGCGGGCCGTATTTTTCGACGCCGTGCAGGATGATGCCGCCGCCGACCCAGATCATCGCGGCCGTGCCGATGGTGCTCAGCACGGTCAGGAAGGGGGGCATGCAGCGAACGAGCGCGCGTCCAGTTGCGCGGATCGCGGCGCCAATGGCTGAGGCGCTGTCATGGCGCGCAAGGGCCAGCCCGACATCGTCCGCCTTCACGATCAGGGCCACCACGCCGTAGACCCCGACCGTGATGCCGAACCCGACCAGGGCCAGCACCAGCGCCTGCGTCCAGATGCTGCCCGACGGGAGCGCTGCGAGCGTGATCGCCATGATCTCGGCCGACAGGATGAAATCCGTCTTGATGGCGCTCGCGACCTTCTCGTCCTCGACCGACCGTGCATCCGCCGCAATCGGTTGGAGCTGAGCTTCGTGGGGGTGCGCATGATGTGGCATCACGGCTTCGAGCACCTTCTCGGCGCCCTCGTAGCAGAGAAAGGCTCCGCCCAGCATCAGCAGCGGCGTAACCGCGGCGGGAAGGAAATAGCCGAGCAGCAGGGCAATCGGCAGCAGGATCAGCAATTTGTTGCGGAGCGATCCGACCGCAATCTTGCCGACGATGGGTAGCTCGCGTTTCGCGGCAAAACCGATGACGTAGTTCGGCGTGACGGCCGCGTCGTCGATGACCACGCCTGCGGCCTTTGTGCCTGCCTTGGCAGCCTGGCCCGCGACATCGTCGAGCGAGGCTGCCGCCACCTTTGCAATCGCCGCGATATCATCGAGGAGACCGATCAGTCCGACACTCATCAACCCGGTCCCTTCTTCGTTCGAGCTGGCGGTGTCCGCGACTGCACGCGCTTGCACCGCTCTTCAGTGGAGCGAGCAAGCGGTCAATTCTCCTCGCCGCTCGCCCCCTCGCGCAGGTCCGGCTTGATGACGTCGTCCGGCAGCGCATGGGCGACCGGCTGGGTCGTGACTGCGATCTCCGGGCCGACCTCGCGGCCGCGGGCGCGGATCAGCCGTTCATAGGCGGAGACCAGGGTCACGTAGGGGCTGACCCAGATCCAGCCGTCGCGGGTGAACACCTGCACGTCGAAATGCAGATGCATCGACGTTCCCGCGGGATGGTCGAGATAGTTGGAGATCACGCCGATCTTCTCGCCTTCGGTGACGATGCGGCCGTTGAGCACGCCATCGGCGTTCATCGCCTGCGGGTTCATGTGCATGTAGCGAAAACGGATGTGCTCGGTGCGGCTGTTGACGTGAAGCGTCGCGGCCTGGTCCTTGGCGCCGCGGATCACGATCGCGTCGCGCACGGCGACGACGGCACGCTGCTTGGGATCGCAGGGCTCGCGGCCTTCGCCGGGGGGCGGGCAGTCCGCGGCGCGGATGTCTTCGCCCTGATGGCCGTAGCCTCCGCCACATTGCCAGACCTCGAAACTGCGCGACTCGCAGAAATTGTCGCGCCAGGGATAGGCGGTCGGACCCTCGCTCTTGTCGCGCTTGCCGTAGGATTGCGAGCGCACGAAGGCCGGGGCCTTTTCGAGCGGAAAACGGATCTGGGCGTAGGCCATCACGTCGGGATGGCCGCCCTGCTTGCGGTAGCCGGTGTTCGGGATGATGTCGCCGCTCGGCCGGTAGCTGAAGTCGGCTGAACGCTCCGCCGGACGATCGAGGATGTTGGAGGCGATGTCCGCCAATGGCCGCGTGCGCTGGCCGCCGGCGACGCGGAGGGCCTTCAGGAAGCGCTCGGCAACCGGATAGGCTTCCTTGCAGGCGAGCCGCCGCGGCTTGGCGACGCTGTCGAGGCACTGGATCGAGACCACATAGGCAACGCCAAAGCGCGTGAAGGCGTAGCGGACATAGCCCTCGCGGATGAACTTTCGCAGGTCCGGATAGAGCGCCGCGAGCTGCTTGACCTGCTCGCCCTTGCCGCCTGAGGGGTCGGCGACGTCGTAAACGAGCGCAGAGCCCGTGATCTGCACTTCGACCGGCCTTGCGAACACCCGGGCCGGCATGCCGTCGCCGGCGCCGGGCTCGAACGAGAAGGTTGCGCTGTAGCCGGCAGGGCCGGCATCGAACATGTCGACGGGATTGAAATCCGCCTGGTAGCGCGACAGCGCGAGCATCGCCGGCGCACCGCTGCGCTGCGTATCGAGGTAGGCGGCGGCGTCGAACGGCAACAGCACCGGCACCGAGCTGCGGGTGATGCCCGTGAAGAAACGCGAGGAGACGGCGTTGAGCTGCACCAGCGCGGGCGTCGCGCGCGGATCGTAGCGCGGCACCGACCGGCGAGGGACGAAGGTGAAATCCTCCGCGACCCGGGGGCGGCTGCCGATCTCGGTGCGGAGTTGGTCGAGCGCTGCGCGCCAGTCGACGCGCAGGGCCGTGAGCGAGGGACTACGGAATTCATCCGCAGCGAGCGGAGAGGTCAGGAGGAGCGAAAGCGACGCCAGAACTTGCGAGACGAAGCGGAAACCCTTCCCAACCACTGTCTCGCCCCCCGGCGCCACCTGTTGCGGCCGCTCTGTTCCCCGTCAGTCCTTGGCGCGCTCGGAGTAGGAGCCGTCTTCGGTCATCACCACGATGCGGGTGCCGACCGAGATGTGCGGCGGCACGGCGGTGCGGATGCCGTTGGAGAGCACCGCGGGCTTGTAGGAGGAGGAGGCGGTCTGGCCCTTGGTCACCGGCTCGGTCTCGACCACTTCCAGCGTCACGCGCTGGGGCAGCGCGAGCGAGACCACGTTGACGTCGTGGACCGACAGCTTGACGATCATCTCCGGCTGAAGATAGGCGGCGGCGTCGCCGACCACGTCCTTGGAAACCTGGACCTGGTCATAGGTCTCCGGGTTCATGAAGTGGAAGCCGTCGCCATCTTCATACAGGAAGGTGTAGTTGCGCTCTTCGATCGTGGCCTTTTCGACCTGGTCGGTGGTCTTGTAGCGTTCGGAGATCTTTACCCCGTCCGAGATTCGGCGCATTTCGATCTGACTGACCGGGGTGCCCTTGCCGGGATGGATGTTCTCGGCGCTGACGACGACATAGAGCTTGCCGTCTTGCTCGATCACGTTGCCCTTGCGAATAGAACTGGCGATGACTCTCAAAGCTATATTTCCTGCTTGCTTGGCCCGGCACCGGCCAGGACGTGGTCAAATCGATGGGGGACTTGGGGCCTCAAATCGGACCTCGGCGCCCGTTTCGGGCCGCAACATACTGATTTTGCCGTTGGATGCCAGCATTTTGCTGAGCTGCGGGGGTGCGGGTTAATGGCTGGGGACAAGCCCATCTCACCGTTCTGGTCGCCCGACCGGCACCTCGACCGGCGGCCTTTCCTGAGGGCGCGGGGGGCCATTACCGGAGCAATACGGGGCTTTTTCGCCGAGCAGGGCTTCGTTGAGGTCGAAACCTCCGTCCTGCAGGTCTCCCCGGGCAATGAAACCCATCTGCACGCCCCCCGGACCGAGCTGATGCGGCCGGACGGCAGCCGCATCAGCCGCTATTTGCGGACCTCGCCGGAATTTGCCTGCAAGAAGCTGATGGCGGCGGGGGAAACGCGCATTTTCGAGCTCGCCCGGGTGTTCCGTGACCGCGAGCGCGGCGACCTGCATCTGCCCGAATTCACCATGCTTGAATGGTACCGGGCCGGCGCGCCTTATGACGCCATCATGGCCGACACCGTGGTGGTCATCGCCCGTGCGGCGCAGGCGACCGGCATCGGGACCTTCTCCTTCCGCGGCCGGACCGCCGATCCCTTCGCCGAGCCCGAGCTGCTGACGGTCGCGGGCGCCTTCGAACGGTTCGCCGGCATCGACCTGCTGTCGACAATCTCAGGCAGCGAGGGTAATCGTGCCGCGCTTGCCGAGGCCGCTGGCGGCAAGGTCCGTGTCGCCGAGGATGACACCTGGTCGGACATCTTCAGCAAGATCCTGGTCGAGCATGTCGAGCCGCAGCTGGGGCAGGGGCGTTTGACCATCCTGTTCGAATACCCATCTCCAGAGGCGGCGCTGGCACGGGTCAAGATCGGTGATACGAGGGTTGCCGAGCGCTTCGAGGTCTATGCGTGCGGCGTTGAGCTTGCCAACGGCTTTGGGGAACTGACCGATGCCGAGGAGCAGCGAAAACGCTTCACGGAATCGATGACGGAGAAGCAGCGCCGCTACGGCGAAGCCTATCCGCTCGACGAGGACTTTCTGGCCGCTGTGGCCGCCATGCCGGAGGCGAGCGGCGTCGCGCTCGGCTTCGACCGGCTGGTGATGCTGGCGAGCGGCGCAGCGCGAATTGATCAGGTGGTGTGGACCCCGCCTGCAGGTGAGAAATGACGAAGACCAGTGTTGCACGGACATTGCGCGAGCCGGCCGAGCTCGTGGCCGAAGGTCTGGCGCCGGCGGCTGCGCTGCCCGCGCTCGAACGCGTCGCCGCGCGCTATGCGGTGGCCATCACGCCGACGCTGGTCGAACTGATCGATCCGTCCGATCCGGACGATCCCATCGCCCGGCAGTTCGTTCCGACTGGCGCGGAGCTGGAGATGCAGCCGGGCGAGAACGCCGATCCAATCGGCGATCACCCGCACTCGCCCGTATCCGGCATCGTCCACCGCTATCCCGATCGCGTCTTGTTCAAGCTCGTTCACGTCTGCGCGGTCTATTGCCGCTTCTGCTTCCGCCGCGAGATGGTGGGGCCGGGCAAGGAGAACGCGCTGTCGGAGGACGCCTATCGTGCGGCGATCGATTACATCCGGTCGCATCGCGAGATCTGGGAGGTGATCCTGACCGGCGGTGATCCGTTGATGCTGTCGCCGCGGCGGATGGGCGAGATCATGGCCGAGCTCGCTTCCATCGATCACGTCAAGATCATTCGCCTTCACACCCGCGTGCCAGTGGCCGATCCCGCGCGGATCAGCGACGAGATGGTCGCAGCCCTCAAGGTCGAGGGCGCCACCACCTGGGTCGCCGTGCATGCCAACCATGCGCGCGAACTGACCGGGCCGGCGCGCGCCGCCTGCGCGCGACTCGTCGATGCCGGCATTCCGCTGGTGAGCCAGTCCGTGCTGTTGCGCGGCGTCAATGACAACATCGCCGCGCTGTCGGATTTGATGCGAGCTTTCGTCGAATGCCGCATCAAGCCCTATTATCTGCATCACGGCGATCTCGCGCCGGGTACCGCGCATCTGCGGACGACGCTGGCGGAGGGGCAGGAGTTGATGCGGCAGTTGCGCGGGCGGGTGTCAGGGCTGTGTCAGCCGGACTATGTCATCGATATTCCCGGCGGCGCCGGCAAGTCGCCGGTGGGGCCGAGCTATGTCTCGGCGGAGCAAAATACCGCAGCCGATGCACGTGAAGCGGACCCGAAAACGAGCTATCGTATCGTCGACTATTGCGGCGACGTTCATCTCTATCCGCCTGGGACATGAGCGGTGAGAAGCGCCGGTTTGAGAATGGAGGATCGGACATGAAGAAGATCATGCTGGCAGCATCGCTCGTGATCTTGCTCGGCGGCACGGCGATCGCGCAGACCGGCGCCAAGGGATCGACGTCGACCGGCGCGAGCTCCGGATCCGTACCGCAGGCGCCCGTGGGCCATCGCCAGCCGCGCGTCTCGGACGTGCCGAGCGAGAAGAATATTACCGATCCGAACGATCCGCTCAGCAAGGAAAACCAGGCGCTCGACAAGAAGATCAAGAGCATCTGCCGCGGCTGCTGAACCATGACGATTACGGGCAGGGCGCCACGACTCGCCCCGCCCGCATTTGCTCACCCTTAAGCGGACCGCTCGTGCAGACCCGCGCGCCGCGTGTTGCGGCGGACCTCGACGGCGTCGGCGAGCTGCTCCAGCACGGTCGCCGTGCTCGCCCAGTCGATGCAGCCGTCGGTGATGCTCTGGCCGTAGGTGAGCGGCTTGCCCGGGACGACGTCCTGGCGGCCGGCGACGAGATTGCTCTCGATCATCACGCCCATGATGCGGTTCTCGCCGCCGGAGATCTGGCCGGCGATGTCGGCCATGACCAGCGGCTGGTTCTCCGGCTTCTTGCTCGAATTGGCGTGGCTCGCATCGACCATCACCAGCGGCGCGACGCCGGACTTGGCCAGCTCGTTGCAGGCGGCCGCGACGCTTGCCGCGTCGTAGTTCGGCTTAGCTCCGCCGCGCAGGATGATGTGGCAGTCCTCGTTGCCGGCGGTCGAGGCGATCGCCGAGCGGCCGAGTTTCGTCACGGCCATGAAGTGATGCGGGTGCGAGGCCGACTTCACCGCGTCCGCGGCGATCCGCACATTGCCGTCGGTGCCGTTCTTGAAGCCGACCGGGCACGACAGGCCGGAGGCCAGCTCGCGATGGATCTGGCTTTCGGTCGTGCGCGCGCCGATCGCGGCCCAGGACACGAGGTCGGCGATGTATTGCGGGGTCGTCATGTCCAGGAACTCGGTGCCGGCGGGCAGGCCGAGATTGTTCACCGCCGACAGCACGTTACGCGCCAGCCGCAGACCCTTGTTGATGTCGAAGCTGCCGTCGAGGCCGGGATCGTTGATCAGGCCCTTCCAGCCCACCGTGGTGCGCGGCTTTTCGAAATAGACCCGCATCACGATCTCGAGCTGGTCGGCGAGATCCTCGCGCAAGCGTGCGAGGCGCTCGGCATAGTCGATCGCGGCCTTGGGGTCGTGCACCGAGCAGGGCCCGACGACGACCAGAAGACGGTCGTCCTGGTTGCTCAGGATGGCATGGATGGCGTTGCGTGCGGCCATCACAACGCGCGTGGCGGTGAGCGTGCGCGGGACCTCCCGCATCACCTCTTCCGGGGTGCTCAGTTCTTTCAGTTCACGGATGCGAAGATCGTCGGTCGTGCTCAGCACGGCGGGCTCCTGTCGTTTTGAGAACCTGCCGGCCAATAAAAAAGCCGCCAGGTCTGGCGGCTTGTTCGGACGTTTGCTTCAATATTCAGATTGAGCGCGATCCTCCTGCCGCCAGCGAGCTGTCGTAGCTAAAGTACCAAAAATAGCTGGTGGCGACGGTGATCATGCCAAGCCATATAGCGCGCCATTGGCGGCTTGTCACCCCCCATCGGCGCGGCAGGCAACGAGGCGCCTCAGGTGTTGCTGTTGCGCGCCGCCAGCGCCATGCCGATCAGGCTGGCGCCGCCGAACAGCAGGTTGATACCGACGAGGATGCCGATCGCCCATTCCGCCGAACTCGGCAGCCCCGTGATCACCATGAACGAGATCGCGATGTCGACGAGGCCCGAGATCAGCAGCCACGACCAGCGGCTGCTCAATTCGCGGCGGTGCTCCAGTGCGTACATGATGGTGGCGACGCCCTCGGCGAGGAAGTAGGCGCCAAGCACGATGGTCAGCGTCAGCACCGCCTGCATCGGTCGGGCCAGCAGCAGCAGGCCGGCGAGCACGGCGAGCGCAGCCGAAATCAGCGACCACCAGAAGCCCGGCGTGCTGCGCGCCCAATAGGTCACGATCAGCCCGCCGATGCCGCTGACCAGGAACATCCAGCCGAGGAAAATCGCGATCGCAAGGCTCGCGAGCGGCGGCAGGATCAGCGCTGCGACGCCGAGAACGACGAGCAGAATCCCTTCGAACAGGAAGGCCTTCCAGTGCGTCTTGACCGTCCGGCTCATGACGGATTGCAGCCGTGAAAGATCATCGGGCGGGGTCATAGGCAGGCTCCAGGTCGAAAGGTCCACGCTCAATCTACTATGCGCGCGGCGCGCTCGCCATCCCGCGAGAGCTCACCCGCTGCCGGGCGCCGAGGAGAAACCTTCCGCGCTGGTGCGGATGCGGTTACGGCCGAGAATGTAGATCGCGGTCGTGACAACCAGAAGCGCGAGGCCGAGCAGGATCGAGACGAAGCCGATCGGGATCAGGGCCAGCGTCAGGTTGCGCTCGGGATTGATCAACCAGTGATGGATCGAGGTCAGCACGAAGGCGAGGCCGAGAAAGCCGACTCCGCCGCCGGCCAGCAACAGCGCCCACATCCGGCGGAGCTGGCTGAGCCGCTCCCGCGCAACATCGGTCCGGGGCGCATGGTGGCGGGCGACGCGCCTGACCAGGCGCATCGCGAATGCGATCGAGCTGAAGCCGATCAGCAGGCTCGCAGCCCCCAGCCACATCCGCAGCGTCGGATCGAGATCGGGCATTCTTTGCAGGGTCAGCAGCGGAAAGTCGAAGGCCGAATGCAGCGCAAGGGGGCCGGCGAGCATCAGGAGGCGGCTGGAGAGGCGGGCCCAATCGCGATGGTGGCGGTTCGCGCCAAGCGCCGTGCCGGCGCGCGCGATCGTGAGATAGGCGCCGGCGATGATGCCGAGCGCGCCGTGGAACGGCACAGTCAGCACGCTGCGCAAGGCGGCCAGCGAGCGCCACATCTCGGCGTGCTGAACCAGATAGGCGAGGTTCTCATAAGCGGCGAAGCCGAGGCCGACCGCGGCGCCATAGACCACGGTGTCCATCGGGTTGGCAAAGGTCCGCCGCTTGGTCGAGGAGATCAGGACAATGGCGATCACCTTGACGGCTTCCTCGGGCAGCGCGACGCCGAAGACCGAATGCATGGCCAGCGCCGCCCAGGGGTTGTCGGGCGCGGCGACCATCTTGGCGAAGGGGGCGCGGGCGAGGCCCAGCAGCGAGATGCTGGCGGCGCCCAGCAGGAAGGCGGTCCAGACCTGGGCGGGCGGGCCGGGGCGCTCTTCAGCGGCGATGACAAGCCATAGCATCAGCAGCGCCGGGGCGATGGCGGCAGTTCCGATGACGGTGGGCAACGCTTCAATCAGGTACATCGGCGCCGAAAATAGGTTCCCTTGGTCCGCTTATCTACATTCACCGATGCGACCATGTGTCATGTGGTTGCTGTCGGCTCGCTTAACGCGCGCGACAGTTTCCATTCATCTGCCGTCGCCCGCGAAGGCGTAGAATACAAGCGCAATCAATTGCATGACAGAACTCGTTCGTCATCCACGGCAACGATCGTGCGACATCCGTTTGGGCGCGATTGGCAAGTCAGATCAAGGAAGTGCAGAGGTTTCTTCGATCTGCCGCGCAGGTGTCTCCTTGAGGCCGCCGACGCCGGACAGGGCGGCTAACGGCGGTTCGTTGGGCGTCCACGAGGCGGCGAGGCGATCCGGCGCATCCGCGCCTGCTCCAGCTCCCAGAACGCGCGTACGAGGCACGTGCCAAGGCAGAACACGATGAGGAGCAGCAGGAAGGCCTGGTCGACGGCGGGGATGTGCATCATGGGATTGATAAAGCAACGCCCATGCCATGCGTTCCCGAAAAACGCCGCCGCTTTCCGTCGTCAGTGCGCGGTGAACGGCGGCGGTCCGCCGGGGGCGACGTCGAAGGCGCCGAGATGGAATTCTTCGCCAAGGGATGGATCCGGCTCGCCCGGTTGCGCCAGCAGCGTGAAGGCGGCCTCGGGGTAGAGCCTCCAGATCTCGAGATCGCCGGCGGTGATGGTGAGCCAGCCGAACGTGTACATGTAGCGCCCGGGCTCGGAGACCCGGCCGACCCTGTCCCAGGTGATCTTGTTGACTGCCATCCGGTCCCCCGATCGCAAGTCCGCCAATGACGTCCGGCGTGAGGCGCGGACGTGCAAAAGCTGATCCCGCAATGGGGCCGCGATAGGGCGGCGATGCGGAGGCAAGACGGCCGGGAGGCGGCCGCTGCCTGCCGGCTTAGCGCGCCGTCGTGGCCGCCTCCGCTTCGGCCGCCAGCTCCAGCTGACGGTGCGAGGCGTGGAAGACGTCGTGGACGAGTCCGATCTTTTCCATGCCCAGGATGATCAGGCCGTTGAGATCGATCTCCCACCAGGCGTGGGAGAGATAGGCATCCCGCGGGAAGCGGTGATGGTTGTTGTGCAGCCCCTCGCCGAAGGTGAGGATCGTGGTCACGAACTCATTGGTCGAGGCATCGTCGACCTCGAAGCGGCGATAGCCATAGGCGTGACAGACCGAGCCAGTGAGCTGGCTGGTGAGGATCAGCAGATAGGCGCGCAGCAGCCCGGAGAACAGCACGCAGCCGATCATGGTGTGGACGCCGCCGAAGGTGTAGCCGATCACGCCGGGAATGAAGATTGCCGACATCCCGTACCAGACCCAGCGCGTGCGCACGAAGAACATCGCGATCGGGTCGGCGAGGATGTCCTTGGCGTAGTATTCGTTGTCGGTGGTGGCCTGGTCGAACACCCAGCTGCCCTGGGCGTGCAGGAAACCCTTGAGCGCGCTGACATAGCGATTGCCGAAGCCGTCGAATTGAGGGCTGTGGGGATCGCCGACGTCGTCGGCATAGAGATGGTGACGGCGGTGGTTGGCGACCCATTTGGCGATCGAGCCTTGCACCGCCATCTGGGCGATGGCGCAGAAGAAGACCCGCATGATCGGCCCGGTGCGGAAGCTGCGATGGACGAACAGGCGGTGCATGCCGGCGCCGATGCCGAACGTCGTCAACGCGAACATCCAGGCGAAGGTGAACAGCTCGACCTTGCCGACGCCCTGTGTGACGGCCCAGATGATGCCCGCGACGGCGCCGACATAGAGGATGCCGAGCAGGAGATAGCTCTCGCGCAGCTTGGCCTGCACCAACGGTCCTTCGGTGACGACTCCGGGGGGAAGCTGCGGCCTGGCCGCGATCGACGCGTTCTGCGTGGTCTCTGCCGGGGCGAACTCGGCGTCAGCGATGGACATTCCAGGACTTCCGATACTCGGGGCCCGCAATGATTGCGGACGTACTGGACCACACCCTAGCGCGCGAAGGACCCCACCTCCAGCGTTTAGTTAAGAAACGGTTAAGGATGACCCGCCGACTCAGGCCGACTGCTGCAGCGGCGAGCGCACAATGAGGCGGACGAGGTCGTCCCGAGACTGCTTTTCGGCAAATTTGACGGCAAAACCGTTGTCGAACTTGCGGATGACGCGCCCGACACAGGCGCCGACGGCAAGCGCGGTTCCCACCGGCGGGTCGTACTCGCAGGATATGGCGACGCCGGCCGTGGAGACGTCGATGATGAAGCAGGGGTGGATGCTGCCGTCAGCGAGCGTCAGGAAGGTGTGCGAGACCTGGGGAACGAAACGGGCGTCGCGCCGCAGTTCCTGGATGCTGTCATCCTTCTGCTTCTTCTCGAGCCAGGTGAGCTTTTCCGACATCCAGGCGCGCCGCGCCCGCGTCATGTCGAGCTCCATCAGGAAGCCCGATTTCAGCGTCGCGCTGATGGTGCACTGGAATTCGCCGAAGTCCTGGAAGTAGGAGGTCAGGCGCTCGCCGACCTTGCCCACAACAGGGACGTCCACGATCATGCGGAAGGGCGAGACGCGTTTGGTGCGACAGGCAAAGCTGCGCAGCTTGCCCTCACAATCGTACCAGCGCGGCAGCGAATAGCTGCCGTTCACGGTGACGTCCACTGCACGCTGCCTGAGGAACTCTGCGACGGACATAAGGTGCCAATGATGTTCGGGATCGCTTCCGTATTTCCACGGTAGCGGTCAAATTCTAAGTAAATGATACCAGCGCTCAAAAGCGGGGGTAAATTTCTGGTAAATGCGAGCGTCGGCCACGCCGCGAAAAGCGCGGCATTTGGACCCTTTTTGCTGGCGGGCCGCTCACAACCTCGTCATCGAAGGGCGATGAGGTGACCGCGCAGTGCGACGTCTAGCGAAGCTCGGACAGCACCAGCAATGCGAGCGCGCCAACGGCTATGGCGAACTGGATCGTCGTCCATGTCAGGCCGTTCGGGTTGATCTGCGTTCCCAACAGCGGCAATGCGCGTCGCATCGCGAGCGACGAGAAGGCTTCGACAACGGCGAGCAGAAGTCCTGTCCCGGCGAGAGAAGACAATGACTCCGTTGGGGGCATCCATGGCGCGAGCCAGATGGGGACGGCGCCCTTCAACGAACCGAGCAACGCAAACCATCCGAACCAGAACGGGAAGCGCTTGACGATGTCGGAGCCGATCGTTTCGGACTCGAGCCGGATACCGATCATTGCGAGGACGCGTTCAATGCGCTCGCCGTCGGTCAGAAAGACAAACGCGCCGAGATAGAGAGGAACGCGCGACTGGAAGAGCAGGGCGATGACGCCGAACAGCATGACGTGGCCGATGGCATCGCCGAGGATGTCCTTCAGGCTCTTGCCTGTCGTCACAGCCGCGGTTGGCGCAAGATCCGCCCGATGCTGAGGACCTGACCTGGCGCGCGCCATGTGCTCCAGCATTTTGGCGCGGCGATCCGATGAAGGCTGACGAGGATGGCCGAGCCACGGCGGAAGGCTCGGCGCCATTGCGGGCGCGGCGGACGAACCTTCAATTTCGGGGTGACGATGCGCCATGGGCCTGAACCGCTTCCAACAGACCTTGGTCGGCGGCGACCAGCGACAAGGTTCACAGGGAGCGACGAAATTCCAGCCGGGCTGCCGTGGCTAGTCATGGCTGCCGTTTTGCGTGCGCGCTGGCGCTCCCTAGCGGAATCGAACCGCTCTCTCCACCGTGAAAGGGTGGCGTCCTAACCGATAGACGAAGGGAGCAAACGCAGGGCCCTGCCGTTATTCCGGCACGGCCACTGGCCGGCCGAACAGGGCCCGGCGGCTTGCAGCGGGCGAACGTATAGTGGCCTTTCTGGCTCCCGGCAAGCCGTTCGGGACGGTCTTTTGGGTCCGGTGGACAGTGTTGCCCCCCGGGAGAACTGGGGGCGATTTCAACGGTTTCTTAGGGTTCCCTGAGTAGCGCTGGACTGGGAGATTTCCAATGCCACCGCCGAAAAAGCGCGCAGCCCGCAAGCTGCTGTCGCAGCACGCCTGGATCACGCTCGACGGCGGCTTCGCCGCGCGGCATTGCCTGGTCCAGGATATTTCGGATTCGGGCGCCAAGATCACGCTGGACGAGGACGCCAGCCAGCTTCCGGGCCTGATCCGGCTTGCCTTCGCACGCGATGCGCGCACCGGGCGGAGCTGCCAGGTGGTATGGCGCCGCGGCAAATCGGCCGGCATCAAGTTCATCTGATCGCTGGTGACGGCAGGCCCAATGGCGCGCGATGTCCGGTCGGGCTAGAACGCCGCCATGCGTCTGCCGCTTCTCATCCTGATCTCGATGCTGACCACATCCGCCGTCGCGGCGGAGGCCCTGCGCCTGCCGCCTGCGGAACGGCCGAAGGCGGGCACGACCGTTCCATTGAAGGGCGCGGCCCCCAAGGCACGCGCGGGCTCATGCGCCTCCTACGGTCCGCGCTTCGTCATGGTCGAGGGCACCGGCACCTGCGTCAAGGTCGGCGGCTCGATCAGCGTCGACACCACCATGAGGCGCTGATGCCGGCGGATCTGCTGCGCCTCGATCTCATTGTTCCCGTGCTGATGTACTGCGCGCTGCTGTGGTGGGTCGGCCGTGGCCTCAGCTGGACGGCGCGGCTGGCGACCGCAGCGGTGACGCTGGTGCTGATCGCCTGCGTCCTGCTGGTCGAGCGCGGTTGGCGCTAGGCCGACAGCAAAAAACGCGAAAACAACCCCATGCACAGTAGCCGTCAAGCGCCGAGGTGACGCAACCGGCTTGCGCCGAAACACGGATTCACCGCGCTCTCAGCACAGCTTGAGCGGCGCCGCCCCCTCACGACATCGGCGGTGCGACATGTTGTGCAAAGCCGGGCCGTTTACCGAGCTCGGCGAGCCAGCGGGTCAGATGCGGCTGTGCCGGGCGGGAGATGCCCTCGACGCCGAGCCAGCGCCGGGCATAGGAGCCGAGCGCGATGTCGGCGAGCGTGAACGCATCGCCCTCCATGAAGCGGCGCGAGGAGAGCAGGCGGTCGGCGATGGCCCAGACCTCGGCGGCGGCATCGGCATCGCGCTGCACCTGGATCATGTCGCGCTCGGCGGGCGCCGTGCGCACGATGCCCCAGAACACCGGGCGGTCGACCGGCTGCACCGTCGACAGCGTCCAGTCGAGCCAGCGGTCGACCGAGGCGCGCTGCTTCGGTGCCTCCGGATAGATCGGCGTGCCGCGTCCATGCGCGAGGCAGAGATAGCGCATGATCGAATTGGATTCCCACAGCACGAAGTCGTCCTCGACCAGGGTCGGGATCCGCGCATTGGGGTTCATCGCCAGATACTCGGCCTCGCGCGTCCTGCCGTAGCTCATGCCGGCGTCGATGCGTTCGTAAGCGAGGCCAAGCTCGGTCAGGCACCACAGCACCTTCTGCACGTTGACCGAATTGGCGCGGCCCCAGATCGTCAGCTTGGTGTCAGGCATGAAGTGTCTCCCGCGGCCTTGGCGTTTGTCGCGGGTGATAGCGGAATTCGCACGTCGGAGCGATGTGCGATTGTCGCGCGCCCCTCATGCAAAAAGCTCCGCCCGGGGCGGAGCTTTCGCTGCAAGATCAAACCTGACGTCAGTGGCCGAAGAACAGCCACAACAGAATGATCACCGGGATCGGCACGCCCAGCAGCCACAACAGAATTCCGCGTCCCATGATTTCCTCCTCCAATCGCATTGTCGGAGAGTGAACGCGGGCGGGGAGGGCTTGTTCCAGCGTTTCGAGCCTACCAGTGGCCGGTGTTGGGCATCGAGGCCCACGGCTCCTGCGGCGGCTTCGGATCGCCCTTCTGCAACAGTTCGATCGAATGCAGGTCCGGCGAGCGCACGAACGCCATGTTGCCGTCGCGCGGCGGGCGGTTGATGGTGACGCCGGCCTTTTGCAGCTTCTCGCAGGTGGCGTAGATGTCGTCGACCTCATAGGCGAGATGGCCGAAGAAGCGATCCTCGCCGTACTTCTCCTCGTCCCAATTCCAGGTGAGCTCGACCAGCGGCGCGCCGCGCGTCGGCGGCTGCTTCTTCAGCGCCTCGAGATCGTCCGCCGAGCACAGGAACACCAGCGTGAAGCGCCCCTTGTCGTTCTCGATCCGCCGCACCTCCTTCAAGCCGAAAGCATCAACATAGAATTTCAGCGCGACGTCGAGATTGCGCACGCGCAGCATGGTGTGGAGGTAACGCATTTTTCTTATCTCCTTGAGAGCGTTTCGGGATTGTTTGCCCGTTTCCGCATGACGAGCACTGAATAGCAGAAAATCACGGCAAAGGGCAGGGATTGCGGGCGGTTTGCGGGCGACTAAAAGAACCGATGTGCCCTTTGCGTTCTCAACCGTTCGCGAGCCTTATCGCGCCCTGCAAATCGAATCTCTCCCCATCGAAGAACTTGCGACGTTGAGAGATAAGGTCACTCAGACGCTCGCTGACAACGTCGTCGTGCGCCAGAAAGAGCATTTGGCTGAGTCGGAAAGAGTAGGAGCGCGGGTCGAGCGGCGGTCGATGCCTATGCCAAACAGCTCACGGGCAACAGTGACGCGCTGTGGGCGGGGACACGCGATACCAAGCATTGGTGGGATGAATGATCGCATTTGCAGTCGGCATGGCCGCCGTAATGGCATAGGTGCTTCGCGGACTCGCAACAGAAATCTTCGGTTTTCCCGCTTATCCACAAGGATACATTTCATCCACAGGCTAAGGCCTTAGAGTTTCACGTGAAACTATCTCCCAGGAAATTCTTGACGTGGATTAGATGTGCATAGCCGCAATTTACACTAGCGAAGCAGATACGATTCGTGGATATGCCCTAGGTGTCACTTCACCCAGGAGCGTTTTATGTCTTCGGAAAAGAAAGTGGTTGTTACGCGTGATTACCGCGTCACGGTGATCGTCGAGGAAATCGTCGCTCCGAAAGTGAGCGATGCGCCTAAGTCCCAAGAGTTTTGGAAAAGCGAAGTCGAAGAATTCCTCGATGAAGCCGATTATTCTGTTGCGCCGGTCTGAGCCGCAGCCTGACGATCAACGTTAGCTCGTAGGATGGGTAGAGCACTTGCGAAACCCATCATGTTCCGTCGCGCAATAAGGTCCTCGATGGGTTTCGCTCCCGCTCAACCCATCCTACGCACTCATTTCAATTTATGAGTTACGGCGAGTGCTGTCCTGTAATTGGGCGGATTTCGGTGACAGTGCATTCAACTCAAACGAGTCGGTTGGGTTTTGTGCACTGTCACCGAAATCTGAGAACTCATAAATTTCAAGATCGTCCTTCTAGGTCATCCTCAAGGGATTGAAGACATGAAAGCCCGCGGCGGCGACTATCATTGCCAACATTAGAGCTCCTTCCAAGACGGACGCTCGGAATCTACGTGGCCGCGGGATATGAGGATTGCCGCTAATGTCCAACCCGGCCAACCGAGACTGAGCCATTCGATAGCCGAACCACCCTCGAAGGTTCTCTGCGACCATCAACAGTGCAATTAACGTGATAAAGGCAACAAGCGCGTCCGCGAGAGTAGCGAATTGCTGAAGTCGCGCGGACGACGGCCCGTTAGGCATGATGCTTAGGTAGGATGAGCCGCCGACTACCAGTGTAATCAACTGAATGTAGAGCTTGAATGCTTCCATTATCCGAGCATTGTGCTCTTTTACTTGTGACGAAACGAATTTGTATTCTTCATCAACGCTGACACGAGACTTCGACGACCGCGGACCGGCTAAGCTGTCAGGTTTGAAGCGCATGAAAGACCCCCTTTGGTTGATTTTCCGTCGTTCTACGTAGCAAGAGCAGTCGCAGTCACTATGCTAGACTATCAGCTAGGAATTACTGCCACAGTGCATTCAATTTATGCTGCCTGCCAAGCATTGACCGAAGCAGAGGTGAAGCACCTCGCGCTATAATTGGCGGAGCTTATGCGGCTCAACAGCCTCAATCTTCAGGAAGCTCATCGGGCCATTTCTGGGCGCCGTGCAGGACGCGCAATATCCGGATCGAGCTTTCCGTTATGGTGTAGGCCGCGACATACGGCGTGCCAACAACGACAAGCTCGCGTGTGCCGGCGACACGGCCGGGACGCCCACTCTCGGGAAACTCGACAAGTCGACGCGCCGCCGCGGCGATCCGCTCATCGACCATGATCGCCGCTCAAGGATTTTCAGCCTCGATGTGGGTGAAGATGCCATCGCGGTCCGATAGTGCGAAGGCGGACCAGAAGAGCTTCACGACTTTGGTTGGTCCGCCCTGCGCCGAGCCGCCGCGCGACGCTTTGCGAAATGCGCTTCAGCCTGTTCGTCCGAGACATCGGGGCGGGTATCGTTCAACGCCTCCAGGACCTTCGCGCGAAACCAGTCGTCATGAGCTTTGCTGTTCGTGAGGAGTTCGAGCGGAAGCGCGCCCTCATTGGCGGTTCTGGTCAGCAGGATGCGGACCGCGTCCGATACCGTGAGCCCCATCTCCTCAAGGACGGCGGAGGCGCGATCACGGACGTCAGCGTCGATGCGGGTCTGGACAAGGGCATTTGCGGCCATGTTCGCCTCCGGTGCGATATGGTATTGTAATTCAATTGAATGACGGGCGCAAGCGTCGGCGCTGAGCGTTGCGGTGCCTGTCGCAGTGGCGGCTCGCGGTGGTGATCGAGACGCCGCGATGACCGCCTCATGAACCCTGCCAGCTGCGGCGCCGACCAAGCGCCATGGCCGCATTCGTTGCAGAACTCCTGTTTGATCTCGTCAGGGCCCTCCTGGGGAGCTGGCTGAGACAGGCTGCGGTGGCCATCTGTGCGTGGCTGGATACCAAGATTCACAGCCGCACGGCACGCATTCTCGTCGGTCTCATGCTCGGGGCCGCTGCCTTCTTCCTCATTCCTGCTATCGCCGGCCTGCTGGGTCTTTGATGCCGTCCGTGAGCACGAACATCGTTATCGCATTGGCCGTCGGGGCGCTCATCTCGACGGTGCTCCTTGTCTTGGAGCCGCTGACCGACTTCGCGTTGCTCTCGCTGGAGTGGCCGGGCATCAGCGCCGCGTATTTCTTCTGGGGAGCGGTCGGAGGATCCAGCTTCCTCGGCATCGCCATTTGCTGGGTTGTGAACGCACTGACCTATGGTCTGGGCGCTTTCGCCATTCTCAGCGCTTTGAAAGTGCTGAGGGAAGGATGACGAGCCGGCTCCGATGTGAGGAGCGCGAAGGCGGATCAGACCAGCTTCACGCCGCCTTCTCTTCACCCTTCGCGACGATCTCGACCTCGAAATAGCCCATGTCGCGGAGCTCGGCGGCCTTCTTCTCCGCCGCTTCCCTGGTCTCACGCTTCAAGACGATCTGCCCGGCACCGTCGCGGGCGCAAACGAAATAAGGCATTTCCGATTCCCAATTTCGTTTGCATACACACGACGCCGGGCTCCCGCAATTGGGTGGGTCAGTCCTTCAACCCGGCTTTTTGCCGCATCTTGTCGATCAGCTCGGAGGCCTCGGCCTTGGTCAGTTCGTCCTCGGGCGGGCTTTCGTGCGCCTGCTCAGTGAGGGTCTTGAGGTAGGATTCCTGGGCTCCGGTCATCGGATCGTCTCCGGAAACCCAATCCTTGGGATTCTTCTGGGTGTTGTCGGCCATCGCGCATCTCCTTTTCGTCTCCGTAAAATGTCGGACTCGACTTATCGTTCCGTTTTTGTTCTCATGGGCCGCAGTCAAAATTCGCGAGGCAGAACAATGCCGGACCTGGACTATCTCAGGCGGGAGATCGAACGGATGCGCATCCAGATGGGCCGGCAGAGGAAGGAGATCCTTCAGCTGCAGCGCGCCGGCATCGGCACGGCTTCGGCCGAAGCGCTGCTGTCGCGGATGGAAGCGAAGGTCGAAAGTCTTTGCGCTGAGCGCGACGCGCTGAAGGCGGCGCAGCCGCGTGCGGCCAAGGGCCGGGTGCTCGGCGGGAGGACGTGGTGAGCAGGCGGTGGTTCGACGACGAGCGAGAGCTGTCGCCCTTCCTCGCTGCGCTCGAGGACGTGCGCCGCAGGGCGACGCGGGAAGGGTGGTGCTATGCCCACGTCCAGGCCATCATCGTGGCGATCGACCAATATGCTGAGGCCGCCACCGGCAACCGCGAGTATTTTTTGAACAAGCCGGTCTCGATTGGTGACAGTCGGAAGGCGGAGGAGCTTCCTTAAGGGAGCGCGGCGCGGAGAAGCCCGAACGGTGGATGCCTCGGGACTGCTAAAGCGCAGGACTGTAGAAGAGGTGCCTTGCCCAGGCGGCGGCGCATTTTGGGACGATCCTCATTCGTCGGGAGTCGGTCGATTCAGGCTTGCAATGCCGAGTGCAGGGCTCGCCAGATACGAAATTGGAGGGCGTGGGCAAAACGACGAGAACGTGATAAATTCAGCCAATGGCAAAGCAAAAACGACAGACTGGAAAGACTGACCAGGGCGGCTTCGTAATTGGTCGCGCCAGCTTTGCGAAGATCAGCGCGGTCGAAGGCATTCGGCTGAAGCCGGCGATGACGAAAAGGGCCGCCGAAGCCGCCGCCAAGGGCCTCTCCGCGGAAGAGTATCGCCGCACAATCTTGCGTAGCTACCGCAAGAGCTAAGCGCAATCGCATGTACGATGCGGTTGACGATCCCTATACCTACGAAAATTCCACTGTTCTCGTTAACAAGCTCGACCTGAGGGACCAGGGGCAGCTTGATGATTTCGAAGCCGAAATTTCGAGCGCTCGATCGACCGAGCCGTTGCCCGAAGGAGGGTTGGATTTCGCTCACTACTGCGCGGTTCATCATCATCTTTTCCAGGACGTCTACGAATGGGCAGGGACACCGCGAACGGTCCGCATCTCCAAGCAAGGTAGCCCATTTTGCTTCCCTGAACATATCGGTGCCCAGGCGACCAAGCTTTTTGAAGAATTGAGGCCCAACCAGTTCTTCGGAGATCTGCCCGCAACCGAGTTCGCAGCGAAAGGTGCGCATTTCCTTTCTGAACTGAACGTCATCCACGCATTCCGTGAAGGAAACGGGCGGTCTCAACTGTCGTCCTTTGCGATGTTGGCTGAGCATGCCGGCCATCCGCTCGATCTGGAAAGGCTCGACCCTGATGCCATGCTGAATGCCATGATTGCGAGTTTCGACGGGGATGAAACCGATTTGGCCCTGATCATAGCTGACCTCGTCACAGCCTAACGCGGGGCGACGGCAGGGATCTAGACTGCCGTGATAGACGAGGCCTGGTTGAGCAGGCGGCGTGTTTGCTTCAGCCAAACCGTGACGCCGGTCACGGCGCTGGCACGCCGATATCGGCACGCTCCCGACGAAAGGAGTGTGTCATGCGCTACGCCGCGATCGCCTTGCTTGTTCTCGCCAGCCTTGAGGCTGTGCGCGGCGGATATCTCAGCGCGCCGCTCTTCGTTCTCCTGGCAGTGGGCGGTTGCGTCGGCGCGATCGTGCTGAGGAAGTCCTGATGGATCTTTCCGTCACGGTGGTCTTCGACATCGTGGTTCGAAGCGGTAACCGGTCCCGTCATCTGCGAGGAACGCGGTTGAACCCCAACTCCGCCGGCACGACCAATTCTCATGCTTCAAGCCCTGCTCGGCGCGATCGTGGACATTCTGCTGTCGGCCGCATGGAGCGCCGTGGTCAGGCTCTTCGGCCTGGAGAACGCCGTCGAGATCGCGACGGCCGTCTTGGGCGTTGGCTGCATCGTGATCGGCTCTGCGGTGTTGCTGCTGGGGCACGGATGAGGGAAGCGCGATGAAGACGATCACACTGCTTGCAGTGGCGGCCATGCTGCTGCTCGAGGTCTTCGGCCCGACGTCGAGCGTCGGCGGCTCGATGAGCTTCATGCTGGTCTTCGTCGTCGTGACGCTGGCGGTTGCGATTGACGAGGCCTGGGCGAACCGACGCGGGGCGCTCGGATGGATCGTCAACCTGTTCGTATCAATCCTTGGCGGCCTGACGGCGATCGCCGTGATCGGAATGGCCATGGAGACGATCCTCCCGCATCTCCATCTCGGAGGCTCGCTCGCCTCGTCGCAAGATCCGCTGAAATACGTCCTCGTTGTCGTGATCGCGATCCTGATGGTGGCGGGTTGCTGGATCCCGCTTCAAATCGTCAACCGGCTGCGCGGCTAGTCGGCGATCAAAGGCTCGCGTGAGGGACATGCGGCGCCGGCACAACGCAACCGCGCCGCTCCCTTGGAAGCGGCGCGGCCCAAATGAGAAGCGGCCAACAACGCGGCTTACTTCATATTGCTGTGGGTCTTCGTGCCGCCCTGATCGCTGCCCGGGCCGGAGCCACCCTGGCCGGACGCGTCGGGCTTCATCATACCGCCCTTGCTCATCCCGCCCTTGTTCATGCCGTCATTGCTCATGCCGGTCGTGCCCTGGTTCATCGAGCCCTTGTCCGTGCTGCTCATGCCGGGCTTCTGCATGTTGTTGGACTGCGGCGCAGGACCGGTCTGGCTCTGCGCAAAAGCCGAGCCGCACATGAGACCGAGCGCGGCAGTAGCGATCATGATCTTCTTCATTGCAAACTCCTGTTGGTTGCAGGGGCCAACAGGAGCGCGGAGATGATGTTCCTAAACGAGGGCGTTCAGGAGGACGAACTTTTTCGAAGGTTTATCCGGTTGACGGGAACTTGCCGCCCGCGACTATGCCGCAATCCGTTGCTCGACCGGAGCCGTCAGGATCTTGAGCGCCTGTGCATGTTGCAGATCGGGGACCGCGACCGCCGTATGGCTGTAGATCGCGTGCGTCCTTGACTTTGCAATCGTGTCGAGGATCTGGCCGCCCTTGATGACATGGAGGCCCATGCCTTCGTCGGTGGGGAAGATCGCCAGCACCACATCATAGGCGGCGATCACGGCTCTGAGCGCTTCGGCCTTGTCTTCAGCGAGCTCGACGAAAACGCGAACATCGGCTGCGAGTTCACGCAGCTCGTCAAAATCCAGCACTGTGGGGGTACTCCAACGCAACGAGACTGATTGGAGCTTGGCGGCGTTGGGTTACTGAAGTGTCAACAAGGCCTGCCGAGCCACAAGTTTCACGACGAGGTGACCTCACGCTCTAGCGTTTCGCGTCCGCCTTGCGAAGCCGGGCCTCCGCGGCCTCGTCCACGAGGTTCAAAGCGAGGCCGTCATAGCTCAGCTTGAGCCCGCGTCCGACGATCCACATCCATCCCTCGCGCTCCCGGATGGCTTGCGCGTTGAACTGGTCGGAGATCGATTTCACGGCACTTTCTTGCGACCCCGGATTGGTCACCGTCGCATTGACGCGCCAGATCGGGCGCTTGGCGTCCGCCTCGTCGCGGTCAACCGTGACCTTGGCGCCGTTGATGTCACATTCGAGGGTGTCCGAGTCGCGGCTCTGGCGGCAGAGATAATGGCGTTGATTGATGAGCTTGCTGGTCTCGTCAAATGTCATCCCCGGCGCAAAGCCGAAGATGTCGGACTTCTTCACGAGGGCGAGGGAGGCAGGCTTCAGGAAGCTCGGCTGGATCGCGACGAGGGCCGCGACAGCAACGACGATCAAGCCTGCAATGACGATAGCGACCTTCATGAGCCCCCCGCGCGAAACCTCGAGAGCATTACAGGCCGCCGGGGCGTTCTGCCATGGCCCAAAAGCGAAAACCCCGCCTGGGGGAAGCGGGGCTCTCTGGTGGGGTGAAGCTTAGGGACTTCATGAGTAAGACGCGTCAGCGGCGAAATGGTTCAAACAAAAATTGCGTGTCCCTGCGGCATCTTGCACAGGAAGTCGGGAACCCCGGGAGAACCCCTGCTTGCGTTTTGAGCCTCGATAGGCTCTAAGCCCGGTCACTTCATGACCTCTGGCATGAATCAGAAGCGCGCCTCCGCGGTCCGGCCGCGTCACGGCAGAGTTGTTCGCGCGCACCCCTTCAAAGGAATTCAGACATGGCGAAGATGACGAAGACCCAATTGATTGATGCAATTGCCGAGGGCACGCAGCTTTCGAAGAACGACGTGAAGTCGGTGATCGAATACATGGCCACCGTCGGCTACAAGGAGCTCAACGAGTCCGGTGAGTTCGTCATTCCCGGCTTCGTGAAGATGTCGGTCGTCAACAAGCCGGCGACCGAGGCCCGCATGGGCGTCAATCCCTTCACCAAGGAGCCGATGCAGTTTGCGGCCAAGCCCGCGAGCAAGTCGGTGAAGGCCTCGCCGCTGAAGGTTGCCAAGGACGCCGTTTGAGCGTTGGCGATACCGTTGCGGCGGGTCGATGCCGCAACGGAGGACTGAAGACGAGGCGTGCTCGGCGATTGCGATGCCTGATATCACCATGACGATCGGGACGAACAACAGAGCCCGCTGCGCGCCATTCAGCCAGACCCGTCTCCAAAAGAAAAACCCCGCGCTCTCGCACGGGGCTCTTCTGGCTGACGGCGTTGGGATTTCAGCGCCTGGCCGTCAGCCATCTCAAACAAGACATCTGGCTCTAACTTAAAGTTGAAAATCCAAAAGGCAACAGCGCCGCGATGACGGAATATGTTCGCTCACCGCGGCGCTGCCATGTGACTGGGCGCTGAAATCCCCAGCTTGCATGGGTCCGCGCCGCGCCAAAAAGGTTCATCGCGACATATTCGGAGGACATCGCGCACGGGGCTGGACTTTCTGTTCTTATTTTGTTCTAATGAGTTGCTCTGGTGATCCTTTTCTGATGATCCCCTTGGAGGCTACTCATGACCGTCGAGAAACAGCGCGAAGTGATCAGGCTCTGGAACGAGCTCAGGAAGCTCCAGGGCCCGGCTGCAGAAGAGCTTCGGATTCAGATCTTGGAGTGCTTCTCGAAGGAGGACAAAGCGAGGCGGGCGGTCTGATCTGCGCCGCGAATGCCGACGACATCCCCGGCAAGCGCGGTCACCTTCTGGCGCCGCCTGAGCGGCGAGCGCGGGGCACAACATGATCCATCCGAGGCCCACTCAGCCGAGTGTCGCTGGTCCGCCGTGGCCATTTGCGAGCGATCGCTGAAGTACGAACGTGCAGGAACGAACACGTGTCGTCAGCGTTCGGCCTGCATGACATGCCCGCGCTGCGCCCAGCCGATGACGGCGACCTCCGCCAACAGCTTTCGATGCGAACCCTGCCGCGAGATCGTCATCGTGTTTGCGGTCGTGTCGAAATTCCTGTCGCCGAAGATCGTGCCGACGACCGCTGAAGACGTTGCGTCGCGCGTCTTCATGGATCGTTAGCAATCGCCCGGCGCCGATCTTTTCGACTCCGATTCGTTCTTCGAGAACGAAATGGAGTCGGATGCAGAACAAGTCGCGCCTGTCGCCGATGAAGTCGCGCCGTGTATCGGAACGAGCCAGCGTGAGGCTTCGCACAGTCTCGTCCACGCCTCCTCGTTAAGGAGGAGGCGAGGAGAGCGACATGGATGCGTGCTGGTTTCTCGCCGAGATCGCGAAAGTGTTCTGGTACGATCGGCATCCGCGCTTGCGCAAAGGCAAGCCGTCGGTGCCGCAAGTGCCGGCACCCGCGTCGACATCTCCGGATGCCAAATCTTCTGATGCCGGGTCTTCTGATGCAGGGTCTTCTGATGCAACGTGATCGGATCGCTGCGCGCTCGGCATGTTTTGTTAAGAACTGCTCCGCACCGATTTTCTGACGTCCGATTCGTTCTTCGAGAACGAAATGGTGTCGAAGCTGGAACAAAGCCGGTTGGCGGAGCCGCGGGTCGCCGTAGCCCTCGACGGCGCGCGATATGAAGGCGGATCGCCGCGATCGGAGGCGCCGCAAGACGCCTAACGATTGTTTGCGCGGAAGCCGATAACCCTATTCGGTTAGGTTAAAAGTCCAATCGCGTTGCACTTGGCACGGCTTGCGGTAGGTGTCTGGCAAAGACAAGCAAGAAACGACTTTGCCAAGAAGCCATTTTGTCATGACACCTTTTTCAGAGCCGTCCTTTTACCAAGGCGACAGGCACACTTATCGCCGCGTGGCCATCGTCGGCACGCTGTTCTGTCTCGCTTTCGTGGTGATCAGCTTTTCGCTGCGACCGCAGCTCGAAGACACACGCATTGCGGTCAAGGCCGATCGGCTGGTGAGGACGGCAGGCCAGGCGCCGCACGCCAATTAGCGCGCTGCTCGCCGCTTAGCGCTCGCCGCAGATCTGATCGTCAGCCGGCGTCTGCGGGCTCGCAGTTCCGCGCGAGGCGAGTGCCACGAAACCGGCATAGCCGGACAGGTTCAGCAAGACTTCGAGCCACACGGGCATGTCGGCCTCTTCCGATCTGCGTGAAGAGGATTTCAATGTCCGCGCGCAATCCTTGTTCCTTGCTCCCGCAAGGAAACTCAAACCGGCGAGGAGGGGTCGAGCCGTCGCCCGAGGGTCGCAACGGATTCGCTCGACGGCTGCTCTCTCAGGAACTCGGCGATGGCCCGCGCCAGCTCGCGGTCGCTCATCGGCGTCGGCGGCGGGTGCAGGGTGCCGACCCCGAAACTGCGGACGATCTCGTCGTAATGCTGATCGTCGGATCTGGGAACCATCCTGCGGATACGGGTCAGCAAAGCGGATAAGGGCAAGTCTTCGTCCTCCTCGATCTCCCGCCCCGCTGGCAGCCGTCGGTTTCTGCTGCCAGGCGTTCCCGCTGAATTGAAAACCCCGCCAGCATCGCGGAGATGCTGACGGGGTCTTCATGCTGTTGCCTCAACCCGGATGGCGGAGGCTCCCGCACTTGGAAGGTCAATCTGCGTCCGACGATTTCGTTCCGCCGGCAGCGAATTTTTTTCTAGGGGCCGGTTCCGCATCAGGCGCGCAACTATCGCAGCCGCTCGCCGTTGTCTCAGTGAGACGCGAAGGAGGAGAGCATGAAGAAGACACTGGCAGTTCTGGCCACCGTCGCAGCCGTCGGCGTGACCGCGGTTGCGGCCCCTGCGCCTGCCGAGGCGCGCGGACGCGGCATCGGCCCGGGACTCGCATTCGGCCTTGCCGCCGGCGCAATCACCGCCGGCGCGGTCGCAGCATCGCACCCTTACGGCTACGGCTATGGCCCCGGCTACGGCTATTATGGCGGCCCCGGCTATTACTACGGGCCTGGCCCCTACGCCTATTACGGCGGCGGGCCGTACTACCGGCACCACCACCACTGGCGTCATTGGTAACGGCCAGCAAGCGAAAAGCCCGGAGCGATGCTCCGGGCTTTTTTCATGCACGTTGATCAGAGATGTCTTACGGCCAAAGCGAGGGCCGTTCGACCTTGCGGGCGTTCTCGAGCGTCGAGACGAAATACTCTTCGCGCTCGCGCTTGAATTTTTCCTGCGTGGCACGGAAGGCGGCGACACGGGCGGCGATCTCGTCGCGCTCACGGGCTTTGCGTTCTTCGTCTTCTGTCATAGCCATCCCCTCGGGTTTACTTAACTGCCCTCAAGTCCTGCCGCCGCATCATCTTGAGTCGCATTCACACATCCATTGGGGCTCCTGAATGGGGCGTCAATGGGGAGGAGGCATTGCAGGATTGTGATATGCGAAGGTCGGAAAAAATTGCCGAGCGCAAAGCGTTAGCGCTTGATAACAGCGTCAACAATCTTGCCGCTTGCGTATGTTGCTGTCAGGCAAGACGAGTCGGGAGATCGCAAATTGATTGCATCGGATCTGCAGAGCGGCGTCGAACGGCTCGGTGAGATGATCGCCGAGGCCAAGGTCATCGTGCCGTTCACCGGCGCCGGCATCTCGACCGAATGCGGTATTCCCGACTTCCGCTCGCCGGGCGGAATTTGGACGCGCTACCGTCCGATCGAGTTCGGCGAGTTCGTCGCGCACCAGGAGGCGCGGGATGAATCCTGGCGCCGCCGCTTTGCGATGGAGGAGGTGTTTGCCGCGGCAAAGCCCGGTCGCGGCCATCGCGCGCTGGCCTCCCTCTATCGCGCCGGCAAGGTTCCCGCCGTCATCACCCAGAACATCGACAATCTGCACCAGGCCTCCGGCTTCGCCGGCGAGCACGTGATTGAACTTCACGGCAACACCACTTATGCGCGCTGCATCGGCTGTGGGCAGGCCTATCCACTCGATTGGGTGAAGCGTCGCTTCGACGAAGAGGGCGCCGCGCCCAACTGCACGGCCTGCGACGAGCCGGTGAAGACCGCCACGATCTCCTTTGGACAAATGATGCCCGACGACGAAATGCAGCGTGCGACCGCGCTGTCGCGGGCCTGTGACCTCTTCATTGCGATCGGTTCCTCGCTCGTGGTCTGGCCGGCGGCGGGCTTTCCGATGATGGCGAAGGACGCGGGCGCACGTCTGGTGATCATCAATCGCGAGCCGACCGAACAGGACGACATCGCCGATCTCGTCATCCATCACGACATCGGCGAAACGCTCGGCCCCTTTGTCGGCAATTGAGGCATCAATTTGATTCGCGGCTGTGCAAGCTGTTCATAGGTTCCGGCGAATCTCTTTTTTGTCTATGCCTCGCAACCGGGAGTGTTATCTTTTGAGTCGAAAGATTCGCGTCGCGTCCAGTTGAGAAGGTTCTCGAAAGACGCGTGATTCGAGGCCGCTGCTGAGGCGGGTCGCATGACAGTGTGGGGTCCGGGGTTATGGGGTCGTCGGACGGATTTGAGTCCAAAAAGCTCGGGGTTCCCGGGCAGGGAGTACCGTCCGGGCGGATCACGCCGGGCGAACACGGCGGTGCCGGTCGCGACAGCGGCCTCAGTCCCTTCAGCGGGCTCGGTGAGGCCAGCGCCAATCTCGTCGAAGTCCACGGCGTCATCAAATGGTTCGACGCCTCCAAAGGCTACGGCTTCATCGTGCCCGACAACGGCTGGCCGGACGTGCTCCTGCACGTTACCGTGCTTAGGCGCGACGGCTTCCAGACCGCGTACGAAGGTGCCCGCATCGTCGTGGAGTGCATCCAGCGCGCCAAGGGATACCAGGCGTTCCGCGTGGTCTCGATGGACGAGTCGACCGCGATCCATCCGGCACAGATGCTGCCGCCGCGCACCCATGTCACGGTCACCCCGACCAGCGGGCTGGAACGCGCCCAGGTCAAATGGTTCAACCGGCTGCGTGGCTTCGGCTTCCTGACCTGTGGCGAGGGGACGCCAGACATCTTCGTGCATATGGAGACGCTGCGCCGCTTCGGCATGACCGAGCTCAGGCCCGGCCAGTATGTCCTGGTCCGCTTCGGGCCCGGGTCCAAGGGCATGATGGCGGCCGAGATCCATCCCGAGACCGGATCGCCGGGATTGCAGTCGCACTAGGTGCGATGAGACGCGCGTCCCGACCAAGCTCGAACTTCAAAATCCCGCAATCGTGAGCAGAGGCGCGCCCGCAGGCCGGCGCGCCTCTGGCTTTTCCGGCAATCGCCGCGTAAGGACTGGTTCCCGTCCCACGCCTCGAGTGTTCCCCCATGAATCCTGATCGAAAGGCCGTCTGGTCCGCTCTGAAGGGCTGGCTTGCCGCCGTCCTCGTCATCGCAGGTTGTGCCGTCGCCGGCACGCCGGCCCGCGCCGCCAGCTTCCAGCCGCTGGAGATCGTCACCAGGAACGGCGTGCAGGTGTTCTCGGTGGAGATGGCGACGACCGAGGAGGAGAAGCAGACGGGCCTGATGTACCGCAAGGAGCTCGCGGACGGCAAAGGCATGCTGTTCGATTTCAATCCCGAGCAGGAGGTGTCGATGTGGATGAAGAACACCTATGTCTCGCTCGACATGATCTTCATCCGCGCCGACGGTCGCATCCTGCGCATCGCCGAGAACACCGAGCCGATGTCGACCAAGATCATCTCGTCCCGGGGGCCCGCCCGGGCCGTGCTGGAGGTGGTGGCCGGAACGGCGCAGAAATACGGCATCCGCGCCGGCGACCGCGTCGGCCACCCGCTGTTCGGCGGCAAATAGGGGCGCCCGAGGGTTGCTTTGCCAGCCTTGCTGGCGCCTTTGGAAGCGTGTATCGACGGGGCTCGCCGGACATTCGGGGTATAGCGCAGCCTGGTAGCGCGGCAGTTTTGGGTACTGCAGGTCGTTGGTTCGAATCCAGCTGCCCCGACCAGTCCCGGCATTGAATCCCTTTCATTTTCCTCCTGATTTCGACCCGCCCGGCATTCCGGGCGAGGGCGCTGATCCTGCGCCTGCTTGGCACGCCCGGCGCGTTGAAGGAGAGGGCGCACAACCGGCGCTGCGCCCGGTATTTCCTTCAGGCGAGGTCTTCATGTCGATCAGTGCGATTGCTTCAGCCAGCGCGACCGTGACGGCGTCCCCGTCGGCCGCCACGACGTCGACATCCTCGACGTCGGCCGCTTCGTCGACGTCGGCAGCGTCGGCGACATCGGAGACGTCGTCCTCGCAATCGGCGGGCGGCAGCGCGGGATCGGGCGGCGGCAGTTCGGCCAAGACCATCGTCAGCGAGGTCTCCATTACCGTCGGCGGCGTCACCACCACGACGATTACCTATTCGGATGGCACCACGGAGGTGCAGACCTCGGCGAGTGCGCAAGGCAGTCAGGGCGGTCAGGCGGGACAGACCTACAACGCGCAAGGCGCGCTTCAAGCCAATGGACAGGCAGCGTCCAGCGCCGGAGTCTGAGCGAATCTGGTCCGAATGACCTGGGCGTCATCGAACCTTTGGCTGTCGCCATAGACATATGTGTGTTGGGGATTTCAGCGCCCAATATCTAAACGGACGCCGCCAAGCGATGATATTCCGCTTGCGCGGCGTTGCGCTTTTCCGGTGTCGAAAGATCCGGCCGATCAGCCCGATGCGTGCCAGCCCGGCGGAAACGGGACGAACGGCCAGACCAAATGGTTGTCGTTCGCGGCGTTCGGCAGCTCTTGCGCCGGCGTTCTTTTGACCGGCGCAGGCGGCGTCGATCGCAGCGCCAGGCGCAGACGTGCACATTCCAAATTCATTGTGGTCGCCCTGACGAGTCTTCTCGAAAATTCAATCGCAAAATTGGACGTCAGCTAATCAATAATCCCGCACCCAAGCCGGCGCGGGCACTCTCAAATCATGTGTGCACTCTAGATTGATCGGCGCCGGCTTTCAACCGCTCCGCGGACGTTAGCCACGGGAAGTAAGGTTGACCGGTTAGGTTAAGGACGAGCGGTCGTTGCGGCGGCTCTGGCGATCGGTATCAGATTGATCCCGGCTCCCGACGGGGCCAGCTATCTGTGCTCACACTGGAACACAATTCATCGCGGCATTCGCACTGGTTGGGTTCTGCGCAAGTGAGTTCTGCGTCAGTGAGTTCTACGCCATGTCCTTCGATCGCAATCTCCGAACCGCCGGTCCGCAATCGACCTGGAGCGAGGTCTGGCACCTCTGGACCGTGATCGTGCCGCGCCGCTCGATCAACGGTCAGCTCGTGTACGGCAAGGTCTGGCGCCGCCACGACGGCCGCGACTGGATCTACAAGAAGTTCACCGAGTTCGACGGCGAGGAAGCGGCCTGACGCGCGACGAGCCGGGAACGCCCATCATCGCGCCTGGGGGCATTTGCGGACGCCGCGGCCTATCCCGGTGCCTGCACGCGCGGCAGCGGCAGCCTGAAGTGACGCTTTGCATAGGCGATGATTTCGGCGTCGGAAGGATGATCGGCCGCCTCCACCGCGGCAATCCGCTTGGCGACGTCGGGGGCGTGCGCACGAAGGTGGCTCGCCAGCTCCGTCTTCGCGCTTGCCGGACCGATGATGAGGATCTCACCGGCATCGGCAAGGGCTTTACTCACCTCAGTGTAGAATGCCTTGTCGGGGGCGGCATGGCCGCTGCCGATCGCGTTGGCCTTGTGATGAAGGTGACGCGTTGCCAGTTGCGGATGCAACGTGACTTCGTCGGAGCCGCTCAGGCCCAGATGGAAGATCCTGGCCTGGGAATGGTCGATCCATACCACGGCGTGAAAATGAGAGGGCATGTGCTTCTAGCCTTGTCCGAGGGGAGGCCGCCGGCATCTGTGAGGCGGCGCGTGTCGCGACGACATTAGGCCGGCCGGCGCCACGCCTGGTTGACTCAAGTCAATCGATCATCGCCCAGGCCCCGAGGCAATCGCCGGGCGCGCTCGGATCGCCGGTCTTTTTCGGCTCAGGCTGCCTTCGCCGCGCTTGCCGCAGGCTTGGGCGGCGGGGGCTTCAGCGGCTTGTCCTGCTTCTTCGACCACGAGATGTAATAGGCCACCGTCGTCATGATCGCGATGCCGGCGATGCTGACGAAGATCTGCGCGAACAGCGACCCCGAGCTCATCGACAGCTCGAAATGGCCGACAAAGGACAGGAACACGCCGACGCAGAACACGGCAAGCGACTGCTGGCCGCAGACGATCAGGGGATCGAACACCTTCCATTCGAGCCCCGGCCACTCCTTCGGCACGAAGCGGATCACCAGGATCACGATCACGACGAAGTGGATGAAGCGGTAGGGCGCGAGGTTGGTCTTGTCGTTCGGGTTGAAGGCCGCGAACAGCCACTCCGGGAACATGCCGCCGAAGGTGGGGAAGCGGCCGGCCATGGTCATGACCAGCGCGAACAGGAGGTAGCCGAGGCAGAGATAGAGCGTGATCGGCGCGTTGATCAGCGTCATCGAGCGGCGCGCGCCGCCCATCGCGCACCAGGCGCCGAACACGAACAGCACCTGCCAGCAATACGGGTTGAAGTACCACTGGCCGGCCGGATAGGCGTTCAAATTCCAGCCGAAGTGGCGCGCGACCAGCCACAGCACGATCGACAGCACCATCGTGACGTCGGGCTTGCGCAGCATGAACCACAGCACCGGCGGAAACAGGCCCATCAACACGATGTAGAGCGGCAGCACGTCGAGATTGAGCGGCTTGAAGCGCAGGAACAGGCCCTGGCGCAGCGTCTCGGTGGCGTTGTCGACGAGGCCGGCGACGTTGAACTCGTTGATCATCTCGCTGTCGCCGAAGCGCAGCGCCAGATAGCTGATCGAGGCGATGTAGATCACGAACAGGATGATGTGGGCGACGTAGAGCTGCCAGACCCGCTTGGTCAGCCGGGTGGCGCCGACGATGAAGCCGCGGTCCAGCATCATGCGCGCATAGACGAACGAGGCAGTGTAGCCGGAGATGAAGACGAACAAATCGGCGGCGTCGGAAAAGCCGTAGTTGCGCGTCGTGATCCAGTTCACGACGTTGTCGGGGATGTGGTCGAGGAAGATCGCCCAGTTCGCGACGCCGCGAAACAGGTCGAGCCGGAGGTCACGGCCCTTTTCGGGGAGCGTGGCGTTGATGTTCAGGAAGGCCATGCGAGGAGAGCTCTCGAAAGGGGCGGGCAGGCTGAAGTCGGGGATGCAGTGCCGCCGGGCGGGATCCCGGCGCGGAAGGCGGGTACGCAATTGTCACGGTGCAGCATAATGACTATACCGTCGCAGAGGCTACGGGTCCGGAATCACCAATCAGTCCCAACCGGTGTCTCTATACTATCCCCGAGGTTTGCACCAACTGCCACCCTGACGCATCGAAATCGAACGAAAAGTCGAAAAACGAGGCCCGGACCATCCCATGACCGCACGCATTTTCAAGCCCGCCAAGAACGCGATGCAATCCGGCCGGTCCAAGACGAAGGAATGGCAGCTGGACTACGAGCCGGAGCAGCCGCGCTCGGTCGAGCCGCTGATGGGCTGGACCTCGTCGGGGGACATGAAGCAGCAGATCACGCTGCGCTTCCACAGCAAGGAAGAGGCGGTCGCCTATTGCGAGCGCAAGGGCATCGCCTACCAGGTCATCGAGCCCCAGGATTCGATCCGCCGCCCGGTGGCCTATGCCGACAATTTCTCGTTCCGCCGCGGCGAACCCTGGACGCATTGAGGCCGAACCGAACGTCCCTGGCCGATCGCGCTGCCGGGCGAAGACACGTATCCGTCGTGGACTGGAAGGCAGCCCGAAGCCAATCTTCCCCTTTTCCAGGCGGATAAGGCGCGGCTGCTGGTGTCGCCAGGTACGTGTGCGATCCAAGTGGCATCCCTGCCGCCAGGCTAGCCCAGGTCGCCCAAGCGGCCCGACGCTTTGCTAGACCCTCGGACAACCGGAAGTTATTCTCGCCGGGATATTGAAATCTCGGACGGCTATATGAGACCTCTTTTTCTGATTTTGCTTTTGGCATCGTCTCCCGCGCTCGCCGGCGTATCTCAGCCCAATCCGCCCACTCCTGGAGAGATCGCTGCGAACACCGCGCGCTTCAATCGGTGCCTGAGGTACGCGACGAAGACCTATACCGTCACCATCAAGGTGGTCACCGACGACAAAGGCATGATCGTCGGCGAGCCGGAAGTGGTCGCCCCGGTCGACAACGACGAGTTTCGAGAAGACGTGCGCGGGGCGATGAACCGGATTCGGGCGTGCGAGCCCTATCAATATTATCCGGCGGAGAAGTTTGCCTACGGGAACAAGATACAGCCCTTCATCTTTCACCCCGTGCCGAAACTGAATGAAGAGATGAAGGCTGCCATCGACAAGCACTTTGACGATTGCGTGCCTGCTCGCGAAAAGGGCCCCGACATCACCGTGCGGTTCGAATTCAGCATCAGTGGTTCATACGCACGTCCGCCGATGCTCGAGGACAGGAGGGACACGGTGGAGTATCTCCGATCGGCTGCCGAAGTCATGGAAGCGGTGCTCAAATGTCCGCCGCTCAACCTGCGAGGCGACGAGCACAACAATTGGCGAATGATCTTGCGTCGCTTCGAGAGCGTGGAGGGCGACAAGGATGCGATAACTCCCAAGCCTGCGCGCGTTCGGAGGCCTAGCCCTCGGTGAACTCGCCCCCCAATCGGTCGAGCGGTTGCTGACAGCCCTTAACAGCCCTTGGCAGCCATTCCGCTCCATGCTTCGCTGCCGCGCAGGACAGGACCATGGCGAGGTGGGGGATGGCCGGGCGTGACCAGCTCGACAGCGTCGATCTGAAGATTCTCTCCGAACTGCAGCAGGACGGACGGGTTCGCAACAACGAGCTGGCGCTGCGCGTCGGCGTGTCCGCGCCGAACTGCCTGCGGCGGCTGAAATCGCTGTTCAGCCGCGGCGTGATCCGGGCGGTGCGCGCCGTCATCGACGAGCGGTGGCTGGGCTATGAAGTCGTCTCGTTCGTCTCGATCCAGCTCGGCAGCCAGGCCCAACCGGTGCTGGAGGCGTTCGAGAGCTCGATATCAGCGATCCCGCGCATCCAGCAATGCTGGCGGATTTCCGGCGACACCGACTATCTCCTGAAATGCGTGGCGCCGAGCGTGGAGAGCATGCGCCAGCAGCTTCTGCACTTCGCGGCAATGCCCGACGTGAAGAACGTGCGAAGCTTCCCGGTGCTCGGAGTTGCCAAGGATGTGCCGCTGCCGTTGCAGGACGCCGCGACAGCGTCTGTCGGTTAGCAGGTCACGCCGCCCGCGGCCTGCATTTGAATCAATTGCGACCGAGTTGGAGGCGATCCTCGACCTGCACGCCGCGGAAGCATGTCTTGTCGGCATTATAATGCTGATTAAATCACCTAACTGAGAAATGTGATTATCACATCCCTGCAATGCGCTGAACCGTGATTGATGGTTCCAGTGGTTGGCTTACATGCGGGGTTATGAGCCTCAACGCGCAACGCGCATCGCGCGTCGGGAGCTCAATGTGGGACTCCTTAACTAGGATAAGACAACATGACCTCGGTTTCGAAGACGTTCGCAGTTTCCGCCGCAACGCTGTTTGCGTCTGCGTTTCTGGTGCTGACGGCACCGACTGCGAAAGCGGAAGATTTTTGCATCACCAACGGCGCGCAGGCCGCTCACGGCTGCGGCTATCCGACGATGGACGCCTGCCGCGCCGCTGCCGGCGGTATCGGCGGCACGTGCGCGCAGAGTGGTGGGAAGAGCGCGAGCGATTCTCTCGCCTATCAGCCGAAGCATTCGCAGTCGCGCGGCAAGCTCCGCTCGGGCGGCCAGACCAACTCGAATTGATCAGGGTTAAGTCTGGTGGTTTCGACCTTTACGGCCTTCGGGAGTGATCCCGGAGGCCGTAAACGTTCTGGGGGGCACGACGCTTCACGGCGCTCGCTTCCATGCCGTCCTAACGGTACCGCCCGCGAAACTCGCGCGGGCTTGCGCCGGTCCAGGTGCGGAAGGCGCGGGAAAAACTCTTCTCGTTGCGGAAGCCGGCGATCTCGGCGATCCGCTTGATCGGCGTGCGGCCGCGCATCAGCTCCTGCTTGGCCAATTCGAATTTTGCCTCTTCCTTGAGGTCGCGCAACGAGGTCGATTCCTCGCGCAGGCGCCGATGCATGGTGCGCGTTGAAAGCGCGAGCTCGCTTGCGACATCTTCGGCGCCGAGACTTCGCCCGCGCGCATTGCGCAGCACGCGGCGGACCCGCTCGACCAGCAACCGGTCGCGCCGATAGGGAAGCACCGTCAGCCTGAGCGCGCCCTTGAGCATGTTGTCGAGATCGACGGGACTGCGCGTGAGCGGCAGCGAGAGATAGTGCTTGTCGAAGACGATGGCCGCGTGAGCCGCATCGAAGCGGATGGTGCGTGAGAAGATGGTCGGATAGACCGAGACGTGGCCGGGCTCGGAAAACGGAAATTCGGCGGCGCGGAGCGCGATCCTGGAATCCACCGCCCAGCAGGAGAAGCCGAGCACGTAGCGGAGCAGGGTGACCAGGCAGAATTCGCGGAACGCGCCGAGGTCGCGCAGCTCGCGAATGGTCACCGTCGCGGTCTCCTCGCCGACCTCGAGATCGAGCCGCACGTCCTCGGTGAGCAGGCGGTGGTGCCGGCACCAGCGCTTGAGCGCGACCTCCAGCGTCGGCGCGGTGATCGAGGCGCGGCACAGCATGCCGTAGGTGCCGAAGGGCAGGCGCCGCGAGAACCAGCCGAGCGCCTCGTCGTCGAGCTCGCGCATGGCGTGGCCCGCCAGCGCCTCGAACTGGGCGGCCGTGACCCGTCCGTCCGGAGAATTGACAAGGTCTGGCGCTATCTGGCCCCGCTGCAAGGCTTCAGCCGGGTCCAGTCCGTATCGCGCATAGGCGGCGACCACACCGCGGACGAACGCGGCAGGGGTGACGGCGCGGCGCGGGATCGCGGTTGCGACTTGAAAAGGCATTGCGAACCCCAGGGAATTCCTTCCGGAAAATCCTCGCCAAGTTTGGCGGAAAATGCAACCTTTTCGACCGCAAGAGGGCTCCGGGCCCGCTAGGTTCGGACCCCAAAATAGGGAGGAATCGCCTTGAACATCCCGAGCATCGACTTCGATCTGGGCGAAGACATCGGCATGCTGCGCGACACGCTCCGCGCCTTCGTAGAGGCGGAAATCACGCCGCGCGCCGCCGAGATCGAGAAGGCCAATCTGTTCCCGACCGACCTCTGGAAGCGCTTTGGCGATCTCGGCCTGCTCGGCATGACCGCGCCGGAGCAATATGGCGGCTCCAGCATGGGCTATCTCGCCCATATCGTCGCGATGGAAGAAATTTCGCGCGGCTCGGCCGCGGTCGGCCTGTCCTACGGCGCCCATTCCAATCTCTGCGTCAACCAGATCCGCCGCAACGGCAACGACGCGCAGCGCCAGCGCTATCTGCCCAAACTGATCTCCGGCGAATATGTCGGTGCCCTCGCGATGTCCGAGCCGGGCGCCGGCTCCGACGTGGTCTCGATGAAGCTGCGCGCCGACAAGCGCGGCGACCGCTACGTGCTCAACGGCTCGAAGATGTGGATCACCAATGGCGGCGATGCCGACGTGCTGGTGGTCTACGCCAAGACCGATCCCGAGGCCGGCCCGCGCGGCATGACCGCCTTCCTGGTCGAGAAGGGGTTCAAGGGCTTCACCCATGGCCAGCATCTCGACAAGCTCGGCATGCGCGGCTCCAACACCTATCCCTTGTTCTTCGACGAGTGCGAGGTGCCCGAGGAGAACGTGATGGGCAAGGTGGGCGAGGGCGTCAAGGTGCTGATGTCCGGCCTCGACTATGAGCGCGCGGTGCTCTCGGGAGGCCCTCTCGGGATCATGGCGGCCTGCATGGACGCGGTCGTGCCCTACATGCACGAGCGCAAGCAGTTCGGCCAGCCGATCGGCGACTTCCAGCTGATGCAGGGCAAGCTCGCCGACATGTATGCAACCTGGCAGGCCACGCGCGCTTATGTCTATGCCGTGGGCAAGGCCTGCGACCGCGCCGACCACGCGCGGACCCTTCGCAAGGATGCCGCGGCCGCGATCCTCTATTCCGCGGAGAAAGCGACGTGGATGGCCGGCGAGGCGATCCAGGCGCTCGGCGGCGTCGGCTACACCAGCGAATTCCCGGTCGGGCGGCTCTGGCGCGACGCCAAGCTGTACGAGATCGGCGCGGGGACGTCCGAAGTCCGCCGCATGCTGATCGGCCGCGAGCTGATGGCCGAGACGGCTTAAACGTTCATCTCATTGGAAACATCATGCCGCTTCATTCCAGCATCGATCCGTCGTCATCAGATTTCGCGCGCAATTCCGAGGCCATGCGCAGTCTCGTGGCCGACTTGCGTGAAAAACTCAGCCAGGTCGCCGGCGGCGGCGGCGAGGCCTCGCGCAACCGCCATACCTCGCGCGGCAAGATGCTGGCGCGAGAACGCGTCGACCTCCTGGTCGATCCCGGCACCTCGTTCCTGGAGCTGTCGCCGCTCGCGGCCTACGGCCTCTATGGCGGCGACGTGCATTCGGCGAGCGTCGTCACGGGCGTGGGACGCATCTCGGGGCGGGAGTGCGTGATCGTCGCCAACGATGCCACCATCAAGGGCGGCACCTATTACCCGATGACCGTGAAGAAGCATCTGCGGGCGCAAGACATCGCGCGGCAGAACAATCTGCCCTGCGTCTACATGGTGGATTCCGGCGGCGCGTTCCTGCCGCTGCAGGACGAGATCTTCCCGGACGAGCGCCACTTCGGCCGCATCTTCTTCAACCAGGCGCAGATGTCGTCGCAGGGCATTCCGCAGATCGCGATCGTGATGGGCTCCTGCACCGCCGGCGGCGCCTATGTCCCGGCGATGTCGGACGAGAGCATCATCGTGCGCAACCAGGGCACGATCTTCCTCGGCGGCCCGCCGCTGGTGAAGGCCGCGACCGGCGAGGTCGTGAGTGCGGAAGAGCTCGGCGGCGCCGACGTGCATTCGCGGCAATCGGGTGTGACCGATCATTACGCCCAGAACGATGCCCATGCGATCGGGATTGCCCGCCGCATCGTCGGCACGTTGAAGCCGTCCACGCGGCCGAACCTCAACATGCACACGCCCCGCGATCCGCTGTTCGCGGCGGAGGAGATCTACGGCGTGGTGCCGGTCGATGGCCGCAAGCCGTTCGACGTGCGCGACATCATCGCCCGCGTGGTCGACGGCTCCGAGTTCGACGAGTTCAAGAAGCTCTACGGCACGACCCTTGTTTGCGGCTTCGCCCATATCTGGGGCTATCCGGTCGGCATCATCGCCAACAACGGCATCCTGTTCAGCGAAAGCTCGCTGAAGGGCGCGCATTTCATCGAGCTATGCTGCCAGCGCGGCATTCCGCTGGTGTTCCTGCAGAACATCACCGGCTTCATGGTCGGCAAGAAATACGAGGCCGGCGGCATCGCGCGCGACGGCGCCAAGCTGGTGACGGCGGTCGCGACCGCGTCGGTGCCGAAGTTCACCGTCGTGATCGGCGGCTCCTACGGCGCCGGCAATTACGGCATGTGCGGCCGCGCCTACTCGCCGCGCTTCCTCTGGATGTGGCCGAACGCGCGCATCTCCGTCATGGGCGGCGAGCAGGCCTCGATGGTGCTGAGCCAGGTCCGGCGCGACAATATCGAAGCCAAGGGCGACAGCTGGTCCAAGGACGAGGAAGACAAGTTCCGCGAGCCCATCCGCGCTCAATATGAGAGCCAGGGGCATCCTTATTATGCGACCGCGCGCCTCTGGGACGACGGCGTGATCGACCCCGCCGACACGCGCCTCGTGCTCGGCCTTGGCCTCTCGGCGGCATCGAATGCGCCGATCGAACCGACGAAATTCGGCCTGTTCAGGATGTGATGCGATGGACCGCTCAAAGCTCTACCACCGTTTTCGCACGCTCCTGATCGCCAACCGCGGCGAGATCGCCTGCCGCGTCATCCGCACCGCGCGCGCCATGGGGCTGCGCACCGTCGCGGTCTATTCCGAGGCCGACCGCGATGCGATGCATGTCGCGCTCGCGGACGAAGCCGTGCTGCTCGGGCCGGCTCGCGCCCGCGACAGCTATCTCAATGTCGAGCGGCTGATCGAAGCCGCGAAGAAGACCGGCGCCGAAGCCGTCCATCCCGGCTACGGCTTCCTGTCGGAGAATGCCGAGTTCGCGCAGGCCTGTTACGATGCGGGCCTCGTCTTCGTCGGCCCGACCGCCGACATGATGAATGCAATGGGCTCGAAATCGGGCTCGAAGGCGCTGATGGAAAAGGCAGGGGTGCCGCTGGTGCCCGGCTATCACGGCGAGGCCCAGGACGACGCAACGCTGGCCAAGGCGGCCGAGAAAGTCGGCTTCCCGATCCTGGTGAAGGCCTCCGCCGGCGGCGGCGGCCGCGGCATGCGCATCGTGCGATCGTCCGACGAGCTTGCGCCCGCGATCGTCAGCGCCAAGCGCGAGGCCAAGGCCGCGTTCGGCGACGACCGCATGCTGATCGAGAAATATGTCGACAATCCCCGGCATATCGAGGTGCAGATCATCGGCGACAGCCACGGCAATCTGCTCTCGCTGTTCGAGCGCGAATGCACGCTGCAGCGCCGGCACCAGAAGGTCATCGAGGAGGCGCCGTCGCCGACGCTGAACGCCGCCCAGCGCGAGACCGTCTGCGCCGCCGCGCGCAAGGCGGCCGGTGCGGTCAACTATGTCGGCGCGGGCACCATCGAGTTCGTCTCCGACGGCAAGGACGTGTTCTTCATCGAGATGAACACACGCCTGCAGGTCGAGCACCCCGTGACTGAGCTGATCACCGGGATCGACCTCGTCGAATGGCAGCTGCGCGTCGCCTTCGGCGAGGCGTTGCCGATGAAGCAGGACGAGATCAAGCTCAACGGCCACGCCGTCGAGGCGCGCGTCTACGCGGAGAACCCGACCAAGAACTTCATGCCGTCGGTCGGCAGGATCTCGACCTGGCGCCTGCCGGCGGAGACCGGAGGCTTGCGCATCGACGCCGGCTATCGCGAAGGCGATAGCGTCTCGCCGTATTACGACGCCATGCTCGCCAAGATGATTGCGTGGGCGCCGACGCGGGACGTCGCGATCGAGCGGCTGAACCGGGGGCTGGAGGAGTCCGACGTCCGCGGCATCGTCACCAATATTCCGTTCCTGTCGGCGCTGATGACGCATCCGAAGGTGCGGACCAACGCGATCGACACCGGCTTCATCGAGCGCGAGCTGGCGGTGCTGACACAGGCAGGGGCGGCGCCGGGCGAGCTGGAGCTTTGCGCCGCGGTTGCTGCCATCGTCAACGAGGAACGGCAAGGTGAAGCGAGCTCGCCCTGGCAGACCTTCGGCTGGCAGCCGGTCGGCCGCCGCCAGCGCAGCTTTGCTTTCCGCGTCGGCCATGGGCCGGAGCAGAAAGTCACGCTGAACTACGGCAGCGGGCCGTCCACGCTGGTGATCGGCGAGCGCGAGCTGGCGTTCACGATCGCGGCGAAGCCCGGGGGCTTCGACCTGACGCTGGACGGCGTCAAATCGTCCGTGGCGGCCGTGATCGACGGCCATGAGCTGTACTTGCGCACGCGCAACGGCCGGTTCGACCTGCATTGGGTCGATCCGTTCGGCGGCGAGACCGAGGAGCAGACCGGCGCCGACAAGATCGCGGCACCCTTGCCGGGCACGGTCGTCGCCGTGCTGGCCGAGGAGGGCGCCAGGCTGGAGAAGGGCGCACCGATCCTCACGCTCGAAGTCATGAAGATGGAGCAGACGCTGCGGGCGCCCTATGCCGGCGTTCTGAAGTCCGTCAAGTGCAAGGTCGGCGACATCGTGCAGGAAGGCGTCGAGCTCGCCGTGGTCGAGCCTTCAGGGGAGTGACATGAGCGAGCCCGTCCGCATCATCGAAATGGGGCCGCGCGACGGCCTCCAGAACGAGAAGACGCCCGTCAGCGTCGAGGCTCGCATCGCCTTCATCGAGGCGCTGGTCGCGGCCGGACTCGACACGGTCGAGGTCGGCGCCTTCGTCTCGCCCAAGGCGATCCCGCAGATGGCAAGCTCCGATGCCGTGCTGCGCGGCGTCGCTCACGTGAAGAACGCCGAATTCCACGTGCTGGTGCCGAACGAGAAGGGGTACGACGCGGCTCGCGCCGCTGGCGCCAAGGTCGTCTCCGTGTTCGCGGCGGCTTCCGAGGGCTTCTCGCGCGCCAACATCAATTGCACGGTCGCGGAGTCCATCGAGCGGTTCAAGCCGGTCTTGGCGCGCGCCAGGGACGACGGCATTCCGGTGCGCGGCTATATCTCCTGCGTGCTGGGCTGCCCGTTCGACGGCGAGATCAAGCCGAAGGCGGTCGCCGATCTCGCGGGCACGCTGTTCGAGCTCGGATGCTACGAGATCTCGCTCGGCGACACCATCGGCGTCGGCACGCCAACCAAGGCCAAGGAGATGCTGCGCGCGGTTGCCGCCAACATCCCGCCGGCAAAGCTCGCGATGCACTTCCACGACACTTACGGCCAGGCGCTCGCCAATCTCTATGCCGGGATGGAGGAGGGCGTGCGCGTCATCGATGCCGCCGCGGGCGGCCTCGGCGGCTGCCCCTATGCCCCGGGCGCGACCGGCAACGTCGCGACCGAGGACGTCGTCTACATGCTCGAAGGCATGGGTGAGAAGACGGGCGTCGACATGGAAAAGCTGCTGGCAGCGACCAACGCGATCAGCGGCGTGCTGAGCAAGCCGCCGGTCAGTCGCGTGGCCTCCGCGCTGAACGCGAAGAGGAAGCGGGCGGCTGCGTAAGCTCCGCAGGGTGGATCGGCCAAAGCCGTAACTGACCACTGTCGATCCCCTCGGAAACCGAAGGGGCGGCGGAAGCAATAATCGTGCGGTGGGGGTGATGCATAGCGCCGTGCACAAGGCTCAATATGGGAGAGGCGTACTCTGCCAGAACCAGAGCAGAAACGCGCACTCGGACGTCAGGGTCAAGGCCGAGAGGTAGACCACAGTCGAGTCTCTCAGCCACTTCCTGCGGTTCCTGAGATAGCTGACGTAGACAAACAAGACCGGGCCCATGAGCAACCAGATCGGCCAAGTGTAAAAGAGGCCCAGCGCCAAGCCTGCGAAAATCGCGGACAGCCGGAAATCCACGCTCGCGATGAGGGCGGCGAACAGCAGTGCCGTGACCACGACATAGCCCAGTGTCCCGAACATCACGGATATCGGCCAGACCGTAATCACCTGGGGCCGCCAGCCGCGGCGTTTGACGTGACCTGCAAACGCCACGCCCACCAGTGAGCCGAGGACGAACGGCCCGAACAAGGCGAGCGCGAGAATGAGGCAGAAGCCGATGACCTGACCGATCTGCGCCACCAGTTCCCCCCGCTACCTGCTCCCGTCCGGTCCCATCACGAGATCAGGCAGTCCGGTCGAGATCCCCGGCACGAGGCACAGCAGCAGCACCGCGAGCATCATCAGCAGCACGAACGGAAGCGTGCCCCAGATCACCTCGCGCAAGGGAATATCGGGCGCGACGTTGCGAATGACGAAGATGTTGAGGCCGACCGGTGGGTGGATCAGCCCCATCTCCATCACGATGGTCATGACCACGCCGAACCAGATGATGTCGAAATTCGCAGCGCGGAGCGGCGGCAGGATGATCGGCGCCGTCATCAGGATGATCGAGACCGGCGGCAGGAAGAAGCCGAGCACGACGACCATGACCAGGATCGCGAACAGCAGCTCCCAGCGCGGCAGGTGCATCGCGACGATGGATTCGGCGACCGACTGCGAGATGTGCAGATAGCTCATCACGTAGGAATAGAGCAGCGACATGCCGATGATCATCATCAGCATGGTCGATTCCCGGATCGTCGACTTCATGATCGGCGCGAGGTCGCTCGGCCGCCACACGCTGTAGATCGCCGCGATCAGCGCCAGCGCGAGGAGGCCGCCGAGACCGGCGGTCTCAGACGGCGTGGCATAGCCGCCATAGAGCGCGATCATGACGCCGGTCAGCAGCAGCACGAAGGGGATCACGCGGGGCAGCACGCTGAAGCGTTCGGCCAGCGTGTACTCGTCGCGGGCGAGGATCGCGGCCTCGGGGCCGCCTTTCTTGTAGATCGCTTCAGCTGCTGCATATTCGCGGCGGAAGCGGAAGACGGCGTAGAAGCCGAACAACGAGACGAGCAGGAGACCCGGCCCGATGCCGGCGAGGAACAGCCGGCCGAGCGACTTTTCGGCGGCGACCGCGAACAGGATCATGGTGATCGACGGCGGCAACAGGATGCCGAGCGTGCCGCCGGCGGCGATGATGCCGGCCGCGAAGCCGCCGGAATAACCGCGCTTGCGCATCTCGGGAATGCCGGCCGAGCCGATCGCCGAGCAGGTGGCGGGCGAGGAGCCCGCCATGGCCGCGAACAGTGCGCAGGCGAACACGTTGGCAACGCCGAGGCCGCCGGGCACGCGGTGCAGCCAGGCATGGAGTGCCGAATAGAGATCCTGGCCGGCGCGCGACTTGCCGATCGCCGCGCCCTTCAGGATGAAGAGCGGGATCGACAGCAGTGTGATCGAGGCCATTTCCTCGTAGACGTTCTGCGTCACCGTATCGAGGGACGCCGCGGGCATGTAGATGGCCATGAACACGACCGCGACCGCGCCCAGCGCGAACGCGATCGGCATGCCCGAAAACATCACGAGCAGCGTCGCAACGCCGTAGGCAACGCCGATACCGAACACGCTCATGAACGCCTGGCTCCGGTGAGGGGCAGCGCGAGCTGCACGAGGATCTGGACGCAGAGCAGGCTCATGCCGAGTGCCATCAGCGAATAGGGGATGGCGAGCGGTGGCGACCACATCGAGTTCGAGACCTGGCCGTCGACATAGGCCTCATGGGCCAGCGTCCAGGACTTCCAGGTGAAGAAAGCGCAGAACAGGAACGTCGCGGCATCGACCAGCCAGAGCCGGATCTTGTTGGCGAGCGGCGAGAGCAGGCCGACAAAGGCCTCGATGCCGATATGGCCGCGGTTCTGCTGCACATAGGCCGCGGTCATGAAGGTGGCGCCGACGAGAAGGAACACGGCGGCCTCGTCCTGCCAGTAATTGGCGGCCTTGAACAGGGCGCGGCTGAGCACGCTGTAGCTCAGGATGGCGCAGGCCGCGACCAGCGCGATTGCGGCGAACACGACAATGATGCTGTTGAGGACGGCAAGACCGCGATCGATCGCCGCCGCAGGGCCAGTGCCCGCGGCAGCGGTAGCGTGGTCGTCACGATCCGGAAGCGGACCGTGGCTCATGCAGCGACGTCGGTCGCAAGCTTGAGCAGGTTCGCGGAGGTCGCGGTCTTGGCGCCGTAATCCTTCCACGCGGTGTCGCGCGCGATGTCGCGCCACTTGCCGACGGTGGCGGCATCAAGCGCCGAGACCTTGGCGCCGGCCTTCTCGTAGACCTTGGCGACCTCGACGTCGTCGTCCTGCGCGCCCTTGCGGCCGAAGGCCTCGAGCTCGGTGCCGACTGCGAGCAGGATGTCCTGGTGGTTCTTCGGCAGCTTGTCGAAAATCGCCTTCGACATCATCAGCGGCTCGAGCATGAACCAGTAGGAAGCGCCGGCCCCTGACGTCAGCGACTTCGCGACCTCCTCGAGGCGGAACGAGATCAGGCTGGTCGAGGAGGTGATGCCGGCATCGCAGGCACCGGTCTGCATCGCCGCGTAGATTTCGTTCGACGGCACCGACAGCACCGAGGCGCCGGCGGTCTGCAGCACCATGTCCATCTCGCGCGAGCCGCCGCGCACCTTGAGGCCCTTGGCGTCCTCAGGCGCCACGATCGCCTTGGAGCGGCTGGCGACGCCGCCGGCCTGCCAGACCCAGGTGAGCAGGATGATGCCCTTGTCGGCGAGGAAGTCGGTCAGCGCCTTGCCGACCGGCTCCTTCTTCCAGCGCAGGCCCTGGTCGTAGGTGGTCACGAGGCCGGGCATCAGGCCGATATTGGTCTCCGGCAATTCGCCGCCGGCATAGGGCATCGGATAGAGCGAGATGTCGAGCGCGCCCTTGCGCATCGCGGAGAACTGCGCGTTGGTCTTGATCAGCGAGGAGTTCGGATAGATCTCGGCCGCAATGTCGCCGTTGCTGCGCTTGGCGACCTCGGCGGCGAACATGCGGCAGAGCCGGTCGCGGAAATCGCCCTTGTCGATGGTGCCGCCCGGGAATTGATGCGAGATCTTCAGTGTGGTGGCGGCCTGTGCGGTGCCGGTGCCGAAGCGGAGGATGGCGGGTGCGGCGACGGCGGTCGCAATCAGATGGCGGCGCGTGAGCATGATGTGATCCCCTTGGACGGTTCTTCGAACGGTTCTTGTTTGGCGTGATTGGCGGGTCGTGTGACCGGTGCGTAGGCCCATCCTAGCCCGTCTTTCACCCGATATTCTCTCATCTGATAGTTCGAGATCGATTGCCGCGGCAAGTGCCGGACGTGCTGCGCTGCACACACGTCCGATGGCCACTGCGGGCCCCGGGGCTCCTTCGAACGGCGGATCGCAACGCGCTCGCTAAAATTTGTCGGCGGCGGCGTAACAAGCCGGTCCGTCCATCCGTCGAGTCTGGATAGCGGCGTCCGTCGCTGACAAACACATCTCGAAGGGAAGTTGATCCATGACCATTCGCACCCGCATCGTGCTCGGCCTGTCGGCTGCCGCTCTCTCGCTTGGCCTTGCGCTGTCGCCGGCCGCTTTTGCCCAGGACAAGATGGGCAAGGATGACGGCATGATGAAAAAGGACACGATGTCCAAGGACGGCATGATGAAGAAGGACACCATGTCCAAGGACGACGGCATGAAGAAGGACCACATGTCGAAGGACGGCATGAAGAAAGACGACGGGATGATGAAGAAGAACTGATCTTCGCCCGTTCGCGATCGAGGCGTTTGGCAAGAGCCGAACGCGCGCGCGAATGTTTTGGGGCGGTCGCCCGGACCGCCCCAACAAACATCTCGGTTCAATTCGAATTGAACGTGACCCGCAAAGGTCACGCGTCAATCTATTTGCGCTTGGCCTTGCGGGCCGCGTAGCGCGCGTCGCGCTTGGCCTTCTGCTCGGCTTCGAGAGCCGCGGCCTTTTCGGCAGCATCCTGGGCTTCGCGGGCGATCCGCGCGGCTTCGGCGACCTTGGCTTCTTCCTCGATACGCTTCTGCTCGGCCTTTTCAGCCTCACGCGCGGCCTTGGTCTCGGCGCGCTTGGCCGCGAGAGCCTCGCGCTCGGCGCGCTTCGCCGCCACCGCGGGATCATCGGGACCCGGCTGCGACTTGAACTTGTTCAAAAGATTTTTGCGGGCGTCCTGTGCCGCCTTTTGCCGGTCTGCGAAGCCGGGTTCCCTGAATCCACTCATCGACGAGCCTTGTCTTCCTCGCTTTCGATCCTACATCACTGCCAGTTGGTACGTCGGCTGGGCATAGCAGGCGCCGCGCGACGCAGAAGCGTGTACATCGCTGCGCGTCGCGAAGCCACCCATAATCGCAGCCGATCAGGTCAACGAAAATCGCCACCCCCGACGATCTCTCGTAGCCCGGAAAAACTGCCGAATTGTGATGTCCCTCATAAGGGACCACGAGGGCGACGCCTAGCGTCCGCCCGACACGGAGCACGGGCATGACGATCTCAAGATTGAGCCTCAAGGCGCTCGCAACGGCCGTCGCCGTGGTGGCCGTGGCCGGTGCCATGCTGCTCCTCGCGCGTCCGCAGCCCATCGACAGTGCCGTCCTGGGGGCCGACTGGGAGTGCACCCAGACCGCGTTCGTGCTCACAACCTGCGCACCGCGGGCCCAGGGGGCGATCCCGGCGGTCGAAACCTCGCGCAAGGACGCGCTCCGGGCGACCCGAGGCTGAGTCCGCGAAATTGGACCGAAGCGGCCGGCCGGGATGTGACGGGACGTCGCAGAGGTGATAAGCCGGCCTGCCCGAGCGATCAGGTAACCATGTCCACGTCCCAGCCCGAACCGGGCGAGAAGCCGAAATCCAGGCCGAAGCCGCCGTCAGGCGACAATCGCCGCGGCGCGGTTGCCGGCCTGATCATCGCGATCGTGATCCTTGGTGTCGGCTGGTGGCTGGCCCGGGACCTCACCGCGGCCAGCAAGATGCAGGATTGCCTGATGTCCGGGCGCAGCAACTGCAACGTGATCGAGCCCGCCCGCTAGAAGCCGCTCGAGCATGGCTGCTCGGGCCGAAAAATTGCCGCGATCTTAATCATTTGTAACGGGACTTCGCTGATCAAAGCAGGTCAGCTATGTCAGCCGGCATCAAGCCCAGCGCGCGACGAATCGTCGATCGCGCCAGGCACCACGGCAATCGCGAGAGCGATCGAAAGAGTAGGGGGTCAAGCACGCATGAGTGCGTCCAACCGCATGAAGATCATCATTCCCTTGGTTTCGGCCATGTCGCTGCTCGCGTTGTCGGCGCAGGCCCAGGACGCGAGGCCCCCGAGGGATGCCGGCCAGCCTCCTGCCGGCCCCGCCGCCGGGGCGCCGCCTCCAAACAATCAGAACATGCGCAAGGGCCCGCCGCCGCAGCAGGCCGCCCGACCCGCGCCGCAGCCCGGTGTTCAGCCCCACGCGGCTCCCGGTGCGCGTGCTGCCGGCGGCCCGCCGCCGGGACGGTATGTCGCCCACGGTCCCGCTCCAACGCGCGACTGGGGCGGACACGCCTATCGCGGCAATCGCGCCTGGGATGGCGGCCGCTGGCGCCACGAGGTGCACAACGGCCGCTCCGGCTGGTGGTGGGACGTTGGCGGCGTCTGGTATTATTATCCGCAACGAATGGCGGGCCCGCCCGCTTACATCTCTGAAGAGTACTACTACGACGTGCCGGTGGCCTATGCTCCGCCGCCGCCTCCCGTCGCCTATGCGCCGCCACCTCCGCCTCCGCCGCCGGCCGATCCCGGCGCGAGCGCGCTCGGCGGCGCCATTGTCGGCGGCGTGCTTGGAGGCCTGATCTCGGGCAATGCAACCGGGGCTGCTGCCGGCGCAGTGCTCGGCGGCGCGACCGGAGCCATCGCAGGCGCCACTGCCGCATCCCAGCCCGGTTACTACTGGGCGCAGGGCAATTGCTACTATCGGTACCCGGACGGGCAGTACGTGGCGGCCGATCCGCGGGCGTGCCGCTAGGAAGCTGATCGTATCCTGATGTGAAAGAGGCGGGAGAAAGGCCCGCCTCTTTTGTTTGTCCCGATGGATGTGTCGGCGCCGCGTTCGGCGTCGCACAACAACTGCCGCAAAATAGCGCTTGGCTGGCGGTGCCACTTCACGCGATTCTCAAAAGAAAAAGTTGGGACGGGAATTGATTCGCGGGGACGTGGGACATGCTGGAAGCCATCCAGATCAGCTTGGCGCTTTGGGCTATGATTGTTTGCGGGGGGATCAAGCTGGGGCAGGTGATGCACTGCCTGCTTTAGCTCGCGATCCCGGCGGCAAGCCTTGCTCGGGAAAACGCCTTGCTCGGGAAAGCGCCTTGCTGGTGAAGAAGCCAGTCGCCTTGCGTCAAGCCACGAGCCAGTTGAAGAACGCCATCGCGCCCCAGACCAGGCCGGCAATCCAGGCCAGCATCACGATGCCGATGGTCCCGAGATAGGCAATTCCCAGCAGGTCGATTCTCAGGCCAATCCTTGGCCGTCGTGTCGAGACGTTTGCTGAGGCTGCTGCTTGTTGTGCCATGACGGAAACCACCATCGATGCCATCGCGCTCCCTGACGCGTCGAGACATGGTTTAACCGAGATACCAGGCCAAGACTGTGACGCCATTCACAGATGGGCTGAATGCGGCCAGCCTCACGGGCTCGTCATCGTCGCACGCATGTGGTGAGCGGTGGCGCCGCGGGGGCGGGCCTCACCCCGCAATCATACGGACGAAATTGCCATTCCCTTGTCCATATGGCGAGCTAGGGTCCGCCGCATGTGTCCCAAGTACGATCCACAGCGTGAGGCCGAGGCCGCAATGAAGCGGGCCGCAGCATCGGAAGGCGCCGACCGGCAACGCCTGATCCAGCTGGCTTTGGCCTGGCACGAACTCGCCCGCGACCGCCGCGGCGAGCGGGCGGACTGAGGGCATTCTCGAGGGATATTTGGGACGATGCGTCGCGGTCGGCCGGCTAGCCGATCTGCATGAGAAAGCCCCGTGCTCGGGGGGACAAGCACGGGGCCCTTCAAAGCCGATCGGGGCTGGCAGATCGGCACCACTCGATTTCAGGGCACCAACGTGCCGGCCGTGATCCCGTTCCACGTCGTCTGCGCATTTTGTCGGGCCGTGGTTTGACTCGCCTGTAACGGCCTGCTTCGCTCGCGTTCAAACAGGAACATCCGTTCCTTGTGGACGTTGGCCGGCTATGACCGACCCCGAGTTACGCGCACAGTCTTTCGAGATTGCCTGGAAATATCTCGATCGATCCGGCCTTCTCACAGGAGAGCACCGGGACTCCGCCCGCTTCATCCTGAACAGAATCGACCGCATGATGCTGCGAGGAGAGCGGCGCAGATTGTTGCTGTCGAATGCCGCGATCGACGCCTATCGCGTGCGGCCGGTGCTCGTGACGCTGAACATGTGAACGAAGCGACTGGGTGAAACGCGACGTTAAGACATGCGCCGCGCTGATTTGTCCGGTTACGATTCGTGCTTTGGGAACGAAGCGGAGTCGGACCGTGAACAAACAAAAGGCCGCCGCAGAGGCTCAGTGTTTCAGGCGGCTTCCGTCTTGGGAACGGCGTCGGCATTCAGCGAAAGCTTGACGACATCACCTTCGACCGCACCGACATATTTCGTGTCGATGTAGTGATGATGGTCCTTGTGACCTTCCGGGCTGTCCATCCGCGTCAGCTTGATGCGGTTGCCCTCGACGCGGTCGACGGTGCCGACATGGGCGCCGTCCTTGCCGATGATTTTCATGTGCTCTTTGATGTCAGCCATGTCGTCCTCCTTGCAAAATCCCAACTGCGGACATCAAGGTTCGTTGCACAGGCGCGGATTGGACCCTCGGCACTTTCCGCACGTTGAACGTCTGATCGGATCTGCCAATCGGATCTGCCAAGACGCGCATGGAGACCATTCAAGCCTATCTGGAACGGAAGCACGGGGAACTCGGGCTGTTGAACGACTGCCTGAGACATCGGCTCGATTTGGCGTGTCCGCAATCGGTCGATGAGGTCGTCAGGTCAAAATTCCAGATCACTGCGGCACTGAGAGCCCAGCACGAGCTGCACGAATGGAGGGCGACGGAGACGGCCTGGTCGCATATGAGCGAACCCGCCAGCGGACCTTTCGAGTTCAGTTACGACTACCAGCGAGCCGATCTGACGGTACGCGGTCCGTCCTTCTATGAGTTCGACTGCGGCTCGACGGGCACGGCAGTCTATACGAGCTCAGGCATGGCGGCGATCTCCGCCGTGCTGCTGGCTTCCGCGCAGATCGTCGAGAAGGCCGATATCCTGGTGCTGCCGGGCTCCTACGGCGAAACGCTCGAGCTGATCCGGGGCTTTGTTCCTCAATTGCGGCTCGTGACGTTGAGGCTGCCGCTGGGCGACGCTCTTGCTCCGGCAAATTCGCCGCGCATTCTTCTGTTGGATTCCTGCTCGCGCGCCGGCGCATTCGAGGCGGTGCTCCGAAGTGACGTCTCCGGTCTCGATCTCCTGGTTTTCGATACGACATGCTTCGCCGGGCGTTCGGGCCGCATCCGGCGTGTTCTGAGGTGGGCCCGGCGATACCGGATCCCGCTGGTCCTGGTGCGAAGCCACAACAAGCTCGATTCGCTCGGGGCTGAATATGGCCGGCTCGGCTCGGCCGTTTTCGTGCATGACAATGCACATGAGGCCCGGGCGGGATGCCCTTGGACCCGTCTTTCGGTTGAAACCCGCAACGCGGTGCGGCTGCTCGGCGGCGCGGCGTTGCCGGCGCACTTTCCGCCCTTCGTCGGCAGCGCGGCCTATTGGGCCCTTACGCAACGGCGCGTTGCGGCGATCTTGCGCAACGGCCGAAGCATGGCGCGCTATTTTGCTGCGAAGCTCCCGGCGCTCTCGGCCGAACTCCATTTCGCCCACGGTCTCTACGTCACCCTTCGGGGCAGACGTCCTCTGGACGAGGCGAGTGCGCGGCAGGCCGCCGAGGATATGAGCAACGAATTGCGCGCAGGCGGCTTCCCGATCCGCCACGCCGGCAGCTTCGGTTTCGACTTCGCCGCGACCGAGTGGTTTCACGACGCGACCACGGACCAGTACAGCGTCCGGGTGGCGGTCTCGGATTTGCCGATGGAGGTGTGGGACGACCTCACCACGGCGATCGCGCACTGGTGGCGGGTCCATCAGTCGGTGGGTGGTGAAGGATGAATGTCGTCGCTTGTGCGGAAGAGGGCGCCTCGATCAGTCGATCGCCAGGCAATGTTCCACCACAGGCTTCTCGCGGGCTTCGTCGCTGGCGTGGCTGGGACGCACCCATTCCTGAACGGCGAAGGCAAGGTGATGCTGGCCCATTGCAGCGCCAACGATCGATGCCTGAGCCACCTTGATGGGCCTCGTGACCACACCGGTTGTCACCACGCCTGCGTCGATGGCCAAATAAGTCATCGCACCGATCGCCACCACGGAGGCGATCGCCATTCTCGTCAATTCGGATTGCTGCATCAAAAAACCCGTCGGGCGCAATTCGCCCGGCGCATACATAGGGCTGATCGGCGCCGATCAAAGGCCGGCATATGGTTACCCACGCGTTCGTGAAGGCGGTTGATCGGCGAATGAGACTGGCGATCCCGGCAGGATTCGAACCTGCAACCCTCAGAGTAGAAATCTGATGCTCTATCCAGTTGAGCTACGGGACCATCTTGAGCCGGCCCGGCCGTGGGGGCGGCAGTCCGTCTACCATGCCAATATGAAAAATATCGTGTTTCGCCAAGTCTGAACCGAACCGTTTTCCTCAGAGCCGCGACAAAGCGAGACGGTGGCATGTCAGGGTGCCGGGTCGAGCGGCAGCGCAACGGACGATGGATCACATCGCCGGGAGCGCTGAAGAGCTTCCGGGATGTGGCCGCCGGTCGACGGGTCGGGTATTGCTGCGCCATCAGGACGGCGTGTGCGGCGGTATCTTGATCGGTCTCCTCTGGGCTTGCCTTTCCATGGCGAATGCGACGATTTCCACCTTTGGTTCCATCGCCTTGAGTCCGTCACCTTTCCGCGCATTTCATGCTGCCTGCGGGCGGCTGTCCGCGATTTCCGGGAGTCCATCATGATCGGTCTTGTTCGCGCCGTCACAATCTGCGCCGCGCTGGCGCTCGGCCTCTGCGCGGCGCAAGCTGCCGACAAGGCGTTCAAGCGCGACGATCTCGCCGATTCCGCGATCAAGCTGGAAGCCCAGATCAAGAGCGAGGCCGGGCCGGTCGCCAAGACCAATGCGACGCTGAAGACGGACGCCGACGCCGCCTTCCGCCGTAACGATTTCCGCACCGGCCTGTCGGTGCTCGGCCAGATCGCGGCGACCACCCCGGAGGATACCGGCAACTGGCTGCGGCTCGCCAAGGTCATCTTCCAGATCTCGCCGAAGAGCTCGAGCGAGCAAACCTTCCTGCTGGAGCGCGCCTCGACCGCGGCCTACATCGCCTACCAGCGTGCCGGCAATCCGGGCGAGGAGGCCGACGCGCTTGCCGTGCTCGGCAAGGCACTGGCCGAACGCAAGCTGTGGCGGCCGGCGCTGGATGCGCTGCGGCTGTCGCTCGACATGCGCGAGGTCGCCGACGTCCGCGGCCAATATGAGAGGATGCGCGACGAGCACGGCTTCCGGCTGCTCGACTACACCGTGGACTCGGATTCGGCGAGCCCGCGGGCCTGCTTCCAGTTCTCGGAGGAATTGGCAAAACGCACCGACTTCGCGCCGTTCCTGGCGCTGGCGGGCCAGGACAAGCCGGCGCTCTCGGCCGAGGGCAAGCAACTCTGCGTCGACGGGCTGAAGCACGGCGAGCGCTACAATATCAATCTGCGCGCCGGCCTGCCGTCCACGGTGAAGGAAGGCCTGCCGAAATCGGCCGAGTTCAACGTCTATGTGCGCGACCGCAAGCCGTTCGTGCGCTTCACCAGCCGCGCCTATGTGCTGCCCCGGACCGGCCAGCGCGGCATTCCCGTGGTCAGCGTCAACACGCCTGCGGTCAACATCAACGTCTTCCGCATCGGCGACCGCAACCTGATCAACACGGTGGTCGACAGCGACTTCCAGAAGACCCTGTCCAAGTACCAGCTCAGCGATCTCGGAGATGAGCGCGGTGTCAAGGTCTGGTCCGGCGAGCTTGCGACCGCGATGACCCTGAACCAGGACGTCACCACGGCGTTCCCGGTCGATCAGGCACTCGGCGAGCTCCAGCCGGGCGTCTACGTGATGACGGCTGCCGCCAAGGGGCCGGGCTCGGACGACGAGTACCAGCTCGCCACGCAATGGTTCATCGTCTCCGATCTCGGCGTCGCCGCCTACTCCGGCAATGACGGCATCCACGTGTTCGTCAATTCGCTGGCCTCGACCGATCCGGTCGGCAAGGCCGAGGTGCGGCTGGTTGCCCGCAACAACGAGATCCTGGCCACGCGCAAGACCGACGAGTCAGGCCATGTGCTGTTCGAGGCCGGTCTTGCGCGCGGTGAGGGCGGTCTATCGCCGGCCATGCTGACGGTCACCGGTGAGAAGGCCGATTATGCCTTTCTCAGCCTGAAGACCTCCGCCTTCGACTTGTCCGATCGCGGCGTCTCCGGCCGTGCGGTTCCTGCGGGCGCCGACGCCTTCGTCTATGCCGAGCGCGGCGTCTATCGCTCCAGCGAAACCGTCTATCTCACCGCGCTCTTGCGCGACGGGCAGGGCAATGCCGTGACCGGCGGGCCGATGACCCTGGTGATCGAGCGTCCCGACGGCGTCGAATTCCGCCGTGCCGTGCTGTCCGACCAGGGCGCCGGCGGCCGCACGCTGGCCGTGCCGCTCAATTCGGCCGTGCCGACTGGCACGTGGCGGGTGCGTGCCTTCACCGATCCGAAGGGCTCGTCGGTTGGAGAGACCACCTTCATGGTCGAGGATTACGTCCCCGACAGGATCGAATTCGACTTGTCCGCCAAGGACAAGCTGATCAAAGCTAACACTCCTGTGGAGCTTAAGGCGGACGGCCATTTCCTCTATGGCGCGCCGGCCTCGGGTCTTGCACTCGAAGGCGACATGCTGATCGCGCCCGCGACGGAGCGTCCCGGCTTTGCCGGTTACCAGTTCGGCGTCGCCGACGAGGAGACCAATTCGAACGAGCGCACGCCGCTGGAGAACCTGCCCGAGGCCGACGCCAACGGCGTTGCGACCTTCCCGGTGACGCTGGACAAGCAGCCGACCTCGACCCGTCCGCAGGAGGCGCAGATCTTCGTGCGCATGGTCGAGACCGGGGGGCGCGCCGTCGAACGCAAGATCGTGCTGCCGGTCGCGCCCAGCGTCGCGCAGATCGGCATCAAGCCGCTGTTCGGCGACAAGAACGTCGCCGAGGGCGACAAGGCCGAGTTCGACGTCGTGTTCGTTTCGCCCGAGGGCGAGAAGCTGCGCCGCGACGGCCTGCGCTACGAGCTCCTGAAGATGGAGTCGCGCTACCAATGGTATCGCCAGAACAATTACTGGGAGTACGAGCCGGTCAAGTCGACCTCGCGCGTCGCCGACGGTGACGTGACGATTGCCGCCGACAAGCCGGCGCGGATTTCGCTGAGCCCCCAACCCGGCCGCTACCGTCTCGATGTGAAGTCGAACGACGCCGATGGCCCCGTGAGCTCGGTTCAGTTCGACGTCGGCTGGTATTCCGACGGCAGCGCCGACACGCCGGACCTGCTGGAGACCTCGATCGACAAGCCGCAATATTCCTCCGGCGACACCATGACGGTGTCGGTTAATGTCCGCAGTGCCGGCAAGCTCACCATCAACGTGCTCGGCGACCGGCTGCTGACGACGCAGACCATCGACGTCAAGGAAGGCACCGCGCAGGTGAAGCTCCCGGTCGGCAAGGACTGGGGCACCGGTGCCTATGTGGTAGCGACGCTGCGCCGGCCGCTCGATGCCGCGGCCCAGCGCATGCCGGGCCGCGCGATCGGCCTGAAATGGTTCGGCATCGACAAGCAGATCCGCACCCTGCAGGTGAAGCTGTCGCCGCCGGCGCTGGTGCGGCCGAACTCGACGCTGAAGATCCCGGTCAAGCTCGACGGGCTCAATCCGGGCGAGGACGCCAAGATCGTGATCGCCGCGGTCGACGTCGGCATTCTCAACCTCACCAATTACAAGCCGCCGGCGCCGGATGATTATTATCTCGGCCAGCGCCGCCTGAGCGCGGAGATCCGCGATCTCTACGGGCAGCTGATCGACGGCATGTCCGGCACGCGCGGCCAGATCAAGTCCGGCGGCGACGCCGGGGCCGCCGAGCTGCAGGGCTCGCCGCCCACGCAAAAGCCGCTCGCGCTCTATTCCGGCATCGTGACCGTTGGTGCCGACGGCACCGCCGAGGTGAGCTTCGACATGCCCGAGTTCGCCGGCACCGCGCGCGTCATGGCCGTGGCGTGGACCGCGACCAAGCTTGGCCGGGCCAACACCGATGTCGTGATCCGCGACCCCGTGGTGCTGACCACGACCCTGCCGCGCTTCCTGCTCAATGGCGACCACGGCACCGTCAACCTCGAGATCGACAATGTCGAGGGCCAGGCCGGCGACTACGTCATCAACGTCAAGACGGGCGGGCCGGTGAAGATGACCGGCAACCCGGCGACCACGGTCAAGCTCGCCGCCAAGCAGCGCAACTCGTTCTCGCTCGCGGTCGACGCGACTGCGGCGGGGCAGGCGACGCTCGACGTCGACATCAAGGGGCCTAACGGCCTGACGCTGGCGCGGCATTACGCGTTCGACGTCAAGGCGGCAACGCAGGTGCTGGCGCGGCGCTCGATCCGGACGCTGGCGAAGGGCGAGAGTCTGACGCTGACCTCGGACATGTTCTCCGACCTCGTGCCGGGCACCGGCAGCGTTTCGGTGTCGGCGAGCCTGTCGACCGCACTCGACGCAGCGACCATCCTCAAGGCGCTCGACCGCTATCCCTATGGCTGCTCGGAGCAGATCACGAGCCGGGCCATGCCGCTGCTCTACGTCAACGAGCTCGCGGCCGGCGCGCATCTGGCTATGGACACCGAGGTCGACCAGCGCATCCGCGACGCCATCGAGCGGCTGTTGGCCCGTCAGGGCTCCAACGGCTCGTTCGGCCTGTGGTCGGCCGGCGGCGACGATGCCTGGCTCGATGCGTATGTGACTGATTTCCTCACCCGCGCCCGCGAAAAGGGCTTCGTGGTGCCGGACGTGCTGTTCAAGAACGCGCTCGACCGGGTCAGAAACTCGGTCGTCAACGGCAACGAGCCGGAGAAGGACGGCGGGCGTGATCTCGCCTACGGCCTCTACGTGCTCGCCCGCAACGGAGCAGCACCGATCGGCGACCTCCGCTATCTCGCCGACACCAAGCTCTCCAACCTCGCAACCCCGATCGCGAAGTCGCAGCTCGCGGCAGCGCTCGCTCTGGTCGGCGACCGCAACCGCGCCGAGCGGGTCTATGGTGCCGCGCTCGACAGCCTCGCGCCGAAGCCGGTGCTGGAGTTCGGCCGCACCGACTACGGCTCGCAGCTGCGCGATGCCGCGGCTCTGGTCTCGCTCGCCAGCGAAGGCAACGCGCCGAAGGCAACGCTGACGCAAGCGGTGAGCCGGGTCGAGACCGCGCGTGGGCTCACCCCCTACACCTCCACGCAGGAGAACGCGTGGCTGGTGCTGGCGGCGCGGGCGCTGGCCAAGGAAAACCTCTCCTTGGAAGTGGACGGTCAGCCGGTGAAGACCGCGCTCTATCGCAGCTACAAGGCCGCGACGCTGGAGGGCAAGCCGCTGAAGATCACCAACACCGGTGACGCGCCGGTGCAGGCGGTGGTCTCGGTGTCGGGCTCGCCGGTGACGCCGGAGCCGGCAGCATCGAACGGCTTCAAGATCGAGCGCAGCTACTTCACGCTCGACGGCAAGCCCGCCGACATCAGCAAGGTTAAGCAGAACCAGCGCTTCGCGGTGGTGCTGAAGATCACCGAGGCCAAGCCGGAGTACGGCCACATCATGGTGTCCGACTATCTGCCGGCCGGCCTCGAGATCGACAACCCGAAGCTGGTTTCCTCCGGCGACAGCGGCACGCTGGACTGGATCGAGGACGGCGAGGAGCCTGAGAACACCGAGTTCCGCGACGACCGCTTCACCGCGGCCGTGGACCGGGCCTCGGATTCCAAGGCGGTGTTCACCGTCGCCTATGTCGTGCGGGTGGTGTCGCCCGGCAAATACGTGCTGCCGCAGGCCTACGTCGAGGACATGTACAATCCCTCGCGCTATGGCCGGACGGGCACCGGGACGGTCGAGGTGCGGGCGGCGAAGTGAGTGGTGGGATGAGCGAGGCGGAGCCGCATCCACAGTCGTCATGCCCGGGCTTGACCCGGGCATCCAC
>NZ_CAKZJO010000079.1 GCF_936943645.1 uncultured Bradyrhizobium sp. | reverse complement strand
CCGGACAAGCGCGCCCTAAGCGCGCGCCGATCCGGGACCCCGGCGCGAGCGCTTGCGCTCGTCGCATACCCACAGGGTGAAGTTTGGCGAAGACTCGGAGTGATCGGAGTCGCGCAGCAACTTCTGCCTGTGGTTATGGATCCCCGCGTTCGCGGGGATGACGGCGGAGATTGGAGCGCGACCTCACGTAATCAGATGCATCCCCGCATCCATGCGCACGACCTCGCCAGTCATGTTGCTGGAGGCCGGCATCGCCAGGAAGCAGACGAGCTGGGCGATATCATCCGCAGTCGATGCGACCTTCAGCGGCACCTTCGCCACCACGCTGTCGCGCACCTGCTTGGCGCCGGCTTCGCCGCGGCCCTTGGTGAACCAGGGCGTGTCGATATAGCCGGGGCACACGGTGTTGACGCGGATCAGCGGTGCCAGCGCGCGCGACAGCGACAGCGTCATGGTGTTGAGCGCGCCCTTGCTCGCGGCGTAGGCGATCGACGAGCCGACGCCGCTGATGCCGGCGACCGAGGACACGTTGACCACGGCGGAGGGCCGCCCCGACGCCTTCGCGCCGGCCTCGAGCAGGCTGCGCGCAGCGCGCACCATCTGGAACGGGCCGATGGTGTTGACGCCATAGAGGCGCTGGAAATCTTCAGCCGACAAGCCGTCGAGATCGGCGTGAGCGACATGCTTGGTGGTGCCGGCATTGTTGACGAGGATGTCGAGCCGGCCCCAGCCGCTCGCAGCCGCGACGATCTTGCGGCAGTCATCGTCCTTTGACACGTCGCCCTGCGCGACCAGCACCTCCGCCGCACCGGCCTTGCGGCAGAGCTCGGCGGTGGCCTCGGCCTCCTTCTGGCTCGACGAATAGTTGATGACGAGCCGCGCCCCGCTGCGCGCGAGAATTTCCGCCGTCGCCGCGCCAAGGCCGGAGGCAGACCCCGTCACGATTGCGCACAAGCCATCCTTTGCCATCCGGTGTTTCCTTCCCTCTGCAAGTTGCTGGCGCCCTGTTTAGCGAGTTTGCAGCGCCCTGCAAATCGAGCAAACTCCGCTAAGCGGAATTAGCTTGGCCCCCATGCCTGCGCCGCAGGTTGACCTGCGATCAACGCTTGTCAGGGCCATGGCTTTTTCGGATCATCGGGCGCAAGAAGACTTACCAAGAAGACCTGCGCGGCTCGCTCGACCAGACGGGACGCGCCAACGGAAAAAGCACGGGGAACGCTGTGGCGGAGAGTGACAACATCGTCGTCGAGACCGCGGAGAAGATCTTCGCCGATCTCGCCGATCCGCAAACCATCAACAACGACAAGAAGAATTCCTGGCAGGCGCCGCTGTGGCAGGCGCTGAGCGAAGCCGGTCTGCCGCTGTCCTGGGTGCCCGACGATCTCGGCGGCTCCGGCGCGAGCCTTGCCGACGGCTTTGCCCTGCTGAACGCCGCCGGCCGCTTCGCGGTCGCGGTTCCCCTGGCCGAGACCATGCTGGCGGGCTGGCTGCTGGCACAGGCGAAGATCGCCTCGCCCGACGGCGAGATGACAGTGCTGCCGGCCAGCCCGAAGGACCGTATCACCCTCGATGCCGACGGCTCGCTCTCCGGCCGCGCCCGCGGCGTGCCTTTTGCGAAAGCGGCAAAGCACTTTGCGGTGCTGGCGCATGGCAAGGACGGCGCCGTGATCGCGCTGGTCGATGCCGGCAAGGGCCGCATCGAATCCGGCCTCAATGTCGGCTACGACCACAGCGACACCGTGACGCTCGACAAGGTCCAGCCCGTCACGCTGAAAGCCGCTCCGAAGGGGCTTGACCAGACCACGCTCATGCTGATGGGCGGCGTCGCGCGCAGTCTGCAGATCGCGGGCGCGCTGGAATCGATGCTCGACATCTCCGTGCGCTATTCCAACGAGCGCGTCGCCTTCGAGAAGAAGATCTCGAAATTCCAGGCCGTGCAGCACAACCTCGCCCGCCTCGCCGGCGAATCCGCCGCCGCGCTTGCCGCCGCAACCTCGGCGGCCGACGCCATCGCCAACGCAAAATCGTTCGACGACGCGGTCTATCTCGAAGCCGCCTCCGCCAAGATCCGTTGCGCGGAAGCAGCCGAAAAGGGCGGCGCCATCGCGCATCAAGTGCATGGCGCGATCGGCTTCACCATGGAGCACATCCTGCACCGCTACTCGCTGCGGGCGCTGGCCTGGCGCGACGATTTCGGCTCGGAGAGCCACTGGGCCGTCGAACTCGGCAAGCTGGTCGCAAGCCGCGGCGCCGACGAATTATGGCCGCTCGTGGCGTCGCGCTGATCAGGGAGAGACACACATGACCGCCGCCCTTCGTTTCGACCCGATCCGCCTGCCCGAGAAGTGCGAGCAATTGCGCAAGGAGGTGCGCGCCTTCCTCGCCGAGGAAATCGCCGCCGGTACCTTCGATCCGCACAAGCCCAACCGCGAGGACACGGACGCGCCGGAATTTTCCCGCCGGGTCGGCGCCAAGGGCTGGCTCGGCATGACCTGGCCGAAGAAATATGGCGGCCAGGAACGCTCCTTCCTCGAACGCTATGTCGTGACCGAGGAGATGCGCGTTGCCAACGCGCCGACGCGACGCTTCTTCGTCGCCGACCGCCAGAGCGGACCGGTGCTGCTGAAATACGCGCCCGAACACATCAAGATGGACATCCTGCCGCGGATCTGCCGCGGCGAGATCTGCTTTGCCATCGGCATGAGCGAGCCGAACTCCGGCTCGGACCTGTTCGCCGCGAAGACGCGCGCGACCAAGACCGACGGCGGCTATCTCATCAACGGCACCAAGATCTGGACCTCGTCGGCGCATATCGCCGACTACATGATCGCGATCTTCCGCACGTCACAGCCGACCAAGGAAAACCGCCGTCACGGCCTGACCCAGTTTCTGGTCAAGATGAAGCAGCCGGGCATCAAGGTGAATCCGATCGGCCAGATCACCGGCCAGTACGAGTTCAACGAGGTCGTCTTCACCGACTTCTTCGTGCCTGATGACCACGTGCTCGGCGAGGTCGACGGCGCCTGGAAGCAGGCGACCAGCGAACTTGCCTATGAGCGCTCCGGCCCCGAGCGCTTCCTCGAGACCTATTACGTGCTGACCGAGCTGGTCCGCGCGGTCGGGCCCAATCCGGACACGCGCAGCGCCGAGGGCATCGGCCGTCTCGTCGCCCAGCTCCACACCATGCGGCGCATGTCGGTCTCGGTCGCCGGCATGCTTCAGGCCGGCAAGGAGCCGGTGGTCGAGGCGTCCATCGTCAAGGACATCGGCACGGTCTGGGAGCAGCAGCTTCCGCACCGCGTCCGCGACCTTGCTGCTTTCGTCGAGGAGACCGCGACCAACCGCGAGACCTTGGAGCGGCAGCTCGACTTCGCGATCAAGACCGCACCGAAACTCACCATCCAGGGCGGCACCACCGAGGTGCTGCGCGGCATCATCGCCCGCGGACTTGGTTTGCGCTAATTCAATCGAGGACATCATGAGCACGTATAAAGATATCGGCGTCGAGAAGGTCGGACACGTCGGCACCATCGAGATCCGCCGCCCGCCGCTCAACTTCTTCGACATCTCGCTGATCAACCAGATCGCGGATGCGCTCGACGAATTCGACCGCGACATCGAGATCCGCGCCTCGGTGCTCTCGGCGCAGGGCAAGGCCTTCTGCGCCGGCGCCAACTTCCAGGATCCGGCGCGTCAGGCGCAGGAAGCGCGTGAAGCCGACAAGAAGGGCGACCCCGCCGACAGCCTCGGCGCGATCAACCATCTCTACATCCAGGCCGTGCGCATCTTCCGCGCCAAGAAGCCGATCGTCGCCGCCGTGCAGGGCGCCGCCATCGGTGGTGGCCTCGGCCTTGCGGTGTCCGCGGATTTCCGCGTCACCTGCCCCGAAGCGCGCTTCTCCGCGAACTTCACCAAGCTCGGCTTCCATCCCGGCTTCGGCCTGACGACGACGCTCCCCGAGCTGATCGGCAAGAACAACGCCGAGCTGATGTTCTACACCAGCCGCCGCGTCACCGGTGAGGAAGCCGTGAAGTGGGGCCTTGCCAATGTGCTGGTGCCGCAGGACCAGGTGAAGGCGGAGGCAATGAAGCTTGCAGGCGAGATCGCCGAATGCTCCCCGCTCGGCCTGCTCTCCACCCGCGCCACGATGCGCAACGGCCTCGCCGACCGCGTCATGGCCGCGACCAATCACGAGCTCGCCGAACAGACCCGCCTGCGCGCGACGGAAGACTTCAAGGAAGGCGTCAAGGCCACGGAAGAGCGGCGCGTCGCGAATTTCAAGGGAAGGTGATCACGGCGGCGCTGGCCGTATCACTTCACCGCGACCACAACCTCCCCTGTCATCCCCGCGAACGCGGGGATCCATAACCACAGGGAGAGGTGTGGGGCGAGATGATCACTCCGAGTCTTCGCCAAACTACTCCCTGTGGTTATGGGTCCCGGAACCGCGCGCGCCTGAGGGCGCGCTTGTCCGGGACGACAGCGGAATGTGTCGCGGCTTACTTCCTTCCCACCACCAGCGCATCGACGATCGTCACGCCCTGCCCTTCACCGTGCACCAGCACCGGATTCAGCTCGATCTCCGAAATCTCCCTGGCATGCGCTGCCGCTAGCACGGAGATGTCGGCGATCAACCGCGAGAGAGCCGGCACATCCGCCTTCACCGCCCCGCGAAATCCATTCAGCAATGGTGCCGCTTTCAGGCTCGCCAGCATCGCGCCGGCCTCCTCCGCACTCACCGGCGCCGGGCGATAGACAACGTCGCGGAACAGCTCCGTCGTGACGCCGCCGAGACCCACCATCACCATCGGCCCGAACGTCTCATCCGTCATCGTGCCGACGATGATCTCGACACCCCGCTTCGCCATCGGGCCGATCAGCACGCCCTGGATCGACGCCTCGGGCCTGTGCTCGCGCGCATTGTTCAGCAGCGCCTCGAATGCCAGAAACACCTCGCCCTTGGTGGTGACGTTGAGGCGCACGCCGCCGACCTCGCTCTTGTGAGCGATATCGGGCGACTGGATCTTCATCGCCAGGGGAAAGCCGACGCAGGCGAGCGCCTCGTCGAGCCCGCTCTTGTCCTTGACTAACACCTCGCCCGGCAGCGCGATGCCGGCGGCGCGGAGCAATGCCTTGCTGTCGGCCTCGGACAGAACCGGAGACGTCAGATGCGCGGACAGATCGCGCAAGGGCAGCCGCGTCGTGTCCGCAGCTGGCGGCAGCCTGAAATTGGCGTAGTCGACGAGTTGCCGCATCGCGACGCCGACATGGGTCAGGCCCGAGAGCACCACGACACCTGATTTCGCAAGCTCGCGGCGCGCGAAGTCGGACGGCACGGTGTAGGAATAGAACACCACCGGCTTGTGCTGCGCGGACAACACCGGCGCCAGCTCCTCTTCCTTGAACGGCTTGCGCACCTCGCTCGACAGCGACAGCACGACCAGGATCGCATCGACCTCGTCGGACACCGTGAGCACGTCGACGCTCTTCTGCAGGCCGCCCGACGTCACGCCCTGCGCGGTGACGTCGATCGGATTGCGCGCCGTGCCATAGGACGGCATCAACTGCTTGATTCCCGCCTGAACGGACTCGGACAGCTCCGGCACCTGCAGGCCCTGCAGCGCCACGGCGTCGGCGCCCCAGATGCCGGCCCCGCCGGAGACGGTGACGACGGCGACCCGGTCGCCCCTCGGCAGCGGATTGCTGACAAGCAATGCTGCGATCGTCAGCGCCTCGTCCAGATCGTTGGAGACGATGAAGCCGTATTTCGCGAACACCGCGTCATAGGCCGCCGACCAGCCCGCCATGCTCGCGGTGTGCGAGGCTGCAGCGCGCTGGCCCGCGCCGGAGCGGCCGACTTTTGCGACGATGACCGGCTTCCTGATTTCGGCGGCGCGGCGTGCAGCGGCGATGAATTTGTCGACGTCGCGAATGCCTTCGATGAACAGCAGGATCACGTCGGTCGAGGCATCCTGCACCAGATAATCCAGGAATTCGCCGGCACCAAGGTCGGCTTCATTGCCGGCGCTGACGACATAACTGACGGCGACGCCGAGCGCCCGCGCGCGATGATAATAGGCGAAGCCGATGCCGCCGCTCTGCGCGACGATGCCGATCCGCCTTTGCGTGGCGACCAGCGGCACCACATCAGGCTTGACGTCCACAGCGGGACTGAAGGTCGCCGCCACGCGCTGCACCTGGCTGAAGAAGCCTTCGGCGTTCGGACCGGAGATCCGCATTCCGGTGCGTTTCGCCAGCGCCGCGATCGCATCCTGCATCGCCGCGCTGTCGCCGCCCTCCTCGGCAAAGCCGGAGGAGATGATCACGGCATTCCTGACGCCGGCGGCGGCGCATTGCTCGAGTGCGGCCAGCACCGCGCGGGCGGGGATGATGACGACGGCAAGGTCGATCGGCGCGCCGATCTCTGCGATCGACTTGAAGCAAGCGAGCCCGTCGATGTCGGCGTAGTTCGGGTTCACCGGGTAGATCTTCCCGGGATATTCGTTCTTGCGCAGCATCGACAGCAGCCGGCCCGGGATCTTCTCGTGATCGCGCGAGGCGCCGATCAGCGCGATGCTGGCGGGTGCGAAGAAGCTGTCGAGCGGATGCGGCATGAGGTGGATCCTTTCGTCTTCGTGCAAACGCCGCGCTGTCGTTGACCCGTCATCCTGAGGCGCCGGAGCGTAGCGGAGGCCTCGAAGGATGAACGGCCACCGGCCGGGCCGCCCATCCTTCGAGGCTCTCGATGGGGCGCTTCACGCCCCATCACTCGCACCTCAGGATTACGGATTGAGAGCTATCAGGACAACAGCTCAGGCCCCGCCTGTGGCCGTCGCCCTTCGAGGCTCGCCGAAGAGGCGAGCACCTCAGGGTGACGGATCACCACGAGGGAATCAACCGACGCGAAACGTCACCCCACCTAGCAAGAACTCGTTCCCCGCCACCGCGAGCCCCTTCGCCTTCGCCGCATGCAGCACGCTCGCAGGATCAGTCACCCGAAACTCCAGCGCGCTCATGATCTCGCTGGCGCCCTTCACGAAGTGGAAGCTTGCGTTCGGCAGCTTCAGCTCGGAGCCGTCCGCCGCAACGCCGATGATCTTGCCCCAATGCGCCGCCAGCCCTTTCGGGTCCGGGCTCTGCATCTCCACCGCGACCAGCGCCTGCGTCACGTCCTTGCGGATGGACTTCTGCCAGTCCGGTCCGGCCGGCGGATACGCGCCCAGAATATCGTCGCTGCCTTCGGTGTGGTTGAATTCGATGAAGGCGGCGCGGCAGTCGCGGGGGTGAAGCTGCACGCCGTGATAGGGCGCATGATCGATGACGTTGGCGGTACGCACGCCCATCGCATTGGCGCGGCGGCCGCGTTCGTCGGGATCGTCACAACAGAAGATCGCCATATAGCCACCGCGGCCGCCGGTCTTCTCGATGAAGCGGCCGGCCGTGGTGCCGTCCTTGAAAGGTGCAACCACCTCCAGCAGGATGGTGTCGACCGGAAGCAGCGCGTTCTCCAATCCGTATTTCGCGACGTTGCCGTCGCGGTAGCAGACCGAAAGTCCCATGATCTCCGCGATATCGGAGATGACAGGCGCCAGCTGCGGCGCGACCAGGCAGATCTGCCGCAGCCGTAGATAGGGCGCCATGGTCATGCGCCCTTGAACGTCGGCTTGCGCTTCTCCACGAAGGCCTTGGCGGCCTCCTTGTGGTCCTCGGTGTCGCCGCAGCGGGTGTGGTGGATCGCCTCGCCGTCGAAGCAATCCTCCAGCGCCAGATGCTCGGCATTGTTGATGTTGCGCTTGATGAAGCCGAGCGCGATCGAGGGCCCCTGCGCCAGCGACAGCGCGAGCTCGTGCGCGGCGGCATCGATCTCGGCATCGGGCACCACCTTGGTGACCATGCCGATCGCATGCGCGTCCCTGGCGGTGAGCACCGGCGACATCAGATAGAGCTCGCGCGCCCGCGCGCTGCCGAGCAGCTGGGTCAGGAAATAGGTGCCGCCATAGTCACCGGAGAAGCCGACCTTGGCGAAGGCGGTGGTGATCTTGCAGGACTCGGATGCGATGCGCAGGTCGCAGGACAGCGCCATCGACAGGCCCGCGCCGGCCGCGGCGCCGTCGAGCTGCGCCACCACGGGTTTTGGCATCTGGTGCAGGATACGCGAGACCTCCATGCCGCGGCGGAGGTTCGCCAGCTTCTGCTCGAACGGCAGCGGCGCACGGCCGGCCGCCATCGACTTGACGTCGCCGCCGACGCAGAACGAGCCGCCGGCGCCCTTGAACAGCACCGCGCGCACCTCGGGATCGTCAGCCGCCCGGCGTGCAGCTTCGACCAGCCCGGCCACCATCTCGGGATTGAGCGCGTTCTTCCGCTCCGGCCGGTTCATCGTGATGGTGAGCAGCCCGCCTTCGAGCTTCTGCAGGACCATGTCGTTCATGGGGGCGCCTTCCTCTCGTTATTTGACCGAACGCTCGCCACACCGTCATTGCGAGGAGCTCTTGCGACGAAGCAATCCAGACTGCCTCTGCGGAAACATCTCTGGATTGCTTCGCTCCTCGCAATGACGAGGCTTATTTCTTCACCAGCGGACAACGCGACTGCTCCAGCGACTGGAACGCTTCGCTGCCGGGCACGGTGGCGAGCAGCTTGTAATCGTCCCAGCGGCCCTTCGATTCCGACGGCTTCTTCACCTCGAACAGATACATGTCGTGGATCATGCGGCCGTCGTCGCGAATCTTGCCGTTCTTGGCGAAGAAGTCGTTGATCGGCGTTTCCTTCATGATCTTCATCACCGCCGCCGCATCGGTCGTGCCGGCCGCCTTCACCGCCTTCAGGTAATGCGTGACGGAGGAGTAGACGCCGGCCTGCGCCGAGGTCGGCGGCCGCTTCACGCGCTCCTGGAAGCGCTTGGAGAAGGCGCGCGTCTCGTCGTTCATGTCCCAGTAGAAGGCTTCGGCCAGCAGCAGGCCCTGTGCGGTCTCAAGCCCGATCGAGTCGATGTCGGTCACGAAGGCGAGCAGCGGCGAGACCTTCTGGCCGCCCTTCATGATTCCGAACTCCGCCGCCTGCTTGATGGCGTTGACGGTGTCGCCGCCGGCATTGGCAAGCCCGATCACCTTGGCCTTGGAGGCCTGCGCCTGCAGCAGGAACGACGAGAAATCCGAGGTGTTGAGCGGATGACGCACGCTGCCGAGCACCTTGCCGCCGGTCTTGGTGACGACGGCGCTGGTGTCCTTCTCCAGATCCTGACCGAACGCGTAATCGGCAGTGAGGAAGAACCAGGTGTCGAGGCCGGTCTTCACGGCCGCAAGGCCGGTCACATTGGCCTGGCCGTAAGTGTCGAACACGTAGTGAATGGTGTAGGGGCCGCAGGCCTCGTTGCTGAGGCGGATCGAGCCCGGGCCGTTGAACATGATGATCTTGTTGCGCGCCTTGGCGATCTCACCAGCTGCAAGCGCGGTCGCGGAGGCCGCGACGTCGTAGATCATCTCGACGCCCTGGTTGTCGAGCATGTCGCGGGCGATGTTGGCGGAGAGATCGGCCTTGTTTTGATGATCGGCCGCCAGCACCTGGATCTTGCGCCCCAGCACCTCGCCGCCGAAATCCTCGACGGCCATCTTGGCCGCGGTCTCACTGCCGGGACCGGTGATGTCGGCATAGAGGCTCGACATGTCGAGGATGCCGCCGATCTTGAGCGGCGGCTTGTCCTGGGCCTGCGCGGCGGCGCTCGCACTCAGCGCAAACGCTGCGGCAAAAATGCCCGACAAAATATTCTTCATGGAAAAGACCTCCCTTTATCGCCTGTCTCTGAATGGCGGCTTGGTTATTGGTGTTGCCGCAATCATGCCGCATGCGCAACAGCGCAGCAAGCGCGAGGTGCCATGAAGATGAATGATCATCGCTCGCTTTCCGCAAAGCGGAATGGCGAGAAGACGCAAGATGTTTCCGCGAGACAGCGCAAGCAAAACGATGGTGCTGTGAGGCAATAGCGACGCGTCACACGAGCTGCCGTAGGGTGGGCAAAGGCGCGCTCTTCGCGCCGTGCCCACGAGTCGGCGCGATGATCCAAAGACGTGGGCACGCTTCGCTTTGCCCACTCTACGAGAGTCTTCGCGGCTCGCCACGTTTGCGTTACAACCAGAGCACAACGCAACCTCTCCGGGTCACGTGACGCGACTGCTCCACCTCATCATCCTGTATCCTCTCGTCGCGGCCAACACCGCGCTCGCGAGCCCGTGCCAGTTCGAGCCGCAAGGCGAAGGCCGCGTCGCCGCCATCGTCGATGCGCGCAGCGTGCGCCTCGATGACGGCCGCGAAATCCGTCTCAGCGGGATCGAGCCCACGGCGAACACCAGGCAGGCGCTGGCATCGCTGCTCGCAGGCCGCGACGTCAGCTTACGCGGTACCGACGACACGCCGGACCGCTACGGCCGCCAGGGCGCGCTGGTCTTCATCGGCGCGAGCGAGGCTTCCGTGCAAGCCATGCTGCTGGCCCAGGGCGACGCCCTGGTCTCCGCCGAGATCACGGACAGGGACTGCGCCGCCGCCTTGATGGCGTCGGAAGCCGCGGCGCGGCGCCAAAAAATGGGCAACTGGGCTGACCCGTCGGCCATAAAAAACGCGGAAAGTCCGGACGATATTTTGGCGGGGATCGGGCGCTTTGTGGTGGTCGAGGGTAAAGTCCTGTCAGTCCGGCAAGCTGGGGCAATGACCTATCTCAACTTCGGGCGGAACTGGACACGGGGCTTCACCGCGACTATTTCAAAGCGCGCGTTACCGGCGTTCGAAAGCGCCGGGATTACCCTTAAGTCCCTGGAAAATAAACGTATTCGAGTTCGAGGCTGGGTCGAGGGAAGTACGGGACCGCGGATCGATGTGCGGCTCGTGGGACAGGTCGAGTTGCTGGGCGCAAACGAGCCGACAGGGGTAAGGCCCTAAAGAAGGGCCAGGCACGGGTTAAGCGACGTGAATGGGGTGCTAGAACGGCACGTACGGAACGAACGCCGCCGCCTGCGGGCGGCGCCGGCCGCGCTATGCCTCGTGCTGGGCGCGGCGCTGGCGGGCTGCGGCGACATGGGCCGGTTCCAGACCGCCGCCGTTCCGGCGACCGTCGCCATGCCGAAGCCGAAACCGGCCGTCGCCCAGACCCCCGCCACCGAAAAGGAGCATGAGCGCATCCTGGCGAGCTATGGCGGCGCTTACGACGATCCCAGGCTCGAATCACTCGTCAGCAAGACCGTCGACCGGCTCGTCGCCGCCTCCGACCGTCCCGACCAGGGCTACAAGGTCACCATCCTCAATTCCGGTGCGGTGAACGCCTTCGCGCTGCCGAACGGCCAGCTCTATGTCACGCGCGGCCTGCTCGCGCTCGCCAGCGACACCTCGGAATTGTCCTCCGTGCTCAGCCACGAGATGGCGCATGTGCTGTCCAAGCACGCCGCGATGCGCGAAGACCAGGCGCGCCAGGCCGCGATCGTCACCCGCGTCGTCACCGACATGAGCAACGACCCCGACCTCACCGCGCTCGCACTGGCCAAGACCAAGCTCACCATGGCGAGCTTCTCGCGCAAGCAGGAATTCGAGGCCGACGGCATCGGCGTCGGCATCTCCGCCAAGGCGCATTTCGACCCTTATGGTGCTGCACGATTCCTTTCGGCGATGGAGCGCAATGCCGAGCTGAAGGCCGGCAAGTCTTCGCTCGATCCGCGCGCGCAGGATTTCACCTCGTCGCACCCGGCAACGCCGGAGCGCGTGCAGAACGCGCAGAACATCGCGCGGCAATACACTGCGCCCGAAGGCGCCGAGCGCGACCGCGAGAGCTATCTCGCGGCGATCGACAACCTCGTCTACGGCGAAGATCCCAGCGAAGGTTTCGTGCGCGGCCGCCGTTTCCTGCATCCGAAGCTCGGCTTCACCTTCCAGGCGCCGGACAATTTCACGCTCGACAACACCGCCCAGGCCGTGATCGGCGTGCGCGAAGGCGGCGCCCAGGCGATGCGCTTCGACGTGGTGCGCGTGCCGGCCGAGCAGTCGCTCGGTGACTACCTCAATTCCGGCTGGATGGAGGGCGTCGAGAAGGCGTCCACCGAGGACCTCAGCATCAACGGCTTCCCGGCCGCGTCCGCCACCGCCAAGGGCGACCAGTGGCAGTTCAAGGTCTACGCGCTGCGCTTCGGCAGCGACGTCTACCGCTTCATCTTCGCGACGCGGCAGAAGTCGACCGAGAGCGAGCGCAATGCGCGCGAGACCGTCAATTCATTCCGCCGCCTGACCCTCGACGAGATCCAGGCCGCCCGGCCGCTGCGCATCAAGGTCATCACCGTGCAGCCCGGCGACACCGTGGAATCGCTCTCCCACCGCATGGCCGGCGTCGATCACCCCGCCGAACGCTTCCGCGTGCTGAACGGGCTCGATCGCACCGCGCAGGTCAAGGTGCGCGACCGCGTGAAGATCGTCGCGGATTGACGTGCGCTAAGCGCACGTCATCCCGGGGCGCGCTTAGCGCGAACCCGGGATCTGGAGACGCAAACTCATCCGTCGTCCCGGACAAGCGCGCCTAAAGCGCGCGCCGATCCGGGACCCATAGCCACAGGATGGAGTTAGGCGAAGATTCGGAGTTGCCAACTCGCGCCATAACCCCTGCCTGGGATTATGGGTCCCGGCGTTCGCCGGGACGACACTTCTTTTGGAGCCGCAGCCCGCGCCTAATTAGCGCCCCGCGTCCATGTCGCCGGCCTCGCGCTGGCCGCTGAGCCAGAGTGCGAGCAGCGTCCAGAACGCGCCCGAGAGCAGATACGCACCCGAGGCGATGACGCCCAGATTGGTGGCGAGCAACAGCGCCACCAGCGGCGCGAAGCCGGCGCCGAACAGCCAGGCCATGTCCGAGGTCAGCGCGGAGGCGGTGTAGCGGTAGGCCTGCTTGAAGTTCGAGGCGATCGCGCCGGAGGACTGCCCGAACGACAGGCCGAGCAGGATGAAGCCGATCACCATGTAGATGGTCTCGCCGAACGCGCCGGCATCGAGCAGCTGCGGCGCAAAGCCGCTGTAGATCGCGATCGCGATTGCAGATCCCATCAGCAGCGATTTGCGCCCCACCCGGTCGGCGATGATGCCGGAGACCACGATCGCGCCGACGCCGAATACGGCGGCGACGATCTCGATGATCAAAAAGCGCACCGGGCTCTCGCGGGTGAACAGGAACACCCAGGACAGCGGGAATACCGTGACCATGTGGAACAGCGCAAAGCTCGCCAGCGGCGCGAACGCACCGAGCATGATGTTCTGGCCTTCGCGTGCCACCGTCTCGGAAATGCGCGCCGGCTGCAATTCGCGGGTCTCGAACAGCGAGGAATATTCCTCCGTCGTCACCATGCGCAGGCGCGCGAACAGCGCCACGACGTTGATGGCGAAGGCGACGAAGAACGGATAGCGCCAGCCCCAGTCGAAGAAATCCTCGGCCGAGAGGTTGCCGGCAAAATAGGCGAACAGAGCGCTCGCCACGATCAGGCCCAGCGGCGCGCCGAGCTGCGGCACCATCGCGTACCAGCCGCGCTGCGAGGCCGGCGCGTTCAGTGCCAGCAGCGAGGCCATGCCGTCCCAGGCGCCGCCCCAGGCCAGACCCTGCGCGATACGCGCCAGCGCCAGCAGCCAGATCGCGGCGACGCCGATGTCGTGATAGCCGGGCAGGAACGCGAGTGCCACGGTGGCGGTGCCGAGCAGGAACAGCGCCGAGATCAGCTTGGCGGTCTTGCCGTAGGCACGGTCGACCGTCATGAAAATGACGGTGCCGATCGGCCGGGCCATGAAGGCCAGCGCGAAGATCATGAAGGAATAGAGGGTGCCGGTCAGCTCGCTCGCGAACGGGAACACCAGGCGGGGGAACACGATCACCGAGGCAATCGCGAAGACGAAGAAGTCGAAGAATTCCGAGGTGCGGCCGATGATGACGCCGATGGCGATCTCCCCGGGACTGGCCTGGTCATGGCCGTGCTCGCCCGAGTGGAGGTCTGCCATTGCGGGGGTCTGTGCCGTCGCCATGCGTGCGCCCTTAACGTCCTGAAAACCAAAGCCGACCGCCCGGCGGGGCGCCAGGCAGACTGGCCTTGTCTGACCCAACATTCCGCACTGCAACATTGGACAAATTGTCCAATGTCCGGATTGCTGCGCCGCAGCTACCCGTTGGCCCCGCAAAAGAAACTCATTCTCAAAGGCTCGGCCCGTGTCTCGTCTCAAGATCCTGGCGCTACTACCTCTGGCTGCCGCGCTCAGCGGCTGCGACTACGTCGTGCTGGCGCCAGCCGGCGATATCGCCGCGCAACAGCGCGACCTCGTCATCATCTCCACCGTCCTGATGCTCCTGATCGTCGTGCCCGTGATGGCGCTGACGGTGCTGTTCGCCTGGCGCTATCGCCAGTCCAACACGGACGCTCGCTACGAGCCGGAATGGGATCACTCGACCGCGCTGGAGCTGGTGATCTGGTCGGCGCCGCTCTTGATCATCGTTTGCCTGGGCGCGCTGACCTGGATGGGCACGCATCTGCTCGACCCCTATCGCACGCTCGGCCGCATCCATGCCGATCGCGCGGTGGATCAGTCCAAGGCCCCGCTCGAGGTCGACGTCGTCGCGCTCGACTGGAAGTGGCTCTTCATCTACCCGGACTACGGCATCGCCACCGTCAACGACCTCGCAGCTCCGGTCGATCGTCCGATCAACTTCCGCATCACCGCGTCCTCGGTGATGAACTCGTTCTACATCCCCGCGCTCGCCGGCCAGATCTATGCGATGCCGGGCATGGAGACCAAGCTCCACGCCGTGGTGAACCAAGCCGGCACCTACAAGGGCTTCTCGGCGAACTACAGCGGCGCCGGTTTCTCCGGCATGCACTTCAATTTTAGGGGCCTCGACGACAAGGGCTTTGACGCCTGGATCGCGCAGGCCAAATCCGCCGGCGGCGCGCTCGGCCGCGCCGAATATCTCCAGCTGGAAAAGCCGAGCCAGAACGAGCCGGTGCGCCGCTGGGGCGCCGTCGATGCCGATCTCTACCGCCTGATCCTCAACATGTGCGTCGAGACCGGCAAGATGTGCCAGAGCGAGATGATGGCGATCGACGCCAAGGGCGGCAACGGCCATGAGGGCCTGAACAACACCCTGCCGCTCACCTACGACAAATACGCCCGCCGCGGCGCCCCGCTCGGGCCCGAGCCTGTCTTCGTCGCCGGCACCTGCACGCCGGATGCGCCGCAGGGACAGACCACGGCGTCGATCAAGGCTCCGATCGATATTGCGCCGCTCACCGGCGCCGGCCTGAAGCGGCCGACCTTCACGCCGCTGAAGTCCTCGTCCTTCTTCCTCGGACTGCGTCCCAAGTCCGATTCCTGAAGTCAGATTCCTAAAGAGATCCCCGCATGTCTCCTGATCTTCTCAAGCTCATCTTCGGCCGGCTCGGCTTCGAATCTCTGCCGCTGCACGAGCCGATCGTCGTCGGCACTTTCGCCGTGGTCGCGCTCGGCGGCGCCGCGTTGCTCGGTGGCCTCACCTATTTCCGCCTCTGGGGCTACCTCTGGCGCGAATGGTTCACCACCGTGGACCACAAGCGCATCGGCATCATGTACATGATCCTCGGCATCGTCATGCTGCTGCGCGGCTTTGCCGACGCGCTGATGATGCGCGGCCAGCAGATGCTCGCCTTTGGCGGCTCGGAGGGCTATCTCAACGCTCATCACTACGACCAGGTCTTCACCGCCCATGGCGTGATCATGATCTTCTTCGTGGCGATGCCGCTGGTCACGGGCCTGATGAACTACGTCGTGCCGCTGCAGATCGGCGCCCGCGACGTCTCGTTCCCGTTCCTGAACAATTTCAGCTTCTGGATGACGGTCGGCGGCGCGGTGCTGGTGATGGCCTCGCTCTTCATCGGCGAGTTCGCCCGGACCGGCTGGCTGGCTTACCCGCCGCTGTCGAACATCGGCTACAGTCCTGATGTCGGCGTCGACTATTACATCTGGGCGCTGCAGGTCGCCGGCGTCGGAACGACGCTGTCCGGCATCAACCTGATCTGCACCATCGTCAAGCTGCGCTGCCCCGGCATGACCATGATGAAGATGCCGGTGTTCACCTGGACCTCGCTCTGCACCAACGTCCTGATCGTCGCCTCCTTCCCGGTCCTGACCGTCGTACTCGCGCTGCTCTCGCTCGACCGTTACGTCGGCACCAACTTCTTCACGAACGATTTCGGCGGCAGCCCGATGATGTACGTGAACCTGATCTGGATCTGGGGTCACCCCGAGGTCTACATCCTGGTTCTGCCGGCCTTCGGCATCTTCTCGGAGGTCACCTCGACCTTCTCCGGCAAGCGGCTGTTCGGCTACACCTCGATGGTCTACGCCACCGTCGTCATCACCATCCTGTCGTATCTGGTGTGGCTGCACCACTTCTTCACGATGGGCTCGGGCGCCAGCGTCAACTCGTTCTTCGGCATCACCACGATGATCATCTCGATCCCGACGGGCGCGAAGATGTTCAACTGGCTGTTCACGATGTATCGCGGCCGCATCCGCTACGAATTACCGATGATGTGGACGATCGCCTTCATGCTGACCTTCGTGCTGGGCGGCATGACCGGCGTGCTGCTCGCGGTGCCGCCCGCCGACTTCGTCCTGCACAACAGCCTGTTCCTGATCGCGCATTTCCACAACGTGATCATCGGCGGCGTGGTGTTCGGCGCGTTCGCCGGCATCAACTACTGGTTCCCGAAGGCGTTCGGCTTCAAGCTCGATGTGTTCTGGGGCAAGCTGTCGTTCTGGTTCTGGGTCGTCGGCTTCTACCTCGCCTTCATGCCGCTCTACGTGCTCGGCCTGATGGGCGTGACCCGCCGCCTGCGCGTGTTCGACGATCCGTCCCTGCAGATCTGGTTCGTGATCGCCGCGATCGGTGCTTTCCTGGTCTTCCTCGGCATCCTCTCGATGCTGATGCAGTTCGCGGTCAGCCTGCTCCGGCGCGAGCAGCTCAAGGACGTCACCGGCGATCCCTGGGATGCGCGCACGCTGGAATGGGCGACCTCCTCGCCACCGCCGGACTACAACTTCGCCTTCACCCCCGTCGTTCACGACAATGACGCATGGTGGGACATGAAGCGCCGGGGCTATCAGCGTCCGCTCACCGGCTTCAAGCCGATCCACATGCCCAGCAGCACCGGCACCGGCATCATCCTCGCCGGCCTCGCCACCGCGATGGGTTTCGGCCTGATCTGGTACATCTGGTGGCTGGCCGCATTGAGCTTCGCCGGGCTGCTCGTCGTCGGCATCGGTCACACCTTCAACTATCACCGCGACTTCGACATTCCGGCTGAAGACGTCATCCGGACCGAGGACGCGCGCACCAAACTGCTCGCCGGAGCCAAGTAAATGACTGTCGCCGTCAATCCCTCGCAGACCGGCGAGCCGGTCTTCTACCTCGCCGACGAACATCCGCATCCGGAAGGCTGGAGCACCTCGCTCGGCTTCTGGATCTATCTGATGAGCGACTGTCTCATCTTCGCGATCCTGTTCGCCACTTTCGGCGTGCTCGGCGGCAACTACGCTGCCGGCCCGGCGCCGAAGGACCTGTTCGACCTGAACCTGGTCGCGGTGAACACCTCGATGCTGCTGCTGTCGTCGATCACCTACGGCTTTGCCATTCTGACGATGCAGCAGAACAAGGTCGCGCAGACCCAGATCTGGCTGGCGATCACCGGCCTGTTCGGCCTCGCCTTCATCGGCATCGAGCTCACCGAGTTCGCGCATATGATCCATGAGGGCGCCACGCCGCAGCGCAGCGCCTTCCTGTCGGCGTTCTTCACCCTGGTCGGCACCCACGGCCTGCACGTCTCCTGCGGCCTGATCTGGCTGGTGACGCTGATGGTGCAGGTGCAGAAGTTCGGCCTGATCCAAGCCAACCGCCGCCGCCTGATGTGCCTGTCGATGTTCTGGCACTTCCTCGACGTGGTCTGGATCGGCGTCTTCACCTTCGTCTATCTCCTGGGAGTTCTGCGATGAGCACCGATACCCACGCCGCGCACGCGGACGACCATCACCACGACGACGGTCACGCCCACAGCACGTTCTCGGGCTACATGCTCGGTTTCGTGCTCTCGGTCGTGCTCACCGCGATCCCGTTCTGGCTGGTGATGAGCGGCACGCTGCCGAGCAAGCAGATCACCGCCCTCGTCATCATGGCCTTCGCGGTCGTGCAGATCGTCGTGCACATGATCTACTTCCTGCACATGAGCGCCAAATCCGAGAACGGCTGGACCATGATGGCCCTGATCTTCACCATCGTCATGGTGGTAATCGCGCTGTCGGGTTCGCTGTGGGTGATGAGCCACCTCAACAGCAACATGATGCCCATGCACCAGATGAGCGGAATGAAGTGAGCGAGATCGGGACCGTGACGAGCAGGACGGACGATGCGCGCAGCAAGACTGCGCGCTCCCCGTCCCTGTGGCTCACGGTCCTCTCGCTGGCAGCCTTTGTCGTCCTGATCGCCCTCGGCGTCTGGCAGATCGAACGCCGCGCCTGGAAGCTGGCGCTGATCGACCGCGTCGAGCAGCGTGTTCACGCCCCGGCCCAGCCGATTCCCTCGCCCGCATCGTGGCCTGCGGTCAGCGCGGCCAGCGACGAATACAGGCATGTCAGCGTCGCCGGCCGCTTCCTGCATGACCGCGAGACGCTGGTTCAGGCCGTCACCGAGGAAGGTCCGGGCTATTGGGTGCTGACGCCGCTTCGGCGCGGCGACGGTACGCTCGTTCTGGTCAACCGCGGCTTCGTGCCGTCGGAGCGGCGTGACCCATCGGCACGGCGGGACGGCAATCAGGACGGTCAGGTCGAGATCACCGGCCTGCTCCGCATCACGGAGCCCAAAGGCGGCTTCCTCCGGAACAACGTGCCCCAGCACAACCGCTGGTACTCGCGGGATGTCGCCGCGATCGCGGCAGCGCGGGGCCTCCAGAACGTCGCGCCGTTCTTCGTCGATGTTGACGCCGGATCACAATCCGGCCGCGGGCCCATCGGCGGATTGACCGTGGTGCGCTTTCCCAATAACCACCTGATCTACGCGCTGACGTGGTTTGCCCTCGCCTTCATGCTGGCGGCTAAGCTTTTCGTCACATTCGGCGGCGGGCTGTTCCGCCGCAAGCGCTTCGTCCACGAACCGGCCGGTGGCCCAGGTGCCGCCGCGCGCAGGACGGGATCAGATGCTGGAGAGATCGTCGAGCAAACCTGACGGCGGAAACACGCCTCGCCAAGCGCCTGGCGAGCTGACCGTCACGCTGCAATCGCAGGCGGATGCGCGCAGCGAGCTGATCGGTGCTGCGCCGACCGATGACGAGACCAACCGCAAGAACATGGCGCTGCTGATCCAGCTGCGCTGGACCGCGGTGGTCGGGCAGATCGTGACCATCGGCGGCGTGCATTTCGGGCTCGGCATTCCCTTACCCCTGGAGCGGATGGGCGCGGTGATCGGCGCGCTGGTGCTGCTCAACGTCTCCAGCCTGATCTGGGTGCGCCATCGCGCCGCGATCACCAACAACGAGCTGCTGGTCGCCCTGATGCTGGACGTCGCGGCGCTGACCGCGCAGCTCTACCTTTCCGGCGGCGCCACCAATCCCTTCACCTCGCTGTTCCTGCTGCAGGTGACGCTGGGCGCGGTGCTGCTCGATGCCCGCTCGACCTGGTCGCTGGTCGCACTGACCTGCGCGAGTTTTGTCTGGTTGACGCTGGCCTACCGGCCGCTCGATCTGCCGCCGAACCCGATCAGCGAGACCTATAGCCTCACCGTTGCGGGCATGCTGCTCGGCTTCGTGCTCAACGCCGTGCTGCTCGTCGTGTTCGTCACCCGCATCAATCGAAACCTGAGGGAGCGCGATGCGCATCTGGCGGCGCTGCGCCAGCACGCCGCCGAACAGGATCACATCGTGCGCATGGGCCTGCTCGCCTCCGGCGCGGCGCATGAGCTGGGCACGCCGCTGGCCTCGCTCTCGGTGATCCTCAGCGATTGGCGCCGCATGCCGGATCTCGCCGCCGATCAGGAGCTCGCCGAGGATCTCACGGAGATGGAGACCTCGCTGCAGCGCTGCAAGTCGATCGTGACGGGCATTCTGGTCTCGGCGGGCGAAGCGCGCGGCGAAGGCTCCTCGCCGACCACGGTGACGGCGTTCGTGACCGCCCTGGTCGACGAGTGGCGCGACGCGCGCTCGGCGCGGACGCTCTACTTCGTCAATACGTTCGGCGCGGACGTCGCGATCGTCTCCGACATCGCCTTGAAGCAGGTCATCTTCAACGTGCTCGACAACGCCTATGAGGTCTCGCGCGACTGGGTCGAGCTCGTGGCCGAGCGCGAAGGCGACAACCTCGTGCTGTCGATCAGCGATCGCGGCCCGGGCTTTGCGCCGGAAATGCTGGCGCAGCTCGGAAAGCCCTACCAATCGAGCAAGGGCCGCACCGGCGGCGGGCTCGGCCTGTTCCTGGTCGTGAACGTGGTGCGCAAGCTGGGCGGCAGCGTGACCGCCGAGAACCACAGGAAGCGCGGCGCCACCGTGCGCCTGACGCTGCCGCTCGCTACCCTCGCGATCGGAGGAAATTTTGACGCCTGACCGTTCGCTCATCGTCGTCGAGGACGACGAAGGCTTTGCGCGCACGCTGAAGCGCTCGTTCGAGCGCCGCGGCTACGAGGTCGTGCTGGCCGCCTCGATCGAGGACGTGCGCAAGGCGCTGGAGGAACGGACCTTCGGCCATGCCGTGGTCGACCTCAAGCTCGGCGGCGCCTCGGGCCTTGCCTGCGTCGAGCTTCTGCACACGCATGACCCCGACATGCTGATCGTGGTGCTCACGGGCTTTGCCAGCATCTCCACCGCGGTGGAGGCGATTAAGTTAGGGGCCTGCCACTATCTCGCAAAACCCTCCAACACCGACGACATCGAAGCCGCCTTCACCAAGGCCGAAGGCAATACCGAGGTCGCGCTCGATGCGCGGCCGACCTCGATCAAGACACTGGAATGGGAGCGCATCCACCAGACCCTGATCGAGACCGATTTCAACATCTCCGAGGCGGCGCGACGATTGGGCATGCATCGGCGCACGCTGGCAAGGAAGCTCGAGAAGCGGCCGGTGAAGTAGGCCGCCACACGACGTTTGACGAACACTCTCCCCTCTCGTCGTCCCGGCGAACGCCGGGACCCATACCGCGGAATCTGTCGTTGCGATCGGTAGAGGTACCGAACAAAATATCTTCGTCAAACTTCTCCCTGGGAGTATGGGTCCCGGCGTTCGCCGGGACGACACCGAGTTGGTCGAGAGAGCTCTCGCACAAAGCTTCCGTATCGTCTTGGACAAGCATCCCCAAACAAAAAGCCCGGCCGAGCGGCCGGGCTTTTGATTGCTTGCGATCGACGCGAGGCGCTTACGCGGCCTCGTCGGCGACGGTGGTGTCGTCGCCATCGCTATCGTCGGTATCGCCCTCGGCATCCGTGTCGCCCTCGCCGTCGGCGGCTTCCGCCTTGGCGTTGGTCCGGCGCGGGCTCTTGGCGAGCTGGGCCTCGATCTCCTTGACCGCTTCGGTCTCGGTCGAGTGCTGCACCACCGCGATCTCGCGGGACAGACGATCGAGCGCCGCTTCATAGAGCTGGCGTTCCGAGTAGGACTGCTCCGGCTGCGATTCCGAGCGGTAGAGATCGCGCACGACTTCCGCGATCGCGACGATGTCGCCCGAATTGATCTTCGCTTCGTATTCCTGGGCGCGGCGCGACCACATGGTGCGCTTGACGCGGGCGCGGCCCTTGAGGGTCTCCAGCGCCTTCTTCACCAGCGCGGGCTCGGACAGCTTGCGCATGCCGACATTGGCGACCTTGGCGGTCGGCACGCGCAGCGTCATCTTGTCCTTGATGAAGTTGATGACGAACAGCTCGAGCTTCGCACCGGCAATCTCCTGCTCCTCGATGGCCAGGATCTGGCCGACGCCGTGAGCGGGATAGACGACGAATTCGTTGGCCTTGAAGCCCTGGCGCTGGGTCACGACCTTCTTTTCCTCGACCTTCGGCGCGGCAGCGGGCTTGGCAACCGGCTTGGCGGCAGCGACGGGGGCCTTGGCAGGAGCAGCAGCAACAGGAGCCTTCGGCGCGGCCGGCTTGGCAGCGGGAGCCTTGACGGCGGCAGGCTTGGCAGTCACAGGCTTGGCAGCAGGCTTGGCAACGGTCGCTTTCGCGGCCGGTTTGGCAGTCTTGTTAGGCATTGCGCTTCTTTTGTTCTTCGAGGACTTTGCAGCCGGCGCCTTCGTCGCGGTCCGACCCTTGGATGCGCTACGGCTGGCCGCGGCGACTTTTTTGGCCTCCTTATGGGAAGCCCTCGCTGAAGTACTCTTTTTACGCGTTTTCTGTGACACAGCCTGCGCGCGGAAACTGCCACGCCCCTGTTCGACATTTGGTTTCACGGGAACCCAGCGGGGCCAACGGGGCTGACAGGGTTCGGCTTAATGTGCCCAATATAGCACATTTCCCGCAAAAATCAATGATTTAGGGGTCTTCAGGGCTGGTTTTCGGCGGCAGGGCCGCTATTAGGGTTAAGTTTGGGCCCGAATTAGTCGCCGGAGCCGGGGTTCGGAGAAAAATATTTCTCGAACTTGCCTTCCATGCCGTCGAATTCCTTGGCGTCGGCAGGTGATTCTTTCTTCTGGGTGATGTTCGGCCAGCTCTTGGCGTACTGGGTATTCACTTCCAGCCACTTTTCCAGGCCCGGTTCCGTGTCCGGCTTGATAGCGTCGGCGGGGCATTCCGGCTCGCACACGCCGCAATCGATGCACTCGTCGGGGTGGATGACGAGCATGTTGTCACCCTCGTAGAAGCAGTCGACCGGGCAGACCTCGACGCAGTCGGTGTACTTGCACTTGATGCAGTTTTCAGTGACGACGTAAGTCATCCAACGCTCCGAAAAGCTCTTTTAAAAGTCGCGGCCTGCGTAGCGCGGATGGCCCTGCGCTGCAAGGTCGGGAAAGCCCGATCATGACACTTGTGTGCGTTTGATCGACCAAGAAATGAATAAGAAGCGCAATTAATTGCGCGTTCCGAGCTCTTCGTAGAGCACCCGCGCCGCGGCAGCATCGCCACGGCGTTCGCTAAAGCTTGTCACTCTCAACACGCGCACGGTGCGATCGAGCGCGACGGTGACGACGTCGCCGAGCTTGATCGCATGGCCCGGAGATTTCTCCCGCTCGCCGTTGACGCGAACGTGGCCGGTCTCGACGAGCTCGGCCGCAGAGGTACGCGCTTTCACCACCCGCGCGTGCCACAGCCATTTGTCGAGGCGCTGCCGCTCGGTGGTCGTGGGGTTACTCCTTGCGTCCCGACAGCTGCTCTTTCAGCGCAGCGAGCTTGGCGAACGGCGAGTTGGGATCGGCGGGACGATCGCGCTCGCGCGGGTTCGCGCTCGAAGCGTAGGGACGGAGCGACGGACCGGATTCGCGATCTCGGCGGTCGCGGCCCTTGTCGCGGTCGCGGCCACGGTTGTCGCGACCCTTGTCACGATCGCCGCCGAACTTCTTGTTGTCGCGGTTGCGATCGCGATCCTTGTCGCGGTCCTTGCCCTGGAAGCTGCGATTGCGGTCGTCGCGGCGCTCGCCGCCCTCGCCACCTTCGCGCGGCTTGCGGAAGTCCCTGTTGCCGTCGCGGCGATGACCGCCGCCATGACGATGCCTTTCACCGGGCTTGGCGCCTTCGGCGGCTTCGCCTTCCGCGGGCGCAGCGCCCGCCTCGGCACCGGCCTGCGGCCGCTGGTTGTTGTGATGGCGCTGGTGACGGTGGCGCTCGTGGCGCGGCTTGCGGTCCTCGTGACGGCCGCCGGGACGCCAGACTTCGACCAGTTCGGGCTCGGCGGGCGCGGCCGCAGCTTCAGGCGCGGCGGCATCGGGTGACGCAGCGGCTTCCGTTGCCACGGTCTCGGCGGCAGCCGCTTCGAGGCCGGCAGCCTCCACCGGCGCAGCGGCCTCGTCAGCCGGCGGCGCGATGCCGGGGGCGTCTTCGGGCGTCACGGGCACCTCAGGAGACGCTTCGAGCGCGGGCTCTGCCGGGGCGGGCTCGTCGTGCTGCTCCATGCCGGGCGCATCTTCGACGGTGACGCCTTCAACGGCAGTCTCGACGGCCGGGGTCTCCTCGGGCAGGCCGGCAACGGCTTCCGCCGCCGTCTCGGTCGAAGTCTCTGCCGAGGCCTCGGCGCTGCCTTCAGCCGGCGGCGTTTCGGCCGCGACCGTTTCCACCACGGCCGGTTTTGCCGGCAGCGGCGGACGCTTCTCCATGCGATAGCCGAGCGCGCGCAGCACGGAGGCGAAATCCTCGCCGGCAGATCCCGTGAGCGAGGTCATCGCCTGCGTCACCACGAAGCCACGGCCGTCGAAGGCGCCGGCCGGCTTCTCGCCGGAGGCATTCTCGCGCCAGGCCAGCGCCGGGCGGATCAGATCGGCCAGGCGCTCCAGGATGTCGACGCGCACGGCGCGCTCGCCGGCCTGCTTGTAGCCGAGCACGCGATAGGCATCGCGCGGCAGCGCCTTGTCGACCGGGAAAGAAGTGCGGCCCGATGAGGCCAGATGCTGCGCGCCCGAGAGAGAGGACAGATCGACATTGTCCTGCTTCAGCGCCCAGAGCAGCGCGGCGAGCGCGCGCGCGGCGGGCTTGAGCAGGCCGGGGAAATAGATGTGATAGGCGCCGAAGCGGACGCCGTACTTCCGCAGGACGGCACGCGAGGGCTGGTCGAGATCCTTCAGCTCATTGGCGATCTTGGGCCGCTCCAGCACGCCGAGCGCCTCGACCAGCTGATAGGCGATCCCGCGGGCGATACCGGTGACGTCCTCCGCCTTGGAAAGCTCGAACATCGGCCCGAGCAGCTTCTCGATATGGGTCTTGAGCCAGAGCTCGAGCCGGGCCTGCACTTTTTCGCGGGGCGCCCCGGTGAGCCTTTCGTCGGAGATGATGCGGATGCGCGGATGCAGCGCGTCCTCTGCGGCAGACAGTCGCGCCACGGCATCGCCGGTCCAGCGGATGGTGCCTTCGGAGGTCAGCACGAACTGATCGTCCGGCGCATTGCCGAGCTTTTCGGCACGCGTGTTGATCTCGCCGGCGAGCACCGCTTGCGCTGCAGCCTGCAAGGCTTTCGCATCGGAGCCTGCTTCCGCCGCATCCGGTGCAAAGGTGAAGCCGTCGAGGCGGCCGATGACATGGCCTTCGACGATGACTTCGCCGGTCTTGCCGATTTCAGTATTCAAGCTCGTGTTCTCCCGCAGGCGGCGCATCAATACACTGGTCCGGCGATCAACGAAACGCTCAGTCAAGCGTTCATGGAGCGCATCCGATAATTTATTTTCGACCTCCCGCGCGATCCCCTGCCAGCGTTCGGGGCCTTTCAGCCAGTCCGGGCGGTTGGCGACGAAGGTCCAGGTGCGGATCTGTGCGATCCGGGCCGACAGCGTGTCGATGTCGCCGTCGATGCGGTCGGCCTGGGTGACCTGGGCTTCGAACCAGGCATCGGGGATGCAGCCCTTCCGCATCAGGAAGCCGTAGAGCGTGGTCACCAGCTCGGCATGGGCGGCCGGCGACAATTTCCTGTAGTCCGGGACCTGGCAGGCCTCCCACAGCCGTTCCACGGCCTCCTTGCCGTGCGCGACATCGCGCACCTCGGCGTCGCGGGCGGCATGGTCGAGCACGCGCATGTCCTCGGCGATTGGCGCGCGCGTCAGCGCCTCATGGCCGGGGGCGAGGTTCAGCGAGACCTGGAGCGCGCCGAGCGAGGAGAAATCCAGCTTCGAATTGCGCCATTGCAGCATCTTCACCGGATCGAAAGTGTGGTTCTGCAGCGCGTTGACGAGCTCGGGCTCGAACGGCGCGCAGCGCCCTGTGGTGCCGAAGGTGCCGTTGCGCGTGGCCCTGCCCGCGCGTCCCGCGATCTGCGCGAACTCGGACGGCGTCAGGCGGCGGAACTGAAAGCCGTCGAACTTGCGGTCGGAGGCAAAGGCGACGTGGTCGACGTCGAGATTGAGGCCCATGCCGACGGCATCGGTGGCAACGAGATAATCGACGTCGCCGTTCTGGAACATCTCCACCTGCGCGTTGCGCGTGCGGGGCGAGAGCGATCCCAGCACCACGGCGGCGCCGCCATGCTGGCGCTTGATCAGCTCGGCGATGGCGTAGACTTCGTCGGCCGAGAACGCGACGATGGCGGTGCGGCGCGGCTGGCGCGTGATCTTGCGGTCGCCGGCGAATTCCAGCTGCGACAGGCGCGGCCGCGTGATCATGGAAACGCCGGGCAGCAGCCGCTCGATGATCGGGCGCATGGTGGCAGCGCCCAGCAGCAGCGTCTCGTCGCGGCCGCGGCGGTTGAGGATGCGATCGGTGAAGACATGGCCGCGTTCGAGATCGCTCGCGATCTGGACCTCGTCGACGGCGAGAAAGGAAAGGTCGAGGTCGCGCGGCATCGCCTCGACGGTCGAGACCCAATAGCGCGGATTCCTGGGCTTGATCTTCTCCTCGCCGGTGACGAGCGCGACGGCCTCGCTGCCGACGCGTGCGGCGATCTTGTTGTAGACCTCGCGCGCCAGGAGGCGCAGCGGCAGGCCGATCATGCCCGAGGGATGCGCGAGCATCCGCTCGATGGCGAGATGGGTCTTGCCGGTGTTGGTGGGCCCGAGCACCGCAGTGACGCCCGCGCCAGGCACTCGATCGTGAAGGGCGCGCTCGGAAGCGAAGGGGGAGGAAGAAAAGGGCATTCTGGGTGATTAGGTAGTGGCAATTTGGGCGAATGTCAGTGCTGTCTGGGGCGGAGGGCGCGCAATGCCCGTTCCGTCATCCCCGCGCAACGGCAAAGCCGTTGTCGCTGGAGGTGCGAGGCATGGGACGCAACGCGTCCCATGGGGAGCCTCGAAGGAAGAGCGGCCCGCATGTAAGAGCGCGCGGCACCAGTGTGGCGGTCGCCCTTCGAGGGCCGCTGAAGAAGCGGCCACCTCAGGTTTGACGGTGATGGAGTAGTGCCGGCTGCATCAACATCGTCATTGCGAGCGCAGCGAAGCAATCCAGAATCTCTCCGCGGAAGTAGTCTGGATTGCTTCGTCGCAAGAGCTCCTCGCAATGACGAGGTGAGATCACAGCTCATCACGATCACAGAGCAACAAAAAAGGCCGCGCAGTGCGCGGCCTTTTCAAAAAACGTCGGCGCAGCGGCAAATGCTTACCGCCACTCCACCTTGGTGATCTCGTATGCCTTGGCGCCGCCGGGTGCGTTGACCTCGACGGTCGAGCCCTTCTTCTTGCCGATCAGCGCGCGCGCGAGCGGCGAGGTGATGGAGATGCGGCCCTTCTTGGCGTCGGCCTCGACCTCGCCGACGATCTGCCACACCGTCTTCTTCTCGGTGTCTTCGTCGACCAGGGTCACGGTGGCGCCGAACTTGATGGTGTCGCCGGAGAGCTTGGATATGTCGATGATGTCGGCACGCGCGAGCTTGTCCTCGAGCTCGGCGATACGGCCCTCGTTGTGGGACTGCTCTTCCTTCGCGGCATGATATTCCGCGTTCTCCGACAGGTCGCCGTGCGAGCGTGCCTCCGCGATATGCTCGATGATCCGCGGACGATCTTCCGACTGGCGCTTCTTCAATTCTTCCCCGAGCGCGACAAAGCCGGCCTGGGTCATCGGAACCTTTTCCATCTCTTCTCTCGTCCTTCAGCTGCGCGCCCCACACAAGCCGGGGCGCGGCAACCTTGATTCGTCGGTACTCCCGGGGCTGAACACGCGCCCACCGGGGTGTTATGTGGGTCTGGCGCCGGAACAGAACAACCACATGGCCGGACAGTTCCTCCGGCCATTGTGGCTTCATTGCCAATCACTTAGCGGCGGGTTTGCCGCCGCTAGCGATCAGGTTTCCGAAAAGTAGCTCTGCAGGGTACGAACCTCAAGGTCCCCGCCCAGATAGGCGCGTATGCCCTGCGCGGCCGCCACGGCCCCGGAAAGAGTGGTGTAATACGGCACTTTATGCAAGAGGGCCGCGCGCCGCAGCGATCGGCTGTCGGCCAGCGCCTGCGGGCCTTCGGTGGTGTTGAAGACGAGCTGGACGTCGCCATTGGTGATGGCATCGACGATGTGCGGCCGTCCCTCCAGCACCTTGTTCACCTTCTCGGTCGGGATGCCCTGATCAGCCAGGAAGCGCTGCGTGCCCGAGGTTGCCAGTACCTTGAAGCCGAGCGAATGCAATTCGCGCACGGCCTCGGCGATGCGCGTCTTGTCGCTCTCCCGCACCGAGACGAACACCGTGCCCTTGCCCGGTACTCGCGTGCCGCCGCCGAGCTGGCTCTTGGCGAAGGCGACCTCGAAGTTGCGGTCGATGCCCATGACCTCGCCGGTCGAGCGCATCTCGGGGCCGAGCACGGTGTCGACGCCGGGGAAGCGCGCGAACGGGAAGACCGATTCCTTGACGCCGACGTGCTTGAGCTTCGCCTTCTTCAGCTTGAAGTCGGCGAGCTTCTCGCCGGCCATGATGCGCGCGGCGATCTTGGCGACCGGCGTGCCGACCACCTTGGCGACGAAGGGCACGGTGCGCGAGGCGCGCGGGTTGACCTCGAGCACGTAGATCTCGCCGTCCTTGATGGCGTATTGCACGTTCATCAGGCCGACCACGTCGAGGCCGAGTGCGAGCTCGCGGGTCTGCCGCTCCAGCTCCTCGATCATCTTCGCATCCAGCGAGTGCGGCGGCAGCGAGCAGGCGCTGTCGCCGGAATGGATGCCGGCTTCCTCGATGTGCTCCATGATGCCGACGATGAAGGTGTCCTTGCCGTCGCAGAGGCAGTCGACGTCGATCTCGGTGGCGTCGGACAGATAGCGGTCGAACAGCAGCGGGTTCTTGCCGAGCACGGTGTTGATCTGCCCGGTCTTGTCGTTGGGATAGCGCGCCTTGACGTCGGCCGGCACCAGCTCCGGCAGCGTGCCGAGCAAATAGTCGTTGAGCTGGTTCTCCTCGCGGATGATCTGCATCGCGCGGCCGCCGAGCACGTAGGACGGGCGCACCACCAGGGGCAGGCCGAGATCGGCCGAGACGAGGCGAGCCTGCTCGACCGAATAGGCGATGCCGTTCTTCGGCTGCTTGAGACGGAGCTTGTCGAGCACGCGCTTGAAGCGGTCGCGGTCCTCGGCAAGGTCGATGGCATCGGGCGAGGTCCCGAGGATCGGCACCTCGGCAGCTTCCAGCGCACGGGCGAGCTTCAGCGGCGTCTGGCCGCCGAACTGCACGATCACCCCGTGCAGGGTGCCGTTGCTGCGTTCCTTGGCGATGATCTCCAGCACGTCCTCGGCGGTGAGCGGCTCGAAATAGAGCCGGTCGGCGGTGTCGTAATCGGTCGACACCGTCTCCGGATTGCAGTTGACCATGATGGATTCGTAGCCGGCGTCATGCAGCGCGAAGCAGGCGTGACAGCAGCAATAGTCGAACTCGATGCCCTGGCCGATGCGGTTCGGCCCGCCGCCGAGAATGATGACCTTCTTCTTGTCGGACGGGGTGCTCTCGTCCGCGGGCGCGCCCGCGAACAGCGACTCGTAGGTCGAGTACATGTAGGCGGTGGGCGAGGCGAACTCGGCTGCGCAGGTGTCGATGCGCTTGTAGACGGGGCGCACGCCGAGCGCGTGGCGCTTCGCGGTGACCTCGGCTTCCGTCGTCTCGGCCAGCACCGCAAGGCGCGCGTCCGAAAAACCCATGGCCTTGAGCGTGCGCATGCCGAAGGCGTTGCCGGGCAGGCCGTTCTTCCGGACCTTCTCCTCCATGTCGACGATGCCGCGCATCTCACTGAGGAACCACGGATCGATCTTGCAGGAGTTGAAGATGTCCTCGTTCGACCAGCCGAGCCGCATGGCCTGGGCGACCTGAAGAATGCGGTTCGGCGTCGGCGTGCCGAGCGCGGCGCGGATCGCGTTCTTGTCGTCGTCGCGGCCGAGGCCCTCGATTTCGATCTCGTCGAGGCCGGTCAGTCCGGTCTCGAGCCCGCGCAGCGCCTTCTGCAGGCTCTCCTGGAAGGTGCGGCCGATCGCCATGACCTCGCCGACCGACTTCATCGACGTCGTCAGCGTGGTCGAGGCGCCGGGGAATTTCTCGAAGGCGAAGCGCGGCACCTTGGTGACGACGTAGTCGATGGTCGGCTCGAACGAGGCGGGCGTTGCACCGCCCGTGATGTCGTTGGCGATCTCGTCGAGCGTGTAGCCGACGGCGAGCTTGGCCGCGACCTTGGCGATCGGAAAGCCGGTGGCCTTCGACGCCAGCGCAGAGGAGCGCGACACGCGCGGATTCATCTCGATCACGACCATGCGGCCGTCTTCGGGATTGACGCCGAACTGCACGTTGGAGCCGCCGGTTTCGACGCCGATCTCGCGCAGCACCGCCAGCGAGGCGTCGCGCATGATCTGGTATTCCTTGTCGGTCAGCGTCAGCGCCGGCGCCACCGTGATGGAATCGCCGGTGTGCACGCCCATCGGATCGAGGTTCTCGATCGAGCAGACGATGATGCAATTGTCTTTCTTGTCGCGCACCACCTCCATCTCGTACTCTTTCCAGCCGAGCACGGATTCTTCGATCAGCACTTCGTTGGTCGGAGACGCGTCGAGCCCGCGCTCGATGATGTCGAGGAATTCTTCCTTGTTGTAGGCGATGCCGCCGCCGGTGCCGCCCATGGTGAAGGAGGGGCGGATGATCGCGGGCAGGCCGATCTCGGACAGCGCCATCATCGCCTGCCCGAGCGCGTATTCCTGATAGCGCTTGCGGCGGTCGCTCTCGCCCAGCGTCCATTGCCGCTCATGCTCTTCGAGTGCGGCGCCCGAGAGCTTTTCGCGCTCGGCAAGGTATTTGTCGCGGAACGACTTCTTCAAGGCCGAGGCGTTGGCGAGCCGCGATTTCGGCGTCTCGAGCCCGATCTTGGTCATGGCCTCGCGGAACAGCTGGCGGTCCTCCGCCTTGTCGATGGCGTCGGCGGTGGCGCCGATCATCTCGACGTCGAACTTCTCCAGCGTGCCCTGCCGGCGCAGCGACAGCGCGCAGTTCAGCGCGGTCTGGCCGCCCATGGTGGGCAGCAGCGCGAAGCCGCCGGGAATGACGTGACGTTCCTTCTCGATGATCTTCGCAACAATTTCGGGCGTGATCGGCTCGATATAGGTCGCATCGGCCAATTCCGGGTCGGTCATGATGGTGGCCGGATTGGAATTGACGAGGACGATGCGATAGCCCTCTTCCTTCAGCGTCTTCACCGCCTGCGTGCCCGAATAGTCGAACTCGCAGGCCTGGCCGATCACGATGGGACCGGCGCCGATGATCAGGATGGTGGTGATGTCTGTACGTTTGGGCATCAACTCTCGCCGAAGTCGAAGTGGAATTTAGGCACAAAAAAAGGGCGCGCTTGCCGCGCGTCCCCTTGAGCCGAGAGCGCGGGGCCTTCCCTCGCGCGCGGGTGGGTCTTAGACCAGTTTTCGGGGCGGCGAAACCCCGAAAAATGCCCATCAACCGGCAATTTTGACCGGTTTTGGCCGGGCCTGCCAGCCGCGGGCGAGGTGGACCAGAAGCGAGGCCGCAACGCTCGTTCCGCCGATCCAGCCGAGGTCGTTCGGGGAGAGGGTGGCCAGCACCGCGCCCCCCAATGCTCCGCCAATGGCGAAGCCGAGATACATGGCGGAGGCGTTCAGCGAGAGCGCGATCATCGAGGCCTGCGGCTCGATCCGGATGATGCTGGCGACCTGGGCCGGATAGAACGCCCAGCCCGAGATGCCCCAGAGGAAGATCGCACCCAGCACCGCGTAATGCGCCTGGCCGGGCATCAGCTTCAGGACCAGCGAATGCAGGATCAGAGCCGCCGACATGCCGGCCAGCCCGAGGCCGGCGGTGGCCAGCGTGCCGAGCCGGTCGGCCAGCACGCCGCCGAGCATGTTGCCGATCGCCGCCGCGCCGCCAAACACCAGGAGCGCCAGGCTGATCTGCGAGGCGTCGAAGCCGAGGCTGCGCAGTGGAACCGCGAAATAGGTGAACACGGTGAAGCCGCCGAGCGCCCAGAGAATGGTGATCAGGAGCGCGACCAGCACGTGGCTGTGACGCGCCACCGCCATCCGCTCGCCGAGCGAGGCGGTGTTGCGTGGCAGGCCGCGGGGCAGCCCGAGCAGAAGGCCGGCGAGCGCAACGGCGCTGATCAGGGCGACCATGGCGAAGGTCGCGCGCCAGCCGACCAGGCTGCCGACGAGATTGCCGAGGGGAACACCGATGACAGTCGCAACCGTGATGCCCGAGGTGACCAGCGCCACCGCGCGGCCGCGGCGTTCGGGAGCGGCGACCGCGACAGACACCGCCATGGCCGTCGGCACGCACAGGCCCGAGCCCAGCGCCATCAGCATTCGCGAGGCGAGCAGCAAGGCGTAGCTGGATGCGACCATGGCCGCGAGGTTTCCGGCGATGAAAGTCGTCAGCGCCAGGGCCAGCACGGTGCGGCGGTCGATATTGTTCAGCGCGACCGCCAGGATCGGCGAACCCACGGCGTAGGTGAGGGCATAGGCGGTGACCAACTGGCCGGCGGCCGGCACTGAAATCTGCAAATCAGCGGCGATGCCGGGCAAAAGTCCTGCGATCACAAAGCCTTCTGTGCCAATCGCGAAGGCCGCCAGGGCCAACCAGAATACGCTCATCGGGTGCAACCTTATGTTCAATGATTATTGAACTATTGGTATTTTCGGAAGCCGCTGTCAATTGGTTCAAGAACTATTGAACATTGGGTCCGGATCGCTATGATTTCGGACCATGAGCCGCACACCCCTCCACCCCACCCGCGAGCAGATCGAGCTGCCGATGGTCCTGGATTGCCTGAGCGATCCGATCCGATTGGCGATCGTGTACCAGCTTGCCCAGCAAGAACGTGTCAGCAGCGAGTTGCGGTGCGGCGATTTCAGCGGTCTCGGGGCCAAGTCTAACCTCGCCTATCACTTCGCCAAACTGCGCGAATGCGGCCTGATGCAGACGCGCGTCGCCGGCACCAACCGCTTCATGCGGCTGCGCCGTGAGGATCTGGACGTGCGCTTTCCCGGCTTGCTCGATGCGGTGATCAAATCGGCGGCGAAGGATGCGGAGCGGCTTCAGCTCGTCGTCGGGTGTGATGTGGTAGAGGCGGATTGAGGTCGCGGCAGGCAGTCCGTCTTCGCTTCCGCTTCGCTCCAGCTACGCCGGACACGCTTCGTCCCTTCGGGCCTCGCGTGGCTGCGCCACGCGTAGCCCCGCAGGGGCGAAGCATGGAGACCCGGCCTGGATTTGAACCAGGATGAAGAGCGTTGCACCGCCCTCGCGTAGACGCTTCCGCCACCGGGCCGCGGCGATCATGTCCGATTGCAGTGCGACAAGCTACAACGGCTAATTGTTATGCTTAACGAACCAGCGGCGGCCGAGCGATGAAGGTCATGCGCCAGCGATTATGGCCGATATTGGTGTGGGCGCGCTGGACCCCAAAGCCCGCGGCCCTCAGCTTGGCGGTGATCTCGTCCTCGCTGTAGCGCTGCAGCCCGATGCGCGTGCGCAAATGGCGGTAATCCGACAGCGCTGTGCTGATCAGCCCGATCAGCGCGTCCTTCAGGAAGCCGTGCCGCAGGCCGAAGCCGAGTAGCGCCACGACGTCCCTGAACATGCCGACATCGGGCTGCAGGATGTCTCCCAGCACCAGCTTGCCTGATTGCGTCAGGATACGGCGGATGTTGAGAAACGCGGCATCAAGCTCGTCCGGCGTCATGTACTGCGCGACCGAGTTCATCACCACGAGGTCGATCGACTGGTCCTGCATCTTGCGGACGTCGTCGAGCGAGCGGACGCGAATCTTGGTGTTCGGGGCAAACCGCGCGATCAGCCGGCCGCGCACCCCGGGCGCCGGTTCGGCTAGGATCAGCTTGCCGCAGGCGGCCGCCACCTGGTTCGCCGACAACGCCTCCCCGCAGGCGTAGTCGAGCACGGTCGCCTCGGGCGAGGTGATGTAGCCGATGATGTCCCGCGCGATGATCTGGAAGTGCAAGTCGCGATGCAGCTTGCTGACATAGATCGTATGCGTGGAGTCGTAATAATCGATCCAATCGTCCATGGGGTATCCGAGGGTCCCGGCGAAACAGTTCCTGTCGGGGAACCGGCGCTGCCCGCTTGCGTTAGGGGTGCGACGGCGCGCCGTCAATGTCCGCGTCCTAACAGGAAGGTCTCCCGTGAGCAAAACCAACAACAAGGTCTCGCCCGATCTCGATACCCCCACCGATCTGTCGCCCGACGGGGTCAAGAAGGTCTCTGAGGCGCTCAACGTGCTTCTGGCCGACGCCTTCGCCCTGTACCTGAAGACCAAGAATTTCCACTGGCACATCAGCGGCCGGCATTTCCGGGACTACCATCTGCTGCTCGACGAGCAGTCCGACCAGATCTTCGCCACCACCGACCAGCTCGCCGAGCGTGTCCGCAAGATCGGCGGCACCACGCTGAAGTCGATCGGCCAGGTCGCAAAGCTCCAGACCATCAAGGACAATAACGAGGACTACGTCCCGCCACGCGAGATGCTGCGCGAGCTGATGCAGGACAACAAGCACGTCGCGGCCGCGATGCGCAAAGCGCATGACGTCTGCGACAAGGCCGAAGACGTGGCGAGCGCGAGCCTGCTCGAGAACTTCATCGACGAGACCGAGCGCCGGACCTGGTTCCTGTTCGAGGCCACGCGTCAGGAAGGCGGCAACGAGGCGTAGCCGGGATATCAGGTGGGCAAAGGCGCGCTTCTTCGCGCGCCGTGCCCACCATCCCTCTCGATCGCGAAAAATGGGTGGGCACGTTCCGCTTTGCCCAGCCTACGGCACCATCTGCTCGGCTACCGCCACAGCCGCATCAACGCCCCGCCCTTGCCCGTAACCGGATCGGCCGGCGGCAGCGCGACTTGCGGAATCGTCTTCAGCGCCTTGGCGTGGTTCTCCGGCGTCGCCCTTGTGATCTCCATCTTCGCGCCCGGCGGATAGGCGCCGATCACGCAGAAATCATCGCTCGCCTTGATGCATTGATGACCGGTGCCGGCCGGCAGGATCGCGACGTCGCCGGCCTTGATGTCCAGCTCCTGGCCGTGGTCGCCGCCGAAGCGGACGCGCGCGCGGCCGCGGGCGACGCCGAGCACCTCGTGCACCGTCGCGTGATAGTGCAGATAATCGTAGACGCCGTTGCGCCACGTGCCGCCCCAGCCGTTCGCTTCGAACAGATCTTCGATGCTCGCCTCGGGTCGCTCGGGATCGAGCTTCACCGCGCTCTGGTAAACCAGGAAGGGCAGGATGTTGTTCGGCACGAGGCCGTCATCCTCGAACACGATGGCGAGCGGCTCGGCATTGTCGCGGACGGCGGACATTTCGGGGCTCCGGATCACAACAGCTTGGGGATCAAGACGGTGCACGCCCCCTTGTTCCTGCGCCGCTCCGCGCCGGCTTGATGGAGATCAAGGCACGGGCGGCCAATGGCGGGCACGCAAATCGCACCGAAAGATAAAGGGAACGCCATGTACGCATCCGACGTTGCGCAGCGTCATTTCTCGGCGGCCATCGACGACGCCGAGACGTCCGGTCTCGGGCACGAAGCCGTGTGCCGCGCCCTGCTCAGCCTGGTGATCTCGAAATATCTGGAGACGAGGTCCGTCCCGGACATTCAAGCGGAGCTGCGCTTCATCGCCGAGAACTGCGATCCCGACACGGACTTCATGTTCATGCGCCCGTGACGCATCGCCGGCGGCTTTGTCCGCCGGTGTTCTTGGTCTTACGCGCTCTTCTTCTGCCGCATCAGATCGGCGAAGCGCTGGAACAGATAGTGCGAGTCGCGCGGGCCGGGCGAAGCCTCGGGGTGGTACTGCACCGAGAACACCGGCTTGCCGTCGAGCTGGATGCCGCAGTTGGACCCATCAAACAAGGAAATGTGGGTCTGCGTGGCGCCCTTCGGCAGCGTCGCCTCGTCCACGGCAAAGCCGTGATTCATCGAGGTGATCTCGACCTTGCCGGTGGTCTCGTCCTTGACGGGATGATTGGCGCCGTGATGGCCCTGATGCATCTTCTTGGTCTTGGCGCCGACGGCAAGACCCAGCATCTGGTGTCCCAGGCAGATGCCGAAGGTCGGCGTGCCAGACTTGATGACGTCCTGGATCACGGGCACGGCATATTTGCCGGTGGCGGCCGGATCGCCCGGACCGTTCGACAGGAACACGCCGTCCGGCTTCATCGCCAGGATGTCTGCGGACGAGGTCGTCGCCGGCACCACCGTCACCTTGCAGCCGACGCCGGCGAGCAGGCGAAGGATGTTGCGCTTGATGCCGTAGTCGATGGCGACGACGTTGAACTCAGGCTTGTCCTGGCGGCCAAAGCCCTTGTCCCACAGCCAGGGGGTCTCGTCCCAGGTGAAGCGCTGGCCGCTCGTGACCATCGGCACGAGGTCCATGCCCTCGAGGCCGGGCCATTCGCGGGCTTCTTCCTTCAGGCCATGCAGGTCGAACTCGCCGTTCTTGGCGTGCGCGATCACGGCATTGGGCATGCCCTTGCTGCGGATCAGCGCGGTCAGGGCGCGGGTGTCGATACCGGAGAGACCGATGATGCCGCGCGCCTTGAGCCAGGCATCGAGATGCTTGGTGGCGCGGTAGTTGGAGGGATCGGTGATCGCGGTGCGCAGGATCACGCCACGCGCGCCCGGCGTCGCCGCCATGTTCACCGTCTCGATATCCTCGTCGTTGGTGCCGACGTTGCCGATATGCGGGAAGGTGAAGGTGATGAGCTGGCCGGCATAGGAGGGATCGGTGAGGATCTCCTCATAGCCGGTCATCGCGGTGTTGAAGCAGACCTCGCCGACGGCGTGGCCCTCGGCGCCGAGACCGAAGCCTTCCAGCACCGTGCCATCGGCAAGCACGAGGAGCGCGGTCGGTTTATGGTCCGGCCAGGCGGGATCGTTGTCATGTTGTGTCATGAGCGCGTTTCATAGTCCCCGCGGGCGCCGCCGTCAAAGCGCAGATGCGCCGATTCACATGCGTTTTTGCATATTTGACAGCCTGCTTCGGGCACTTAAGCTTGCGACGATAATTTCCGGCAATTTGAGCGGCTTGCGAGGCAATAATGGACCAGACGACCCCGATGGTGCTGGTTCCGGGGCTGGCCTCCTCGGCCCGGATCTATGCCCCCGTCGTCCCGGCGCTGTGGCGGTTCGGCCCGGTGATGATTGCCAACCATATCCGCGACGACAGCATGGCTGATATCGCCGCCCGCCTGCTGCGCGAGGCACCGCCGCGCTTTGCGCTCGCCGGGCATTCCATGGGTGGCTACATCGCGCTCGAGATCATGCGCCAGGCGCCCGAGCGGGTCATCAAGCTGGCGCTGATCAACACCCAGGCCCGGCCCGATACGCCAGAGGCGACCGCGCGCCGCCGCGGCCTGATGGAGCGCGCGAGGCGCGGCGAATTGCGCGCCATCCGCGAAGAGAGCTTTCCGGAGCTGGTGCATCCCTCGCGGCGCGATGACTCCGATATTCTGAAGCTGGTGCACGCCCAGGACGAGGACGTCGGCGTCGAGGGCTATCTGCGGCAGCAGACCGCGATCATCGCGCGGGTGGATTCGCGCCCGACGCTGGCGACGATCACCTGCCCGACATTGGTGCTGACGGGCGATGCCGACAATACCATCCCCAACGCCTTCTCGAAGGAGATGGCCGAGGGCATCGCCGGCGCAAGGCTCGTGATCCTCGAGGCTTGCGGGCACCTGCCGCAAGCCGAGCAGCCGGAAGCGACCGCGCGGGCGCTGACCGAATGGCTCGCCAGCCAGGTTGTGTGAAGGGCGCAAACGGCCTAGATCAGGCGTCATATATTCGAAGGGATCACGACCATGCTGCGCGACGACATCAACACTGCGGTCAAGGAGGCCATGAAGGCCAAGGACGAGCGCAAGCTGTCCACGCTGCGCATGATGAACTCGACCATCAAGAACGCCGACATCGACGCGCGCGGGCAGGGCAAGCCGCCGTTGTCGGATGCCGACCTGCTCGGCGTCTTCCAGAAGATGATCAAGCAGCGGCAGGAATCGGTCGAGCTCTACGACAAGGGCGGCCGCGCCGAGCTCGCAGCCCAGGAGCGCGAGGAGATCGCGGTGATCTCGGCGTACCTGCCCAAGCAGATGTCCGAGGACGAAGTGAAGAAGGCGATCGCGGATGCGATCGGCGAGACCGGTGCGGCCGGCATGAAGGACATGGGCAAGGTGATCGCCGTGCTGCGCGCGAAATACGCGGGGCAGATGGATTTCGGCAAGGCCAGCGGCTTGGTGAAGGCCGCGCTATCGGGCTAGCTGCTTACCCTCCCCTGGAGGGGCAGGGGAATCGCGCGTAGCGCGAGCAGGGTGGGGTGATCTCTCCACTCCGGCAGCGCTTCCGTGGAGAGACTGTCACTCCACCTCGGTTCGCACGCCGCTTCGCTCTATGCGAACCGATCCTCCCCCCAGGGGAGGATGGGCAACCTTTGATGCGGCATCGGTTCGGTCTACTCTCTCCATAAGAAAAGAAGGGAGGCCGCCAATGACCGCCATCAAGCCGTTCCGCATTGCCGTCAGCGACGACATCCTCGCCGATCTCAAATCGCGCCTCGCCCGCACGCGCTGGCCGGAGGCGGAGCTGGTTGACGACTGGAGCCAGGGCGCGCCGCGGAAGTGGATTCAGGAAGTTTGCGCCTACTGGGCTGACGGCTATGACTGGCGTGCCCGCGAGGCAAAGCTCAATCGCTTCGCGCAGTTCACCACCGAGATCGACGGGCTCGACATACATTTCATGCACGTTCGCTCGAAAGAGCCGAACGCGCTGCCGCTGATCGTCACGCATGGCTGGCCCGGCTCGATCGTCGAATTCCAGAAGGTGATCGCGCCGCTCACCGATCCCGCCGCGCATGGCGGCAATCCCGCCGATGCCTTTCACGTGATCTGTCCCTCGCTGCCGGGCTTCGGCTTCTCGGCCAAGCCGAAGGCCACCGGCTGGGGTGTCGACCGCATCGCCGCGACCTGGGCGAAGCTGATGGACCGGCTCAGCTATCCGCGTTACGGCGCGCAGGGCGGCGACTGGGGTTCGGCGGTGACGACCTCGCTCGGTGCGCAGGATCCGGCGCATTGCGCCGGCATCCACATCACGCTCGCCTTCAACGCCGCGCCGAAAGTGGAGGGCGAGCCGACGGCGGAGGAGAAGCGCGCGCTCGCCGGGCTCAAGCATTATGTCGATCTCGATTCCGGTTACTCAAAACAGCAGTCGACGCGGCCGCAGACGCTCGGCTATGGCCTGACGGATTCCCCGAGCGGGCAGGCGGCCTGGATCCTGGAAAAATTCTGGGCCTGGACCGATTGCAACGGGCACCCCGAAAACATCTTTGGCAAGGACGAGCTGCTCGACAACGTCATGCTCTATTGGGCGACGGAGACGGCGACCTCCTCGGCGCGGCTCTACTGGGAGAGTTTTGGCAAGCGCCGCACCACGCCCAAGGTTGGCGTGCCGACCGGTGTCGCCGTGTTTCCCAAGGAGATCATCACGCCGGTGCGGCGCTGGATGGAGCCGAATTTCTCCCGCATCACGCATTGGAGCGAGATGGAGAAGGGCGGTCACTTTGCCGCCTTCGAGCAGCCAGAGCTGTTCGTGCGCGATGTCAGGAAGTTCTTTGCGACGGTGCGGTGAACCTCCGCCGTCATTTCGGGCTCGACGCTGACGCGTCGCCCCGGAATGACGCCGAGAGGCTCTTGTCCCGAGCACTCACAGCTTTAGACTGGACCCTAACAAGAAGACACCGGGAAGACGACCAAGCCCATGCTCTCCGAAGCCAAGACCTACGACGACCTCGTCCGCAACTTCCGTTGGGACATCCCTGATCGCTTCAACATGGCCGAGGCGTGTTGCGACCGCCATGCCGACGGCGCCGGGCGCCTCGCGCTGGTCTATGTCGACGAGAACGGCGCGACCAGTCGCACCTCCTTCGACGAGATCGCCGAGATGTCGCGCCGCTTTGCCAATGTGCTGAAGGCCGATGGGCTGTCGCGGGGCGACCGCGTCGCGGTGTTCCTGTCGCAATCGCTGGAATTGCCGGTCGCCCATATGGCGGCGTTCCGCTCCGGCATGATCTCGATCCCGCTGTTCGCGCTGTTCGGCGAGGACGCGCTGGAATTCCGCCTGTCGAACTCCGAAGCCAAGGCCATCGTGACCGACGAGGGCGGTTGGGAGAAACTCGCCAAGATCCGCGACCGCCTGCCTGACCTGAAGAATGTCTATATCGTCGGCGAGCGCGCCCCCGCGGGCACGACATCGTTCTGGGACGCGGTGAAGGCCGCGTCACCCGACTTCACGCGGGTCAATACGTCCTGCGACGATCCCGCGCTGATCATCTACACCTCGGGCACCACGGGCAACCCGAAGGGCGCGCTGCATGCGCACCGCGTCGTGCTCGGCCATCTGCCCAACGTCGAGATGTGCCACAACTTCTTGCCCCGGCCCGGCGATCTCATGTGGACGCCGGCGGACTGGGCCTGGATCGGCGGCCTCGTCAACGGCTTGCTGGCGTTCTGGTATCACGGCATCCCGCTGGTCGGTCACCGCGCGCGAAAATTCGAGCCGCAGGCGGCGATGCAGATGATGGCCGATCTTGGCGTGCGCAACGTCTTCCTGCCGCCGACCGCGTTGAAGCTGATGCGGCAGGCCGGGGTGAAGCATCCGGGCGTGAAGCTGCGCAGCATCTTCACCGGCGGTGAATCGCTTGGCGGCGAGCTGCTCGGCTGGGTGCGCGAGACCTTCGGCATCGACGCACACGAGGTGTTCGGTCAGACCGAGTGCAATCTCGTGATCGGCAGCAATTCCAATCTGTTTCCGATCCGCCCGGGGTCGATGGGCAAGGCGACGCCGGGCTTCGACGTCCGCATCGTCAACGACAAGGGCGAGGAGCAGCCGAGAGGCCAGCGCGGCATCATCGGCGTGCGCCAGCCGTGCCCGGTCACCATGCTCGAATACTGGCGCAATCCCGAGGCGACCGCGAAGAAATATGCCGGCGAGTTTCTGCTCACCGGCGATCTCAGCGCGCAGGACGAGGACGGCTATTTCTGGTATGTCAGCCGCGAGGACGACGTCATCACCACCGCCGGCTATCGCGTCGGCCCCTCCGAGATCGAGCACACGCTGATGAAGCATCCCTCGGTGGCGATGGCTGCCGTGGTCGGCATCCCCGATCCGATCCGCACCGAATCGATCAAGGCCTGGATCGTGCTGCGTCCGGGCTTTGCCGGCACCGACGCGCTCGCCCGCGAGATCCAGGAGTTCGTCAAGGTGCAGCTCGCCGCCCACGAATATCCGCGTTTCGTCGCGTTCGCCGAGACGCTGCCGATGACCGCGACGGGCAAGGTGCTGCGGCGCGAGCTGCGCGCGAAAGGCTAGCTTCCCGACCATGGCAAAGACGTCTCAAGCCGCGGGACTGCACCGCGCCTCGCTCGACAAGCTGCACGATCTCGATGCGGCGCTGGAGCTGATGTATTACGGCTGGCGCGGCATGACGCTGGAGGCCGACGCATACCTTGCGAAGCAGGGCCTGTCGCGCCCGCACCATCGCATCCTCTATGTCGTGGCGCGCCGGCCCGATATCGCGATCGGCGCGCTGCTCGAGGTCCTCGGCATTTCCAAGCAGGCGCTCAACCGGCCGCTCAATCTCCTGCTGGAGCGCAAGCTCCTGACGTCCAGGCGCTCGCCCGAGCAGCACCGTTCGAAATTGCTGCGCCTGACGGCTGCGGGGCAGCGCATCGAGCAGCGTGCATCCGACCACGAGCGTAACGTTATGCGCCAGGCGTTCGATCGCGCCGGGTCGTCCAGCACAGCGGCCTGGATGGCCGTCATGGAGGCGATCGCCGACCACAATTGACGAATCTCAAGTCAATGTAGTTGACATGAGAGGCCGGCTTTGCCACTTTCCTCGCCAACGAGCGAGGGGAGGGCCGCGTCATGGCCGGACAGATGATGAATCGCGCGGCGGCCGGGCCTTTCGTCGCGGCCTGGTGCGCGAACTGGTGCAAGGTCGATATCGATGCCGTCGTCGCGCATTTTGCCGACGACGCGCAGATGCGCAGTCCTCTGGCCTTGACGCTGACCGGCTCGCCGGTGGTGAGCGGCGCCGAGAACATCCGCGCTTACTGGCAGAAGGCCTATGGCCACATCGAAAGCGCCGACCTCAAAATCTTGAGCTGGAGCTGGGACGATACGATCGCGCGGCTGGTCGTATGGTGGCAGCTCGGCGACGTCAGGGCCAGCGAGTTCATGGACTTCGACGATGCCGGCCGCGTCGTCCGCAGCGAAGCCTTCTACGGAAAATGATCATGCGCCCTTCGGATATCGTCCTGCTTCTCAACACGCTCTGGTTCGTCGGCGCCTTCATCCAGTTCAGCATCGCCCAACGCAACACGCTGAAGATACTGCTGCCGCGGGAAGAGCACAGCAATCCGATCGCGCCGACGCTGGCGGCGAGCGTGGCGTTCCTGGGCGGCATGAACCTGCCGATCGGGCTGTTGTCGTTCTACCTTCTGGCCGCGCGCCCGCTCTTCTTCCAGCCAGTCGAGGCGCAGCTCGCGCTGTTCCTGTTCTTCTCCGCCTGCCACTTCAGCCAGTTCGCCTACAACCTCCCGGTGCTGATGCGTGGTGGACGCGTCGGCGTCGCCTACTGGCCGGTGTTGAAGGGCCCGATGCTCCGGATCTTCGTCATCGACGCCGGCCTGTTCGCGGCCAATCTCGCAGTCGCGCTTCGGCTCGCGATCGCGTCCTGATCTACCGCGGCGGCTCCGAAAGCGCGGCCCGCAGCATTGCGGCGAGATCCTTGCGGCGGAACGGCTTGGTCAGAATGCGCGCGTCGATCCCGTCGGGCGTCTTGACCGGATTTTGGCTGTAGCCGGAAGTGAAGAGCACCTTGAGACCGGGCCGCAATTGAATCGCCTGCTTCGCCAGCTCCGGCCCGAACATGCCGCCGGGCATCACGACGTCGGTGAAGAGCAACTGGATGTCCCCGGCTTGCCGCAGCACGTCCAGCGCCGCGGGCCCGTTCGAGGCCGTGATGACGCGGTAGCCGAGCGCCTTCAGCTCGTTCTCGACATAGGCGCGCACCATGTCGTCGTCCTCGACGACAAGGACCGTCTCGTGTCCGTCCGGTGCGGTGACACGCTCTGCCGGCCGCGGCTCCTCGTTCACCGGCGTCGAAAGGCGGGGAAAGAACAGCCTGACGACGCTGCCCTGACCCGGTTCGGATTGCATCTGCACGAGGCCGCCGGATTGCTGCGCGAAGCCATAGACCATGCTGAGGCCGAGGCCCGTTCCCTTCCCGACCTCCTTGGTGGTGAAGAACGGCTCGAAGGCGCGCCCCAACACCTCGCTGCTCATGCCGGTTCCGGTATCCTTCACAGCCAGCATGACGTAGTCGCCCGGATGCGGCTCGCCGTTGACGTCGAGATCGGATTCACCGAGCGATGCGTTGCACACCTCGACCGCCAGCTTGCCGCCGTCGGGCATCGCATCGCGCGCGTTGAGCACGAGGTTGAGCACCGCGGTCGCCAATTGACCGGGATCGACGCTGGCGATCCATAGATCCGGCGCGAAATTGAAGCTGGACTCGATGTGCTCGCCCAGGCTCCGCCGCAGCAGCTGCTTCATGCCGGTCACCTGCTCGGCGATGTCGATCTCCCGCGGCCGCAGCGGCTGCTTGCGCGCGAAGGCGAGCAGGCTCCGCGTCAGGTCGGAGCCGCGCTCGGCGGCGGTGGCAATATCGTCGGCGATCCGGTGCAATTCCTTGTTGCCCGCGAGCCTGTCGGCGAGGTGCTCCGAATTGCCGAGAATGACGGTCAGCAGATTGTTGAAATCGTGCGCCACGCCGCCGGTGAGCTGGCCCATGGCTTCCATCTTCTGGGACTGGCTGAGCTTGTGGCTGAGATCAGCGATGGCGGCGCGCTGCTGCTCGAGCGACTCGGCCGTGCTGTTGAGCAGGCTCATCAAGCCGCCGAGCTCGCCGCTCGGATGGGGCTCCGGAATGCGCGTGCTGAGATCGCCGCGCCCGAGGCTCTTTGCCATCGCGGCCAGCCGTCCGACCTGGCGTCCGATGCTCACGGTGGTGAGGATCCATAGTCCGCCGAGCAGCAGCAGCGAGGCCACCGCGAGAATCGCCATGTCCTCGTAGAGCCGGCGGTTGGCCGCCGCGACCAGCCCGTCCTTGGATCGCCCGACCAGGATGTAGAGGCCGGCCTTGCGGATCGAGGGCGAGCGGGCAACGCCCCAGATCTGCGTGCGGCCCCCGCGGTCGGTGACCTCACGAAATGGGTCGCCATCGGGCGCTGCCGCGAAGCGGAACAGGTCGGAGCCTGCAATGGATCCGCCGACGGGCTCGCTCCAGCCGCCGCCCCTGGGGGCGACCAGGACCGTCCCCTTGGCGTCGACGAGCAGGATGTCCTTCTCGGCGAGCAGCCGCTTGTCGTGAAATTCCGCAAACTTGTTCAGATTGAAGGACGCCAGCAACACGAATTTCAGCGCGCCCGCCTCTGACCGCACAGGGTAGGCGATCTGGAGCACCGATAGTCCGGTGAGGCGACCGAACACCGGCTCCACCGCGACGACGCCGTGAAGACCCTTGACCTGCTTGAAATAGCCGCGGTCGTTCAGGTCGAGTGTGCGGTTGGTCCGCAAGGAGTCACAGAACAGGCTGCCGTCGGGATCGATGGTCAGGATACCCGTGAACTGCGGATATTCCTCGCGGACATCGGAGAGGAACGCCGAGCACGCCGCCTTGTCGCGCGTGTCGAGGTCGCGGGCACGGGCGAGCCCGTAATGAAGCTGGGCGGTGCCCTGGATCTTCTCATCGAGGTCGCTGGCGATGTCGTCGGCGGACGCAGCCAGATTGGCCAGTGCCGCGTCGATCTCGCTGGCCCGGTTCTGCACGAAACGCAGCCCGACCAGGATCGCCGGCACGAGCATCGCGGCGATGACGAGGATCAGTAACCGGGTACGCAGGCTCATCGGTGGGGCGGTCCGCTCTCAGACGCATCTGCTCGGAGGTACAATTTGCGGCACGATCATCCGCCCAGTCCAGATCCATTGGCGCGAAATCGCGCCGATGGTCAAGGATTTCGCCTCGCGAGCATTGTTGCGTTGCCACTACTCGTCGGCCTGCCGGGCAGCAAGTTGCGCCCGCGCGCGGCGGCGCTAATATCGGCAGCATGCGCGCGACGAAGATCGCGCCGATGTGCGGAGGAAGCTGATGTCCATCTCGGGCAAGGTCGATCCGGTGGTGCGTCCAGTCGCGACGACTGACATCGCCGAGGCGCTGGTCGAAGGCTTGCGCGATTTCCAGGCGCTGCCGCTTTACGGGCTCTGCTTCGGAGCGCTCTACGCGGCCGGCGGCATCGCGATCATGCTGTGCCTGACCGCCTTCGGCATGGTCTATCTCGTCTATCCCCTGGCGGCAGGCTTTGCACTGATCGGGCCGTTCGTGGCGATCGGTCTTTACGAAGTCAGCCGCCGCCGCGAGCGCGGCGAGCCGGTGTCCTTCAGTGCGATCTGGTCGGCGGTGCGCTCGCGCAGCGAGATCGGCTGGATGGCGTTCGTCACGCTGTTCGTGTTCGTGGTCTGGATGTACCAGGTGCGGCTCCTGATCGCGCTGCTGCTCGGCCTGCACGCCTCCTTCTCCAGCCTGCAGGAATTCATGACGGTGGTGCTGACCACCAATGAGGGCCTGCTGTTCCTCGGCATCGGCAACGCGGTCGGGGCCGTGCTGTCGCTGATCCTGTTCTCGCTGACCGTGGTGTCGTTTCCGCTGCTGCTCGACCGCGAGGTCGATTTCGTCACGGCCATGGTGACGAGCGTGCGCGCGGTCGTCACCAGCCCGCTGCCGATGATCGGCTGGGCCGCCGTCATCGTGATGCTGCTGATCGTCTCGGCGCTGCCCTATTTTCTCGGCCTGGTCGTGACGCTGCCGGTGCTCGGACATGCGACCTGGCATCTCTACCGGCGGCTTGTGGCGCCGGTGTAGGGCGTACGGCGCCCCGAAGGAGGTCGTCGCCCCCGCGAAGGCGGGGGCCCATAACCCCAGGGAGAAGTCGGGTGGCGGGAAGGTAACCGCGAGTCTTCGCCAAACGCGTCCCTGTGGTTATGGGTCCCGGGCTCGCGCTCCGCGCGCCCCGGGACGACGAACGCCTACGGCGTCTTGATCCCCATCGCCTTCAGCGCGTCCAGCATGCGCTGCGGCGGGCCCATCTTCACCGCCAGCGGCCTGCCGGTTTCCAGCAGGCTCTTGAGGCTGGACAGGATCGCGGGCCAGCCCGAGCGGCCACCGGCGAGGATATCGTCGCTGAGCGGCCGGTCGTGTCCTTCGCTCATGGTGAGCCGGACCGCATCGCCGGCCTGTTCGATCTCGTAGGTCACGAGCGTCGGCCCCAATTTCTCGATCAGTTCGGGCCAGTTCACGTTGAACGTGACCGCGAGCTTCCGCGGCGGCTCGTAAGCGAGGACCTCGCCGCTGATGTGCAGCGCGCCGTCGGGCGTGCGCACGATGAACGCACCGCCAAGGCGAGGCTCGACTTCGACGGTGTTGCCGAAGAAGTACTGCTTGCTGAACTCGGCCGAGGTCAGGGCGTCCCACACCTTCTCCGGCGTCGAGGCGATGTAGATGGTGTAGACGGTCAGCGGTTTGAACTGGTCGATGTTCATTTTGCGTCGAATCCCTTGTTGAGAGCTGCGCGCGGGATGGCGAGCACCTGGCCTCTCTCCAGCAGGCTCTTCAGCCCGGACAGGATCGCCGGCCAGCCATTGGAGACCGCGCCGAGATACTTTCCGCCCTCGACGAAGCCGTCATGCAGCACGGTCAAACGCACGAGCGAGCCGAACGGTTCGATCGTGAAGACGACGCGCGAGATCGGCTCGCCGCGGAGCTCTTCGAATTTGTGGTGCTTGAAGCTGTAGGACAGCCGCCGCGGCGGATCGGATTCCAGGATCTCGCCGGAATCGGTGACCTCGCCGTCGAGCAGCAGCGCAAACGGCGAGCCGAGTTTCCAGTCCGAGCGGACCTCGGCGCCGAACCAATATTGCCTCGTGAACTCGCTCGACGTCAGCGCCTCCCACAGCTTCTCCGCGGTGGTCTCGATATAGGTCACGTAGACGAATTCAGGCTTACTCATCGCGCTTCTCCAACTGGCGTTTCAACTCGCCGAGCGCGGCGAGCTTGCCGCGCTCGAATTTCCTGATCCAGCGCTCGCCGATCTGATGGATCGGCACCGGATTGAGGTAGTGCAGCTTCTCGCGGCCATGCTTGATGGCCGTGACGAGGTTGGCCTCTTCGAGGATCACAAGGTGCTTGGTGACGGCCTGCCGCGTCATCGCGAGGCCCTCGCAGAGTTCGTTCAGCGTCTGGCCGTTCCTGGCGTGAAGCCGGTCCAAGAGCGAGCGTCGTGATGCATCGGCGAGCGCTTTGAAGACCTCATCCATGGTCGCGATAATAGGCAACCAAAAGGTTGCATGTCAAGATGGTGTGTTGGGCACGCGCATTCGGCTGTGTTAGCGTCAAGGCTCAGCCAACACAGATTGGTTCCGGGAGGACGTTGATGCTCCGTCGCGTTTCACTTGCTGCCGCCCTCATTCTTTTCGCGTGCAGCACCGACGTTCACGCGCAGAAGCAAACCATCGGCGCGCCGCCCGAAGCGTCCAACATGAAGCTCGTCGGCATGAGCGACCTGCAAGCCCGCAGCGCCTATCAGCCGACCATCCATCACCAGGGCGATCGCTGGATCGCCTATATCGGCCATCACGGCGGCACCGACGACGTGCCCGCTCCCGTCAATCCGATGACGGGCAAGGCCGAGCCGAACGGAACCTCGATCGTGGACGTCACCGATCCCGCGCGGCCGAAATATCTGCGGCATCTGCCGGGGCAGGAGGGCAAGTACGAATCCGGCGGCGCGCAGATGGTGCGGGTCTGCGACGGCAAGTCGTTGCCGAAAGGCGACCCCAATGCGGTCTACATGCTCAGGACCTTCGGCGGCGAGGCGCACGAGATCTGGAACGTCGCCGATCCCGCCAGCCCCGTGCTCATCACCCGCATCGGCGGCCTGAAGGACACGCACAAGAGCTGGTGGGAATGCGACACCGGCATTGCCTATCTCGTCTCGGGCGCGCCGGACTGGCGCACGCGGCGCATGACGCAAGTGTATGATCTCTCCGATCCCGCGCGTCCGCAGAAGATCCGCGATTTCGGTCTGCCGGGCCAGGAGCCGGGCTCGACCGGCGCGGTGCCGACCGAGCTGCAGGGGCCGATCTCGACCGGCCCCGATGGCAACCGCGTCTATTTCGGCTATGGCACCAACAAGGGCGGCATGCTGCAGATCGTCGATCGCGACAAGCTGTTGAACGGGGCGAAGGAGCCGACGCCGGACAATCTGCGCTATCCCGAGATATCGCGCCTGCCGATGTCCGCCTTCAACGGCGCGCACACGACGTTTCCGATGCTGGACATGCCGATCGCCGAGTTTTCCGAGGACAAGGACGGCAAGACTCGCGACATCGTGATGATCGTGAATGAAGCGATCCTCAACGAATGCGGTGAGGCCAGACAGATGGTGTGGTTCGCCGACGTCACCACCGAGACGCGGCCGATGATGATCTCGAGCTACACCGTGCCGGAGGCGAGCGGGCAGTTCTGCCAGCGCGGCGGCCGCTTCGGCGCGCATTCCTCGAGCGAGAGCATGGCGCCGGTCTATTACAAGAAGATGGCCTTCATCGCCTTCTTCAATGCCGGCGTGCGCGCGCTCGACATCCGCGATCCCTATCATCCGAAGGAGGTCGGCCATTTCATTCCGGCGATCACGGCGGCGACCGACAAGCGCTGCATCCCGATCGAGGGCGGCGAGCGCTGCAAGGTCGCGATCCAGACCAACAACGTCGAGACCGACGATCGCGGCTTCATCTACATCGTCGATCGCGCCAATACCGGCCTGCACATCCTCGAATTGACCGGAGCAGCGCGCGCGGCCGCCGGCCTGCCGAAGAACTGACCGGTGCGGCGGGCGATGATGATCTGGGTGACGGCGGCATTGGACGGAGGGCGGTCTTCGCCTCTCCCCGCGTGCGGGGAGAGGCGAAGAGCGCATCGAAGATGCGATCCGGGTGAGGGGGACTCTCCGCGAGTCCGTCTGCCACCGTCCCTGCGGAGACTCCCCCTCACCCTAACCCTCTCCCCGCAAGCGGGGAGAGGGGATAAGCGAGCTTCCCTCTCCGCTCGTCCCATGCATTAATACGCGCGTGTCGCCCCGAGCCCGAGTGCTTCCCATGATGTCCATGCAAGCCTATTTCGCCTTCCTCGCCGCCTGCATCGCGCTGGCGCTGCTGCCGGGGCCGATCGTCACGCTCGTGATCGCCAACGGCCTGCGCCACGGAACGCGGGCCGCGCTCACCAACGTCGCCGGTGCGCAGGCGGGTCTCGCCATCGTGATCGGCATCGTCGCGATCGGCCTGACCTCGCTGATGGCGACCATGGGCTATTGGTTCGACTGGGTGCGCTTTGCCGGCGCCGCTTATCTGGTCTGGCTCGGCATCAAGCTGATCTGGGCGCCGGTCGAGGGTGTCGAGGTCGACACGCCGCCTCCGCCGCCGCGCGGCGGCTTCTTCCTGCAAGGCTTCCTGGTGCTGCTGTCGAACCCGAAGGTGCTGGTGTTCTTCGGCGCGTTCATTCCGCAGTTCATGGACATGAACCAGCCGCACTTTCCGCAAGTTGCCCTGCTGGGCGCGACCTTCATGGTCACCGCCGTGATGACCGATGCGCTCTACGCCATCGCCGCAGGCCGCGCGCGAAAGTTCTTCTCGGCCCGCCGCACCCGGATGATGTCGCGCATCTCCGGCGGCTTCATGATCGGCGGCGGCATCTGGCTGGCGCTGACCCGGGCGAAATAACCTCAACTTCAGGCCGGACCGGCTTGAACCCTTCGCGGCGGCACAGCGTCCAATCGGGCATTGCCGCCGACGAAGGATTTTTGCCGTGCCGAATTTGCCGCCGCTGGTTTACGCAATGCTGCTTGCGCCGCTCGCGCTCATCCTGATCGCCGCGATCGTCAAGACCTGGCAGGTGCGCGAGGCGCGAGGCTGGCCGCAGGCCGCGGGCAAGGTCGTCACCGCGGTGGCCGAGGTGCGCGAGGTCAAGGTGTCCGATGACGAGCGCGAGGACGGCTACCGCACCGAGAGCCGTAATTTCGCGAACGTCACTTACGAATATTCGGTCGGCGGCCGCAAGCTGCGTTGCAATCGCATCTCGATCGGCGAGGACCTCGGCAATTTCCAGGTCGCCGAGAAGCTCGCGAAATATCCCGCCGGCAGCATCGTCACCGTCTATTACAATCCGCGCCACCCCGATCAGGCCGTGCTCGAGCGCGACCTGCCGAAGGGCCTGTGGGGCTGCCTCGGCATCGGCTCGGGAATAGTGCTCGCCATCGTCTTCGGCTCGGTGTTCGGCCTCAACCAGAGCTACCAATATCTCGCCCATCACATCGGCCGTCCCGATCTTGCCGGCCTCGTCGTCGCCTTCGGCGCGTTCGGCCTCGTCATCGCGCTGATGGCCTGGGCGGTGCGGCGGCAGGCGTCGATGGCGACGCGCTGGCCGGTGGTGCCGGGCACGATCAAGCTGTCGGGCGTCGAGGAGTATCACCAGGCGAGCGAGGCGGGTGAGGCGCGCGGCCTCGAGATGTTCGGCAAGCGGGTGACCTATACCTATCGCTATCAGAACATCAGCTACACCAATGAATGCGCGCGCGTCGCGACCCAGTCGCCTGACGCCTCCGACGAGATGCTGAAGAAGCTGATGTCACGCTACCAGGACGGCGCCACCGTCGACGTCCGCGTCAATCCCGACAATCCGGCGGAGGCCACGCTCGACGCCCGTGCCGACGGCCGCATGGCTTACGTGCTGTGGGGGATCGCCGCGATCTTCGCCGCGCTCGCCCTGTTCGTCGCGACGCGCGGCGGCTAGCCGACCAGCAACTCGGGTCGCAGCTCCGCCTCGATCTCCGAAAAAATCCTGGCCAGCCGTTCGGCCCATTGCTGCTGCCCGGCCTGGTCCGCGATCAGATCCTGGCGGATCTCGATGCCGGTGTTGACGAGGCCGCGGGCCTCGCCGTGCACGGGAATGGTGTAGTCGGTGAGGTCGCTGACCGCATAGGGCTCGTTGTCGCCGACGACGAGATCGCCTTCGCCGCGCAGATGCTTCAGCAGCAGATGCGGCAGCACGGTGTCGCGGTTGTACAGCGCCCCGATGTGCCAGGGCCGCGCGACGCCGGCATAGACGGGCGTGAAGCTGTGCAGCGACACCAGCACGGTCGGCCGCTTGTCGTGCAGGCGGGCGTCGATCGCGGCATCGATGCGGTCATGATAGGGCTCGAAGATCTCGCGCCGCCGCGCCTCGCGTTCCCTGTCCGAAATCCCTTCGTTGCGCGGGATCGCGGTCGCCTCGGAGATGACGGGGATCGAGCTCACCGCCGCAGGCGGGCGGTTGCAGTCGATCACGAGCCGCGAATAGCGCTGCGCGATCAGATGCGCGTCGAGCATTTTGGCCAGGCGGTCGGCGACGCCGGCAATGCCGATGTCCCAGCCGATGTGCCTGACGAGCTCGCTTTCCGGGATGCCGAGATCGCCGAGCGCGCGCGGCAGCGCCCGGCCGTAGTGATCCGAGGTGAGCAGGAAGGGCGATGTGCCTGCCGCATTCACCTCATGCACAGGCGAAATATCGCCCTCGCCGAGCAGTTGATCGGCCGTCTCGGCTATGTGCAGGTCCATCCTGGTTGCCTATGAAACGATAATTTGTCTAAACGGAGTAGCGATATTGCCCCGACCTCGCAACGTTAGACCAGCATGACCTCCGATCGCCTTTTCGTCTACGGCACCCTGATGCGCGGCTTCGACCATCCGATGGCGCGGCTGCTCGCGGGGCATGCGGATTTCCTGGGTGATGCGACCTGCCGCGGCCGGCTCGTCCTGGTGAAGCATTATCCGGGATTGCTGCTCTCCGACGCAGCCACCGACATCGTCCATGGCGAGCTGTTTCAGATGCGGGTGCCTGACGAACTGCTGGGCGAGCTCGACATGTACGAAGCGTGCGGCGAGGGATTTCCGGAGCCGACCGAATATCTGCGCCAGCTGGTCGATGTGACGCGCGCCGACGGTGCCGCCGAGAAGGCGTGGACCTATGTCTACAACTGGCCCGTCACCGATCTGCCGCGCATCGAGTCCGGCCGCTTTCTCGAGCACTAGGCCGACAGCACTTCCTTCACCACGCGCACGTCGACTTCGCGCTCGACGTAGCTCCACTCCTCGGTCCGCCGCAATATCCCCACCAGCTCCTCGAACAGCGAGGCGTGCGCGGGGGCGAATTCGAACCAGGTGAGGAAGTCGAAGGGCTCGCCGAGGTCGCGGCAGTGATAGAGCTGGCGCGCGATCGCGGGCAGGAAGCGAAGACTGTTCGCGATGTGGTGCGACTTGTCCTCGAAGATCTTGCGGCGCTCTTCCTGGGTCAGGTCCCACCAGGCCTGCGACTTGCGGATCGGGATCAGCGCCGCGCTGGTTGCCTCCATCCGGCCGAGCCCGGCCTGCACGGCCGTGAGCTGCTCCTTCTCGGCCCGCTCGGTGTAACGCAAATTGCTGGCGACGCCGACCAGCCGCCAGGCATTGCGCGAGGGCACCAGCGGCAGCGAGACGGCTGCGCTGTCGGTCACCGACAACGCAGGGACGAAGGGCAGGGGCTCGCCCGTCACCGGTGCAATCGAGGTGACGCGCCAACCCCCGCTATGGCCGCCCCGAAACGTCCTGAACATCGGCTTATGGAAGCGTGGAACCGGGCGCGGTTCAAGGGGGCTTTCCAGCCAGTTCCGTCATCCTGAGGTGCGAGGCATGCGGCGCGTCGCGCCGCATGGGAGCCTCGAAGGATGGACGGCCAAGATGCAGCCGGGCCGTCGCCCTTCGAGGCTCGCCGAAGAGGCGAGCGCCTCAGGGTGACGGGTGAAAGCGATCGCTCGCGGCAAGTTGGCTCGAGCCGATGAGTGTCAATATTCCCGTGTCAGTATTTCTCGTGGAGACAGAGAGCGGATGTGGACAAAGTGGATATGGACGGAACGTAACCCGAACACTAAATGAGCGATTGAAGCAAGGCACCGATTTGCCTTTCTGAGATGGGCGCTCCCTGCGGCCACTGACCGAGTTCCAATCCGCCATGCGCTTCACGCCCCAGTTCCTCGACGAGCTTCGTGCCCGGCTTTCGGTCTCCGAGGTCGTGGGCAAGCGCGTCAAGCTGAAGAAGGCGGGGCGGGAGTGGAAGGGGCTGTCGCCGTTCCAGCAGGAGAAGACGCCGTCCTTCTACGTCAACGACCAGAAGGGTTTTTACCACGACTTCTCCTCTGGCAAGCACGGCGACATCATCTCCTTCGTGATGGAGACCGACGGCCTGCCGTTCGCGGAAGCGGTGGAGCGGCTCGCCAGCATGGCGGGGCTGGCGCTGCCGGCGGTGACGCCCGATGCGGCGCGGCAGGAGCAGCGCCGCCGCACGCTGCACGACGTCATGGATCTCGCCGCGACCTTTTTCGCGGAGACGCTGGCCTCGCGCGTGGGCGCGAAGGCCCGCGGCTATCTCGCTGACCGCGCGATCTCGCCGGCGACGCAGTTGCAGTTCCGCCTCGGCTATGCCTCGCCCGATCGCTTTGCGCTGAAGGAGCATCTCGGCAAGCTCGGCGTCTCCGTCGAGGACATGGTCGAGACCGGCCTGTTGATCGGCGGCGACGACATCCCCCTGCCGTACGACCGCTTCCGCGATCGCGTGATGTTTCCGATCACGGATCTGCGCGGCCGCGTCATCGCCTTCGGCGGGCGCGCGCTGGAGAAGGACGTTCCGGCCAAATACCTGAATTCGCCGGAGACGCCGCTCTTCCACAAGGGCGACAACCTCTACAACCACCAGACCGCGCGCAAGGCCACCCATGACGGCAGCGCGCTGATCGTGGTCGAGGGCTATGTCGACGTCATCGCGATGGTGACCGCGGGGTTTGCCGGCACTGTGGCGCCGCTCGGCACCGCGCTCACGGAAAGCCAGCTCGCGCTGCTCTGGAAGATGGCGGACGAGCCGATCCTCTGCTTCGACGGCGACCGCGCCGGGCAGAAGGCGGCGTATCGTGCCGCCGATCTGGCCTTGCCCTACCTCGCGCCCGGAAAGAGTCTTCGTATCGCGTTGCTGCCGGAAGGGCAGGACCCCGACGACCTCGCCCGCTCCGGCGGCCGCGGCGCGATCGAGGAGGTGATTGGCGCAGCCCGTCCGCTCGCGGACATGATCTGGTCGCGCGAGCTCGAAGGCGGCAACTTCGCCACCCCAGAACGCCGCGCCGCGCTGGAAGCGCGCATCAAGGAGCTGACCAACGGCATCCGCGACGAGGTGGTGCGGCGCTATTACCGCGACGAATTCGTCGAGCGGCTGCAGCGCACCTTCGCCCCCGAAGGCGGGCGCGGCGGCTTCGGCGGCCGCGGCAATTTCCGCCAGGGCCAGGGCGGTGGCCGCCCTTTCCAGCCCGGGGGCGGTGCGAATCGATTCGGCGGCCAGAGATTTGGCGGGGGATTTGGCGGCGGGCGCCGCGGGCCGCCCGGCCCCACCCCGCTACCGTCGGGCCCCTACCAGGCCGCCAGTCCCCAGCTGGCGGCGAGCCCGATCATGAAGGGCCAGCGCAGCGCCATCTCCCGCCGGGAGGCCCTGATCCTGCAATGCCTGATCAACCATCCCTGGCTGCTGCACGACCACCTCGAGGAGGTCGCGGCCCTGGAGCTGGCCCATCCCGAGGCCCACAAGCTCCGGGCCGGCATCATCGCCGCCTTCGCCAACGACCATCACCATTCGCCTGACCCCGAAGAGCAGGCCGAAAAGATGCGCGGCGATCTCGAAAAGGGAGGATTTTCCCAAACCCTTCAAAGGGTTGAGAACGGCATCACGACCGCGGCGGTGTGGGGCGCCCGCGAGGGCGCGGCGCGGGATGACGTTCTTGCCACCTGGCATCAGCTGGTCGCCTTGCATCGGCAATGGCATTCACTACTTAGGGAGCTGAAGGACGCCGAGCTGGCCTTGGGGGAGGACCCCAGCGAGGCCAATTTGGCATGGCTGCGTGACGTCAAGGCTCGGATAGGCGAGGTCGACGGCACCGAGGCCCTGATCGAGGGTTTTGGCGAGCTGTCGGGTCGGTTCCAGAAGAGCGTGTGATGAAAGAATCATGCGGACGGCCGAAGCCGGAACCGCTAAAAGACTCGCCAAATCCAAGGTTTGGCGACAAAACAGGGTTAATCGAGGCTTAACGGTCTTGTAGCACTTTGGCCCAGAGGCGGCCGCAGGCAGAACAGACGCGTCAGGAATGAATCCGCGCAATCGCTGTTGGCACTACACCTGCATCCGCTGCGACAAAGAGGCTGACGAAGCGTTAGGCAATTCCGGCGAGAGAGAGTTGGGGGTGGCGAGAGACATGTGCGCCGCCCTTTCCGTGTCGAGAGCTGCCGAAGCGAGAGCGTCGGACAACAGGTTCATGTGAATTCACGCAAGGCGCGGCGACGCCTCGCATGAAGCGCGTTTAGGAGCAATGGATGGCCACCAAGGCAAAGACGCTGCAGGCGAAGGACAAGGAAAAAGACGACAAGGCAGCGGATGCTCCGGAGAAGGATTCCCAGGACGCGCCCTCGCCGTTGCTCGACCTGTCCGACGCGGCCGTGAAGAAGATGATCAAGCAGGCCAAGAAGCGCGGCTTCGTGACCTTCGATCAGCTCAACGAAGTCTTGCCGTCCGACCAGACCTCGCCCGAACAGATCGAGGACATCATGTCGATGCTCTCGGACATGGGCATCAACGTCACCGAAGCCGACGACAGCGAAGGCGAGGAGGAGAAGGACGAGGGCGAGGACGAGACCGACAACGAGCTCGTCGAGGTCACCCAGAAGGCCGTCACCGAGGTCAAGAAGAGCGAGCCGGGCGAGCGCACCGACGATCCCGTGCGCATGTATCTGCGCGAGATGGGCACGGTCGAGCTGCTCTCCCGCGAAGGCGAAATCGCGATCGCCAAGCGCATCGAGGCCGGCCGCGAGGCGATGATCGCGGGCCTCTGCGAAAGCCCGCTGACCTTCCAGGCCATCATCATCTGGCGCGACGAGCTCAACGAAGGAAAGATCTTCCTCCGCGACATCATCGATCTCGAAGCCACCTATGCCGGCCCCGACGCCAAGGCCGGCATGAACAATGCGATGATCGCAGGTCCCACCGGCGAGAACGGCGAAGCCTCGGCCGAGGGCGGCGAAGCCGCCGCGTCTGCAGCGGCGCCCGCCCATGTCGCCCCGCCCGCCGCGCCGCCGTCGCCGACCCCGTTCCGTGCCGCGCCTGCCGGCGGAGCTGAAGCCGGCGAGGAGAAGGATCCCGGCGAAGCCGCCGCCGAATCCGACATGGACGACGACGAGTTCGAGAACCAGATGTCGCTCGCGGCGATCGAGGCCGAGCTCAAGCCGAAGGTGGTCGAGATCTTCGACAAGATCGCCGACAGCTACAAGAAGCTGCGCAAGCTTCAGGAGCAGGACATCCAGAACCAGCTCCAGAACGAGTCGCTCTCGCCGCACCAGGAGCGCAAGTACAAGAAGCTGAAGGACGAGATCATCGTCGAGGTGAAGTCGCTGCGCCTCAACCAGGCCCGTATCGATTCCCTCGTCGAGCAGCTCTACGACATCAACAAGCGCCTCGTCTCGCATGAGGGCCGCCTGATGCGCCTCGCCGACAGCCACGGCGTCGCGCGCGAAGACTTTTTGCGCAACTACACCGGTTCTGAATTGGATCCGCGCTGGCTCAACCGGGTGTCGAAACTCTCGGCCAAGGGCTGGAAGAACTTCGTCCACCACGAGAAGGACCGCATCAAGGACCTCCGTCACGAGGTGCATCAGCTCGCCGCGCTGACCGGCCTCGAGATCGTCGAGTTCCGCAAGATCGTGCACTCCGTGCAGAAGGGCGAGCGCGAGGCACGCCAGGCCAAGAAGGAGATGGTGGAAGCCAACCTCCGTCTCGTGATCTCGATCGCGAAGAAGTACACCAACCGCGGCCTGCAGTTCCTCGACCTGATCCAGGAAGGCAACATCGGCCTGATGAAGGCGGTCGACAAGTTCGAGTACCGCCGCGGCTACAAGTTCTCGACCTACGCCACCTGGTGGATCCGGCAGGCGATCACGCGCTCGATTGCCGACCAGGCCCGCACCATCCGCATCCCCGTGCACATGATCGAGACGATCAACAAGATCGTGCGCACGTCCCGCCAGATGCTCAACGAGATCGGCCGCGAGCCCACTCCGGAAGAGCTCGCCGAGAAGCTCGGCATGCCCCTGGAGAAGGTGCGCAAGGTCCTCAAGATCGCGAAAGAGCCGCTCTCGCTCGAGACGCCCGTCGGTGACGAAGAGGATTCGCATCTCGGCGATTTCATCGAGGACAAGAACGCGATCCTCCCGATCGACGCCGCGATCCAGTCGAACCTGCGCGAGACCACCACGCGCGTCCTCGCCTCGCTCACCCCGCGCGAAGAACGCGTGCTCCGCATGCGCTTCGGCATCGGCATGAACACCGACCACACGCTGGAAGAGGTGGGGCAACAGTTCTCGGTGACGAGAGAGCGTATCCGTCAGATCGAGGCGAAGGCGCTGCGGAAGCTGAAGCATCCGTCGCGGAGCCGGAAGCTGCGGAGCTTTTTGGATAATTGATCGCAGACAGCGATCCAAAGCGAAAGGGCGGGCCTTGGCCCGCCATTTGTTTTTGGTCTTCTGTGCCTGCCGTGATTTGCTAGGCAATCGCCCCACAAATTGTCCAGTGCAACCGCACACAGTGGCAAGTCACTCTACGAATATAGCGTTTAACCTTTGCCTTCATCGTGAGAGATCGTCTTTTTTCGACCGTCCTCGCCCCTGAATACCTCGTTCAGCTTTAGCCTGAGCCTACGAGCAATTTTGGTGGCAAAACCGTCAACGATGTTCTCTAACGTGACCCCAAAAAAGAGGTTAGCGACTGTTGCAAGTAGCAGCGAGCAAAAGGCTGCTAACAAACTTAGTCGCACATAGTCGATTGTCTTGCTTTTGATCGTGCCTAGCGCGGTCGCGGGGTCAGTCAATAGAAGTCCGGCCATCATCACCGCCATCAAAGCGCCGATCGATGTCCACTTGATTGTTAGCGAGGTGAGCTTCTCGATCTTAGAAATTGTCTGATCCAAATTTCGAAGTATGGTACTTTGTGCATTCAGTCGAATTTCATAATCGCGCCTTGTCTCCGTCAAGATAAGTTCCTTGGATCGGCTTAGTACATCGATCAGAGACCCTTCAGTGACGACGCTTTGATCCCCTTCAGTGATTGCCATCAGGGCCGTGCGGGCCTCTAAGCTGTAAGCCATAATGTTATAGTCGTTTTGGCTCAGCTCTCCTCTCGCAGCCAATCGTTGTGTTTCTGTAAGGAACTTGTCCCAGAGCTTCTGCGAGGGCGACATCGCAGCCAAGCTATTTGCAACTAGTTGTTGGCGAGGTAGCGCAGGCTTCTTGTCTACAGCCTTTAGCCACATGAGCATTGTAAATACTCGATCGCCGATCATGATTGGCGCATCCGACACAAGCTTAAACTCGCGCCGAAAGTATTCGTTGACTGCTCGAACTAGTTCCACATTCCCAGTAACGAAAATCGCCTTACAAGACTCGAAATAGCGTTGTGGTAAGCCACCCCGCAAACGGTAAATTGCGGATGCACAATCAACGTCATGCATTCGCGACGCGTTGCTGGGTGGCAGATCTGAACCAAAATATTTGTTCAAATAATCGTTCAGTTGAATTTCATCGATGCCAAGTGACACCGTATGAGGCGGCGGGGCCTCCACAGAAATTCCGAGATTTTCCAGTTTAGATTCGAGCTTCTCCGCCTCAAGCCTAATATCGGAGGGAGAATAGTTATTTCGAATAAAGTGGTCGAATACGTCTCCGGGGCGAAACGGTGTATAGCGGGCCGATCCGAGCCGTGCGTTTTCGGCTGCCAAGAATATGCGTTTAATCTCCTTAAGGGTTACGTCGAATATCGCAAGTTTTGCGTTCATCGACACCAAGATCTCGTGCAGTTCAAGGTGTGTTGTACGAAAGACCTCGTCTGCGTAGCCCAGCAATGTGAGGACAATGCTAGTGTCGAAGTAGACTTTGGTATTTCGTAATTTTGTAGTTACAGTCTCTGGATTCGAATAAAAAAATGACTCGGAAAGAATGGCGCCTTGGGCGAATGATATAATTAGATCATAACTGTCCGGATCGTGCTGGAAGCAATGGTCTACGAAACGTGAGACGCGGTATTCTGCTTTGTTGTCCTCTACTATTCTGTCAAACGTCTGCGACTTCTCTGCATCGTATAGATTCTGAATCAGGCGGGGCGTTAGGTCGTACAAGATATCAAAGAAGTAATATTGTGGATCAACCTCTCTGGGAGCGTTCGGAAAAGTTTCAGCGATATAGGCGGAAAACCGGTCACCCAGTGTTTGGAATTTCTGCGATATCCCTAATCTTATCACTTCAAAGTCTAGATGTGCGACTGCCGCATCGTTGCGAACGTAACTGCCGGCCTCCTTGTTGATAAATCCGTACTTGGTCCGTGAAGCTCGGCGGATAAGAATATTTGCAGCGGCGCGGGGGATCTTGAACTCTGCAACCTGATAGATGCGCTCGACGAGCTCTTCTTCGGAGACAACCCGGTTCGGGAGCGTTTTAATCGCGTATCCGACAAGGGGCATGAAGTTCGACAGCAAGTCGGTGTCGCTTTGATCCCAGTAGACTTTTAGAGTAGCCAAATTGGTGAGCAGATTTTGCATCGAAATGCTCGTCAACTATAGAGTGACAATTGGGTAAGGTGCTATCATTGGCGTGGTCGCGCCCAACGTCAAGGCGGCGCCTGAATGCGATCGACGAGGCCGGGCGGCTCATCGTCGGAGCGGATGTCGCGATTGCGTTGTGGCGGCTGACGCCGGGGGGAGGGCTCTGTTCGGCAATCGTGCGGCGCTGCCGGTCACGCGGTTTGTCTAAGACCGGTTCGCCGATCTGCTGTTTGCCTGGAGTAGATGGAGCGGACGCTGGTGAGCGCTCGCCCCACCCTACTTCTTCTTCGCCCCCACCCGCTCGATCCGCTTGATCTCGAGCGCCGGCTTGCCGCTCTTCTCCGCGATCTCGCGGTCCTGCTCCATGATGAAGTTGCGGGCGGGTTCGTCGCCGTCGAGGCCGCCGAGCAGCTCGGTGGGGACGCGGCGGTTGGAGCGCTGGGTGTCGTCTTCATAGACGACGTTGAAGAAGGCGAATTCGCCTTTGGGGTTGGTTCCGGGTTTCTTGGCCATGGCGGCTTGTCGTCGATTGCAGGGCCGCAGTCAAATGACTTTGGCGGCGATCGACCTCGGTTGCGGCCCGGTCCGGGCGGCCCAGCACGATGCGGCTGATTGAATTGGCTGCGGAAAGGGGTTGCGGGATGCGCGCCAGGCGCTGATGCCGTCTGCCGGGTTCCTTCGCGAAAGACCCGGCCTCAATAAACGGCGGGCTCGGAGCCCGCCGTTTATTTTGGTCTTCAGTGTCGCCCGGGGCTGGCGGGGCGACAACCTAAAATAGAAGGCTATAGAAGACGCCCTGCGATGGCAAGGCAAATCGTGGCGCGCTGGTGTCGCAGTGAGCGCATCAGATATGCGCTGGTTGCGATCCGCGGTTCCAACGTGCGTCAACGCAATTTGTTGGATTGTCGAACTACTTTGTTCATCTTCGCGCGCGTGCAGCATGCGCGTGTTGCGTCAGAAGGTTGCATCGGTCTGCATGTCTTCCCGTCTGCGTGCAGACACTGTGACGCGATGTGCGCCAGGCGTCTTCGATCCTCGCCGCGCGCGTCACGATGCGCGCGGGCGCTGCGTCACTTCCTGCACGGCGAGCCGAGATCCGCGTCCGCCGCTCTTGCCGCCGCCTTTGCCGCTGTCCTCCTTGCGCCCCTGCGCCATGATCGCGCTGCCCATCGCCGCCGAGCCGAAGGTGATGAGAAACGACGCCAGCAGCAATGCGAGCGCGATACCGGGGGAATTGTCGGCGAAGATCAATTCGCGCAGATGCCCGGGATTGAGCCAGAGCAGACCGCCGACGAGGATCGCCGCGGCGCAGGTGCCGATCGCAAGGTTGATGGCGAGCAGGCGGAACAGCGGGATGCGTAGCAAAGCGCGACTTGGCTTGTTCTGATGGTCGGGCATGGCTGGTTGCCTCAGACTTTGTCGAGCCCGGATGACGGAGGAAGAGGATGTCTGCAGCCATCCATCTCATGTCGTCCGTGCCGCGATATTGACCCGCATCAAACCCGGACGCAACGTTTCACGGCGCCACCAGCTCCACGCGCCGGTTGAGCGCGCGTCCCGCATCCGTCGCGTTCGAGCCGACCGGCGCAAGCAGGCCGACGCCGGCGGTGCGCAGGCGTGTCGGCACGATCCGGAAACTCTTCACCAGCTCGGCCGCGACCGCCTCCGCGCGTCGCTTGGAGAGATCGAGATTGTACTCATAGGCGCCCTGGCTGTCGGTGTGACCGACGATGAAGACGCTGAGCTGCGGCTGGCTCGCGAGCAGTTTTGCGATCTGCTCCAGCGTCGGGCGGCTTTCCGGCCTCAGCACCGCCTTGTCGGTGTCGAAATAGATGCCGTAGAGCGCGATGTGGCCGGTCTCGCCGAGTCCCTTCGCCATCGCGGCGGCGTCGACCATCTTGTTCGCGATGGCGCCGACCTCGGCGACGGTGACCTGCGCCGTGACGTCCTGGTTGTTCTGGCTGACGATGACGCTGGCATAGGTCTCGCGTCCGCCCTCGATCTTGCGACCGGCGACATAGCGGTAGTTGAAACCGTCGACCCACATCTGCGGCATCGGCAGCGCGTCGATGCTCTCGGTGAAGGGAATGCCGCCGCAGGCGTCGGTGTCGCAGGCCAGCAAGGTCTCGAAGCCGGCCTTGGCAAGCTGCGTCTCGAAATTGCGCGACACCTCCAGGATCGAGGGCCCGGGATTGGTGCGATAGGCGATGCGGACGATGCGGCCCTCGAGCCGCCGCGCATCGGTCGGCTGGCCGTCCTTGAAGGGAGCGGCCTGCATCCGCGCCGCGTCAAAATCCTTCACGACATAGCCGGTGACGACGCTGCCGGCGAACCGGCCGATGCCGGGATAGTCGCGCGCGCCCGCCACGTCGCGCGTCTGCGCGGAGGCAGGGATCGCGGGCAGGCAGAGCAGGGCGGCAAGGACGAGCATTCCCGGGATGGTCTGCGGTGCGGACATCGGCATTCTCTGTCGGTTGCGGGGGAAGGGGGGCGCAAGATGCAAGACTTGAGACATTAGTCTCACGCGCCGTCCTGCCGGTTCTAACCGACGGATCATTCCGGCTCCGATCGTCAGGGAATCCGCGCCGCCTCACCTCAGGCCGCGGGCGCCGCCCGGTCCGCCGCTTCGCGCTGCTGCACTGCCTGCTGGCGCTCCATCATGGTCTGCCAGAGCGTTGCGATGCTCGCTTGCGTCTGCGGCGCGATCAGGCAGTGGCCTTCATGGTCGAAGCCGCAGAGCCGCACCGCGGGATCCTTCTTCACCTCGATCAGCGCCTGGTTGATCATTTCGAGGCAGGTGATGACCTCGCCGACACCGTTGAGGCGGGTGTGATGCAGGATATCCATCAGGCGGAACGTCATCACCGCAGGCTGGCCGAAGCTGATGCCGGGACGGCCGAGCTCGAGCAGCACGTTCACCGCCGGAAGCACGCCCCTGATGTGCTCGAGCACGCCGGCGACATCCTCCACGCTGCAGGCGACGAGATGGGACGCCTGGGGCGGGATCGTCACGGGCGCGCGGGGGCTGAGGCCGAGCGAGGTGATCACCTCCTGCTCGATCCATTGCCGCACCGCTGCGGGGGCATTGCGGATCTGCTCGGTAGTCAAGGTAATTCCGGTCATGGGCGCGTCTCCTGGGCGGCTCTCCTGTTCGCTCCAATCTAGAAAGCGCGGCGTGAGACGGTTTGATGCGGATCAAGCCGCGTGCTTTCAAACCTTGCGCTTTGACGCTCGGGTCTTTCCCGGGCATGATCCCGCGCGCTGCTTCGCGCCACGATTTTCCTTTGAGGGATTGCTCCAGATGCTGAGACTGCTTTTCGCCGCCGCGTCCGTCCTGTGTCTGGCCGGCGGAGCGGCGCAGGCCGCGCGCTGCGGCGGCGATTTCAACGCGTTCGTCGCCACCATGGCGCAGGAGGCGCAAGGAGCCGGCGTCTCGGCTGGTGTGACCAATGCGGCGCTCAGCGGCGTGACCCCTGATGGCGCCGTGCTCGCCTTCGACCGGCGCCAGCGCCACACCTTCAACAAGAGCTTCGAACAGTACGTCTCGACCCGCGTCGGCCCCGGCCGCATCAATGGCGGCCGCGCGCTGTTGCAGCGCCACGCCGCGCTGCTCTCGCGCATCGAGCAGCAGTTCGGCGTGCCCCGCTACATCCTGGTCGCGATCTGGGGCCTGGAGAGCGATTTCGGCAAGGGCGACATCGGCAAGATGCCGGTGATCCGCACGCTGGCGACGCTGGCGCATGATTGCCGCCGCACCGATCTGTTCCAGGGCGAGCTGCTCGCCGCGCTGAAGATCGTGCAGCGCGGCGACCTGCCGCTGCGCGACCTCATCGGCGCCTTCGCCGGCGAGATCGGCCAGACCCAGTTCCTGCCGTCGTCCTACATCAAATATGGCGTCGATTTCGACGGCGACGGCCATGTCGACCTCCGCCACAGCGTCCCCGACGTGCTCGCCTCGACCGCGAACCTGCTCCACACCAACGGCTTCAAGATGGGCCAGCCCTACGGCGAAGGCACCGCCAATTTCGAGGCGATGCGCGAGTGGAACAGGGCGGTGATCTACAGAAAGACGATCGGCTATTTCGCGGATCGCCTCGCGGGGCAGTGAGGAGGGCGCTGATCTCGTAGGGTGGGCAAAGCGAAGCGTGCCCACGCATTCGTCGTGATCGAAAGAGATGGTGGGCACGGCGCAAGTGCGCCTTTGCCCACCCTACGGCAGTGGAGTGTGTGGCGGTCGCACTGCGCGCCTGACTACTTCGCCGTCCCCTTCGCCATCCTCTCCAGCTTCCGCTGCAGCGGCGCCCAATACGTTCCCGGGCGGAAGCGCTGCAACAGGTCCATGAAGCGGGCGTCGTTGCCGATCAGGATGCGCGGCTCGTTCTTTTCGATACCCTTGATGATGCGCAGTGCGGCGTCTTTCGGCGTGGTCCTCGCCGCATTCTCGAACCGCTCGATCGACTGCGCACGCCGCGCATTGTCGGTGACGCCGACGCCGGTGCGGGAGTTGCGCGCGATGGCGGTGGCGACACCGCCGGGATGCACCACCGACAGCTTGACCGGACTCCCGGCGACGCTGAGCTCATGCCGCACGCTCTCGGAAAAACCGCGCACGGCGAATTTCGCCGCCGCATAGGCCGACTGTCCCGGCGGCGCGATGATGCCGAAGATCGAGGAGAGGTTGACGATATGCGCCTCCGGCAGCGTCTTCAGATGCGGCAGGAAGGCGCGCGTGCCGTGCACCACGCCCCAGAAATTGATGTCGAACAGCCAGTCCATCTGCGCCTGGTCGATCTCCTCGAACGAGCCCATCAGCGCCACGCCGGCATTGTTGACGACGATGCCGAGCGCGGGATGCGCGGCGGTCGCCTCCGTCGCGAACTGCGCGATGTCGTCGGCGTTGCCGACGTCGACGCGGTGAACGCTGACCTTCCGTGCTGCGCCGATCTCGGCCGCCAGCGTCTTCAGCCCGGCCTCGTCGCGATCGGCCAGCGCCAGATCGCAGCCGCGCTGCGCAAGCTCGATGGCGAGCGCCCGGCCGATGCCGCTGGCAGCTCCCGTGATGGCGGCGGCGCCGCGAATCGCAGTCATGATGTCCCCCGTCAAGTCCTGACCAGGGAACTATGCTTTACATTTTTTCAGAATGGAACCGAACCACATGGGAATTTACTCCTTAACCTACGTTACGCAAGCAAGCATTGGGAGACGCTGATGGGACAAGCACAGCCATTTCGTGCAACTGCTCTGATCGTCGAGGACGATGTCATGCAGCGAGAGATGCTCGGTCTCCTGCTGGAAGAGAGCGGCTACCAGGTCATCCAGTGCGAAAGCGCCGAGGCCGCCGAACGCGTGCTCGACAAGAACGCCGGTGCGCTCTGCCTGTTGCTGACCGACGTGCAGCTTGCCGGTCACATGAACGGGGTCGAGCTTGCCCATGTCGCCAAGGATCGCAATCCCAGGCTCGACGTCGTCGTCACCTCCGGCCGCCCGTTGATGCAGCCCTTGCCCGACGGCGCGAAATTCTGGGCCAAGCCCTGGGCGCCGCTCGACGTGCTGCGCGAAGCCGAGATCGCGCAATTGTCGTGACCCTTCTCAGCCCGTCGCCCTTCGAGGCTCGCCGAAGTGGCGAGCACCTCAGGGTGACGGAGTCTGAGTTACCGGACGGACCAGCTTCCCCGCCGCGATGCCGGGTGATAGCGTCCGGCCATGTCCTGGTCCTTCCTGCTCACCTCGCTCATCGTCGTCGCCTCGCCCGGCACCGGCGTGCTCTATACGCTTGCCGCGGCGCTGACGCGCGGCTCGCGCGCAAGCGTTGCGGCCGCCTTCGGCTGCACGCTCGGGATCGTGCCGCACATGGTTGCAGCGATGCTCGGGCTTGCCGCCGTGCTGCACACCAGCGCGCTCGCCTTCGCCGCGCTGAAATGGGGCGGCGTCGCCTATCTGCTCTATATGTCCTGGCAGGCGCTGCGCGAGACCGGCGCGCTGTCGGTCGAAGGCAACATCCGCGAACGGTCGAGCGGCCGCGTCATCGTCACCGGCTTTCTGATCAACATCCTCAATCCAAAGCTGTCGATCTTCTTCCTCGCCTTCCTGCCGCAGTTCATCGCCGCGGACGAGGCCCATGTGCTGGCGCGCATGCTGGAATTGAGCGGCGCCTTCATGGCGATGACCTTTGCGGTGTTCGTCGTCTACGGCCTCTGCGCGGCGTCCGTGCGCGAGCGCGTCATCTCCCGCCCGCGCGTCATGGCCTGGCTGCGCCGCAGCTTCGCGGCGGGCTTTGCCGCGCTCGGCGCCAAGCTGGCGCTTGCGGAGCGGTAACTTCTCCACCCAATAAAAAAAGCGGGCCTTGCGCCCGCTACCTTCAGAACTCCGTCCCGACGCCCGGGCGGAGCGAGCTCCACCCGGGCAAAGAACAAGCCTCGTTACTTCTTCTTCGCCTTCTTGGCCTTTTTCGCCTTCTTCTTCGTCGCCTTCTTCGCTTTCTTAGCCATAGGATCCTCTTCAGGGTTAATGGTGAAACGCGACACGAGGGATGCTCGGCGGAGGGCCAGCCTCGCAACATCCTCAAGCGTAAACTCAGCAGATTCGCAGCTCGCTGCCCCGCGCTGTCACATCCATGTCATCGCGTTATCCACAGCTCAGATACGTTTTCGGGTGATTTTGGTGCGCGAATCCGCATCGGCGCGCCGGTCCGCCATCGCGGCCGACACGCTTAACGATCCGCCAACGGCCGCGCGCCGTTCATGAATCCAAAACCAAAGGGGAACTTTCGAAGATCGCAGTGAGGAACCATTAAGCGCAACCTGCGCATCGTCTCCGCAAGAAAACGGGGACGGGTCATGGACGGACGGCTGCCAGGGACGGGGGGCGCGACGCTGCGCGTGCTGCACGCGCCATGCTGAACGTGCCGACATTGTGGACCGTCTTCGTCGTCAACTTCCTGGCGCTCGGTGTGATCTGGGCCTACGTGACGCGGTCCTATCCGAAATTCGCCGCGGCCCGGTTCTGGATGGCATCGTCCTTCGTCGGCGCGACCGGCGCGATGACGGCGCTGATCCGCCTGTTCATCGCCTCTCCCTTGCCGCTTCTGCTCGGCGCTGCCGGCGTCATCGCCGCGAGCTGCTTCGCCGCCATGGGCATTCAGCGCTTCTACGACCGGCCGGTCTCATGGCGCCTGATGACGGCTTCGGGAGGCCTCAGCCTTGCCGGCGTCGTGGTCTTCATGGTCGGCTTCGAGCACATGCAGCTGCGCATGCTCAGCTACACGCTGGGTCAGGCCCTGCCGCTGGTGCTGGCGCTGCGTCTGCTGCTGTGGCCGCCGGAAGGCCGCGTCAGCCCGGGCGCGCGGCTGTCCGGCATCGTCATTCTCACCATCCTCGCGATCCTCATGGCTCGCACGGCCGGCAATCTGCTCGGCCACGATTTCTCGGCGAAGGCCGGCGGCCAGACCCATGCCGTCATGGTGCTGGGGCTGCTGTTCCTGTCGATGACGCTCAATTTCGGCTTCCTGCTGATGGCGATGGACCGCCTGCGCGGCGAAGTCGCCGACCTCGCGCTGCTCGACGATCTCACCGGCGTTGCCAACCGCCGGCATCTGCTGCAGCGCCTGACCGAGGAATGCGCCCGCTCGGAGCGCAGCGCTGCGCCGTTCTCGCTGCTGGTGATCGATCTCGACGGCTTCAAGACCATCAACGACACCCACGGCCATGCCGCGGGCGACGCCTGCCTGAAGCACTTCACGCTGATGGCGCAGACGCGCCTGCGGCCCGGCGACATGCTCGCCCGCACCGGCGGCGACGAGTTCTGCGTCGTGCTGCCGTCCTCGTCCCTGCGCGAGGCCGCCGCGATCGCCCGCCGCGTGCTCGAGGTCTGCCGCCAGGATGCCGAGGCCTGCACCGGCAGCGACATCCCGATCGCGATCTCGATCGGCGTCGCGCAGTGGGATCGCGGCATCGGCGCATTCCCGGACCGCCTGATGGCCAATGCCGACCACGCCCTCTATGCCGCCAAGAAGAACGGCAAGAACGACTTTGCCGTCTACGATCCGGTGCCGCCGCTGTCGCCCGAGGCGATCGGCCCGGACCAGAGCGAGCGCACATTCGCCTAGCGCCTTCCTATTTGATCATTTGAGCGCGATCTTTGCGCAAAACCGCTGCGCATTTTTCCGCATCATGCTGCTACGATGGGGGCCCACACTGGACCCTTGATGATGCCTCGCCTGCTCGCGGCCGTTGTCGCCGCTCTCGTTCTGATCTCACCTGCCGCTGCCACCGACGCCGAGCTGACACGGTTCGCGCGCGCCTCCGGCACGCCCGAGATTCCCGGTTTGAACATCGTCTGGCTGGCGCCATGGGGCGACGTCCGCGACGCAAGGCCATGGCGCAACGTCATCGTGCACCAGACCGAGGGACCGGCAGGCTCGGCGCGCGGCGGCGCGGCGGAGCAGGCCAAGAAGCCGACGCGGCGCGGCGTCACGGTGTGGGTGGAGACCGACGGCACGGTCTATTGGGCGGTCGCTGAAAACCTGGTGCCGACCCATGGCGACGGCGCCAATCGCAACGACAACAAGTACATCGACAACAGCACGACCTACCGGCAGGTGGTGCGCGACAATTCGATCGGTGTCGAGTTCGCCGGCAATTACCCCGATGTGACGACCGGCCCGACCGAGGCGCAAGTCGCGGCGTGGCGGATCCTCGTCAAGGTGCTGCGCGCGCGCTACGACATCCCGCTCGACCACGTCTACGCCCACAACTGGATCGACTACAAGGACGCCCGCTATTGCGAAGGTTGCTGGCTCGCGACCCTGGCGCAGATGTGGGGGGAGTAAGAACCGTCATTCCGGGGCGCGCGCAGCGCGAACTATGGTGCGCAAATGCGCACCTGAGAATCCATTCATCCAACAACTCTGCGGCCTGATGGATTCCGGGTTCGCGCCAAGAGGCGCGCCCCGGAATGGTGACGGAAATCACACCGGCTGCGACATCCAGCCGAACAGCCGCCGCATCAGGCCCGGTCGCTGCGGCAATTCCGGCGGCTCGTCCACGGCCAGCACGCGTTTGAAGAAGTAGTCCAGGAACACCATGTCGTTCGGCTCGGTGACGGTGAATTGCTCCTCGCCGAAGAACACGCTGTAGCTATAGAAGAACGGGCCCATCAGCGGGATCGTCGCGGTGCCCGCATAGTCCTTGGAGATCACGAATTCCGACGGCTCCAGCCCGTGCTCGCGCATCGCCTGCTCGACCAGCGGCAGCTTGCGCATGAACTGGCCCGAGAAGCCGCCGGCGGTTGATTGCAGGATGATCGACACGGTTTCTCGTCCAATCGATGCTGTCGGTCCGGTCATCGTGGGTCGGTTGACCGGACGCGCGGGTTCAAGGCAGGCGCGAGTCTATGTCTGTCGAGGGGAAGTCGACCGTGATCGTGGTCTCATTCGTTGCTGCAAGGGGAGACGGACGAAACAAAAAAGCCGGCGTTGCCGCCGGCTTTCTGTCTCTTCGACCCGCCAATCTCTGGCGCTGTGAAAACCGCGCTTAGTGCGCGGCTTCCAGCGCGGCCTGTTCGGCCCTTGCGATCGTGCCCTTGACCGCGGACTGCACCTTCTCGAAGGCGCGGACCTCGATCTGGCGGACGCGCTCGCGCGACACGCCGAACTCGGCGGCAAGGTCTTCCAGCGTCATCGGCTCATCGGCGAGGCGGCGCGCCTCGAAAATGCGGCGTTCGCGCGGGTTGAGCACGCCCATGGCACCGTTCAGGGCGTCACGGCGTTCGTCATATTCCTCGTGCTCGGCCAGCATGGCTTCCTGGTTGGGCGTATTGTCGACCAGCCAGTCCTGCCATTCGCCGGCTTCGCCGTCGTCGCGGATCGGTGCGTTGAGCGACGCGTCGCCACCGAGGCGGCGGTTCATGTCGATCACGTCCTGGTCCGTGACGCCGAGGCGCTTGGCAATGATCTTCACCTGGTCGGGGCGGAGATCGCCCTCGTCCAGCGCGTTGATCTTGCTCTTCGCCTTGCGCAGGTTGAAGAACAGCTTCTTCTGGTTCGCGGTGGTGCCCATCTTCACGAGCGACCAGGAACGCAGGATGTACTCTTGAATCGACGCCTTGATCCACCACATGGCGTAGGTGGCGAGACGGAACCCCTTCTCGGGTTCGAAACGCTTCACCGCCTGCATCAGGCCGACATTGCCTTCCGAGACGACCTCGGAGATCGGCAAGCCGTAGCCGCGATAGCCCATGGCAATCTTGGCGACGAGCCGGAGATGGCTGGTGACGAGTTGGTGCGCCGCGTCGCGATCGTCATGCTCGCGCCAACGCTTGGCGAGCATGTATTCCTGCTGGGGTTCCAGCATCGGGAACTTGCGGATCTCGGCGAGGTAGCGAGATAGGCCGGATTCTCCATTGAGGACCGGCAAAGCAGCGGTACGGGCCATAGTGCGCCCTCCAAAGGTTCAGGCCCCCGATAGCGGCGGGCCAGGCAGACGACCGCTGTGTCAAAGCCGGCCGGGCTGCGATGTTCCGCGTCGGTCATTTCCAACGCAGGCGCAATATACCCCATGGGGGGTCGAAAAGGGAAGGATTGCTGACGTCACGTCCCCGTGTGGCAGCTATAATCTTTTGTAATGTAACGCCTTTCCTAAGGAGGCTGCGTCATAGCGCCGCTTTGAGAGCGCTCTGGAGGAGAAGCAAATCCTCCGGCAAAGGCGCCTCCCAGTGGAGTAATTCTCCGCTTCTCGGGTGCTCCAATACCAGCAGATAGGCATGCAGGGCTTGCCGTCCCAGTGCGGCCAAAGCGGCCTGCGATTCGGGCCCGAGCTGGTTCGCCTTGGTCTTGAAGTGCGGCCCATAGACCGCATCGCCCATCAGGGGATGGCCGATATGGGCGAGGTGGACGCGGATCTGGTGGGTGCGTCCGGTCTCGAGCTCGCAGGCGATCAGCGAGGCCACCGGTTTGCCGTCGCGCCCCGCAAAACTCTCCAGGATTTCCCAATGCGTCACCGCTTCGCGGCCGCCCTGGCGCACCGCCATCTTCTCGCGCGCATGCGGATGGCGGTCGATCGGCGCGTCGACGGTGCCGCGATGCCGGCCGGGCACGCCCCAGGCAAAGGCCATATAGCCGCGCCGCATCTCGCCGGTGCGGCCGTGATCGGCGAACTGCGCCGACAGCGAGGCGTGGGCCATGTCGTTCTTGGCGACCACCATCAGCCCGGTCGTGTCCTTGTCGAGCCGGTGCACGATGCCGGGCCGGCGCACGCCGCCGATGCCCGAGAGCGAGGCGCCGCAATGGGCGATCAGCGCATTCACCAGCGTGCCGGTCTCGTGGCCGGCGGCGGGGTGCACCACCAGCCCCTTCGGCTTGTTGAGAACCACGATATCGTCGTCCTCGAACACGATATCGAGGGCGATCTCCTCGCCCTTGGGCTCGGCGGGCGCCGCTTCCGGCACCTCGATTGTGATCGTATCGCCGGATGCGACGTGATAAGCGGGGTCGCGGACTTGGGTCGATTCCTGGGACGCCTTCAGGCTCACTGCGCCCGCCAGGATCAGGGCTTTGAGCCTTGATCGCGACAGGTCCGGCAGGCGCGCCGCCAGCACGCGGTCGAGCCGGGCCGAGCCCTCGTCGCCCTCGACCACGACCTCTAACCTCTGCGCTGAACCAAGACCCTTGGGGCCAAGACTTTCCATGACGACGTCTGATACCGCTGTTCCCGAACCGACCCCCGAGCAGGCCGCGCTGTTCGCGCGGGTGCGGCGGATGATGCTGATCGCGGGGTTGACCACGGCGCTGGCTGTCTGCGCCGTGCTGATCGCGGTGGGCTACCGCCTTTTCAAGTCGGAGGGAAGGGCGGTCGAAGCCTCCGGCGACGTCACCGCAACTTTGCCCAAGGGCGCCAAAATCGTCTCGACCGGGGTTGCCGGTGACCGCCTCGTCGTCACGCTGGATCTCGGCGGGGTCATCGAGATCCGCACCTTCGACGCCCGCACCCTGAAGCCGGCCGGACGGCTGAAATTTGCCAACGAGCCGTAAAAGGCCCGTCGGGGTCCTTGCGGCGGACAAATTTCGAGGCTATTGGCTAGCCCTCACGCTCCCTTCGTCTAGCGGTTAGGACGCGGCCCTCTCAAGGCTGAAACAGGGGTTCGATTCCCCTAGGGAGCGCCAGCCAAATCCTAAGCCGTTGAAAACCTGCACACTCTAGGCAACCATGTGAGCCTGGAGAGACCGCCTTTGACTTGCGTAGCCGGTGAGGCGGTCCGCATTGGTTGTGCAATGGCAATCCTGATCCCCAGCTTGGGCTTCGCGCGCTTCGACACCCGTGGGGAGCTAAGGCTCGCCGAACGCCTCAAGGACTTTCTCGAAGACAACGCCGTCGTTTGGCACAATCTCCCTGTCGGCCCTCTGAACCGACATCCGGACTTCATCATCATTCATCCCGCGAACGGTCTGCTCGTGCTCGAGGTCAAGGACTGGCGCCTGGAGACGATCGTTTCGGCCGACAAGACGAAGGTCGAGCTGCTGACGACCCGGGGGAATGTGCAAGAGAGCAATCCCCTTGAGCAGGCCCGCAGATATGCGTTCGACGTCGTGCGCACGATCGACCGGGACGGGCAGTTGTTGTTTCCGCCCGGTCATCGTTTCATGGGCAAGCCCATCGTGCCGTTCGGCTTCGGGGTCGTCTTCACCAACATCACGCGCAAGCAATTCGAACAGGCCGAGCTCAAGGAGGTGCTGGCCGAGCATCTTTGTCTGTTCAAGGATGAAATGACCGAGGGCGCAAATCCGGAAGAATTCCGATCCAGAGTGTGGAACATGGTTCATCCAAGCCTTGGAGAGCCGCTATCGATGCCGCAGTTCGACCGGCTGCGCGCGCTGCTCTTTCCGGAGATCCGCATCCGACAGATTGCCCTGCCTCTGGACGACCCGCCGGGGGCCGATCCTTCGGACCGCACGCTTGCAGTGATGGACCTGCATCAGGAGCAGTTCGCGCGCAGTCTGGGAGAGGGGCATCGCATCATTCGCGGCGTCGCCGGATCGGGCAAGACACTGATCCTTGCCTTTCGAGCCGAATATCTGGCGCGCGCGGCGGCAAAGCCCGTCCTCATCCTCTGTTACGCCAACGGCATCGCCGGGCGGCTCGAGGATGCGATGCAGAACAGAGGTGTCGAGAATCGTGTTCAGGTCCTCACCTTTCATTCCTGGTGTTACCGGATGCTGCGGACCTATGGGATCGCAGCTCCGTCAGAGCGTGACTATCCGGACTATGCGGAACGACTCGCTGCGAGCGTCGCGGAGGTCATGAAGGCGGTGGATCAGGGGCATATTCCAGCGGAGCAGTATGACGCCGTCCTCATCGATGAGGCCCACGACTTCGAGCCGCAATGGCTCGCGCTTGCGGCCAAGATGGTGAACCCGCGCACCAAGGCGTTGATGGTCGTCTACGACGACATCCAGGCCATCTATAAGGGGCGCGAACGCCCGGTGTGGAGTCAGCTCGGAATTGAAGCCAAGGGCAGAACGACCGTCCTGAAGGTCAACTACCGCAACACCGCGCAAATCGTGGCCTTCGCGCGACGCTTCGCTGCGGACGTGATCGGCGCACCGGGCGTTACAGCCGATGATGAGCACGCCATCCTGTTGCCCGAAGATGCCGGCCGGCAGGGAGTGGAGCCCGCCGTGCGGCGGTGCGTGAGCGTGGACGCGGAAGCTCATTGCGTCGCCGAATGGTTTCTCGACCGGAGAAAGGCCGGCTACGAGTGGTCGCAGATGGCGTGTCTCTACCCGGAGCACTGGATCGGAGGGAAAGTCGCACAGATCCTGGCCAAGCATGGCGTCCCGATCGATATGGCCAAGGACAACCGCAACAGGGTGTCGGTCAAGCGGGTGGCCGTGCGGTTCCTGAGCATGCACTCCGCGAAGGGACTGGAGTTTCCCTGCGTCGCCATCGCCGGCCTGGGCTTGCTCGGTCGCCATGGCGAGACCGTCGAGGAGTGCGTCCGGCTGACATATGTCGGGGTGACCCGGGCGACACACGAGGCGCTGCTGACATATTCGAACGAGTCCGCCCTGGTGCAGCGTCTGATCGCGTAGACTGGCGCCGCACGGCCGCCCTTTCACGCTGTCAGCCAGCTCTTTATGGAATTGGCAACTCAGTGCACTGTCGCTGCAGTATGTTCGATTGTTCCACCCCTGGGGTGAGCCTGTGGCATTAGCGATCAATATCCGGGCCGACAACGCATCAGCAGGCGAGATCGAGCGGCTGTGGGATCGGGTGGCCGCGTTCGAGCTCGCGCCTTCGATGCGAGCGCTCGGTTACCGGCCTCATTTTACATTTGCGATCTACGACTCGCCTGCGGTCGACGAGAACACCGCGTGGGACGTGATGCAGGCAGCCGTGGCCGACGAGAGGCAGTTGAGGATCGGGTTCAAGCGAATTCGCTGGTTCGAAGCCTCTCCGCTCGTTCTCTGGGCGGAGCCGGAGGCCGACGACACCCTGGCCCGCATCCACGGCGCCATCAGCGCGGCCATCGATCCCGCGCATTGCCGTCCGCATTACCGGCCCGGCGCCTGGACGCCCCATTGCACGCTCGGCACGGCCATTGGCGACGAGCGGCGCGACGATGCGATGGCCTTTGCACGGGCGTTTGATCGTACAATTGAGGTGGTGTTCGACGTCGCGGACTGCGTCGTCTTTCCGCCCGTGCGGATCATCGCCGAGCGAAGATTGCCGTCGTAGTCGGCACGGCATCAAACCAATGCCGCACGCTCCCTCACGCCGTCGTGCCGTCGATCGACCGCCGGATCACCTTCTGTACATCCGCATTCGACAGGAACAGGTCGTGGTTGACGATGCCCCAGCCTTCCGCCGACGCATCGACCACGCGCACGCCGAGCCGGGCGATGGCGGCCTTCTCGGCCGCGCCGACCCGTGTCATGCCGCCGGCGAGCTGCCCCGACAGCGCCAAGGCGCGATCGTTGGTCGAGGCGATCACGGTGATCTTGCCGGCGAGCGGACCGATGCGCTGGATCGCCGACGAGAACACGTCCATGTCGATGTCGGGCGCGGCAAACACCACCGCGCCGATCTTGCCCGTGACGGTGTCGCCGTATTTCGCATAGAGCTGACGCAGGCTCTCGAGCGTCAGCATCGTTCCCATGCTGTGCGCGACAATGTGCACGCGCCCCGCCCCGGGTGCCGACACCAGCGCGGAGAGCACGCGTTCGAATTCGTCGCGCGACCACATCGCGCTGTCGCGGTCATAGGCGTAGTCGAACAGTCCGTCCCTGGACGGCCATGAGAACGCGATTGTCCGTCCACGGAACCGGATCCCGTCCGAGAGATGGGCGGCGTCCAATACGGCCGTCTCGAATGTCTGCTTGAAGCCGTGCACATAGATCAGCACGTCCCCTCCGCCGGCCTCCGCAGCGAGATCGCCGGCGTCGGCCGACACCGGTTCGAGCCGGTCGAGGCGCCAGTCGCCGATTCCAACCGAGGCGAGAGAAAGGCGGCTCTCGTCCGGCGCCACCAGCCTGGCGCGCGCGATCGTCATGCGCGTCGCACGCTCCGGCCCGAACCAGGGTTTTGCGCGACCGCCGCTCACGGGCTTGCGCGTGGTGGCGACGAGAACTGTGGGATCGACCGAGAGTGACGATGCGTCATAGCGCGCGCCTGTCGCACCCAGCCCGGCGCATCCGCCGAGCGCGAGCGCGCTGCCCGCCGACATGAGTCCGCCGAGCAGAGCTCGACGCGACATCGAAGGATTTGCTTGAAGTGGATTTCGGCCTATCACTGGGAACCCTGGAACTTCGCCCCCGATAGCGCTGCCCCGTCAGCTCCCTGAATGACAATGGGGGCGAGATGACGGCGGCGCGCAGAATAGGTTGAGGTCCCGGCGAAGCCATCGCCGGCCTTCCATGCGATGCGACGACGGCGAGAGAGGGCCGTCTAGTCCTCGATGCTGATCTCTTCCTCCTTGCACCATTCGCGCAAGGCCTGCTCAGTCGCCTCATTCTCGAAAGCATGCCAGCGCTCGATGGCGTGGCGTCTGGCGAGCAGCGCCTTGAACTTCGAATAGGCGCCCCTCTTGTTGAAGAAATAGCGGACATCGTCGAAATCACCGGGCAGGAACTCGCGCACGAAAGCCAGCACCAGGGGTTTGCCGAGATCGAGGTCGCGCTTGTCCGGAAGCCTTACGTATTTTGTCGCATCCTCGATGTCGTCAGGCAGTTCGTCGAGCGGTTCCGAATACATTTCATCGGCCTGATAATAGGTCTCACCTGATTGTCTGCAGACATAGGCGCGGAATATGTCCATGTCGACGCTGGTGTTGGCGAACTCGAAGGCCTCCCTGATTTTTGCGAACGTCGTCGGCATGGCTTCCTCCACGGAACGCAGAATACAGAATTACGTTCAATGTGGAAGTAGAGCCGAGTTTCGCCGCGAGCAAAACACCCAGGGCCATTGTCAACCCCTCCGTTCAAAAATATTCCACTTTACCGAAATTCGGATTTGTCGTATGTGTCGGCCATCCCAGCCCACCAAAGGGGCGGTCGTACGTCGTTTCGAGCGCGGGCTGGGAGTTGCGGTGGACGCGGGCGGCGTTAAAGGCGGAGCTTGCGCGTGCAGGGCGAGATGAACCTCGTGAGCATGCGTGGCCCGCAAAGACGAACGGCGCCGCCTCGCGTACGGCGAAACCGTGTGGTCCTGGCCGTCGTTGCTACGGTCAAGCCTGTCGCGGAGATGCCAGCGAGCCCAACCGGGCAGACTGCATCATCCAATCCGCGGGGCGAGGGAGGCCAGAAGGAATGGTCGGCTCCCGGGAGAGCGCGGCATAGGCCGTCAAACCATCGCGCAGGGAAGGCCTGGTTTCGGCTGCCCTGTATCTCCCCTGTGCATTGCGTGTGCATTTGCTCAGCACGGGGGTCTTGACGGGTGCCAGCCGGCGCCCGGCCTTCCCTGCGCCCTTTCCTGCGAGAGGGTGAGGAGACCTCAAGAACTCGGGCAAAACACGCCGCGAGATCGCGACCGCGTGCCCGAGTGTCCTGCGACAATCGCGCACGGTTCGACAGGCCGGTTCCAGCCTGGTTCGAGGCCAGCTGCAACACAATCTCAACCGAACCTGCTTAGGCCTGTCACCTGCTCATCCAAAGTCTCTTGCGACGGGTCTCCTGCATGACATCGGCTTGGCGTTTCTCCCTCCTGCTTCTCGTCCAGCTCCTCGCGGCGCTTTCCGCCCATGCGCAGGAAGGTCAGGTCGTCAAATTGTCGGCCAGCATCGAATATCAGCGCATCGCGCGTTGGGATGCCGATCAGCTCAACAAGATCCTGCAGGTCGATACGCCCGCCTTCGCCGGGATCACCACAACCTACAGTCCGGCGCGCAACGCCGTCCGGCTCTATCGCGTGACCTATTCGTCCGTCGTACCCGAGCGCGGCAACAAGCCGACTGTCGCCTCCGGACTGCTCGCGATTCCCGAGGACAACGGCACCTCGTTCCCGATGGTGTCGTACCAGCACGGCACGGTCTACGGAAAGCAGGAGGTTCCCTCGTTTCCGCAGCAGTCGCCGGAAACGCAATTGATGATCGCTCAGTTCGCAGGCCAGGGTTATGTCGTGATCGGTGCCGACTATTTCGGGCTTGGCACCTCGGCCGAGCCGGAAGGCTACATGGTGAAGGCGAGCCACCAGCAGGCGACGCATGACATGCTGATCGCGAGCCGCGCCGTGCTCGATCACCTCAAGCTCACCACCACCAAATTGTTTCTCGCGGGCTGGTCGCAAGGTGGGTTCGTGACCATGGCCATGCTCGAAAAGCTCGAGCAGGCAGGCATCAAGGTCGATGCGGTCGCCACCGCGAGCGCGCCGGTCGACGCGTTCGTGGCGCTCAACGGATTTCTCAATTTCCCGCGCAAGAACGATGCGAGCTGGGTGAATTCATTGTTCATCCTGACGGCGTTCTCCTTTGAGAATTATTATGGCGTGCCGGGGCTCGCGCGCTCGCTGATCGCGGATGCCTACTATGACGTGTCGCGCAAGGCCTACATGCGCGAGCCCTTCAATCCGGCCGACGTCCCCACCGACCTGCACAAGTTGATCCGCGCCGACTATTTCGATCCGCAGTTCTTTGCGGCATCGGCCTACGGGCGCCTGGTCGCGCAGACCCAGGCGTATCGCTGGATCGTCAAGAGCCCGGTCCGCAACTATTACGGCGAGACCGACGAAGCCATCAGCGTCGGGCTGGGCCAGCTCGCCATGACCTATCAGCGTGCGATCGGCAGCGGCAACCCGGCCGTGGAGGCGATCTCGACCGGCAGCACCAGCCATCGCGGCACCTTCGCCACGGCGGTGCCGAAATGGAAATCGTGGTTCGATGGGTTCTGACGACGCGCGCGAATACGCATGATGCATCGGCATCGACAGAGGTGGTCGGTTCCCTGAAAATCTGCATCATGCACGCCGGGACGGGGCGCCATGCCGCCGGTCTCGGCCTCCGGAGCTGCTGCCGGGCCTTTGGAGGCTTTTTGCAATAGCTTTTCGGAGTGACGAGATGAGCGGCTTGGTGATCTCTGGTGGTCGTGTGGTGGATCCCGCGAGCGGGATGGACGCGATCGGCGACGTGGCGGTGGTGGACGGCAGGATCGCCGCGGTCGGCTCGTCGCTCGGCGGGGCCGAGCGGGTGATCGACGCCACGGGCCTTGTGGTCGCGCCGGGCTTCATCGATCTGCACGCGCATGGCCAGTCGATTCCGGCCGACCGCATGCAGGCGTTCGACGGCGTCACGACAACACTGGATCTGGAGGCCGGCGTGCTGCCGGTCGGGTCCTGGTATGAGCGGCAGGCGCGGAAGGGCCGCGTGCTGAACTATGGCGCTGCCACCAACTGGGCCTTTGCGCGCATCGGCGCGATGACGGGCTCCAACGCCGAGAGCTCGCTGGAGGCGTTCGGCAACGCCATGCGCGACCGGCGCTGGATGGACAATGTGGCGACCGATGCGGAGGTCTCAGGCATTCTGGAGCGGCTCTCGCGCGGTCTCAACGAAGGCGGCATCGGTATCGGCATCCTCAATGCCTACGCGCCGGGCGCCGGTGTGCAGGAGCTGACCGCAGTGTGCCAGCTCGCGGCGGCCAAGGACGTGCCGACCTTCACCCATGTCGCCTTCATGTCGCGGATCGACCCCGAAAGCGCGGTGGAAGCCTATATCCGCCTGATCGGCTATGCCGGCGCCACCGGCGCGCACATGCACATCTGCCATTTCAACTCGTCGAGCAAGACCGACATCGAGCGCTGCCGCGCGCTGATCGAAAAGGCGCAGGGACAGGGCCTGCCGATCACCGTCGAAGCTTATCCTTACGGCACCGGCTCGACCGTGCTGGCCGCGGCGTTCTTCAGCGACCCTGAATTCGTCGAGCGCAACGGCACCGGCTATGATTCCGTGCAGCGCGTCACCGACGGCTACCGCTTCCACGACCGCGAGGAGCTGTTAAAGGCGCAGGCGGAGGAGCCGTCCTCGCTGGTGCTCTGGCACATCCTCGACACCGAGCACAATGCGCATCACCGCGACCTGCTCGACATGTCGGTGCTCTATCCCGGCGGCGCCATCGCCTCCGATGCGATGCCGTGGACGACGTCGGACGGCAAGACCTATACCGGCGATGCCTGGCCACTGCCCGACGATGCCACCTCGCATCCGCGCTCGGCCGGCTGTTTCACGAAATTCATTCGCGAATGGGTGCGCGAGCGCAAGACCGTGTCGCTGCTGGAAGGCGTGCGCAAATGCGCGCTGATCCCGGCGGAAATCCTGTCGCAGAGTACGCCGGCAATGCGCGCCAAGGGCCGGCTGGCGAAAGATGCCGATGCCGACATCGTCGTGTTCGACTACGAGAAGCTTTCGGACCGCGCTACCTTCACGGCGATGAACCGTCCGTCCGAAGGTGTGCGGCACCTCGTCGTCAGCGGTCAGCCGTTGATCGCCGACGGCATTCTCGACGTTGCGGCGCGGCCGGGAAAGCCGGTCCGTCGTCCCGTCGTCGAGAGCTGATCCATGCCGGTCCCCATTCTGCTGGTCACGGGTTTTCTGGGGGCGGGCAAGACCACGGTCGTGAACCATCTGCTGGCGCACGCCGAGGGGCGGCGCATCGCCGCCGTGGTCAACGATTTCGGCGCGATCAACATCGATGCGGAATTGATCGCGGGCGCCAGCGACGGCGTGGTCAGCCTCGCCAATGGCTGCATCTGCTGCTCGCTCGAAGGTGATCTCCTGCGTACGCTCGCGACGCTGCTGCGGCGCGATCCGAAGCCGGAGTATATTGTCATCGAGACCAGCGGCGTCGCCGATCCCGCCGACATCGTCCGCAACCTGATGGATCCCGTGATCCTGCGCGAGGCGCCGCTGGAGACGGTGCTCTGCGTGCTCGACGCCGGCACGCCGCCGTCCGCGCTGGATGACGCGCTGCATCGCTCGCAGCTCCGCGTCGCCGACATCGTCGCGCTCAGCAAGCTGGATCTCGCGGAGGAGGGCGCAGGCGCGCGGCTGCGCGAGGTCATTCGGGCGCAACGCGTCCCTGCCGTGGTGGTCGATGCCAAGCACGGCGCAATTCCGTCGGCGTTGCTGTTTCCCGCGCATGTCGCACGCGGCCCCGCGCCGCGCGAGCCGGGACCCAAACGCCCGGCGGAGGATCGCTTCGAGACCTTGAGCTGGACCTCGGAGCAGCCGCTTTCGCTGCCGCGCCTGCAGCAGGCGATCGGTCGGCTTGCTCCAAAACTTGCGCGCGCAAAGGGTCTGTTCGAGACGGTCGAGCAGCCCGGCCGCCAGATGGTGTTTCAATTCGCCGCCGGCCGCGCCACGCTGGCTCCTGGCGACACGCCGGCGGCAGGCGTGCCGCGATCGCGGATCGTCTTCATTGCCGAGCTCGGCGTGCTCTCGAAGGCCGAGCTCGACGATATCATGGACGCGTGCGTTGCGGGCGGGTAGCACGATCCGCGCCGATCGTGGGACGCATCAGGCGCCTCAATCCTCCATCGGCAACGCGTCGCCGTGCACATACCAATCCGCGCGTGATGCCCATTGTACGTGCCGCTGGGGCGCGGCTTCGAGTGGCTGGTCGAACGCGCCGGCATGGATGATCGCCTCGCGCCCGCTGCGCGTGAGGTGCGGCATCGGGCTGCCGCAAGTCTCGCAGAATGCGGTGGCAAAGCTGCGCGCGTTCGGCAGGTCGAAGCGTCGCACGGAGGTTTCTCCGCGCAGCCAGCGCAGTGCGGTGGCCTTCACGATCACCTCGCAGGCATGCGCGGTCCCGGTCGCCTTGCGGCAGCGCGAGCAATGGCAGTTGAGGAAACGGTCGAACGGACCCTCGATCTCGAACGCGACCTCGCCGCACAGGCAGCTTCCCCGGAACGCGGCCATCTCACTCCCCCTCCGGCTCGGCGGGCTTCTCGGCGGCATCATCGGCGTGGACCGGCGGCGCCCCGTGCGCCCCCCGCAGCCGAATCATCGTGTCGATCACATCGACCTCGATCTTCAGCATGTCGAGGTCGCGCGTCATCTCGCGCACCTCCTGGCCCTTGCGCGCCAGCTCTTCGGAGACGTCGACCGCCATCTTGCGTTCGGTCACGTTGCCCTGGGTGTTGACGAACAGCTTTGCGCGCATCCATTCGAGCCGGGCCCGCTGGGTGTCGCGCTCGAACTTCTTCTCCGCGTAGCGGCGCCGCGCTTCCGCATAGGCGCCGACCAGCGCGGTTTCCGGCAGGCTCCACAATTGCTCGACCGACATGGTCATGGGGTTCAGGTCCCGGGGCCGCGTGAGGTAGAGTTTGCTCCCGCGGCTATCAGACCCTTCCGGCCGGCAATTCTCAAGGGGGGATCGGCAGATCCGTCTGGCTCAGGCGAACTGCGCGACGCCGTTCCCGACCGACCAGTTTTCGGCGGGCGCATCGAGCACGTTGACGAATACGTCTTCACGCCGGATGCCCGGATTTGCGCCCAGACGATCCGCGATCTGGCGATACAGCGCCTTCTTCTGCTCAGGCGTGCGCGAGGCGAACACGGTGATCTGGATCAGCAACGCGTCGTCGCTGCGCGCGACACCGTAACCCGTGCCGCAGCGGAAGTTCGCCGGCTCGTGCTCGGTGATGGACATGAACGCGTCGTCCTCGGGCACGTCGAGCGCCGCGCGCATGGCGTGATAGAGGCCGTCGAGGATCGCCTGCCGGTAGGCCTCGGACTTGCCGGCGCGCATCGCGATGTGAAGCAGAGGCATGAGCTGGTCCCTTTGCATGCGGGCTCGATCCGGCGGTGCAAGTCGCCTCGCCGGTTGGTCCGATTGGTAGAACGGACTATCAATCCCGTTCAGTTTTTGACACGATGTCGAGAAAGCACGTTCTTGACATGATGTCAAATATCTTGAGGGGCAGGGCTTGAGGCCGCGCGAATTCGATCATGACGAGGTCCTGCGCATCGCGTTCGACCAGTTCTGGCGCAACGGGGTGCGCGGCACCTCGCTGTCCGACATCGCGCGCGATGCCGGCGTGCAGCGCGGCAGCCTCTACAACGCCTTCGGCAGCAAGGAAGCGCTGTTCCTGCAGGCCTATGAACGCTATGCGGAGGATTATCTCGCAGCGCTGCAGAAGGCGCTCGGGGCGGGCTCCCTGCGCAAGCGCCTCACCGCGTTCTTCGATCTGACCATCGGCAATTTCCGCGCGGGCACGCCGCCGCGGGGATGTCCGACCACGCGCGGCCTGATGGAGCTTGGCGCGGCCGAAGGCGAGGGGCTGGATGAAGACGCGCGCCAAGCGTTTGCAAACCTGATCTCGCGCATCACCGCACTGGTTCAGGACACCCTGGCGGCGGGCGCGGCGCGGGGCGAATTCGACGGCAATGCCGCGGCCGCGGCGCTGCACATCATCACGGTGACGCGCGGCCTCGCCGTGCTCGAACGTGCCTTCGGCAACGAGCCGCAATTGCGCAAGATCGCCGCGCACACGATCGATCTCGTGCTCGGCAGGAAAGGCAGCTAGATGTCAGCACAGCGCGAGCGCGTTCACGGCCCGTGTCGCCGCGGCTTGCTTGCCGGAGCCGACGAACTGGCCGACGATGGATTCGAGCTCGCCCGGCTGGTTGCGGCGCGCGACCGTCAGCAGGCGCATCAACTCCGACTCGTCCTTCGACAGGCGTCGGCACGACGGCGGCATGAAGCACAGCTCGCAGGGCCGGCCGCTGCGCAGGATCCTGACCAGCGCGGCAGCGCGGGCCACCAGCAGCGGACTGTCCGAAATGCCCGGTGCCTCGTCGGCATAGCGATAGGCCGCTTCCCAGCAATCGGACGCGCCGGTGGTATAGGCCGCGCCGATGAAGCGGAACAGCGACAGCGCGACGCGGCAGAACTCATCGCAGCTCTCGATGCAGGGATGCGCCGCAAGCGCCGCCTGCAGCGGGCAGAGCCGCGCTGCGCCGGCCTCGGGAGTTGCCACAGCTCCGCAGATATCCGGTGTCATGAGCATCTCGTCAGTGCAATGTCGGGCTGCCGACCAGCCAGCTCTTCATCGCCATGGTGCGGTCACGGTCGATGGCCCTCACTTGCCGGTCGGGCAGGATCAGGCCTGCCATGCGGAAGATCGTTGCGAGCCCGCGCACCGGCGCGAGCGCCCAATCGGCGCCGACCGGCGGCAGCCAGCTCTCGAAGCGTTCGCGCGCGATGTCGATGCGGTCCTGCTGTGCCGCGGCGATGGCGTGCAGGATTTCGCGCTCGCTGTCCGACATGCGCGGACAGGTCGGGCAATGCACTTCGATGGCGGTGTGGGCCGTGCAGGCGAAGATCTCGATGATCGATTCCAGCGAGAGCACGGCATCGCCCACGCGAAAGTGGTCGTACACTTGCTGGATGTCGGCTGCGGTCGGCACCGCGCCGCTGCTGCGCGCCTTGGCGCGGAATCCCCAGATGAAGAGCCGTTCGCCGGCGCTCAGCGCCGGCAGGTCGAGCGACCCGTGATGTGTCGATTGATGCATGGAGCCTCTGGCATCTGCAGCGCGCACGCCGCTTCTGATCTGTGCCGATCGTTCGGCCAGAGCGTCTTCCAAGTCAACGCACGCAAGCGCGATATCGAGGTCTTCTAGAGTTGCACGCGGGAACTGCTTCGTTGAAAGACTCCAATCTTGAATCGTTCAAACCGTACCATGTTGCCGCGGACCCCGCGAAGGCACGGGCATCGCGGGTTTCGATTTACGACGCTTTAAGCCGATCAGGGCATACCAGATCCATTCGGGCGATGGTCGAATTGCCTCAAGACATTGATTGCACGCGGCGCTGGCATGTTGCTGCGCCCCTCTTCAGAGAGAACGACCGTGTTGAACCAGATCTCGATCCGTACCAAGCTCCTGAGTGCCGTCATTGCGATGGCAGTGGCCATCTGCTGCGTGACCGGCATCGCGCTGTGGTCGATGTACCAGCGGATGTATCAGGACAGGGTGAACGTGCTTAAGGCCATGGTCGACGCCGGCTACAGTCTTGCGGAAAAGTTCGAGGCCGCGGCCGTCGCGGGCCAGCTGACGCGCGAGGAAGCGCAGGCGCGCTTCAAGGATGCATTGCTGAAGATCCGCTATTCCGGCGACGAATATCTGTTCGCCCATACCTACGATCAGGTCGGCTTCGCTCATCCCAGCCCCAAGCTGATGGGCAAGGACGTCTCCGGCATCAAGGACAGCAACGGCGTTCCCGTCATCCCGTCTCTCCTCGACATCGTGCGCAAGCAGAACGAGGGCACCTACGCCTATGACTGGCCGCTGCGGCAGGACGATCCGAAGACCGCCGTGAAGCTATCCTACGTCAAGGGCTTTGCGCCGTGGAAGATCTTCATCGGAACCGGCGTGTTCGTCGACGACATCTGGACCGACTTCATGGCGATGGTCTGGAAGATCGTCGGCATCATCGCGCTGCTCGCGCTTCCCGCGATCGGGCTCGTCGGCCTCGTCGGCTTCGCGGTCAGCCGCAGCATCCGCGGCGTCAGCGCGGCGATGCAGGCGCTGGCCGACGGTGATCTGACGATCGATCTGCCCGAGGCCAAGCGGGCCGACGAGGTCGGCCAGATGGCGCGCGCCACGACCTATTTCCGAGACCAGATGGCCGAGAGCGAGAAGCTGCGCGCCGAGCAGGAGAAGTTGCGGTCAGATACTGCAGCCCAGCGCAAGCAGGACATGTACCGCCTCGCCGACGATTTCGAGCAGGCCGTCGGCACGATCATCGAGACGGTCTCGCAAGCCGCCGGCAACCTCGAGAGTTCCGCGGGCACCCTGACCTCGACCGCCGACAGGTCGCAGGATCTTGCGAAGACGGTGACTGCCGCTTCCGGCGAAGCCTCGACCAACGTCCAGTCGGTCGCGGCGGCGACCGAGGAGCTCAGCTCCTCGATCACGGAGATCAGCCGGCAGGTGCAGACGTCGGCCCGCATGGCCGGCGAGGCCGTCGCGCAGGCGCACAAGACCAACGAGCGGGTCAACGAGCTGGCGCGGGCAGCGAGCAGCATCGGCGACATCGTCGCGCTCATCAACGGCATCGCGGCGCAGACCAATCTCCTGGCGCTCAATGCCACCATCGAGGCGGCGCGCGCTGGCGAAGCCGGCCGCGGCTTCGCCGTCGTCGCCTCGGAGGTGAAGCTGCTGGCCGAGCAGACCGCAAAGGCCACCGGCGAGATCGGCGAGCAGGTCAGCGGCATGCAGACGGCGACCGGCGAATCCGTCGCGGCGATCAAGGAGATCGGCGACACCATCGGCGGCCTCTCGGAAATCGCTTCCGCGATTGCCGCAGCGGTCGAGGAACAGGGCACCGCGACCCAGGAGATTTCGCGCAACGTCCAGCAGGCGGCGCACGGAACGCAGCAGGTGTCGGCGGGCGTCGCCGACGTGCAGCGCGGGGCGTCCGAGACGGGCGCGGCGTCATCTCAGGTTCTGACCGCGGCACGTTCGCTCGCCAGCGACAGCGCCAGCCTGAAGCAGAAGGTCAGCTCCTTCCTCACCTCCGTCCGCGCGGCCTGACGGGGGCTGAAATTCCGGGAACCGGAATGCTTAAAGCTTTGCTAAGGAGATCGGGATAAATTGGCATATCCGTACCGCCAATTTCGCGAGCCCCGATGATTTTCTCCCGCATCAGTTTCAAGCTGGTTCTGATTGTCGGCATCAGCCTGCTCGGCATGATCGCACTCGTGCCGATCGCGCTTTCGACGCTCCGTGCCCAGATGGTCGCCGACCGGCAGGCCAAGACGCAGCACATGGTGGATGTCGGCTACGGCATCCTCGCCCATTACCAGAAGCTCGAGAGCGACGGAAAACTTCCGCGCGAACAGGCTCAGGCCGCCGCGATGGCCGAGATCAAGAGCCTGCGCTACGACAAGGTCGAGTATTTCTGGATCAACGACATGACCCCCAGGATGGTCATGCATCCGATCAAGCCGGAGCTCGACGGCAAGGATCTGTCCGGCATGAAGGACCCCGCCGGCAACGCGCTGTTCATGGGGTTCGTTGACGTCGTCAAGAAGCAGGGCGCGGGCTTCTATGGCTATCTCTGGCCGAAGCCCGGCTTCGACCAGCCGGTCGGGAAAATCTCCTATGTGAAGGGCTTTGCGCCCTGGGGCTGGATCATCGGCACCGGCATCTATCTCGACGACGTCGACGCCGTGTTCCGTCAGAACGCGATGACGTTCGGCTATGTCTGCCTCGCCGTGCTGGTGCTGGTCCTCGGCGCCTCCTTCCTGATCGGCCGCAGCGTGACCCGGCCGCTGGCCACGATCACCGCGCTGACCGAGCGCCTCGCCGCCGGCGACAGCGCCTTCGAGGTGCCCTACGCCGATCGCAGCAACGAGGTTGGCGCGTTGGCCAAGGCGCTCGCCGTGTTCAAGGACAACGCGTCGGCCGTGGGCCGCATGCATGCCGAGCAGCAGGAGCTGAAGCAGCGGGCCGACGGGGAGAAGCGCAAGGCGATGGCCGATCTCGCCGGCAAGTTCGAGGCGAGCGTCCAGGCGGTCGTTCGCGACGTCTTCAACGAGGCGCGCGCGATGCAGCAGGCCGCGCAGGGCATGTCTGATACCGCGAACAAGGCGAGCGATCGCGCAAGCTTCGTTGCCACGGCCTGCCAGCAGGCTTCGACCAACGTGCAGACGGTGGCCTCCGCCGCAGGCGAGCTGTCGTCCTCGATCTCGGAGATCAGCCAGCGCGTCGCGCAGGCCGCAACCGTGGCCGACAAGGCCGCCGCCGACGGTCAGCGCACCAACGACACCGTGCAGGGCCTGGCTGCGGCCGCGCATAAGATCGGCGAGGTCATCGACCTCATCAACCAGATCGCATCGCAGACCAATCTGCTCGCGCTCAACGCCACCATCGAGGCGGCGCGGGCCGGCGAGGCCGGCAAGGGCTTCGCGGTGGTTGCAAGCGAAGTGAAGTCGCTGGCAAGCCAGACCGCCAAGGCGACCGACGAGATCGGCGCGCAGATCACCGCGATCCAGGCCGAGACCAATCAGGTCGTCGGCAACATCGAAAGCATCCGCGCCACCATCATGGAGGTCAACGAGATCTCCTCGTCGATCGCCGCCGCGGTCGAGGAGCAGGGCGCGGCCACGCAGGCGATCGCGCACAGTGTGCAGGAAGCCGCCTCCGGCACCGACCAGGTCGCGCAAAACATCTCCGGCGTCACCGACGCCACGGCTGCGACCGGCCAGGCCGCCGGCCTCGTGCTGCAATCGAGCGGCCGCCTGACGCAGAAGCTGCAATCGCTCGAAACCGAGGTCAGCGCCTTCGTCGCGGGCGTGCGCGCCGCCTAGCGCGCCACGCCGCGAAAGTGCGCCGCGATGTCGGCGCGCGTTGCGATCCAGATGCGGCTTTCCAGCCGCTTCAGCTCGGCGAGAATGGCTTTCACGGCACGAAAGCGTGCGGGGCGGCCGCAAATGCGCAAGTGAAAGCCGACTGACAGCATCGAGGATTGCCCACGCTCGGCTTCCTCGACCAGCGTCGCGAGCGCTGCGCCGACATAGGTCGAAAAGTCCTCGGGCTGCACAAAGCCGTTCGGGTGGAAGAACTTCATGTCGTTGGTGTCGAAACCGTAGGGCAGCACCAGCATCGTTCCCCGCGGCGATCGGCTCCAATAGGGCAGGTCGTCGTCGAGCGCGTTCGAGTCGTAGGAGAAACCGAGCTCGACCAGAATGTCGCGCGTCCAGGCGCTCTGGCTGCCGCGGGACATGAAGCCGGCCGGCGTGACCCCCGTCGCGCGTGCAATGACGTCCCGCGTTCGCGCGATGTCGCCGCGCTCTGCCTCGGCATTGTCATAGAGCGCGTGCGGCAGCCAGCGCCAGCCATGTACTGCCGGCTCGTGGCCGGCTTCGGTCACGGTCCGGGCCAGATCCGGAACACGCTCGACCGCACGGCCGCACATCATGAAGGTCGCGCGAATTCCGGCGCCGGCGAAGGCGTCGAGGAAGCGCCACAGGCCGGCACGCATGCCATAGTCGAACACCTGCTCCTGCACGAGATCGCGGATGCCCGGCGGCGATGTCGAGGCGACTTCGCCATAGCGTTCCGTCTCCGCGTCGCCCTGCTCGACCGCGAGCTCGGCGCCCTCCTCGAAATTCACCACCAGCGAGACCGCGACGCGGGCGCCGTTGGGCCAGATGATATCCGGGCGTGCCCGGCCATATCCGCGAAGATCGCGTTCGATCGACATGGTCAGCGGCTTCCGATCTGGCGGCTGACGCCGCCGGAGATTTCCGCGCAGACGAGACCGGCCAGTGTCAGCAGCACGATCACGCCCGAGACGGCGGCAACCCGCACGTCGAGGCTTCCTTCGAGGATCGCCCACAGCTTGATCGGCAGCACCTCGGTCCGGGCGTCGGCCAGGAACAGCGACACCGGCACATTGTCGAACGACGTCAGGAATGCGACGAAGCAGCTCGCGAGGATGCCGCGGCGGATCAGCGGCAGCGTGACGCGCCGGAAGGTGTACCAGCGGCTGGCTCCCAGGCTGAGCGAGCAGGTGATCAGCACCGGATTGAGCTGCTGCACGGAAGCGCCGACCATCCGGATCACGAAAGGCACGCAAATGATGGTGTGGCCGAGCACGAGCGTTGCCGCGGACAGGCGGATGCCGAGCAGGTTGAAGACCAGCAGCAGCGACAGGCCGAACGCCATCGCGGGCAGCACCATCGGCGACATGAAGAGAGCATCGAGCAGGCGCGCGATCTTCAGCTGGCTGCGGGCAAGGCCGAGCGCCGCCGCGCAGCCCAGCACCGCGGAGAGGATCGTTGCGGCCGCCGCGACCTTGAGGCTGGTCAGCGCGGGCTCGATGATCTCCTGCGATTGCAGCAGTTCGACGTACCAGCGCAGCGACCAGCTCGGCGGCGGGAATTTCAGCGTGATGCCGCCGGTGAAGGAAATGACGAGCACGACCAGCGTCGGCGCCAGCAGCAACAGCATGCCCAAGCCGCTGATTGCGCCGACGACGCCTGAATAGAGGCGGTCAATCAAGCTATGCCGCATCAACGCCTCGCACGTAGCGGCGGGACAGCGCCCCGACGGCAAACACGATGCCGGTGACGGCCAGCGTGAAGATCAGGGACAGCGCTGCTGCGAACGGCCAGTCCTGTACGCCGACGGCCTGTTGGTAGATGTGAGACGGCATCAGGATAATGCGGCCGCCGCCGACGAGCGTCTGGGTGATGAAGGCGGTTGCGGCGGCAGCGAAGACGAGCAGCCAGCCGGCGATGGCGCCCGGCAGCGTCAGCGGCAGGACGACGGTGACGAAGATGCGGGCGCGGCTTGCTCCCAGTCCCTCGGCCGCGCGCGTCAGATTGCGGTCGAGCCGCAGCAGGCTGTTGATGAGCGGCAGCGCCATCAGCGGCAGCTGGATCTGGGTCAGCGCCAGCACCATGCCCTCCCATGTGTAGAGCAGCCGGGCCGGCGCCTGCCAGAACCCGAGCGACAGCATCGCCGAATTGACGATGCCGTCGCGGCCGAGGATGACGATCCAGGCGAAGGTGCGCACCACCGTGCTGGTCAACAGCGGCAGCATGATCAGGAAGGTGATCAGCGTTCGCATGAAGGGGCCGCTCGCGACGTAGACGAGCGCGAGCGGATAAGCGAGAATCAGCGTGGCCAACGCGACCTCTGCCCCCAGCCAAAGCGTGTCCGTGAGCACCTTGAGGCTGAACGGATCGGACAGGAATCTCACATATTGGACCAGCGATAGGCCCGAGAATTGCGGGTCGCGGAACAGGCTGATCACGACGAGCGCGGCCAGCGGCAGCACGAAGGCTGCGAAGAACAGCGCTGCCAGCGGCACCGCCGGCAGCAATTGATTCGTTCCGGTGGCGCTGTCCGGGCTCATCTAGATCTTCACTTCCTTGCTGAAGCGGGTGATCCATTCGCCCCGGAGCGGCTGGAATTTGGTCCAGTCGAGCAGAACATTGTTGGCGACGAGATCGTCGACGCTCTTGGCGACGGTGAGATTGGCGCCGGTCAGCGCCACCTTGCTGTTGGTCGGCATCATCACCCAGGGAGCCGCCTCGAGGCCCTTCTGCGTCTCGACCGACATGACCGTGTCGAGATAGTCGAGCACCGCCTTCGGATCCTGGTTGTTCTTCACGATCTGCGCGCTGGTGCGGATCACGACTGCGCCGGACTTCGGCTTGGCGAAAGCGATGTCGACACCCTTGGCGGCCAGCAGCGCCACGTTGTTCCAGAAATTGAAGGCGATATCGATCTCGCCTTGCTGGAACAGCGCCGCCAGCGCGCCGGGCGAGGCGGCGATCGCGCCGACATTCGGCAGCAGTTTCTTGATGGCGTCGAAAGCCGGCTCGATGTTGGTCTCCGAGCCGCCGTTGAGTTTGGCGATCTCGACCATGAAGGCGGTGCCGAGGCTCGAGCCGAGCCCGGTGATGCCGACGCGGCCCTTATATTCCGGCTTCCAGAGGTCCTCCCACGACGTCGGCGGCGTGGCGATCTTCTTGGGATTGTAGGCGATGCCGATCAGCTGGCAGGTGATGACAGGCGCATAACCGTCGGGATGACGGAACGCGCTTGGAATGTCGGCAAAGGACTTCGATTGCTCGGCCGGAAATTTCTGCAGCACGCCGCTCGTGATCGCTGGAATCAGCGGGCCCTCGTCGAACAGCACCACGTCGAAGGGGGGCGCGTTGCGCGAGGCCTGGATCTTGCCGATCTGATCGACGCCGAGCAGGGGTGTGAACGTGACGCCGCCCTCGCTGGTCTTCTTGAACGCCGGCCCGACCACCGCGCGGAAGGCTTCGTCGAAACTGCCGGGATAGGTCGTCGCGACGATCGAGGTCGCGGCGCGCGACGATGTCGGCCATCCCAGGCCTGCTGCCGCCAGCGCGGCCGAACCTGATGTGAGCAGCGATCTCCGGGATAGGCTCATTTCAAACACTCCTCTGCTGATGGTCTGGGACGCCGTCGGCCGGCGTGCTGAAAATGCTGACGCGCGAGACGTCGGAGATCGCAAGCCAGGCCGCCTCTCCCGCCTGCGCCCTCGCGATGCCGGCGGCGCGGGCCTGGCTGACCTTCACGGCCTCGCCGCTCGTTGTGAGGCCCTCGGTGACGCTGACGGCGCCGAGCGGCACGGTGGCGCGGATCGTGACGGGAATGGCGTCGGGCCGGTCAGCTGCGCCGAGTGCGATGTTCTCGGGCCGGACCGAGAGCGTCACCGGGGTGCCGCGCCGGCGCTGTGTGGAGCGCCCAAGGTCGATCTCGGGCCCCGCGTCCAGCAGCACGCGATCGTTCTCCGTCACGATGCCGCGCAGGAGATTGGTGTGGCCGATGAAACTGGAGATGAACAGACTTGCCGGGCGGTCGTAGAGCGCATCCGGGCTGTCGATCTGCTCGATGCGACCCTTGCTGAGCACGACGATGCGATCGGCCATCGACAGCGCTTCCTCCTGGTCGTGGGTGACGATGATGGAGGTGACGCCGAACGTCTTCAGAAGGCTCTTGATCTCGATCTGCATGTCGAGGCGCAAATTCTTGTCGAGCGCCGAGAACGGCTCGTCGAGCAGGACGAGGCCGGGATCGATCGCGAGCGCGCGCGCAAGTGCGACGCGCTGCTGCTGGCCGCCGGAGAGCTCCCCGGGCAATCGGCGTGCGAACGCCGACATCTGGGCGAGGCCCAGCATCTGCTCGACCTTCGCCGTGACCTCCGCGCCGGGCCTTTTGCGCGCGCGCAGTCCGTAGGCGACGTTCTCGAACACGGAAAGATGCGGAAACAGCGCATAGTTCTGGAACACCATGCCGATGCGGCGGCGATTGGCGGGAATGTGCTCGACCCGCGCGCCGTCGAAGCGGACCTCGCCCCTGGACGGACGCAGGAAGCCCGCGATGATCTGAAGCATCGTGGTCTTGCCGCAGCCGGACGGGCCGAGCAGCGCGATCAGCTCGCCGGCTGCAACGGCGAGATTGATCTCGTCGAGCGCAACGGTCGCGCCGAAGGCGTGGCCGACCCCCTTCAGATCCAGCGAATGTCCGCGTACTTCACTCAACGCCAGCTCCATGCTCCGCAGGTGACCTGCGGCAGGGTTAGCAATCGTCGTGCCAGCGCGGTTCATTCGCCAACGTCTTGCAACTGCTCGACAAAATAATAGGCGCCAAAAATTGGCGCCAATTTATTGATTATATTGTGAACAAATATGGCAGAGGTTTGTATAAAAAATAGGCTGCGGCCACCTTCCAGAATCCTGTAAAATCGACGCATGAAGCGAAGCCGTCCTCTCAGGCGCAAGCCGAAGCGTCCCGAGCCGAAGCGTCAGGAGCCTGACGCGATCGATCTCCGCAGCACCGACGACGATCCCGTGGTGCAAGGCATCCTGACCGCGATCAGCCAGAAGCGGCTCAAGCCGGGCGCCAAGCTAGGCGAGGACAAGCTCGCGAAGGCCTTCGGCACCACGCGAATTCACATTCGCCAGGCGCTGTCCCATCTCGCCTCGCGCAAGGTGGTCATGCAGATCCCCAATCGTGGCGCGTTCGTGTATCGGCCGAGCTGGGAGGAAGCCAAGGACATCCTGGCCGCGCGCCGGGTCATCGAGACGGCCACGGTGAGCGCTGCGATCGACCGGCTGGACAAGGCAGGCAGGGCCGAGCTGAAGGCGCATATGGAGCTGGAGGCGCGGCACGACCGCAACGACCGCTGGGCCTCACTGTCGCTGACGGCGGAATTCCACGTCCTGGTCGCCAAGCTCGCCGGCAACCGCGTGCTGCTGGAAATGTCGCGCGAGCTGATGCTGCGAACCTCGCTGGCGATCGCGACGTTCGAGCAACCCGGCGAGCCGGATTGCCTGCCCGACGCTCACCCCGATATCGGCGCGCTGATCCTCGCCCGCGACAAGGCCAGCGCGATCGATGCCATGCGTCACCACATCGAGGAGATGGAGCAGCGGATCCGGCCGAAGGAGGGCGCGGACGAGGTCGACGAGCTCACGGCGATCTTCCGGGAGATCGATGCGCGCGGGCGGGCTGGCGGCTAGCATGGCGGTCCGCCGCATCCTCCTTATCAATCCGAACAGCCTTGAGGCCACCACCGCGATGATGGTGGCCATTGCAAAGTCGGTCGCTGCGGATGGCTTCGACATCACCGGAGCGACGGCAACACGCGCGCCCTCGATGATCGTCTCCGCCGATGCGCTGGAGGCCGCCGCGCCCGAGGTCGAGGAGATTGCGCATTTGCACCGGAATTCCTGCGACGGCATCATCGTGGCAGCATTCGGCGATCCCGGCCTTGCCGGCATCAGGACGGCGATGGATCTGCCTGCGGTCGGTATCGGCGAGTCCGCGATGCGGGAGGCCGCGGAGAATGGCCGCCGCTTCGGCGTGGCGACCACGACGCCGCTGCTGAAGGCGAAGATCGATGCCCTGCCGGACGCGCTGAAATTGCGTTCGCGCTACACCGGCACGCGCTTTGCCGATGGCGACCCGCAGCAGCTGATACGCGATCCCGCACGTTTGCGCGCGGCTCTGGCCGATGCGGTCAAGGCCTGCATCGAGCAGGACGGAGCCGAAGCGGTCATCATCGGCGGCGGGCCATTGGGTGAAGCGGCGCGCGACCTTCAGCCGATGTTCGTTGTGCCGGTCATCGCACCGATCGCGTCTGCCGTGAGGCGGATCATCGGGCTCGTCACGACGTGACCTCCGATTTTTTCCGCGTCGCGGCATCGGCCGTGGTGCGGAAAACTGTTTTCCTTGACATGACCTCTGCCGTGCTCGACGTGTAACGATGTCGTTCGACGGCACCGTTGCGTGCCTTCGCGAGAAGAAAAGCAGCACGGGAAAGACGTCATGAACGCGGGCCTCGACGAGAACAGCTACCTCGCCACCTTGCGCGGCCTGTGGGACAAGGCTTGGCCGAAGGGCATGCCGCGCTCGCCGAACTATCTGCACGGCGAAGTTCCCTTGACGGAATATCTGCGGGCCTGGGCGAAGCGGAGCCCCACGCGGCCTGCGGTGATCTTCTACGGTCACGTCACGACCTATGCCGAGCTCGACCAACAGAGCGACCGCTTCGCGGCCCTGCTGGCGGCCAAGGGCGTGCGCAGGGGCGATCGCGTCGCCGTGTTCCTGCCGAACTGCCCGCAATTCCACATCGTGTTCTTCGGCATCCTGAAGCTCGGCGCGGTGCACGTCCCGGTCAGTCCGCTGTCGCGCGCCTTCGAGCTGTCCTACGAGCTCAACGACACCCAGGCCGAAGTGATCGTGGCCCTCGACCAGCTCATCCCCGTCGTCGAGCAGGTCCGCGGCGAGGTGCGCCTGCGCGACATCATCGTCACCAGCTTTGCCGATGTCGTTCCGGCAACGCCTGCCTTTCCCGCGCCGGACTCGATCCGCACGCCTCGCATTGCGGTCGAAGGCGCGACCGATCTGCTGCCGGCGCTGGCCGCGATGCCTGCGCCGATCCCGCTGCCGCCGCCCGGGCTCGATGATGTCGCCGCGCTCAATTACACCGGCGGCACCACCGGCATGCCCAAGGGCTGCGTCCACACCCATCGGGACATGGTCTACACCGCCGCAGCCAATTACGGCATCTCGGTGCTGTCGGACGAGCGCAGCGTGTTCCTGTCGTTCTTCCCGGAATTCTGGATCGCGGGTGAAAATTTCGGCCTGATCTTCCCGCTGTTCTCGGGCGGCTCGCTGGTGCTGCTCGCGCGCTGGGACGCCGTCGGCGCGATGGCGGCGATCGACAAGTACAAGGTCACGATCACCGCAATGCCGGTCGACGGCGCGGTCGAGCTGATGGACCATCCGCGCTGGAGCGAGTTCGACCTGTCGTCCCTGAAGCAGGTCCGCGTCGTCTCCTTCGTCAAGAAGCTCAACGCCGACTATCGCAAGCGCTGGAAGGATCTCACCGGCACGATCCTGATGGAGGCGGCGTGGGGCATGACCGAGACCCACACCTCCAACACCTTCACGGCCGGCTTCCAGGACGACGATTTCGATCTCAACAACCAGCCGATCTTCGTCGGCCTGCCGGTCCCCGGCGCCGAGTTCAAGATCACCGATTTCGAGACCGGCGCGCTGCTGCCGCTCGGCGCCGAAGGCGAGATCCGCGTGCGCACGCCCTCGCTGCTCAAGAGCTACTGGAACAAGCCGGAGGCAACCGCGGAATCGCTGATCGACGGCTGGCTGCGCACCGGCGACATCGGCACCATCGACAAGGACGGCTTCCTGCACTTCCTCGGCCGCCGCAAGGAGATGCTCAAGGTCAAGGGCATGAGCGTGTTTCCGCCGGAGATCGAGGCGCTGCTCGGGCAGCATCCGAAAGTGCTGGGCTCGGGCGTGGTCGGACGCGACGATCCCGACAAGGGGCAGGTGCCGGTGGCCTACATCCAGCTCAAGCCGGAGGCGGTCGGAACCATTTCCGCGGAAGAGCTGCGCGCCTGGTGCGCCGAGCGCATGGCCGTCTACAAGGTCCCGGAAGTGCGTATGATCGATGCCCTGCCGCTGACGGCGACGGGCAAGGTGAAGAAGCAGGATCTCGATCCGAATAGTCCTGCTGCCGTTTAGTTGAGAGATACGATGTCGTTCAAGAAGCTCCTGATTGCCAATCGCGGCGAGATCGCCATCCGCATCGCACGCGCTGCGGCCGATGCTGGCATCGATACGGTCGCGATCCATCCTGCCGATGATGCGCTGTCGCTGCACGTGCGCGTGGCCGATGACGCCGTCGAAATCCCCGGCCGTGGCGCCCGGGCCTATCTCGACATCGATGCGGTTGTGAAGGCGGCGAAGAGCGCCGGCTGCGACGCCGTCCATCCCGGCTATGGCTTCCTCAGCGAGAACGCAGGCTTCGCGAAAGCCTGCGCTGACGCCGGCCTCACCTTCGTCGGCCCGAAGCCGGCCGCGCTCGAACTGTTCGGCGACAAGGTGGCCGCACGGCAGCTCGCAAAACGCTGCGGCGTTCCGATCATCGCCGGCACGAGCGGGCCTTCCTCGCTGGAAGATGTTTCGGCGTTCTTCGCCTCGCTCGGCAGCAGCGCGGCCATCGTCATCAAGGCGATGGCCGGCGGCGGCGGCCGCGGCATGCGCGTCGTCGAGAACGCATCCGATCTCGCGGAAGCCTATGCGCGCTGCCAGTCCGAGGCCAAGGCCGCGTTCGGCTTCGACGGCGTCTATGCCGAGCGGCTGATCCGGCAGGCGCGACACATCGAGGTGCAGATCATCGGCGATCATCATGGCGCGATCACCCATCTCTGGGAGCGCGAATGCACCATCCAGCGGCGCCACCAGAAACTGGTCGAGGTCGCGCCGAGCCCGTCGCTGAGCGATCCCCTGCGCGGCCGCATCATCGAGGCGGCCAGGCAACTTGCGACGGCGGCCACTTACGACAATCTCGGCACCTTCGAGTTCCTGGTCGACGGCACGGCCGAGGACAGCTTTGCCTTCATCGAGGCCAATCCCCGGCTCCAGGTGGAGCACACGGTGACGGAAGAGGTGCTCGGCCTCGATCTGGTCCGCGCCCAGCTCGCGGTCGCCGCAGGCAGCACGCTGGCCTCGCTCGGCCTGGCGCAGGGATCGATCCCGAAGCCGCGCGGCTATGCCATGCAGCTGCGCGTCAACATGGAGACGCTGGATGAGACAGGTGCCACGCACCCGACCGGCGGGGTGCTCGCCGTGTTCGAGCCGCCGTCAGGACCGGGCGTCCGCGTCGATAGCTTTGGCTATGCCGGCTACAAGACCAGCGCGGCCTTCGACTCGCTGCTCGCAAAAGTCATCGTGCACACGCCGGGCGAAGCCTGGCACGACGTCGTCGCAAAAGCCTCGCGCGCCCTGCGCGAATTCCGCATCGACGGCGTCGTCACCAACATCGCCTTCCTCCAGGCGGTGCTGGCGCATCCGGATTTCAGGATCAACCGCATCGCAACGGACTTCATCGACCGCAACATCGCAAAGCTGGTTGAGGCGGCCGACGGTGCCGCAAAGCCGCTCTACTTCGCGGCGACAGAGCACAGTGGTGCTCACGGCACCGAGGCCCACGTCACGCAGATCGTGCCCGAAGGCACGGTGATGGTCGCGGCGCCATTGCAGGGGACCATCGTCACCATCCAGGTCAGGAAGGGGGAGATCGTGCGCCCCGGCCAGCAGCTTGCCGTGATCGAGTCCATGAAGATGGAGCATCTCGTGATGGCTGAGCAGGGCGGCCGCGTCATGAAGCTCGTGGCCGGCGATGGCGTCACGCTGCTGCATGGCGAGCCGATCATGTATCTCGAGCCGCTCGACGTCGCGGCCGACAGCGCGGCGGCGGAAGCCGATATCGACCTCGACCACATCCGCCCTGATCTGGCCGAGCTGATCGCACGCCAGGCCAACACGCTGGACGCGAACCGGCCGGCCTCGGTCGAGCGCCGCCGCAACACCAATCAGCGCACCGCGCGCGAGAACGTTGTCCAGCTCGTCGATGACGGCTCCTTCATGGAGTATGGCAGCCTCGCGATCGCGGCGCAGCGCCGCCGGCGCAAGCTCGACGACCTCGTCAAGAACACGCCGGCCGACGGCCTCGTCATGGGCGTCGCCACGGTGAACGGCGAGAAATTCGGCGCCGAGGGCGCGCGCTGCATCGTCGTAGCCTACGACTACACGGTGCTCGCGGGCACGCAGGGCCACATGAACCACAAGAAGATCGACCGCATGCTGACCTTGGCGGAAGATTGGCGCGTGCCGCTGGTGTTCTATGCCGAAGGTGGCGGCGGCCGGCCCGGCGACACCGACAGGCTCGGCATGACCGGGCTCGACGGCCCGTCCTTCGTGCAATTCGCAAGGCTCTCCGGCCTCGTGCCCGTCGTCGGCGTCGTCTCCGGCTATTGCTTCGCCGGCAACGCCGCGATGCTCGGCTGCTGCGACGTCATCATCGCCACCAAGAATGCCTCGATCGGCATGGGCGGTCCTGCCATGATCGAGGGCGGCGGCCTCGGCGTCTATCATCCGGCCGAGGTCGGCCCTGTCTCGTTCCAGTCGCCGAACGGCGTCATCGACATCCTGGTCGAGCACGAGGAGGAGGCGACGTCCGTCGCGCAGAAATACCTGTCCTACTTCCAGGGCGCGGTGACGGATTGGGAGGCGGCCGATCAGCGCCTGCTGCGTCGCGCCATCCCCGAGAACCGCCTGCGCGTCTACGACATCCGCAGCGTGATCGACCTCGTCGCCGACAAGGACAGTGTGCTGGAGCTGCGCCGCGACTATGGCGTCGGCATGATCACTGCGCTGATCCGCATCGAGGGCAAGCCGTTCGGCCTGATCGCCAACAATCCACGCCATCTCGGCGGCGCCATCGACGCCGATGCCGGCGACAAGGCCGCACGCTTCCTGCAGCTCTGCGACGCGTTCGACCTGCCCGTGGTCTCGCTATGCGACACGCCCGGCTTCATGGTCGGCCCTGAAGCCGAGAAGACCGCGATCGTCCGTCACGTCTCGCGCATGTTCGTGACCGGCGCCAGCCTCACCGTACCCTTGTTCGGCATCGTGCTGCGAAAGGGCTATGGCTTGGGGGCGCAGTCGATGATCGGCGGCGGCTTCCATGCCTCGTTCTTCACCGCGGCCTGGCCGACCGGCGAGTTCGGCGGCATGGGTCTGGAAGGCTATGTCCGCCTCGGCTTCCGCAAGGAGATGGAGGCGATCGCCGACCCCGAGGAGCGCGAGACCTATTACCGCAACAAGGTCGCCGAGCTCTATGCCAACGGCAAGGCCGTCTCGATCGCCTCGGTGTTCGAGATCGACAACGTCATCGACCCCGCCGAGACCCGGCGCTGGATCATGGCAGGTCTCCGGTCGGTGCCGAAGCCGCCGGCGCGGACGCAGAAGAAGCGGCCGTGCATCGACACGTGGTGAGGGCAGTGCAGCAATAGCCTGCGTCCCGGTTCCCGATTGACATCCCCGCCTGTGGTGCCAGACTTTGCACAATAATACAGGGTGGAGACGTCCGCGATGGCCAGCCTTTCGGCCTCGAACCATGTCGCCCGTGTCTTGTCCGTGGCCAGTCATGTGGCCGACGTCGATGCCTCGTCGCGCATTGAAAACTCCTGGCGGCGGTGCCTCGTCAATCACAAGCTCGATCCGGCCCGGCAGGGGCCGCCGCAGACGCTCACCGAAGCCGAGATCCGCCACGTCGCCGAGCCCATGGAAGAGATCATCCGGCTGCTGACACCCGAGCTCGACAATCTTGCCCGCGTGCTGCGTGACGCCGGCTATTGCGTCAATCTGGCTGACGCGAACGCGACGATGCTGTTCAGCCGCCTGCCGGGCGAGGCCGACGCGCGGATGTTCATGGATTGGAAGATCTATACGGGCTCGAACTTTGCCGAGACGTTCGAAGGCACCAATGGCCTCGGGACCTGCCTCGCCGAGCAGAAGCCGATCCTGGTGCATCGCGACGAGCATTTTCGCGCGCAATGGCACATGTTCTCCTGCGCTGTGGCGCCGCTGTTCGACCAGACGGGGCGGCTCGCCGGCGCGGTCAACATCACCTCATGCCGCGTGGATCTCGAACGCGCCGCGCATCAGCTTGCACTTGCGGTGACGATGGAAGCGACGCGGCGGATGGAGGGCGCGATCTTCCGCGATCATTTCCGCAACGCCTGGATCGCGACCGTGCCGGGCGACGGTGGCAGCGGCCTGCTCGCCTATGACGACGACCGCCGCATCGTCGGTGCCTGCCGCTCGGCGCGTGCGCTGCTGGGCCTCACCGACGGCCTGATTGCATCCGGCATCGATCTGTCTCGCTACGTCGAGCTCGACCATCGGGGTATGCGGGGCGCGTACGATGTCGTCGAGCTGCGCCGCGCCGATGGCAGTACGTTGGGCCAGGGTCACGTTGCGCCGCCGCTGCGTGCGAAGTCGATGGCGCCGCGCCGCGCGGCGGCCGTCGGCCGCTTCGACGCGCTGCACCGGCTTGCCGGCAGCGATCCCGCGATGATCAAGAGCGTGAAGCGGCTCGGCGCCGTCGTCGATCACGATCTGCCGGTGCTGCTGCAGGGCGAGACCGGCGTCGGCAAGGACGTGTTCGCGCGCGCCATTCATGCCGCCAGCAACCGCGCGCGGCATGATTATGTCGCGCTGAACTGCGCGGCGATGCCCGAGAGCCTGATCGATGCCGAACTGTTCGGCTATGAAGCCGGCGCCTTCACCGGCGCGCGGCGCGACGGCTCGAAGGGCCTGATCGTGCAGGCCCATGGCGGCACGCTGTTCCTGGACGAGATCGGCGACATGCCGATCGCGCTACAGACGCGGTTGCTGCGCGTCTTGGAGAACCGCGAGGTCTGGCCGCTCGGCGCGCTCAAGCCCGTCGCCGTCGACATCCGCCTGATCAGCGCCACCCACCGCGATCTCGGCCGCATGGCGGAAGAGGGCGCCTTTCGTGCGGATCTTTACTTCCGTCTCCGTGGCATGGAGGTGCGGCTGCCGGCCTTGCGTGACCGCGCTGACCGCGACGACATCATCCGCCAGATCGCGCGCGAGGAGGCGCCGGGCTGCCGGCTCTCCAGCGAAGCCTGGGCGCAGCTGGCCGCCTATTCCTATCCCGGCAACATGCGCCAGCTTCGCCACGTCCTGCGGCTCGCCGGCTGCACGGCGGAGAATGGCGTCATCACCGATGCGGATCTCGATCTGCCGCCGTTCGGCGGCGCCTCGGCTGAGCCGGATCTTGCGAGTGCCGAACGCGCGACCATCATTGACGCCTTGCGCAAGCATGGCGGCCGCGTCACTGAAGCTGCCCGCGCGCTGAAGCTCAGCCGCGCGACGTTGTATCGGAAGATCAAGGCGATGAAGATCGAGACGGCGCAGTAACGTCGTGCAGCGAGCCACAGGCGTTCTTCCCCTTCTCCCACAAGGGGAAAAGGGAAGAGCCGCGCCTTACGAAAAATCCATGCAGCTCAGGAATCGTAGGGTGGGCAAAGGCGCACTTGCGCCGTGCCCACGTTCTCTCACCAAATAGACAGCACGTGGGCACGCTCCGCTTTGCCCACCCTACGATACTGTGGTCGCGGCGAGACCCCTTACGAAAAATCCGTCCAGCTCAAATGCCGCGAATCGAGGTCGCCGACTGAAACGGTCTCGCGGATCTCGTGCGGCGTATGGAAGCTGCTGCGCAAATACACCAGCGGCGCAGCGGACGCCAGATGCGACACCCCCCGCACCTCGCCGACGAAGATCGAATGCGTCGTCGTCTCGAACTCCTGCGCCAGCACGCAATCGAAGGCGGCGACGGCATCTGTCAGCACCGGTGCGCCGGTCACGCCGCGCGTCCACTGCCCGAACGCAAAGCGGTCGTCACCGTTGACGCCCTTCTGGCCGCTGAAGGTGAGCGCGAGCAGGGCGTGATCCTCGTGCAGGAAGTTGATCGCGAACGCGCCTTCCTCGCGGATGCGCGCATGCGCGCTGGCATTGCGGTTGACACAGACGATCAGCGAGGGCGGCTTGTCCGACAACGAGCAGGCCGAGGTCACCGTCAGCCCGGTGCGCTTGCCGTGCTCGGCGCCGACCGTCACCAGCGCCACGGCGCCGGCGCATTGCCGCATTGCCTGCTTGAAATCCTTTGCGTCGAGAGGATTGGCGTCGAGAGGACTGGCGTCGGCCGTCACGCGGAAATCTCCGAAATAGCAGCGGGTGCGGCACGATCGCGCCGCACCCGCGATGCGTCAAGCCGCCTTCTTCGCGGAGCCGAGATGCGCAAGGCGCGGCATCACCTCGTTCTTCAGAAGCGAGAGCGAGTGGTGCCAGGCCTCGGCCTTGTGCTTGTAGTCGAAGCCGAACACCAGCAGCACGCCGAAGCCACCGACCTCGTCGTAGATCTTCTCGATCTTCTCGGCGACGGTCGCAGGCGAGCCGACGATCCAGTTCCGCTTGGCGCAATATTCGACGGTGACATCGCTGTCGGGCACGTCGGGCGCGTGCTTCAGATAGTCCTTGAAGCCGAAATGGCCGAGCAGCGGCAGGAAGTACTCGCTCATCATCCGGCCCATCATGTCGCCGGTCGAGAGCTTCCATGCCTCCTCGTCAGTGTCGGCGACGAAGACCTCGCGCACCAGCCGCCAGTCCGCACGGTTCGGCTTGCGGCCGGTTTTGGCAGCGCCTGTTACGACGGAGTCCCAATGGCTGGAGACATAGGCCGGGTTGAGGTTGAGGCTCATCGGGATGAAGCCGCGCTCGCCGGCAAGCTTCAGCGTGTCCGAGTTCTTCGACAGGCCCGCAACGCCGATCGGCGGATGCGGCGCCTGCAGCGGCTTGATGTGCGGCTTGAGGAAATCGAACATCGTGTCCGGCTTGGTCACCGTCCAGAACTTGCCCTTGTGGGTGAAGGGGGCGGGCTCGGTCCACAGCTTGAGGATGATCTCCAGCGCCTCGCGCGTCATGTCGCGGTTCTGGCCGCTCATGCCGTCGACGTTGAACATCGCCCAGTCGCTCGGCAGGCCCGATGCGGCGACGCCGAAATTGAGCCGCCCCTCGGAGAGATGGTCGAGCATCGCAACGCGGTTGGCGAGCTCGGCGGGATGGTGATAGGGCAGCAGGAAGCCGCCCGGTCCGATGCGCAAGCGCTTGGTCTGCATCAAGGCCTGCGCTATCAGAAGGTCAGGCGTGGGATTGGGTTCCCAGGGGGCGGTGTGGTGCTCGCCGACCCAGGCCTCCTGATAGCCGAGCTCGTCGAGCCAGCGCATGACCTGCAGGTCCCAGTCGTTTCCTTCCTTCAGGCCGCACTCCGGCGGATGCGAAGGCATCGTGAAATAGCCGATCTCCATAGGTTTCCTCATCTGATGTTGACGCGTCTTGTCGCGCGTTGACGGAGTTGAGCAGCCAAGCTTCAGCAAGCGCTGTGCCAGCGCTTCGGCAAGCGCTGTGCCAGCGCGGCACGGCTTCAAATCGATGAGAAAGGGCTGGTTTGCCCGCACAATAGCCGGTATCTCGGCACAGACCCGCGAGAGGTCGTCTCATTGTCGCGAGACGGCATCCCAGCCGTGAGACGAGGACAGTTTCGAATGACCGAACCCGCTTATGTCGCGGTGGACTGGGGCACCTCCAGCTTTCGCCTGTGGCTGGTCGATCGCGCCGGGAAGGTGCTGGCCGAGCGCCGCAGCGATGAGGGCATGCTGGCGGCGGCGAAGACCGGCTTTCCCGCCGTGCTGCAATCGCACCTTGCGGCGGTCGACGCGCCGGATCATCTGCCGGTTCTCGTCTGCGGCATGGCCGGCGCCAAGACCGGCTGGATCGAGGCCGGCTACGTCGACACGCCGGCGCCGCTCGCGGCCGTCCTGAAACAGGCCGTGCGTGTGCCCGGCGAGGCGCGCGACATCCGCATCCTGCCCGGCATCGCGCAGCGCGACGAACGCGCGCCGGATGTCATGCGCGGCGAGGAGACGCAGCTGCTCGGCGCGCTCGGCCTGAAGGCCGCCGGCGAGGCGCTGGTCTGCATGCCCGGCACCCATTCGAAATGGGTGCGGGTGAAGAGCGGCATCGTCGAGCGCTTCTCCACCTTCATGACCGGCGAGCTGTTCAGCGTGGTCTCGCGCGAGACCATTTTGTCGTTCGCGGTCGCGGGCGCCGACGCGGCCGAGGATGTCGCGAGCTTCCAGGCCGCGGTGCGGGCCGCTTATGCCGCGCCGGCCTTTGCCGCCAATCTCCTGTTCACGGCGCGCTCGCGCCAGCTGCTGTTCGGCGGCACGCCGGCGGCGGCGCGCGAGACGCTGTCGGGCACGTTGATCGGCGTGGAGCTCGCGGCCGGCCTTTCCGGCAGCGTACCGCAGGCAGGCGTCACGCTGATCGCCTCGGGCCGGCTCGCGGCGCTGTATCGTCACGCCTTCGACGCGGTGTCGATCACGGTGCAGCCTATCGATGCGGATGAAGCCGTCCGCCGCGGCCTTTCGATGGCGGCTGCCGCGATCTGGACGAAGTAGAAGGATCTTTGCGATGAGCGTTCCCTTTCCACCGATGAAGCGCCCGCTGGTCGCGATCCTGCGCGGCGTCAAGCCCGAGGAGACCGAGGCCATCGTCGGCGTCCTGATCGAGGCCGGCATGACCGCGATCGAGATTCCCCTGAATTCGCCCGATCCGTTTCGCTCCATCGCGACGGCCGTGAAGCTCGCGCCGTCAAGCGTGCTGATCGGCGCCGGCACCGTGCTGGCCACGGCGGATGTCGACCGCCTCAACGACGTCGGTGGCAGGCTGATGGTGTCGCCGAACGTGGATACGCAGGTGCTCGTGCGCGCGCACCAATACGCCATGGTGACGTTGCCCGGCGTGTTCTCGCCGACCGAGGCGCTGCTCGCCGCGCGCTCCGGCGCATCGGGCCTGAAATTCTTTCCCGCGAGCGTGCTCGGCGCCTCCGGCATTGCCGCGATCCGCGCCGTGCTGCCGGCGGGCGTGATGATCGCCGCCGTCGGTGGCGTCTCCGACCAGAACTTTGCCGAGTACATCAAGGGCGGCGTCACCGCGTTCGGGCTCGGCTCCAGCCTCTACAAGCCCGGCATGAGCGCGGCCGATGTCGCAGCGCGCGCGAAGGCGACGATAACGGCCTACGATCGGGCGATTGCGAAAGACTGAGCCGGTCATAAACAAGCCGTGAACGCCTCATCGGCTATTGTGCCTCATATTGCCGCGATGCCGATATCGACGCATCATGTAGTGTGAGCGGCGCATCAGGAGACCGACATGGCGATCAACAACGTGGCCGATCTGTTCGTGGAAACGCTCGAACAGGCCGGCGTCAAGCGCATCTACGGCATCGTCGGCGACAGCCTGAACGCACTGACCGAGGCGTTGCGCCGCCGCGGCACGATCGAATGGATCCATGTCCGCCACGAGGAGGTCGCCGCCTTCGCCGCCGCCGGCGAAGCCGAGATGACCGGCAGCCTTGCGGTATGCGCGGGCTCCTGCGGTCCCGGCAATCTGCATCTGATCAACGGCTTGTTCGACGCCCATCGCAGCCGCGTCCCCGTGCTGGCGATCGCGGCGCAGATCCCGACCGCCGAGATCGGCGGCGGCTATTTCCAGGAGACGCATCCGCAAAACCTGTTCCGCGAATGCAGCCATTATTGCGAGCTGGTCTCCGACCCCAGCCAGCTTCCTTTCGTGCTGGAGAACGCGATCCGCGCGGCAGTAGGCCTGCGCGGTGTCGCTGTCGTCGCGATGCCCGGCGATGTCGCCTTCCGCAGCCCGCCCAAGCGCGCCTTGTCGACGACGCGCGGCCTCAAATTGGCGGCGCCGAAGGTTGTGCCGCAGGCCGATGAGCTGCAGGCGCTGGCCGATCTCCTCAACGGCGCCGAGCGCGTCACCCTGTTCTGCGGCCGCGGCTGCGCCGGCGCGCATGCGCCCCTGATGCAGCTCGCCGAGGCGCTGAAGAGCCCGATCGTGCATGCGCTCGGCGGCAAGGAGCATGTCGAATACGACAACCCTTACGACGTCGGCATGACCGGCTTCATCGGCTTCTCCTCGGGCTATGCCGCCATGCACGCCTGCGACACGCTGGTGATGCTCGGCACCGACTTTCCCTACAAGCAGTTCTTTCCTGTCGATGCCAGGATCGCACAGATCGACATCCGCCCCGAAAATCTCGGACGGCGCGCCAAGATCGATCTCGGCCTCGTCGGCGACGTCAAGCTGACCATCGAGGCGCTGCTGCCGCTCCTGAAAGCGAAGACGTCGCGCAAGCATCTCGAGGATGCCGTCGCGCATTACAGGAAGGCGCGCGAGGGCCTGGACTCGCTGGCCAAGGGTACACCCGGCAGCAAACCGATCCATCCGCAATATCTCGCTAAAGTCATCAGTGACCACGCGAGTGACGATGCGGTCTTCACCGCCGATGTCGGCACGCCGACGGTGTGGGCCGCGCGCTATCTCGGCATGAACGGCCGCCGCCGGCTGATCGGCTCCTTCGTGCATGGCTCGATGGCCAACGCGATGCCGCAGGCGATCGGCGCGCAGGCCGCGCAGCCCGGCCGGCAGGTGATCTCGCTCTCCGGCGACGGCGGCTTCACCATGCTGATGGGGGACCTCATCACGCTGACGCAGGAGAGGCTGCCGGTGAAGGTGGTCGTCTTCAACAACGGCGTGCTCGGCTTCGTCGCGCTGGAGATGAAGGCGGCGGGCTTCGTCGACACCAATGTCGACCTGAAGAACCCGGACTTTGCCGCGATGGCGCGCGCGATGGGCATCTTCGCCAGGCGCGTCGAGGATCCCGGTGAGCTCCCCGGGGCGGTGAAGGAGATGCTGGCGCACGACGGTCCGGCGCTGCTCGACGTCGTCACCGCCAAGCAGGAGCTGTCGATGCCGCCGACCATCACGGCCGAGCAGGTCAAGGGCTTCAGCCTCTGGGTGTTGCGCGCAGTGATGAACGGCCGCGGCGACGAGGTGCTGGACCTCGCCAAGACGAATCTCTTGCCGCGCTAGCTTCGTTTGACGGAAGGGGCCGGCAGTCGCTCGTGGCGGCGCTGGAAGCGCTGCCAGTGCAGCACGCTGCCGATCAGCAGGGCGGGCACGAAGCCGAGCGCAATCAGGAAATGCGGCAGGCCCGTCGGCGAGACGAAGGCGATGGCGATGTCCGAGATCAGCCAGAGCGCCGCGAAGATCACCGCGAAGTCGGTTCGCGGGCAGCGCAGGTAGTAGAACACGGCGGTGATGACGATCGCAGGGCCGATCGCCACCGCGATCATGACCGCGTTCAGCTCCTTCGGCGTCAACGCGTCGAGCATCATCGAGGCCAGCAGCCACAGCGCGGCGAACATGGCGACGATGTCGAGCGGATGCCGCAATCCAATACCTCTCGCGGGGACGCGCTATCGTTGTGGCCGGAGCCGCGGCCGTCAAGTCAAAATGCGCCTATTCCTCGTCACTTCCCGGCGTCGGGCGCAGCATGAAATGGCCGAAGGCGGTGGCGATCGGCCTGTCCGCATCGTCCTGCCAGGCGCGCGCCTCGAAGGCGACGATGCGCCGGCCCTGCTTCACGATCGAGACGTTGGCGAACGTGTCGAGCGCGCGGCCGGAGCGCAAATAGTTGACGGTCAGCCCGATCGGCTTCGGCGGCGCGGCGGTGCCGAGCTCGCGCGCGACGCCGATGACGGCCGTGGTCTCGAGAAAGGCGCCGGTCATGCCGCCGTGGATCGCGGGCAGGATCGGGTTGCCGATGATTTGCGGCGAGAACGGCATCGTCAAGGTGCCGTCGTCGTTGACGCGGATGCCGAGCGCACGCGCGAACGGGCTGCGCGCGAAGGGGCCATCCGGATCCTCCGGCGCCTCCAGCACCGGGATACTGCGCGCATCCATCCTTCGGTCGGCCAGCATGTTGGTGCGGTTGGCGCCGATCATGAAGCAGGCGGTCGCAGTCGCGACCGGATCGTCCTCGGACTCCTGATAGGCGGTGGAGCGCACGAAGGCGATCGATCGTGTGGTACGGTAGCAGACCGAATGCGCCTTGATGTCGAGGCCCGGCGTTGCCGGCTTCTGGTAGTCGATGCGCAGGTCGAGGGTCGCGATCGCGCGCGTGCCGTCGAGCGCAAGCTGCACCGCCATGCCGCAGCTTTCGTCCAGCATCGCCGTGACGACGCCGCCATGCAGCACGCCGGTCTCGGTGTCTCCGACGAACACGGGGCGGTAGGGCAGGCTGGACCAGGCCTCGGCGGGCGCGAAGCGGTCGAGCTGGAGCCCGCTGATATGGCCGTAATCGGAGCGACGGCCCTTGATCGCCTCGGCGAGTTCCTCGAACGGCAGCGTGGTCGTTATGGTGCTCATGGGAAGGTTCTAGACCAGTGTCGGGCGCCGCGCAAAACCCATGATGGGCCCTGCGAGTCCGGTTTGGCCTCGACAGCGCGAGCCAAAGCACCGATGGTGGGTGCTTCGTACGTCGATGAAGCAAGGAGTGCCCATGGCCGACCCCCAAACGCCCGCCGCCAATCAGGGGCCCGTGATCATTTCGAGCTCCAGCTCGGAGCGGGCGCCGATCATCTATTTCGACGGCGCGTCCTGCTTCGGTCATCACAACGGCGCGATCCAGATCGAGCTCGCCGCGAACCTGCTGATGCCGGTCGGTGCCGCCGTCAGGGTCGACGTGGTCCAGACCGCGCATCTGCGCTGCAGCGTCGCCGCCGCGCTGGCCTTGCGCGAAGCCCTCGACAAGGCGCTGGCGATGTACCAGCAGGGCCAGCAGCAACCGCCGGCGGAGGACATCCCGGCGGTGAAGAACTGACAGCCGTATGCGAGTGTGTAGCCCGGATGGAGCGCAGCGTAATCCGGGAATCTCTGTCGCCGCTCCCCGGGTTGCGCTGCGCTCCATCCGGGCTACGGAAAGTAGTCCGCTTATCCCTTGGTCACGTGCACCTTCGCGGTCTTGCCGCCGTTCCACTTGCCGTCGAGCGCGCGCTCGATCTGGGCGGCGAGCTGCAGCAGCAGGCCGTCATTGGCCTGCTTGGCGATGGCCTGGATGCCGAGCGGCAGGCCGTGGTCTTGGGCTGCCATCGGCATCGAGATCGCCGGCATGCCGCAGAGATTGGCGAGCGGCGTGAAGGCGAAGAAGCGCCAGAGATTGCCGAACCAGTCGAGCACATCAGGATTGTCGGAGATGGTGAGATATTCCTTGGTGCCGACCTTCGGCGTCGGCAGCGCGGTGATCGGGGTCAGGATCACGTCCCATTGCTCGAAGAAGCTGCCGAAGCCGCGCGAGGTGGTGTTGAACACGCCCTGCATCTTCGCGCGCTCGGCGAATGTCGTGTGGCGGCCGGCTTCCCAGATCCGGATGTTCATGGGCTCGATCAGGTCTTCCGGCGGGCTCGTGAGCCCGCGCGCGGCGAGCATGTTCGAGATCACCACGGCGAAGTTCGAGATGTAGCACATCGTCTGTGCCGCGAAGGCGGCGCGGAAATCCAGCTCCGGCAGCGCGTAGTCGACGTGATGGCCGAGGCCTTCGAGGAAGCGGCCGGTCTTCTCCAGCTCGGCTGCGAGCTCAGGCGTCGCCGTGTAGTCGCCCCAGGTGTGGGACAATGCGATGCGCAGCTTGCCCGGATCGCGCTTGATCATTTCAGAATAAGGCTGCGCCGTGGTCCAGAACGGCATGAACTCGCCGGGTGCCGGCCCGCGGGCATGATCGACGAAGGCGGCGGTGTCGCGCACCGAGCGCGACTGGCAGCCCTGGATCGAGACGAGGCCGGTGAGATCGGACATGTGCGGCGCCAGCGAGAACACGCCGCGCGAGACCTTCAATCCGATATTGCCGTTGACGCCGGCGGGAATGCGGATCGAGCCGCCGCCGTCGGTGGCATGCGCGATCGGCACCACGCCGGCCGCAACCATCGCGGCGCTGCCCGCCGACGAGCCGCAGGTGGTGTAATCGGTATTCCAGGGATTGCGGGTGACGTAGACGGCGGGATTGTCGGCTGAAGAGCACACGCCGAATTCCGGCGTCGTGGTGCGTCCGATCAGATTGAGGCCGGCCTGGCGGAACTTGCCGGTGAGGAAGGTATCGGCCGCGGCGCGATTGCCGCGCATCAGCAGCGAGCCCATCTCCTGCAGCCGGCCCTTCATGGTCGGCCCGAGGTCCTTCATCAGGAAGGGCAGGCCGGCAAAGGGACCTGCGAGATTGGCGCCGTCCTTGGCGGGATCGGCGATCACGTCCTCGAACAGCTCGACCACGCCCGAAAGAGCCGGATTGACCTTGGCGACGCCGGCGGCGGCCTGGCGCGCCAGCTCCTTCGCCGTCAGCTCGCCCTTGCGGACGCGTCCCGCCAGCGCGACGCCATCGTGCTGCGCCCATTCAGTCCAGCTCATCGGCAAAGTCATAAGATCCAGATCCCCTCGAAGAGTGGCGCCACCTTTTTCGCAAGGGGCCGCCTGAATCAACTGAGCCGGCACGAGGGGCAGGGTTGCGCGGGGCGGAGGGGTCGCGAGGCCGCCCCGGATGTTTCGATTGTAGGCCGGATGAGCGGAGCGATATAGAGGACCTTCGTTCCTGCCGAACCGATCCCGGGTGCCGCTTCCGTTCACCCGGGCTACAAGGCTACGAGGCTTGCCACAACCCCTTGCGTTGCCCGACGGGCAAAACACGCCAGCGCTGGGTCAATCGACGTTCGCAAAGATATTCCACTTTACCGAAATTCGGTTTCGGCGTATGTGTCGCCCATCCTGATCCGGCGAAGGGGCGGTCGTACGTCGCAACGAGCCGCGGATCGGGGAGCGGTGGACGCAGGTGGCGTCGTGCACGAGAGGCGGGAGCAGGGCGGGATGAACCCCGTGAGGTCCAGCCTTCGTGCGGACGAGCGGCGCTGGTGCGTACGGCCAAATCGCGTGGTCCTGGCTGTCGTTGCTACAGCCAAGCCTTGCGGAGGTGCGCCAAGCCCAACCGGGCGAGGCGCGCCGTCAATTCGCGAGGTGACGGAGGCAAGCAGGAATTCGTCTCCGGGGAGAGCGCGCCATAGGCCGTCAAACATCGCGCAGGGAAGGCCGGATGTTGCGGCTGCCCTGTAGCGCTCCTGTGCTTTGCGTGTGCATCAGTCTTGCACGGGAGTCTTGCGGGTGCCAGCCGGCACCCGGCCTTCCCTGCGCCCTTTCGTTTTCAGGGCGTGAAAAAGACAGCAAGACTCGGGCGAAACAAGCCGCGAGAAGGAGAAGGCGTGTCTGGTGATCGAAGTGACAGACGATATCGCGGCGCATGTTTATCACCGTCATCCTGAGGTGCGAGCCCTGCGGCGCAACGCGCTGCTGGGCGAGCCTCGAAGGATGAGCGGCCCCGCCGCATCTCGGCCGTACATCCTTCGAGGCTCAGCATGCGCTGCTTTCGCATCGCACGCCTCGCGCCTCAGGATGACGGAGCTGGTATCATGGCCGACCCGAACACAAAATCCGCTGGCCATCCCCACGATTGTGGCGGGATCGCATCGGTTCGACAAAAAAATCCTCTGTCGACGGTTGCGCGCCGCACCTTGATGAATCAACCTTGGTTGGTCCATAAGCGGCGTCCCGTGGCCGGTAGTTCGCTGCCGCGCGGGAAGCTTGGATAAAGGGAATCTCGCGTGGCAAACATCAACCAGAAGATTGCGCAGGAGCTTGGGGTTCGCTCGGAGCAGGTCGAGGCGGCGGTAACGCTGCTCGACGGCGGCGCCACGGTTCCCTTCATCGCGCGCTACCGCAAGGAAGCGACCGGTGCGCTCGACGACGCGCAATTGCGCACCCTGGAGGAGCGCCTGGTCTACCTGCGCGAACTGGAAGACCGCCGCAAGGCCATCCTCGAATCAGTCCGCGAGCAGGGCAAGCTCGATGCCGCGCTGGAGGCCTCGATCATGGCCGCCGACAGCAAGGCGCGCCTGGAAGACATCTACCTGCCGTTCAAGCCGAAGCGCCGCACCAAGGCGGAAGTCGCCAGGGAGGCCGGTCTCGAGCCGCTCGCCAACCAGCTGATGGCCGAGCCCGGCAACGATCCGAAGGTGGTGGCCGAAGGTTTCGTCAACGCCGAGAAGGGTGTCACTGACGCCGCTGCTGCGCTCGACGGCGCCCGCGCCATCCTGGTCGAGCGCTTCGACGAGGACGCCGATCTGATCGGTGCACTGCGCGAGGACGTGTGGACCAATGCGCGCATGGCCTCCAAGGTGCGCGACGGCAAGAAGACCGAGGGCGAGAAATTCGCCGACTATTTCGATTTCTCGGAGCCGCTGACCAAGCTGCCCTCGCATAGAATCTTGGCGATGTTCCGCGGCGAGAAGGAAGAGATTCTCGACCTGCAGATCCAGGCCGAGGAGGCGCCGCCTGCCGGCGTGCCGGGCGCCTATGAGCTGAAGATCATGAAGCGATTCGGCATCGCCGACCTCAAGCGCGCCGGCGACCGCTGGCTGATCGACACCGTGCGCTGGGCCTGGCGCACCAAGATCCAGGTGCATCTCAACATCGATCTGCGCATGCGGCTGTGGAATGCCGCCGAGACCGAGGCGGTGCGCGTGTTCGCCTCCAACCTGCGCGATCTCCTGCTGGCGGCGCCGGCCGGCACCCGCGTCACCATGGGCCTCGACCCCGGCTACCGCACCGGCGTCAAGGTCGCCGTGATCGACGCCACCGGCAAGGTGGTCGATACCACCGCGATCTATCCGCACGAGCCGCAGCGGCAGTGGAACGAGTCGCTTGCGACGCTCGGCCGCCTCGCGATGAAGCACAAGGTCGAGCTGATCGCGATCGGCAACGGCACTGCCTCGCGCGAGACCGACAAGCTCGCGACCGAGCTGGTCAAGGGCCTCGCGGAGCTGAAGATGTCCAAGATCGTGGTGTCGGAAGCCGGCGCATCGGTCTATTCGGCCTCGGCCTTCGCCTCGGAGGAGTTGCCGGGCCTCGACGTCACCCTGCGCGGCGCGGTCTCGATCGCCCGCCGCCTGCAGGATCCGCTCGCCGAGCTCGTCAAGATCGAGCCCAAGGCGATCGGCGTCGGCCAGTACCAGCATGACCTCGGCCAGGCCAAGCTCGCCAAATCGCTCGATGCCGTGGTCGAAGATTGCGTGAACGCGGTCGGCGTCGACGTCAACACCGCCTCGGCACCGCTGCTCGCGCGCGTGTCGGGCGTCGGCTCGGGTTTGGCGCAGAGCATCGTCGCGCACCGCGACGCCAACGGCCCGTTCAAGTCGCGCAAGGCGCTGAAGGACGTGCCGCGCCTGGGTCCGAAGGCGTTCGAGCAATGCGCGGGCTTTTTGCGCATCCTCGGCGGCGAGGACCCGCTCGATGCGTCCGGCGTGCATCCGGAGGCCTATCCGGTGGTGCGTCGCATCCTCGCGGCGACCAAGAGCGACATCAAGGCGCTGATCGGCTCCAGCGAGATCGTGCGCACCTTGAAGCCGAAGGATTTCGTCGACGAGACCTTCGGTCTGCCGACCGTCACCGACATCCTGAAGGAATTGGAAAAGCCCGGCCGCGACCCGCGCCCTGCGTTCAAGGCCGCCGTGTTCATGGAGGGCGTCGAGGAGATCAAGCATCTCAAGAAAGGCATGATCCTCGAGGGCACCGTGACCAACGTCGCCGCCTTCGGCGCCTTCGTCGACATCGGCGTGCACCAGGACGGCCTCGTGCACATCTCGGCGATGTCCAGGAACTACATCAAGGACCCGCGCGAGGTGGTGAAGCCCGGCGACATCGTCAAGGTGAAGGTGCTGGACTTCGAGGTCGCGCGCAAACGCATCTCGCTGACGCTGCGCCTCGATGACGAGGTCGGGGCCAAGAAGGACGCCCCCGGCATGCAGCGCGACAACAATCAGCGCAACCCGGCCCGCATGACCTCGTCGGCCCCGCGCAAGCAGGAATCCTCCGGTGGCGGCGGCGCTCTTGCCGAAGCGCTGCGGCGCGCCGCGGAGAAGAGCGGCGGGAAGCGGGTGTAGTCTTTCACCTCTCCCCGCAGCAGAGCGGGGAGGGGGCCTGATCAAACTCTGTCCACGTCATTGCGAGCGTAGCGAAGCAATCCAGAATCCCTCCGCGGAGACAGTCTGGATTGCTTCGTCGCAAGGGCTCCTCGCAATGACGGGGAGAGAGTCGGGGCTCCCTGACACCCGCGTCAGAATCTGGCGTGTTTGTAAGTTGAAGGTGCGTCCCTCTCATCTGATCCTCCCTGCGCGGCGGGACGACCGCCGCACGAGGAGGATGCTTCGATGAACAACAGGCTTCTCAAGGGCGTCGCCGCGGCCACGCTCGCAGCGACGATGGCGCTCGCTTCACCTGTGCTCGCCCGTGGCGGGGGTCATGGCGGCGGCGGCCATTTCGGCGGCGGTGGCCATTTCGGTGGCGGCATGCATGCCGGCGGGATGGGCGGCGCGCGCTTCGCCCATGTCGGCGGTCCCGCCTTCGGCGGGGCCCGCTTCGCCCATGCCGCGATCGGGCCGCGCTTTGCCGGCTCCGGCTGGCACGGCCATCACGGCTTCCATCATCACCATTTCCGCCGTTTCGCCGTGTTCGGCGCGCCTTATTTCTACGCCGGCTACAACGACGGCTGCTGGCGCAGGAGCTGGACGCCCTATGGATGGCAATGGGTCAATGTGTGCGGAGACTATTGGTAGACGCATCGCCGTACCGTACCATTGTCGCGGTCGCCGCCGGACAGTTCCGTCCAGCCCCGGAACGGGATAGTCTGGTGGCGATCGTCGCGCGGAGTTTTGCATGACCGGAGGTCACCGTCGCATCCTGGTCGTCGAGGACGATCCGGAAACCGCAGGCCAGCTCGTCGAGGAATTGACGACCTCCGGCTACGACGTCGATCTCGCAGCCACGGGGCGTGAAGCGCTCAGCCACGGCGCCGCGCGCGACTATGCCGTGATCACGATCGACCGCATGCTGCCCGACATCGACGGCATCAGCGTGATGCGGCAATTGCGCGAGGAGGGCGTCGCCGCGCCGTTCCTGATCATTTCTGCGCTCGGCGAGGTCGACGACCGCGTGCGCGGCCTGCGTGCCGGCGGCGACGACTATCTGGTCAAGCCGTTTTCCTTCACCGAGCTGCTGGCGCGCCTGGAGGCGCTCGGCCGCCGCAGCGAGACCATCGCCAAGGAGACTCTGCTGCGGGTCGGCGATCTCGCCATCGACCTGATCGCGCGCAACGCCAGCCGCCGGGGCCGCAAGATCCCGCTGTTGCCGCGCGAGTTTCAATTGCTCGAATATCTCGTTCGCAACGAGGGCCGCGTCGTCTCCCGCGCGATGCTGCTCCAGCACGTCTGGGACCTGCATTTCGATCCCTCCACCAACATCATCGACGTCTATGTCGGGCGTGTCCGCCGCAAGGTCGACGATGCCCAGGCCTATCCGTTGATCCACACCATCCGCGGCATCGGATATTGCCTCCGTGCTCCTGGCTAAGACGCTCCGCTCCTCGACCTTTCGCCTCGCGCTGCTCGCGATCGCGGCCTTCGGGCTGATCGTTGCGGCGATCATGGCCTATGTCTATTTCGGTACGCTGGCCTATGTGGAGGGCCGGATCGGCCACGCCGTCGACCATGACGACTTCATCGGAATGATCGAGCTTGCGATGGCCGCCGTCGCCGTGCTGCTGCTGGTGCTCGCGGGCCTCGCCGCCGTGCTGGTGACGCGACGCACGGTGGGGCGGATCGAGGAGATCAACGCCACCAGCCGCGCCATCATGCTGTCCGGCCTCGACCAGCGCATTCCCTTGCGCGGCAGCAACGACGAGTGGGACCGCGTCGCCGAGAACCTCAACCAGATGCTCGACCGCATTGAGACGCTGATGGGCGAGGTCAAGCAGGTCAGCGACAACGTCGCCCACGATCTGCGCACGCCGCTGACGCGGATGCGCGGCCGCCTCGAGAAGGCCTATCACGCGCCGCGCAACAGCGAGGCCGATGCCGCGCTGATCGGCGACACCATCGCCGATCTCGACGCCGTGCTCGGCATGTTCGCCTCCATCACGCGGATCTCCGAGATCGAGACCCGTGCCCGCACCGGCGCCTTCCGCGCGCTGAACCTGACTGAAATCGCCGGCGAGGTGGTCGAACTCTACGACGCCGCCGCCGAAGAGGTCGCGACCCGCCTCAGCCTCGCCGGGGACCGCCAGGTGGCGATCACAGGCGATCGCGACCTGCTGTTCGATGCCATCGCCAATCTCGTCGACAACGCGATCAAGCACGGTCGCCCCGGCGGAAAGGTCACGGTGAGCTGCCGCCATTCCGGCGACAGTGCGGTGATCGCCATCGCGGACGACGGTCCGGGCATCGCCGCCGATCAGCATGATTACGTCTTCAGGCGCTTCTACCGGCTCGAGCAGAGCCGTTACACGCCGGGCAATGGGCTCGGCCTCAGCCTCGTCGCCGCAGTCGCGCGCCTTCACGGCGCGGAGATCACGCTGCGCGACAACGCGCCCGGCCTGACGATCGAGCTCAGCTTCCCCGCGTCGTCATAGCTCGATCACGCCGCGGCGGGCCGCATGCGCCACCGCGTCGGTGCGGCCGGTGGCATCGAGCTTGTCGAGCAGCGAGCCGACGTGGAATTTGACGGTGTGCACGGAGATGCCGAGCCGGCGCGCGATCATCTTGTTGGAGGCGCCCTCGGCCATCAGCGCCAGCACGTCGAGCTCGCGCTGCGTCAGCGCGATGTCCTCGGGCATGATGCGCGGATCGCGCGCGACGACCGTCGCGGCAGCCTGCTCGCCGGGCTTGGCAAGACGAAGCCCGGCGACGTTGCCGAGCAGGGCCGCCAGGCGATCGGCCAGCGCCGGATCGTCGATCTCCAGCGACAGCACGATTTCCGGTGCGTTGTCCGCGCTCACGCCTCCGGCCTCTCGCCGATCGTGACCTTGAAGCTGACCGGTTCGCCGCCGCGGCGCACCGCGACGTTGACCACCGTACCGACGCTGGAAGGACCCAGGGAGCGCGACAGTGCGCGCACGCCGGAGAGTTTCTGGTCGTTGACCCCTACGATCACGTCACCTTGGCGGATGCCGGCCGCAGCCGAGGGCCCGGCCTTGTCGACATTCATCACCATCGCGCCGACGCCGTCGTCGAGCCGCACCGGCTGCAGCCCGAGGCCGAGATAGCCGCGCGCGATACGGCCGCGCGTCTCGAGCTGCGCCGCGACGCGCTCGATCGTCGCCGTCGGGATCACCAGCACGCGCCGCGGGCCGAGCACGGCCATGCCGAACGCTTGCCCTGATGCATCGAGCGCGAGGCCGCCTTGCTGGGCAGGACGCAGGCGCACATCGAGCTCGATCCGCGCATCGATCTCGCCGCCGCGCAGGGAGCGCCAGCCACTACCGGAGGCCGACACCATCCCGAGCGCAGCGCTCTGCGTCTCGCGGTTGGTGGCGACCACGACCGCCAATGCGCCAAGCGGCGGCACGGTTGCGGCGAGCTTGACCGGGGCCGTCGCGACGTCGGCGCGCAGCAGCGCGATATCGGTGGTGTGGTCGCGGCCCACGATGGCGGCGGCGACCCTGCTGCCGTCGGGCAGGCCGATCTCGACCTCGCCCTCGTCGGCCAGCGCCTCGTCGGCGGTGACGATCAGGCCGCTTTTCCAGACAAAGCCGGTCGCGCGCGAGCGATGCGAATGCACGGAGACCACAGCGGGCGCGGTGCGCGCCACGAGGTCCGCGAGGGCGGACGAGAGTGAGGACAGGGCGGTGAGATCAGTCATGGTGTGCTCCTGATGTTGCCCTCAATCTGGGATGTCGCGGGCGATTGCGAAACTGGCCGGGTGGCCAGGACCTGACCACGCCCCGGGGGGCCACGGCCGACGAACATGTGATTGGGAGTGCCTCACGGGAACGTGTAGCAATCCCGAAATTGCGCCTCTATGGCCTCACGGATTTCAGCGAGCTCTCATGTCCATCGACCTCACCCGCCGTACCCTGCTTCAGCTCGCCGGCGCCACCTCGCTTGCTATGGCCGCCGCGGCTGCGGCGCGAGCCGAGGGCGCGCCGCAGGGCGGCGGGCCGACCTATGCCAGCCGCACGCCGATGCGGGTCGGCATGGTGACGCTGCGGGTCAAGAACCTCGACACCGTCGCGGACTATTATCGCGACGTGATCGGGCTCGCCGTGATGGAGCGCTCGGCCACTGCGGCGAAGCTCGGCACGTCGGGCATCACGTTGCTGGTGCTGGAGGCGCGGCCCGATGCGGCGATCGAGCCGCGCAATGCCGCGGGCCTCTATCACACCGCGTTCCTGATGCCGACCCGCAAGGACCTTGCGCGCTGGCTGGTGCACGCTGCCTCACACCGCGTGAAGCTGTCGGGCTTTGCCGACCACCTCGTCAGCGAATCCGTCTATCTCGACGACCCCGAGGGTAACGGCATCGAGGTCTATGCCGACCGCGATCCCTCGCAATGGCAGTGGAGCGAGGGCAGCGTGAAGATGGCGACTGACGAGCTCAACATCCCCGACCTGCTGTCGCTGACCAATACGCGCGTGCCCGATTATGCCGGCGCGCCGGAGGGCTTGCGCATCGGCCACATGCATCTGCGTGTCGGCGATCTCGCGCAGGCCGGAAGCTTTTATCATGGCGCGATCGGTCTCGATCCCACCCGCAGCCGCAACGGCGCGGCGTTCCTGTCGTCGGGCCGCTATCATCACCACCTCGGCATGAACGTGTGGCAGAGCCAGGGCGCGGGCCAGCGCGACGATCAGATGACGGGCCTGGCCTGGTTTTCGCTGGTGACGGAAAAGCCTGACATCCTCGCCGCCCAGGAACAGCGCCTGCGCAAGGGCGGCGCGCAGGTGACGGCGCTCGCCAATGGCGTGGAGGCCGCCGATCCCTGGGGCACGCGGGTACGGCTGCTCAGGATTTGATCGCGGGCGCGAGCGTTGCTAAGACCCCTCAGACGCGAACCAGCGTCTCCGGGGTCCTCATCGACATGACCGAATTCCACGGCGTCTTTCCCTATCTCGTCTCGCCCGTCGATGCCGATGGCGCGGTGCGAACGAACGTGCTTGCAAGGCTCTGCGACGATCTGATCGGCGCCGGCGTGCACGGGCTGACGCCGCTGGGCTCCACCGGCGAATTCGCCTATCTCAATGCCGCGCAGCGCACCGCGGTCGTGCAGACCACGATCGAGGCTGCCAAGGGCCGCGTGCCGGTCGTGGCCGGCGTCGCCTCGACCTCGACGGCGGATGCGGTGGCGCAGGCGAAGGCCTATCAGAAGTGCGGGGCCGACGGCATCCTGGCGATCCTGGAGGCGTATTTTCCGCTCAATGATGCCCAGATCGAATCCTACTTCCGCGCCATTGCGGACGCCGTCGACATTCCCGTCGTCATCTACACCAATCCGCAATTCCAGCGCTCCGATCTCACCCTCGACGTCATCGCGCGCCTCGCCGAGCATCCGCGCATCGGCTACATCAAGGACGCCTCGACCAATACGGGCCGGCTGCTCTCGATCATGAACCGCTGCGGGGATTCCTTGCGCGTGTTCTCGGCCTCCGCCCACATTCCGGCCGCGGTGATGCTGATCGGCGGGCTCGGCTGGATGGCGGGCCCGGCCTGCATCATCCCGCGCCAGAGTGTTAAGCTCTACGAGCTCGGCAAGGCCGGCCGCTGGGACGAGGCCATGGCGCTGCAGCGCCGGCTGTGGCGCATCAACGAAGCCTTCGCCCGCTTCAACCTCGCCGCCTGCATCAAGGCGGGGCTCGCGATCCAGGGCTACGACGTCGGCGACCCCATCCCGCCGCAGGCCCCGCTGACGGCGGAGGCGCGCAAGGTGGTGGAGGCGGCGCTGCGGGAGCTTGCATAGGTCTTTCCGCCGTCAAGCCCGGGCATGACGAAATCGCGGATATCCCGCCTAAAACCGCGGCTGGTACGCCTGTGGTCGATCCGCTAAAAGGCTGCCCGCAGTTTCGAAAAGACCCTGAGGATCCCACGGAATGAACATTCTTCCCGGCAATTTGCGTTTCGGAGCGGGGCAGCCCGTCAAGCGTTTGGAAGACCAGCGGCTGCTGACCGGGAAGGGGCAATTCATCGACGACAAGCCGGCCGATGGCGCGCTGTGGTTGCACGTGCTGCGCTCGCCGCATGCGCATGCGAAGATCACCTCGATCGACACCAGCGCCGCGGCGTCGATGCCGGGCGTGGCCGCGATCTACACCGGGGCGGACCTCGTCAAGGACGACATCGGCAGCATCCCGACCCTGAGCATCTTCAAGCGCCCCGACGGCAAGCCGATGACCGTGCCGCCACGCCGGCTGCTCGCCCATGAGGTCGTGCGCTATGCCGGCGAGGCCGTGGCGGCCGTCGTGGCATCGTCGCGCACCGAAGCGCAGAGCGCGGCGGAGGCGATCGTGGTCGAATACGACGTGCAGCCCGCGGTGGTCGATCCCGTCGAGGCCGTGAAATCAGGCGCGCCCGTGGTATGGCCGGAGGCGCCTGACAACATCGTCGGCGCCATGTCTTACGGTGACGCGGCCAAGGCCGATGAAGCCTTCGCCAGGGCCGCGCACACCGTCGAGCTCGACATCGTCAGCCAGCGCCTCGTGCCGTCGGCGATGGAGCCGCGCTCGACCATTGCCGAGATCGACGAGAAGACCGGCCGTCTCCTGCTGCATGTGCAGTCGCAGACCCCGGCCTCGACCCGCGACGTGCTGGCGGAAGCCGTGCTGAAGCGCCCGAAGGACAGCGTGCGCGTGCTGGTTGGCGATATCGGCGGCGGCTTTGGCCAGAAGACCAACCTCTATCCCGAGGACGGTATCGTCGCCTACGCCGCGACCAAGCTGAACAAGAAGATCCGCTGGCGCGGCGACCGCACCGACGAGTTCGTCGGTGGCACCCATGGCCGCGATCTCACTTCGACCGCCTCCTTCGCACTCGACGAGAAGGGCAAGGTGCTGGCCTATCGCGTCAAGTCAATCGGCTGCACCGGCGCCTATTCCTCGGGCGCGGCGAACATCATCCCGCTGGTGCTCGGGCCGTTCGTGCAGACCGGCGTCTACGACCTGCCGCTGGTGCATTTCGAGGTGCAGTCGGTGATGACCCACACCGCGCCGGTCGGCGCCTATCGCGGCGCGGGCCGGCCTGAAGCCGTGTTCATCGTCGAGCGCCTGTTCGACGCTGCCGCCCGCAAGATCGGCATGGATCCGCGCGCGATCCGCAAAGCCAACTACATCAAGCCGGCGCAGCTGCCCTATACCAACGCGGCCGGGCAGGTTTACGATTCCGGCGCCTTCGCGCACATGCTCGATCGCGCCGTCAAGCTGGCCGACTGGGACGGCTTTGCCGCGCGCAAGAAGGCGGCGAAGAAGAAGGGTCTGCTCTACGGCCGCGGCCTCACCTCCTATATCGAATGGACCGGCGGCCGCGCCCACACCGAGAAGGTCACGCTGCAAGCGACTTCGCAAGGCCGCGTCGTGCTGCATTCCGGCACCATGGCGATGGGGCAGGGGCTGCAGACCACCTACACCCAGATGATCTCCGACACGCTCGGCATTGCCATGGACAAGATCGACGTCGTCCAGGGCGACACCGATCTTGCCCTGGGCTTCGGCAGCGTCGGCTCGCGCTCGCTGTTCGTCGGTGGCACGGCCGTGGCGGTCTCCTCCAACGATTTGATCCAGAAGGCGCGCGAGAAGGCGGCGAACGTGCTGGAGACCTCGGTCGAGGACATCGAATACCAGGGCGGCATGCTGACCGTGGTCGGCACCGACCGCCGCATCAGCCTGTTCGATCTCGCCGAGAAGGAAGGCGGCGCCAAGCTCAGCGTCGATTCCGAAGGCGAGGTGGACGGTCCGAGCTGGCCGAACGGCACGCATATCTGCGAGGTCGAGATCGATCCGGAGACTGGCGTCTCCAAGGTCGTGCGCTACACCACGGTCGACGACGTCGGCGTTGCCGTGAACCCGATGCTGGTGACCGGCCAGATCCATGGCGGCGTCGCGCAGGGCATCGGCCAGGCGCTGTATGAGGGCGTGTCCTACGATGCCGACGGCCAGCTGCTCACCGCGAGCTACCAGGACTACTGCATCCCGCGCGCCGACGACGTGCCGCCGATCGTGGTGACCCTGGACGATACCGCGCCCTGCCGCACCAACCCGCTCGGTGCCAAGGGCTGCGGCGAGTCCGGCGCCATCGGCGGCCCGCCCTGCGTCACCAACGGCGTGATGGACGCGCTCGCCGAGCTCGGCATCACCCAGCTCAATACGCCCCTGACGCCGCAGAAGATCTGGCAGGCGATCCGGGATGCGAAGGCGGCGGGTTAACTCTCCTTGTCGCTCCAAGCTCCGCTGTCGTCCCGGACAAGCGCGCCTCAAGCGCGCGCCGATCCGGGACCCATAGCCACAGGGAGTGGTTGTCGCGCGCAGCCGGCAACTACGAGTCTTCGCAAAACGATTGCTGCGGAGTATGGGTCCCGGATCTGCGCTTACGCTTGTCCGGGACGACACCGAGTATGTGGCACACCAGCGCCCGCCCTCAAATCCCCAGCATCATCTTCGCGATGATATCGCGCTGGATCTCCGAGGTGCCGCCGAAGATGGTGTAGGCGCGGCCGTTGAGATATTCCGGCACCACCGTCAGCATCTCCTCTGGGCTGGCCGGCTCGTGGTTGAGCTTGTAGAGCGGGCGCATCGGTTCGACGGCGAGGGCGTCGTGGCCGATCACGTCGACGCCGAGGCGCGTGACGGCCTGGCGGATCTCGCTGTTGCGCAGTTTCAGGATCGACGACACCGCGCCGGGATTTTGCCCCGTCTGCAGCGCCGAGAGCACGCGCAGCTCGGTCATCTCCAGCGCGTCGATGTCGACCTCGACCTCGGAGATGCGCGAGGCGATGTCGGGGCTGTCGATGGCGCGGCCCGTCAGATCGGACTCGGCGAGATCGGAGATCGCCTTCAGCCCTTCGCGGAGCTTGGCCGACGCGATGCCGGAGCCGCGCTCGAACTCGAGCAGATATTTGCCGTAGGTCCAGCCCTTGCCTTCGTCGCCGACGCGGTTCGCCACGGGCACGCGGACGTCGTCGAAGAACACCTGGTTGACCTCGTGGTCGCCGCCGATGGTGAGGATCGGGCGCGTCGTGATGCCCGGCGTCTTCATGTCGATCAGGATGAAGCTGATGCCGTCCTGCTGCCGCTCGCCGTCGCTGGTGCGCACCAGTGCGAACATGCGGTTGGCATGGTGAGCGTGCGTGGTCCAGATCTTGGTGCCGTTGATGATGTAGTCGTCACCATCGCGCACCGCCCGCGTCTTCAGCGAGGAGAGATCGGAGCCGGAGCCCGGCTCGGAATAGCCCTGGCACCAGTAATCCTCGCCGGAGAGGATCCGCGGCAGATAGAAGTTTTTCTGCTCGGGCGAGCCGAAACCAATGATGACGGGCCCAACCATCTTCACGCCCATCACGTTGACATTGGGCACGCCGGCCCGCGCGCATTCAGTCTCGAAGATCCAGCGCTGCGCCGGCGTCCAGGCCGGGCCGCCATGCTCGACCGGCCAGCCCGGCGCGCCCCATCCGTTGGCGTGCAGCGCGCGTTGCCAGGCCATGCCGATGTCGGGGTCGGAGAACACCGACGGCGTCAGCGCCGTCGCGCGCTTCATCTCCTCGGTGAGATTTTTGGCAATGAAGCCGCGCACCTCGCTCTGGAAGGCACGCTCCTCGGCATTGAAATTGAGGTCCATGAGGCTCTCCCGGTGTCAGGCTTTGCGGCCAAGCTCGGCGTGGCGGGCATAGTGATGCGCGCTGCCACCAAACAGCGTGTCGAAGGCGACGAGCCGCTTGAAATAGGCGCCGACCTCAAGCTCCTCGGTGACGCCCATGCCGCCGTGAAGCTGGATCGACTGCTCGCCGACGAAGCGGGCGCATTTGCCGATCTTGGCTTTCGCGCCCGACGCGGTCCGGGCCCGCTCGGTGGGCGGACTGTCGGCCTTCAGTGCAGCCCGCAGCGCCATCGAGCGCGCCTCGTCGACCTGCATCGCCATGTCGGCGAGGCGGTGGCGGATCACCTGGTTGGCGGAGAGCGGCCGGCCGAACTGCTTTCTGATCTTGGTGTAGTCGAGCGTGGTCTCGAGCAGCGTCTGCATGATGCCGACGGCTTCCGCTCCCAGCGCGGCCATGGCGCGATCGACGGCCCATTCGATCGCCGGCAGGGCGTCATGGCCGTCGCCGAGCAGCGCGTCATCAGGCAGATGCACGTCGGAAAGTTCAAGGTTGCAGGCGCGGCCGCCGCCGAGGCGTGCGTAGTCGGAGATCGCGAGGCCCTGCACTGTTGCCGGCACCACGAACAGGCCGATCCGCCCGGAGGGGCCGTGATGGTCGTGGAGAGTTGCGGAGACGATGATCTCGTCGGCGGCGTGGCCGTCGAGTACCGCGATCTTGCCGCCGGCAAGGCGCCAGCCCTGCGCCGTCTTGGTCGCTGACGTGGTGACCCTTGCGAGATCGAACCGGGCAGTGCGCTCGGAATGGGCGAAGGCGAGCTTCAACGTGCCGTCCGCGACCTTCGGCAGGCTTGCCTGCTTCTGCGCAGTGCTGCCGCATCTGTCGATCAGCGCGGCACCGAGCACGACGGTTGCGAGATAGGGCTCCGAGACCAGGCCGCGGCCGAAGGCTTCCATCAAAATGGCGATCTCGACCGGGCCGCCGCCGAGGCCGTCGAATTCCTCGGGGATCGGCAGCGCCAGCCAGCCAAGCTCGGCGAACTGCTTCCACACCGCGGGGCTGAAGCCGAGTGGATCGTTCGCCATCTTGCGGCGATGATCGGCATTGTAGCTGCCGGCCACGAAACGCTCCGCGCTCTCGCGCAGCAGCTTTTGCTCGTCACTGAGAGTGAGGTCCATGGTTCTATTCCGCGGCCGCCGGCGGCTTGCGCACGGAGGGATGCAGTCCGGCGGGATCGACGATCATGCCGAACTCCTGAAGATTGTGGGCGTGGCAGAGCTGATGCAGCGCAAAGGCTTGGTCGATCGCGGCGGGCTGGCCCATCACGTCGACCGAGCGGTTCACCGCCTCCTTGGTCATCTTCAGCGCGAAGGACGGCTTTGCCGCGATCCGGCGCGCCAGCTCCAGCACGCGCGTTGACAGCTCCGCGCGCGGCACGACCTGATTGACCATGCCGAGCTGGTGCGCTTCCTGCGCGCTCCAGCTGTCGGCGGTGAACAGCAGCTCCTTGGCCTTGCGCGGGCCAAGCTCCCAGGGATGCACGAACCATTCGACGCCGCAGACGCCCATGGCGACGACCGGGTCGCAGAATTGCGCATCGTCGCTGGCGACGATGAGGTCGCAGGCCCAGGCCAGCATCAGCCCGCCGGCGATGCACTTGCCGTGCACCTCGGCAATGGTCGGCTTGGCGAGGTTGCGCCAGCGCCGGGTGATCTGGAGATAAATTTCCTGTTCGCGCGCGAAGCGGCCATGGGCATTCGGCTCGGCAAAGCCGCCCCAATTTCCGATCGGTGGAAAATCGACGCCGGCCGCGTTCTTGCCGCCGGGGCGAAGATCATGGCCGGAGGAGAAATGCGGGCCGTTACCGGCGAGGATGATGACCTTGACCGCATCGTCCTGCACCGCCGCGTCGAAGGCGGCGTTGAGGTCGTAGGTCATTTGCAGGTTCTGCGCGTTGCGCGCCTCGGGCCGGTTCATCACGACCCGGGTGATGTCAGGCGCGGGCCGCTCCACGAGGATGGTCTCGAACGAGGTCATCGCGTTTCCCCTGACGTTCCCTGTTGTTTTGCCCGAGTTGACAATGTCGGCCGGAGATAGGCAAGGGGCTTGCGTCAGTCGGCTGTTTTTCGCGCCTCCAAGAAGTCTGGCGTCTCGCGCGCCCAATCTGGTAGTTTGTGCCGGATTCCACCGGGAGAAATTTAATGCGCAAGATCCTGACCGTGCTGGCGGCGCTGGCCTCGCTGAGCCTCACCAATTGCGGCTACAACGCGATCCAGAGCGAGGACGAGCAGATCAAGGCGAACTGGTCCGAGGTCGTGAACCAGTACCAGCGCCGCGCCGACCTCGTGCCCAATCTCGTCAACTCGGTGAAGGGCTTTGCGCAGCAGGAGAAGGACGTGCTGCTCGGCGTCACCAATGCGCGCGCCAAGGTCGGCAGCATCCAGGCAACGCCCGAGGTGCTCAACGATCCGGCCGCGTTCCAGAAGTTCCAGGCGGCCCAGGGCGAGCTCTCCAGCGCGCTGTCGCGGCTGCTGGTGGTGACCGAAAACTATCCGCAGCTGAAGTCCGACGCTCTGTTCAAGGATCTGATGTCGCAGCTCGAGGGCACCGAGAACCGCATCACCGTGGCGCGCAACCGCTACATCAAGTCGGTGCAGGACTATAACGTCACCATCCGCTCGTTCCCGAGCAACCTCACGGCCATGATGTTCGGCTACAAGGAGAAGCCGAATTTTGCGGTGGCGAATGAAAAGGAAATCTCGACCGCGCCGAAGGTGGATTTCAATCCGGCGCCTGCGCCGTCGAAGTAGCCGCGTTCGCCTCCCATGCGCGCCCCACCCACCACTGTCATTCCCCCCGCAGGCGGGGAATCCAGTACGCCGCGGCGTCTCGGTTCAAGCACGGCGGCCTCTGGAATACTGGATCGCCCGCCTTCGCGGGCGATGACAGCGAATGCGTGGCGGGCGTACTCGGTGGCGGCCGCACTGGTCCTCGCCTTCGCGCTCTTCTTCGCGCTTCCCGCCTCCGCCGACGTCGCCGTGCCCGAGCTCACCGGCCGCGTCGTCGATCAGACCGGCACCCTCTCCAGCAGCGACGTCGCCTCGCTGTCGCAAAAGCTGCGTGACTTCGAGACACGCAAGGGCAGCCAGATCGCCGTTCTGATCGTGCCGACCACGCAGCCGGAAACGATCGAGCAGTTATCGATCCGTGTCGCGGAGGCCTGGAAGATCGGCCGCAAGAAGATCGACGACGGTGCGATCCTCGTCGTTGCCAAGAACGACCGTCATTTGCGCATCGAGGTCGGCTATGGCCTGGAAGGTGCGCTCACCGACGTCACCGCACGGCGGATCATCGACGAAATCATCACGCCAAAATTCAGGAGCGGCGATTTCGCCGGCGGCATCGCCGATGGCGTCGATCGCATCATCAAGGTGATCGACGGCGAACCGCTGCCGGTTCCGTCGCCCACCGTGAACTTCGGCAGTCTCGACGATCTCGCGCCGCTGTTCATCGTCACGCTGTTCGTCTCGGTGGGCATCGGCGGCGCCATCCGCGCCATGCTGGGACGGCTGCTTGGATCGCTGGTGACAGGGGGCATCATCGCGACGCTGACCTGGTTCATCCTCGGATCGTTCGGATTGGCCCTTGCGCTGGGCGGTCTCGGCTTCATCATCGGGTTCGTCGCCGATCTGTTTTCGGCGATCACGCCGGGCACGGGCCGCTCGCGCGGCGGCGCCTGGTCGAGCGGCTCTTCCTCAGGCGGCTGGAGCAGCGGCTCGTCGAGCAGCAGCGACAGCGGCAGCTTCAGTGGCGGTGGCGGCAGTTTTGGCGGCGGCGGCGCCTCGGGGAGCTGGTAGCGGTCATGAGCATCAAGCGCATTGCCAGGCATCTGGTGCAGCATCATTGGCGGGCGAGGCAGATCTTTCCGCCGGCCGTGCTCGCGCGCGTCGAGCAGGCGATCAAGCGCGGTGAAGCCACCCATTCCGGCCAGGTCCGCTTCGTCGTCGAGGCCGCGCTCGACGGCCGTCCCCTGTTCCGCAACCAGCCGGCGCGGGCGCGCGCGCTCGACGTGTTCTCGCACCTGCGCATCTGGGACACCGCACACAATAACGGCGTCCTGATCTACCTCCTGCTCGCCGACCGCGACGTCGAGATCATCGCCGATCGCGGCATCGACGCGAAGGTCGGGGCCACTGGTTGGGAGCGCATCTGCCGCGCCATGGAGGCCGAGTTCGGCTCGGGCCAGTTCGAGCGCGGCGTCATCGCCGGCATCGAGGCGGTGTCGCGCGAGCTGGCGCGGCATTTCCCGCCGGGCGCATCGCACCCGAACGAGCTGCCGGATGCGCCCGTCGTGATGTGACGGTGTGTGACGTGGGGGGGGGGCCTCTGCCGTCATTGCGAGGAGCCCGCGACAAAATTGCAAAGCAATTTTGCGCTGGCTCCTCGCAATGACGACGTGGAGGCAGCGGACTCAACTCTCTCACCGTCACCCCGAGGTGCTCGCCCCTTCGGCGAGCCTCGAAGGGCGACGGCCCGGCTGGAGCTCCAGCTCGGCCTTTCATGCTTTGAGGCTCCCCGCGCGG
>NZ_CAKZJO010000078.1 GCF_936943645.1 uncultured Bradyrhizobium sp. | reverse complement strand
ACTTCCACAGCGCGATCTTGCCGACGAGGCGCATGAAGCCGGAGATCAGCAGGAAGCTCGCCACATAGAGGCCGAGGAACTGGGTGACCAGGCAGAACAGCAGCGTCGGCCCAAACACCGCCAGCACGCGGCGGCCTTGCGCGCGCGTGACGAAAGTCTCGGCCGCCTTGCGATGTGCGACGAGCGCCGCGACCAGGCCGTAGAGGCTGCCGCCGCCGAGGATGATGGAGAGATAGAACGGGAAATAGCCGGGCTCCGGCCCGGTCGAATCCCAGGACGCGCCGGTGCGCCAATTGTCGTAGCCGAGGGTGACGGCCAGCGCGAGCAGCAGCAGACAGACGAATATCTCGATCGTGCCGGACGAGACCACGGAGGGCGAGTCGTCTTCAGGCGCGGTCGGGTCGTCGACGACGATTTCAAGATCGGTTTGAGACATGCTTCTAACAACAGACGCTGTGGCCGATCCCCTCCCCCCGCTTGCGGGGCCGCGACGAGCTTCGCTCGCGCTGAGAGGGTTGGGGTGAGGGGGAGTCTCCACGGGGACGGTGCGAGTTGGACTCGTGGAGAGTCCCCCTCACCCGGAATTCAAGCTGCGCTTGCATTTCGGCTCTCCCCGCCCGCGGGGAGAGGCGAAAGACCTACTTTGCGACGAAGCCGGCTTCGGTCATCAGCGCCTTGTTCTGCGCGTCATCCTCCTCGAGGAACTGCACCATGTCCTTGCCGGTGAGGAAGATCGGCTTCAACGCCTGCTTCTCCATGTACTCCTTGTACTCGGCGGTCTGCGTCACCTTGTGGAACAGCTCGACATAGAACGCCTGCTGCTCGGGCGTCACCTTGCCGGGCAGGAACATCGCGCGCAGCATCAGATATTGCACGTCGACGCCCACCTCCTTGCAGGTCGGGATGTCGGCCCAGGACTGGGTGTCGGTCACCTTGGCGGTGTAGGAGATGCGCTCCTTGTCGAACACGCAGAGCGGACGCACCTGGCCGGCGCGCCAGACCTCAAGATTTTCGCTAGGGTTGTTGACATTGGCTTCGGTGTGGTTGCCGACCAGCTGGGTCGCGGCCTCGCCGCCGGACTTGTAGGGCAGATAGGAGAACTTCGCGCCGGTCTTCTGCTCGAGGAAGACGGTCAGCACGTGGTCCTCGCGCTTGGAGCCGGTGCCGCCCATCTTGAACGGCGCGCTCGCCGCCTTCGCGGCCGCGACGAACTCCTTCACCGTCTTGGGGCCGGCGCTGTTGTCCCACAGCACGAACTGGTCGAGCGCGATCACCGAGACCGGCGTCAGCTCGCGCCAGTTGAACGGGATCTTCGCCGACAGCGGCAGCATGTAGATCAGCGAATAGGCGATCAGCACCTTGTTCGGATCGCCCTCGCTGGACTTCATGTACATCAGCGCTTCCGCGCCCGAAGCGCCGCCCTTGAGCGAGACGACGATCGGCTGCTTCATCAGATTGTTCTTCTGGATCGCGGCCTGCATCATGCGCGCCATCTGATCCGAGGCGCCGCCCGCGCCGGCGGCCACCACGATCTCGACCGGCTTTGCCGGCTCCCAGCCGGCAAATGCCGGCGTGCCGCACAGCGCAACTGTCAGCGCCATCGCGGCCTTCATTCCATGTCCCACGCGCGTCTTCCCTATGTTCTTGTTTGGATTGGAAATTCAGAGATGAATTCGGGACCATTGTGCGGGCGAATGCAACCGAGTTCAAGCCATCCGACGTCATCCCGGTTATGACTTTGGAATGAGATGATGCGGCGCAAAAAAACGGGCTCCTTGCGGAGCCCGCTTGTCGGGGTCGAAGCTCGGAGGCGGCCTACACGACCAGAATGTCGTGCTGGTTGAGCAGCACCCCGTTCTGGAGGCTGACCAAGGCGACCGCCGCGCCCTGGGTGCCGTCGGCGCTGTAATAGAGCGTCTGGTTGCCGGTGTCGAAATGGAATTGGGAGAAGCCCGAGAACACATCGTCGCCGGAGGTCTCGAACGTCACGTCCATCCCGGCCGTCAACCCGCCGCCGAAACTGCTCGCCGAGACCGCGATGCGGTCCTGCTCGGTGGTGTTGTTGAAATCGCCGATCGCGCTCGGCCCCGACGGTTGCAGGAAGGCGAAGGTGTCGTTGCCTGCGCCGCCGGTCATGGCATTGCCGCTGGCGGTGGCGATCAGCACGTCGTTGCCGCCGCCCCCGCTCATCGTCTCGGTGCCGTTGGTCGCGATCAGGATGTCGTCACCGCCGGTACCGGTCAGGGATGTCGCCGACGGCGCGTCGTTGACGACGGCGACGGTCGCGGCGTTGGACGAGTTCGTCATCCCGTCGGAGACGGTGTAGTTGAACGAGCCGCCGAGCGTCGAGTCGTCGACGAATGCAGCGTCTCCGAAGTAGGAGAAGCCGCTCCCTCCCGAACTCGTCGTGACGGTGCCGAGCGAGAGATGGTCGGTCGTGTCGGGATCCGTATCGTTGAGCGCCAACGCCCAGCTGGGAATAACGATCGCGCCGCTGGCACCGACATCGGTGATCACGGTCTCGCCGACCGCGGTCGGCGCATCGTTGGTGCCATTGATGGTGACGGTGACGTCCTGCGTGGTCGAGCCACCATTATTGTCGGCGATCGTCACCAGGTAGTCCTGGGTCAGGGTCTGCCCCTGCGCCAGGAACTGGATGTCGGCATTGTCGACCGTGAAGTGCCAGGCGAGCGACCCCGTGCCGCCGGCCTCGCTGACCGGATCGAGCGAGAACGTGCCGACATAGCCGCTGCCATTCGGCACGAAGCTCGCGCTGTGCGTATCCCCCGTCTCGGCATCGGAGAACGACAACGAGCCCGCCGTGGATTCGGTGGCGGGTCCGGTCGCCGGGCTGACGATGACGGAATCGAGGATCATCCCGGTGCCATCGGTCTCATAGGAGAACTGCAGCAGCGTCGAAGCCAGCGAGGCATCGCCGATGAGGTCGAAGGCATAGTGGTTGGGGCCGGCCGGGACGTTGCCGAGCGACAGGATCGTTGCGCCGTCCCAGGACACGGTGAACGGTGCACTGACGCTCTCGGGATCGCCGAAGACGTCGAAGCTGACGAAATAATGCTGGCCGGGGGTGGTCGCGACGTTCTGCGACAACGTCTCCGGAGTGCTCGTCGGCAGCAGCTCGACCGAGTAATGGCCGAAGCTGCCGCCGAGCTCGAGCTGCGCGACATGGATGTGGCCGCCGCCGCTCACCGCCCAATTGGCGAGATTGCCGGTCTCGAAATCGCCGTTGAGGATCACCGGCGGGCCGGCGTCCTCGGTGACCGCGCCGCTGAGATTGGCCGCCGTGACAAGCGGATTGTCGTTGGCGCCTGCGATATCGAAGGTGATCGTGGTCGAGGCCTGATGGCCCTGCCCGTCATCGACCGTGAAGGTGAACTGGTCGGTGACGTTGTCGCCGGCGAGCAGCGCGTCGACCGACGCGTCCGCGACATAGCCGTAGGAGCCGTCGGCGTTGAGCACCAGCGTTCCGTGCGCGCCGGCGACCGAATTGCCGACATTGGCGGCGCTACCGTTGACCTCGACAATGGTCCGCGGCGTGCTCTGATCGACCGGCTGGACGACGTCGAAGATGGCGCCGCTTGCGATTCCCATGCCTGCATCCGGCCCCGCCGTGTCGGACGCCGCGATCGTCAGCGGCGTCAGAACCAGCGGATCGGCCGCACCGTCGATGGTGATCGTGACGGTCTGGGCCGAATAAGTGAAGCCGTCCCAGACGTTGACGTCGTACTGCACCGTCAGCGTCTCGCCGGCGCTGAGGAAATCGAGATCGGCATCGGGGATGCTGAAGGTCCAGTCGATGCTGCCGCTTCCCGTGCCCGTGGAATCATGCAGCACGGTGATGAGCGCGGACTGAAGGTCCACCAGCGTCTGCGCCGGGGCGGCAAAGCTGTTGGCCGACCACACCGCTGAATCCAGCACCACGCTGACCGAATGCACGTCCGACAGATCGACGTCATCGAAAACAAGCGTTCCCGTCGGAACCGGGCTCGTGGTGTCCGGCGCCTGCGATCCGGTCACCCCCGGCTGCTCGGACAGCGAGGCGGATTGCGGCCCGCTCGTGATCACCGGCGCGTCATTGGCGCCCGTGATCACGACGGAAACGGTCTGGGTCGAACTGGTCGAGCCGTCCGCGACATTGATGGTGTAATTCACCGTCAGCGTCTCGTTGAATGCGAGATAGTCGAGATCCTTGTCGGGGATCGCAAAATCCCAATCGATGCTGCCGGTGCCGGTCCCCGTGGAATCGTGCAGCACCGTGGTCAGTGCCGCGGCGAGGTCGGCCTGTGTTGCCGCCGGTGGCGTCGGCCCCGAGCTCGAATCCAGCGTCACGGTCACGGTGTGCGTATCGCTGGTGTCCTGGTCGGTGAAGGCGAGCGTGCCGGCCGGGCTCGTCGGCGTCGTGTCGAGGGCGGATGAGCCCGTGGTGGCGTCCTGCTCGGCGACGGTGGAGGATTCCGGACCGCTCGTGATCACCACGGGATGGTTGACGCCGAGGATGGTGATGGTGACGTCCTGGGTGGTGGTGCCGCCGTGGCCGTCGTCGACAGCGACGTGATAGACGAGCTTGAGCGTCTCGCCGCCGTTGAGGAAATTGGTCGAGGAATTGGCCAGCGCGAAATTCCAGTCGACCTCCCCGATCAGATGGCCGGTGGAATCCTGGAGCGAGGTGCCGAACGCGGCCAGCAATTGTGCATTCGTCAGCGGGATCGCGCCGCCACCCGAACGGGTCGCGGTGACCGTGGTCGAGACGGTGTGCGCGTCGGCAAGATCGATGTCGGTGAAGAGCAGGCTGTCGCTGGCATGGAGGTTGCCGGAGGAATCCAGATTCTGATCCTCGACCAGCGCGGCCGATTCCGGGCACGACAGGTAGATCGGCTTGTCGTTGGTGCCGACAACGGTCACCATGACCGTCTGCGTCGAGATCCCGCCCGCATGGTCGTCGAGCTGTACCGTGTAGGTGATGTCGAGATGCTGCCCCGCTGCGAGATAGTCGAAGGCAAGATCCGGCGCCGAGAAGGTGGTGTTGATAGTGCCGGTCGAGGAGCCCGACGTCTTGACGACGTTGTCGACGTGGAAGAACGACATCAGCTCGGCGGTGCCGAACGGGCCCGGCAGGAGGCCGGCGGTGGCACCGGAGGCGGAGACGCCTGTCACCGTCGCGGTGTGGCCGGTGTTGGCAAGGTCGTCGTCGGTGAAGTTGAGCGCGACGTGAACCGTGTCGGGCGAGAGCGAGAGCGTCTGGTTGCTCTGCTCGGTGACGGTTGCGGCCGCCGCCATGTTGATGACGGGCTTGTCGTCGGTGCCGGTGACCGTGATCTTGACGGTCTGGATTGCGAAGCCGCCGTGATTGTCGGAGACCTTGACGTCGTAGGTAAGCACCAGCGTCTGGTTCTTGGCGAGGAAGTCGAAATCCTGGTCCTGGTCGCTGAAACTCCATTTGAGCTGGCCGGAGCCGTTTGAGTCGGTCAGGATCTGCGATTGCATCGCGGTCTGGAAATGCGCGAGCGAGGCCGCAGGCACGACCGTGCCACCCGACACCACCGCGGAATGCAGCGTCGCCGACGTCGTATGCGTATCGCTCCTGTCGCTGTCCCTGAAACTCATCGTTCCCGACAGTGTGTGCAGCGTGGTCGAATCATTGAGGTTGGCGAATTCGGTGAAGCTGCCCGTGGCGGAGGACGAGGTGAAAACCGGCGTATGATTGGTCATGGAAAAATCCCTGCCTGCGTTGCCATGAAAGCGCCGCCGCAGGAGAGCGCGGCGACGTGACTAATCGGTCCGAGACATCGGACGAGACTCAACGGTCTTGACTGACGGGCCTTATCGAAGGGCTTCGCTTGAGTGTCTTGGCTTAAGGGTCTTGGGTCGGGGAGCTTTTGGCTTGTCGCGAGGCCTTGCCTGGCGTCGGGATGGTCAGCAGCAATGAAATTGTGGCGCGGCTCGCGTCGTTGAAAACTAGTTCGCGTCGTCGACAGTTCGATTTCAGTTCAATGACGTCTGACTGCAGAACGGCCTACAGAACACGTCACGCAAATTCACGTCGCTCAATTCAACTGGGACTCGAAATCACTTGCTGGTCGCCTGTCGGCCCGATCAATCCGAGACGGCATCATGCAACCTCCGCGATCTTATGCCCGGGCTTGCTGCGCCGTCAATCTGAACGCAGGCCATGCACGCGCCCGCCCAGTTCCAGCCAATGGAACCAGTTGGAAGACTTGCGATAATTGGAGCGGGACCCAAACGCTTTGGCGGTGTCTCTCAACTGCAGCTTCCGCCCGTCGCGCCACCGTGCGGCGCGACGAAGCGAGGCCCTGATGCCTATTTGCCCTTCCAGACGGGGGCGCGCTTGTTGAGGAAGGCGTCCATGCCCTCGCGGAAATCTTCGCTCATATAGGCCTTGAGGATCAGGTCCTCGCCCTCTTCACGGGACAGGGTGCGGCGGATGCGGCGCACCGCTTCCTTGGTCGCCTCCAGCGTGAGCGGCGCATGGCTGGCGACGAGCTTCGCCGTTTCGTCGGCGCGGCGCTGCAGCGTCTCGACGTCGGGCACGATCTCGTTGAGCAGGCCAAGGGCAAGCGCCTCCTGCGCCTCGACGAGGCGGGCCTTGAAGATCAGATCCTTTGTGCGCGCGGGGCCGACCAGCGCGACCACGCGGCTGATGTTGGACATCGACAGGCAGTTGCCGAGCGTGCGCGCGATCGGGAAACCCATCCGCGTCGTTTCGGTGCCGATGCGCAGGTCGCAGCAGGCCGCGATGCCGGCGCCGCCGCCGGTGCAGGCGCCGGCGATCGCCGCGATCACGGGTACGCGACACTGCTCCAGCGTGCCGAGCACGCGGTCGATGCGCGCCTCGTAGTCGAGCGCGTCCTGCGCGGTCTTGAAGGCGCGAAATTGCGAAATGTCGGTGCCGGAGGCGAACGCCTTGTCGCCGGCGCCGGTGAGGATCAGCGCCTTGATGGAGCGATCGGCGTTGATCTCCTGGCAGATCTCCGCCATGCGGTCATACATGGCGAAGGTCATGGCGTTGCGCGCCTGGGGGCGGTTGAAGGTGATCCGCGCGATGCCGTCCGTGACGGAGTAGAGCAGGTCTTCGTTGGTCGTCGTCGGTGCGTTCATTGCGCGCTCACTTCTTCTTCAAGCTTTCAAGCCGGATCAATCAGGCCACCTTGGGCCTCAAGCCACCTGAGCCTTGGTCATCGGCACCGCGTCCCGTCCCTTCAGGACGTCCATGGCCGCCAGTACGCCGCCGCTCCGGTGCGGAATCTTTGCAAGATCCAGACCCATTTCGACGCCGGCGAGCGTGCCCATCAGCATCAGGTCGTTGAAATGACCGATATGGCCGATGCGGAACACCTTGCCCTTGACCTTGTTCAGGCCGGTGCCGAGCGACATGTCGAAGTTGTCCAGCACCACCTTGCGGAAGGCATCGGCGTCATGGCCTTCAGGCACGCGCACGCCGGTCAGCGCCGGCGAATGCGCGGCGGGATCGGCACACTGCGTCTCCAGGCCCCAGACCTTGACCGCGGCGCGCGTCGCAGCGCTATGGCGCTTGTGGCGGGACCAGACGTTTTCGAGGCCCTCCTCCTCCAGCATCTTCACGGCTTCACGCAGGCCGTAGAGCAGATTGGTGGCGGGCGTGTAGGGGAAGGTGCCGAGCTTGTTGAAGCTGATGACCTCCTGCCAATCCCAATAGGAGCGCATGCCCGGATTGGCCTTGGCGACGGCGAGCGCCTTCTCCGAGACGGCGTTGAAGCCGAGCCCGGGCGGCAGCATCAGGCCCTTCTGCGAGCCGGCGACCGAGACGTCGATGCCCCAGGCATCGTGCTCATATTCCATCGAGCCGAGGCCGGAGATGGTGTCGACCATCAGAAGCGCCGGATGCTTGACCCGGTCGAGCAGCTTGCGCACCTCCAGCGGCGGCGTCACGCAGCCGGTCGAGGTCTCGTTGTGCACGACGCAGACCGCCTTGATCGTGTGCTGCTTGTCGGCGACGAGACGCTTCTCGATCTCGGCGAGATCGGCGCCATGGCGCCAGTCGCTCGGAATGAAATCGACATCGAGCTTGAACTTGTCGGCGATGCCGCGCCACAGCACGGCGAACTGGCCGGTCTCGCACATCAGGAGCTTGTCGCCGGGCGCGAACACGTTGACCATCGCCGCTTCCCAGGCGCCGGTGCCGGACGAGGGGAAGATGATCACGGGCTGCTTGGTGCGGAACACGCGCTGCATCGCGGCAAGCACGGCGAAGCCGAGCTCGGCGAACTCCGGACCGCGATGGTCCAGCGTCGGCATGTCCATCGCCCGCAGCACGCGGTCGGGCACATTGGTCGGTCCTGGAATCTGTAGGAAATGCCTTCCAGTATGCACGGTCATCGGCGTCCTTCCCGGTCTTGCCTTGATCTTGATGGCCGCCGAATAGCACCATTTGACCGGCTTGTCCCCTCTCCTTAGGGCTCCTCCCATGCATAAGCGGCGGCCCTCCGCCGGGACCGGGGGACCCCCGTGCGCTGCGGCCGCCGCCGTTCCCCGCAGCGTCCCGCCCTCCGGCGTCCGTGAACGGGCGTCGCGACCTAGGCCTGCGCCGGCCGCATCAGCTTTCCGGCGCCGCTGAAAACCTTGTCGATCACCGGCCAGAACAGCAGCACGATCGCCAGCGTCGTGATCGAGCCGACCAGGCCGTTCGACCAGAACACCTTCATGTCGCCGCCGGAGCCGATCATCGACAGGCGGAACGCGTCCTCGGCGCGGTTACCGAGCACCAGCGCCAGCGTGAACGGCGCCAGCGGAATGCCGATCTTCTTGAAGA
>NZ_CAKZJO010000077.1 GCF_936943645.1 uncultured Bradyrhizobium sp. | reverse complement strand
CTCTTGGGTGAGCCGGGATGGGCGATACATACGACAAAACCGAATTTCGGTAAAGCGGAATATTTTTACATCGCTTGGTTGACAGAGGGCGACACAGGGTCTTTTAGCGGCTCACGCCGCCATCGCCCCTTTGCGCCCGAACGGGTTGGCCAGGCGAACGATCTCGCAGATGGCGACGAGGCCGGCGAGCCAGACGGCGCTGGTCAGACCGATGCGGGTCACGATCGCGGCGGTGAAGGCGCCCTCGCCGCCGAGGAACGGCGTCGCGGCGAGCAGCGCGAGCTCGTAAATCCCGTAGGCGACGACGAGCGTGATCGCGAGCGCCAGCGGCGTGCGCCCCTGCGGCAGCAGGCCGAGCACCGTCGACGAGGCCGCAGTCGCCAGAAGCGCAGCCGCGCCGATGACAAAGCCCCAGGCGATGGTGCTGGCATCTGCGGGATAATGCAGCGCGCCGAAACCGATGGTCTGGTTCACGAGCCAGGCGCCGGTGACGACGAGCAGTGCCGGGCGGAGCCGCAGCATTGCCGCGGCCACGACGGCGAAGGCCGCAAACGGCGTGGCGCAGGCGAACGCGAAGCTCGCGAGGGCGCATGATGCCGTCAGCAGCGCAAAGCCGAATATCGGCGCAAGGCGCGGCGCGACCGGATGAAGGCGGAAACGGTCGTCGTCAGACGGCAGGATGCTGAGCGCCATGAGTGATCTCCTTCTCTTCGAATTCTAATCCATTTGCAGGTCTGTGACAGCCCCGGCGGCGTCAGAACGTCGCGCCGGCCTTGAGCAGATAGCTGCGGCCCGGCAGCGGATAGGCGCTGAAGCGGCCGTCGGTGAAGGTGCTTGCGATGGCGTAGTCGTAATAGAGCGCGTTCAGCAAATTGTTGACGCTGAGGGACCAGAAGTAGCGCTCAACCTGGCCGCTGAGCTTGAGGTCGATCGTGCCGTTGGCGGGGATCGGCTTCTGGGTGCCCGCCTGGTCGTTGTCCATGCGCCGCTCGCTCCAGAAGCGCGCGGTGGCATCGAGCACCAGATAGTTCTGCCAGATGTTCCAGGTGACGCCGGCGCTCGCCGTGGTGCGCGAGACCAGCGGCACATCGTTGCCCGCCCAGATGCCTTCGCGGAAGACTGCGCGCGTATAAGCCATGCCGGAGCGCAGCAGCAGGGCGTCGTTGACGCGATAGGACAGGCTGGTCTCCGAGCCGTAGCGGCGGGTCGGATCGAGATTGGTGTTGTAGAACAGGACCGGATTGAAATGAACCTCATTGGTGAGGTCCATCAGATAGAGACTGCTCTGCAACTGCAGCCCGCCGCCCTTGATGCGCAGGCCGCCCTCGACATCCCAGGAGGTCTGGGTCTTGAGCTGGAAGGTCTGCGGAATCGCTGCAAAGGTGAAGGGATCGAAGGATGGCCCCGACGACAGCCGCTCGTCGACGTCGGGCGTACGGAACGCGCGCGCGGCGCGGCCGAACAGCGAGACCACGTCATTGAGGCGATGCTCGGCGCCGAGATGCAGCGCGTATTGGGTCTCACTGCTGGTCAGCGGCAGCGCGCCGATGTCGGCGTTGAACGGCGCGGCCGGATCGAAATTGTCGCGTGCGGCGAGACTGACGTTGTGCACCCGCGCGCCATAGGAGATGTCGGTCGTTGGCGCCACGCCCAATGTGTGCTGGAAATAGCCTGCGACCGTCTGCTGCCTGAGGTCGTAATTGTGCCAGGCGGCGAGCCCCTGCCCGGCGCCGCGGTTCTGCGCAAAGCTGGCATCGTAATAGTCGATGCCGGTCAGGAGCTGAGACGGCATGCCTAGCATGAGGCTCTTCACGCTGAGCCGCGGCGTGATCGACCATGTCGTCAGATGGGAATCGACATAGGTCGAGGTGAAGAAGGCCGGGACCGGCATCGGGCTGGAGAAGAACGCGCTCTGCTGCTTCTTGTCGCGCACGCCGCCATCGACGATGAGGTCGACGCCGTTGACCAGGGTCTTGGTGAAGCCCGCGGTCGCGCCATAGCCCTGCTGGTTGGCATAGTTGAACGGCGTGCTGGTCCCGCGCCTGTTGCTCGCGAGCTCATCGAGGCCGATGGAGGGATCGACGGTGCGGCCGCCCGGCAGTCGCAGCTCCTGATTGTCGCCTGTGACGGTGAGAAACGCAGTCAGGCCTGACGTGGTGTAGTTGAGATTGCCGACGGCATTTTTCTGGGAGTAGCGATTGTTGTCGCGATAGCCGTCGGTGCTGACGGCATTGCCGTAGAACGAGGTCGACCACGGACCTGAATTGAGCGAGGTCGAGACGTTGCCGAGCCTGGTGTTGAACGAGCCGAAGCCGGCCTCGATGCGCGCGGTCACGGGCGGCCCGCCGACGCCGTTCCTGGTGACGATGTTGATCACGCCGCCGACCGCGTTGTCGCCGTAGAGCACCGCGCCGGAATTGCCGCGCGTGATCTCGATCCGCTCGATCGAATTGAGCGGGATGGTGGAGAGGTCCACCTGCGCCATGTCGACGTCGTTCAGCCGCCGGCCGTTGACCAGCACCAGGGTATTGGCGGTGGCAAAGGCGCCGAAGCCGCGCAAATCCACGCTGGTCTTGGCGCCGATCTGGCCGCCATAGAACGTCGTGAGCTGGGCACCCGGGGTCTGCGCCGCGATGATCTCGGCAAGGGTCTGCGACGGCGCATGCGCGATATCGGCGGCCGTGATGACGGTCGTGGCGGCGCCGACGATGCCGCCATCGCCGGCGACAGAATCGGATCCGGACGAGCCGGCACTGCGTCCTGCCGGCGCGACAGTGGCGGCTGCCCGCGGCCGCGCCACATCGCCGTCTCCGGTCGCCCTGGCCCGCGTGCGGTTCTGATCGGCCCGCTGGTTCACCTCGATCGGCGGCAACTGCTCGGCAAGGGCCTGCTGGGCGAGAGCGGCAGACGGATTGAGCGAATGGAGGGAGACAGACGCGAACAGGCCAGCGCTGAGGCGCCAGGCGGCAGAGATGGGACGGGACACGGTTGAAACCTCGGTATGACGTCAGTGGCACGTCACAGCGAACGAGGTTTCACGGCAGAGCGATGGAATGCTCCGGTGAAGCCAATGTCTGTACTCCCCGACCGACATCGTCGCGTGTGACCACGGCTGACGGCAGGTCTCCTGGCTCGCGGGTCGTAACCTCTACGTCGCCTTCCCAGGACCGAGATTCCCAGTGGCATGAGACGAAAGATTCACCGCTTACAGTTGCGGGGGCAGCCGTGGCGTTGGGACCGATCCCGGCGTTGGGACGTCCCGCACCACATTCCCTTTTGATCTCCGTGAGGAGAACCGTCACCGGCCATTTACGTGTCGTTCCGCCGGAGAGTCAATCGACGGCCGGCCGTTGTCACCGCAGCCAGCCGGCATCGCCGTACCGGCCGATGCCGGTTCATGAGCGCGAGGCCGCGCTTAGGTCCGGCCTCGGAAGCGTTGCGCTTGGGCCCAGGCGGCAGCGACGTCGCGTGGCGGAACGTCGACGCGCCTGATGGGGGTCAGCTCGCCGGAGGCCGAGACGATCGCGGTCTCCTCGCGCCGGCACCGCGTGCAGACGAAACGGACCTCATGCGGGGATGCCGACCAGCTCGACCGCTTCACATTGGCCGCCATCGGCCAGGCATCACAATGCGAACACGACACCAGAAATCGACCGGGATCGAGCATACCCATTTCCATCGGACTCCGCGTCCTGCCCGCTCCCTTCAATCATTAACCCAAGTGAATCGTTCCGGTGCCCCAACACCGCCGGTTCCGTCCCGGCGGAGCGATCGTTCCCTGCCAACGCGTTCAGCGTGCACCCTTGAGAGTGCAGGAGGTGCTGCAGGTGACCGTGGTGCCGCGATCGCAGGCTTTGCAGGCGCTGACGCACTGGTTCAAGTCGCGGGGATTGTAGCTGTAGTTCCGCATCGGACAGGCCGGCGTCGTCGAGCCGGTGATGTCCTGCTCCTGATCGCAGGCCGCGGTCATGAGCGCGATGATGATCACTACAACGAGGCGCATGGGATTGCCCTGTCAGGCCCGGCAAATGACACTCGCGAGGCGCGCTGCATTGCAGCGAACCCCGGCCTTCCCACCACAGGCATCGCCAATCGGCGATGCTTGCGTGCATCGAGGATGCGCGCCAAATCTTAAGAACGGATTGCCGGCGTCAGGCCGCGGCCTTGGTCGCGATCGCCTGCCGCATGTCCACCGCCAACTGGCGGTACTGCTCCGAGAGCTTCAGATAGAACTCGCGCTTGATGCTGTCGGTGGCGAGCTTGGCGATCAGCTCGCATTCGGCGGTGAGTGTCTCGAACCGTTCCAGCCTGTCCTGAAGTTCTGTCATCGGCGTGTCCCCATCAAACGCCTCAAGGACATCCAACCTAAGCCCGCGGAATAGGTCACGGCGAACATCGTTATCGAGTAGAATCAATTTTTCCCGATGCGGCCGCCTATTTGCTGTCGAGCCGCCAGGCGCCGTCCCATCCCGCATCCGGCGGGGCGGCCTCGAACTGCGCGATGCGGCCGAGCATGGTGCGCGAGGGGCCGTCGCCGGGGACGGCTTCGAGCGCCGCGCTGAAGCCCGCGCGTGCCGCATCGAAGCGCCCGATACGATAGGCGGCGAGCGCCTCGGCGTAGCGTGTGCGCAAGGTCTCCTGCGCATCGGTGAGCAGGCCCGCCCTTGCCATGACTTCGAAGATCGCCTGCGTCGCGCTCTGGCCCGCGACCGCCAGACGATCGATCTCGCGCAGCTCGAGCCGCGATCCGATCGACTCGGCCGTCGCCTGCGAGATCAGGATACGGGTGCCGTAGACCTTGTTGACCGCCTCGAGCCGCGAGGCCAGGTTCACGGCATCCCCCATCACGGTGAAGCTCATCATCAGCTCGGAGCCGATGCTGCCGGTCAGGACTTCTCCCGTGGCGATGCCGATCCGCAAATCGCACGGCGCAGGCATGGCGCGGATGCCGAGCAGGTCGGGCAGCTGGCGCTGGAGCGCGGGCACCTGGTCGGCCATCTCGGTTGCCGCGATGCCGGCAAGGAGCGCCTGCTCGTCCTCCTCGATAAAGGGCGGGCCCCAATAGGACATGATGGCATCGCCGATATATTTGTCGATGATGCCGCGATTGTTCCTGATGGGTGCGGACATCACCGTGAAATAGTGGTTCATCACCCTGACGAGGCCGCGCGGCGTCATGCCCTCGCTCATCGAGGTGAAGCCGCTCATGTCGCAGAACATGATGGTCATGACCCGGCGCTCGCCGTCGATCGCGACCTCCGGCCGGTCGATCAGCCCCTGCACCACCTTGGGATCGATGTAGCGTCCGAAGGTCTCGCGGATGCGCTCATTGTGCCTGAGCTGCTCGGTCATGCGGTTGAAGGCCGCGGCGAGCTCGCCGATCTCGTCCTGCGTGGAGACCGTGATGGTCTTGTCGAAACGGCCGGCCTCGACCTCGCGCGTGCCGGCGAGCAGCAGCCGCACCGGACGCGTGATGCCGCTGGACACCAGCAGCGCAAAGGCAAAGCCGACGATCGCCGCGAGCAACGTCACGACGCCCGACACCACGATCGCCTGATGCTGGCGGCCAATCACCTGCGAGGTCGAGAAGAACACCTGCGTCAGCATGTCGGCGCGGATCGCATCGACCTTGCGGTTGAACGCATCGCGCAAGCCGTCGAGAGTTTCCAGCGTGCCGCGGGCCGCGGCCATGTCCTTGGCTTCGACCTGCTTGACCAGCTTCGCGTTACCGTCGTCCAGATCGCGCCGCAGCTCCGTGACGGCGCTTTCGATGCGGACGTCGAGCCGGGCCAGCGCGGCATTGTCGGAATAGGTCCTGGGATCGTCGATGATCGCGTTGATGAGCTTGCGCGCCGCCTCGGCCTCTTCCTCGAACTTGCGGTCCAAGGCCTCGAAGTCGCGAAGCCGTGCCGCATAGGCCTCCTCGTCCGACGACGCTCCCATCCGGGTCATGACCATCCGCCGCAGCGCCAGCGCCCGCTCGAGCGAGCGGATGTTGGCGCGGGAAAGATGGCTGTAGGCCGGGATGTAGCGGTTGGTCAGCTCGTCGAGGAGGACGCCGACCTGGCTGGACATCACCATCGACAGGATCGAGGTGATCAGCATCAGGACGATCAATCCGAGGGCGATGCCGACGATCTTACGCCGGATCGACTGGTTGAAAATCGGCATTGGTGCGGGGCAAAGGCCAGAAAGGATGGAGCGTTGGAACTCCATACACCGGATCGGGCCAGGGGAACACGCGCAATCTGGTTCCTCCTGTCGCCGGGAACCGGCCCGGCCGTCGGGCGGGCCCGGATCGTTAACGAAGGTTAAACGGGCTGCCCTTTGCGGCCGTCCCGAAGTTCCGCTTCGCATCCGTATTTTGCCGCATTGTTGCGACAGCGTGAGGAATGCGAAACGATGCCGGGCATCGTATTCGATGCCTTTGATTCTCGAGCCGCATGTCGTCGCGGACCTTTGTTTGTAGTGGTTTCGGGTTTGTAGTGGTTTCGCAGGGGGACCATGGAATGAACCAGTGCCTACGCTCGCTCGCGTGTGTCGTTGCCGTGGCCGCGTTGGCCCTCATTCCCACCGAGCTGGCAGCGAAAAGCAGTCACAAATCGTCTGCGCCGAAGAAGTCGCATGAGGCGAAAGCCGGCAAGCCGCGTCATGCCGCCGCCGGCAAGGCGCACCATGTCAAGCAAGCAAATGGCAAGCATGCCGAGGCCAAGCGCAAGTCGAAGACGCAAGACGACGAGCCCGCGGACAAGCCGGCAGCGCCGGCGCTCACCGGCGACCTTGCCGTGCTGAAGGACGCGATCGATCTCGCGCGCAAGGGCAAGACGGAGGACGCAAGCGCCGCGCGCGACCGCATCGCCGACCCCGCCGGGCAGAAGCTCGCCGACTGGTTCATGCTGCGCCACTCCGAGAGCACGGCGAATTTCAAGCGCTACGCCGCCTTTCTCGCCGCCAATCCGGATTGGCCGAGCCGCAACCTGCTCCGCCGCCGCGCCGAGGCGCGGCTGTGGCAGGAGAAGAGCGACGCGGCCACCGTGCACAAATTCACCATGGACCGCCCGATCAGCGCCAAGGGCAAGTTCGCGCTCGCCCGTGTGCTGCTGACCGAAGGCGATGCCGACAGGGCCGCGCGCCTGGTGCGCGAGGCCTGGCGCACGGATGAATTGTCCGAACGCAGCGAGGAGGATTCCTACGAGGCGTTCCGCGATTTGCTGACCGCCGACGATCATCGCGCCCGCATGGACAGGCGGCTCGGCGCCAAGGACTACCCGGCTGCGCGGCGCGCTGCGAAGCGGATCGGCGAGGATGAGCTTGCGATCGTCAAGGCCTGCGCCGCCGTGACCGGCAAGGCCAACAAGGCCAAGGATTATCTCGAGGACGTGCCGGCCGAGGCGCGCCGCGATCTCGGCTATGTGCTGTGCCGCGCCCAATGGCACCTGCAGAAGGACCGCATCGACGATGCGGCCGAGGTGATCCTGGCCGCCGCGCCCGACACCATGGCAGCCCAGGACACCGATGCCTGGTGGCGCGAGCGCCGCCTGCTCGCCCGCAAGCTGCTCGACCAGGGCAAGTTCAGAACCGCCTACGACGTGGTGCGCACCGCCGCGGTGCCCGAGAAGGAAGTCTATCGCGTCGACTATCACTTCATGTGCGGCTGGATCGCGCTGCGCTATCTCGGCGATCCCAAGGCGGCGATGGTGCACTTCGCCGCGATCGACGAGGGCTCGGCCAACCCGATCGCGCTGTCGCGCGCCCATTACTGGCGCGGCCGGGCCGCCGAGGCGATGGGCGCGATGGCCGATGCGCGCATGAGCTACCGGGCAGCCTCGCGCTATCCGACCGCCTATTACGGCCAGCTGGCACGTGCAAAGCTCGGCCTCGACCGTATCGAGCTGCGTCCGCCCTCGCCCGTGCTGGCTGCCGCCGATACGCCGTCCTCGGACGAGCGCGTGCGTGCCGCCGACATGCTCTACGGCATCGGCGAGCGCGACACGGTGTTCTGCTACGCCGAGGATTTCGCCAAGGAGAGCACCGACGTCGCCGCCCTCGAAGCGCTCGGTGAGCTCGCCGGGCAGCGCAACGATGCGCGCGTGATGCTGGAGGTCGGCAAGTCGGCGCTGGCGCGCGGGCTCGCGCTCGACCATTACGCCTTCCCGACCATCGGCATCCCCGAGCACAAGCAGGTCGCCCCCGCTATCGAAACCAGCGTGATCTATTCGGTGGCGCGCACCGAAAGCTCGTTCGACCAGCGCGACAAGTCGCCCGCGAACGCGGTCGGCCTGATGCAGGTGACGCCGGAAGCCGGACGCGACACCGCGAAACGTTTCGGCCTGACTTACGACTGGGACAAGATGGTCTCCGATCCCGTCTACAACACGCAGATGGGCGCGGCCGAGCTCAGCGCGCTGCTGTCGGAATATCGCGGCAACCAGATCATGACCTTCGCCGGCTACAATGCCGGCCGCGGCCGCGTGCGCGAATGGGTGCAGGCGCGCGGCGATCCACGCGACCCCAATGTCGATCCGGTCGACTGGGTCGAGCGCATCCCGCTATCGGAGACACGCAACTACGTCCAGCGCGTGATCGAGAACGTGCTGGTGTACCGCGCGCGGCTCGAAGGCAGCGGCATGGTCGCCGGCAAGAGCGACGAGCGCGTGGTGAACAAGGACGCCAGCGCGAAGGCGACGCCGGTGGAATAGGCGCAAGCCGTAGGGCGGATTAGCGCAGCGTAATCCGCCTCTTCTGTCTCTGCGAGAGAGGGGGGGTGGCGGATTACGCCTTCGGCTAATCGTACTGAGTCAGCCGGTCGCAGTAATTT
>NZ_CAKZJO010000076.1 GCF_936943645.1 uncultured Bradyrhizobium sp. | reverse complement strand
AGGTCGACAGCTCCATCGGGCAGCGCACGCCCGGCGGCACGTAGACGAACGAGCCGTCGGAGAACACCGCCGAGTTCAGCGTCGCGTAGAAATTGTCCGAGGTCGGCACCACCGAACCCAGATATTTCTGCACCAATTCAGGGTGCTCGCGGATCGCCTCCGAGATCGGCATGAAGATCACGCCGGCCTTCTTCAGCTCCGCCTTGAAGGTGGTCGCAACCGAGACCGAATCGAAGACAGCGTCGACCGCGATCTTGCGGCGCGCGGGATCTTCCTCGCCCACCTTCGGCTCGACGCCTTCGAGCATGGCGACTTCCCGCAAGGGAATGCCGAGCTTCTCGTAGGTCTTCAGGATCTCCGGATCGATCTCGTCCAGCGACGAGACCGTCTTCTTCGGCTTCGGGGCCGCGTAATAATAAAGGTCCTGGAAGTCGATCTTGGGATAATCGACGCGCGCCCAGGTCGGCTCCTGCATGGTCAGCCAGCGCCGATAGGCCTCGAGCCGCCACTGGAGCATCCAGTCGGGTTCGTTCTTCTTCTGCGAGATGTATTTGACGATCTCTTCCGACAGCCCCTTGGGGGCCTTCTCGGACTCGATCAGGGTCTCAAACCCATAACGATACTGGTCGACGTCGATGCGCTTCACGCGCTCGACCGTCTCTTGTACGGCTGGCATTCCATCCTCCGCTCGTGGTTTCAAGGACCACGGTGGATCAATCTCGGACGACTATTACGATGTTTCTGTGCGGAAAGCACGGGCTTAGAACCGTTCAAGCCGTGTTTCATCGCTTAGGCCTTAAGTAGGCTATTACCGAGCTTTCGCCAAGCCTCTAACGCCCTGTTGATGTCTTCTGGTTCCGTGGACCAGCCCAGACTGAGGCGCACCGCTCCCTGGGCGGTCGCAGGATCGTGTCCCATTGCCGACAACACGTGGGACGGCTGGACCTTGCCCGAGGAACAGGCGGAACCCGAGGAAACCGCGACGCCTTCGAGGTCAAAACCGATCACGGCGGTCTCGGCCTTGAGGCCCGGCGCGGTGAACAAAACGGTATTTGGCAACCTCTTGACATCGTCTGAGAAGATCGTCGCGCCCGCCACCCCTCGAACTCCATTTTCCAAGAGATTTCTGTGGGTTGCCATGCGCTCCGCATCCTCCGGCAGAGCCTGAAGCGCCATCTTCACCGCCGCGCCAAAGCCGGCGATCCCGGCAACATTCTCGGTGCCCGCGCGGCGGCTCTGCTCCTGTCCCCCGCCCCGCAGCACCGGCTCAAGTCCCGTGATCCCCTCGGCCACGACCAGTGCGCCGACGCCCTTGGGGCCGCCGATCTTGTGCGCAGAAAAGGTCGCAAGGTCGGCACCTACAGCCTTGATGTCGAACGGGATTTTGCCCAGCGCCTGGATCGCGTCGACATGCAGCAGGCCGCCGGCCTCGTGGACGATCCGCGCGGCCTCCGCGACCGGCTGGAGCGCCCCCGTCTCGTTGTTGGCGGCCATGATCGAAACCAGCGCCGGCGGCCCGTCGGCCAGCAGGGCCTTCAGAAGCTCCAGATCGACCACGCCGGAGCGTGTGACCGGGATCAGCCCGATCGCGGCGCCCGGGAACCGGCCGCCGGCCAGCACCGAAGCGTGCTCGACAGCCGAGACCAGCAGCCGCTCGACAGGCCCGCCGGAAGGCCCCCGCAGCCCCGGCGACAGGGCCAGCGCATTGGCCTCGGTTCCGGCCGAGGTGAAAACCACGTTCCGCGGCAAGGCCCCCACGGCCGCAGCGAGCGTGGCGCGGGCCTCCTCGACCAGCCGCCGCGCCTCCCGCCCCTCGGCATGGACCGACGACGGATTGCCGATGAGGTCATAGGCGGCAACCATCGCCGCCCGCGCCTCGGGGCGCAGCGGCGTGGTCGCGTTCCAGTCGAGATAGACCCGGGTTGGCATGTCGCCCTCTTAGCACCTTTTGCCATCCCGCCAATCGGACGGCGGCGCGCATCAGGCGGGCTGGTGCTGCTCGATGCTGCGAACCGTCCGCGGCGCCGTGCGCAATCCGAACAGCGGCCGCAGCCAGCCGATGCGCCGGACGATCTCATAGGTCACGACGCATGTGAGCGCGGTCCCGATGATGACGATGAAGGCCTCGATCCCGGCGGGAAGACCGCTGCCGAGCAATTGATGCGCGATCACGATAATCGCGGTCTGGTGCACGATGTAATAGGGGAAGATCGCATCGGTCAGATAACGGCGCACCGCGCTGTCGGCTGTGAGATGGTGCCGTGCGAAGCCGAGCACGGCGGCGATCGCGAGCCACTGGTAGCAACCATAGGCCGAGGCTGCGAACGACTTCAGCGCGGGCGACGGCGCAAACAGACCGGCGCGAACCAGGATGAAGGCGGAGAAGCAGGCGCCTGCGGCCACCAGCGCCACCCGGCGCTGGCGCTCGACCTCGCGCCAGATCCCCTCCTGCTTCGCCAGCAGGAAACCGATCAGGAAGGCGGTGGCGTGGTCCGCGTGGTTGTACCAGTCGCCGAACAGCGCATGCGTCGACGGGAAAGCCGGGAACAGCACCACGCGCCAGGCCACGTAGAGCAGGCAAGGCACGACCAGGAGCCACGGCCCGGCGAGCACGCCGGCCAGCTTCCGGCCGAGCCAGTCGGCGCCCGCCGGCCAAAGCGCGAGCACGCCGATCAGGGCCATCGTGTAGACCCAGAGATAGATCACGAACCAGAGATGGTTCCAGGTCGGCAGCACGATGCAGGGGTTCGGACAGAACTGCGCGCCGAAGGCGAAGTAATGCCTGGTGTAGAAATCCAGGAAGCCCGCGGGATAGCCTGGGCTTTCGACGATCTGGAGATAGGATTGCGGCGGCACGATCACGAGCATGCCGAAGATCAGCGGGATCAAGAGCCGCGCCGACCGCGCACGGGCGAGCGAGGCCAGGGTCGACTTGCCGAGCATGAAGCGGGTGGCGACCCCGGACACCAGGAACAGCAGCGACAGCCGCCAGGGATTGAGGAACAGCATCACCGGTTCCAGCCAGGTCAGCCGGTGTACGCTCTTGATGTGAAATCCCCAGGACACGTAAAGCATGCCGACGTGGTAGAAGATCAACAGCCCGAAGGCTAAAATCCGTACCCAGTCCAGATCGATGCGCCTGTCCGAGCTTTGGAATTGCTGTGGTGTTGTCATGCTGGTCTGCTCCTTGACGGGACGACGAACGCGGTTTCCGGGCCAGGGTGAAATTGAAAATGGCTGACACCGAAAATGCGCCGTCGACGGCGCACGTCGAGCCGGTTTGGGATCAGAGTGGGACGCGAGGGGATGAGCCGCCGGCGGCAGGGACGAGTCGCGGGCTTTTCGGGACCAGTGGCGGCGACCGGACGATGCTTGCGGCGATCGCGGCGGTTTCGCTCGCGATCGGAATCGTCAACGCGTTTTCGGGCGCCCAGGATGCCGCCTGGCGCGGCGACAGCTACGACATCGGCCGGCGGCTGTTCTGGGAGATGTCGAGCATCGCCGTCATCCTGCTGCTGCTGCCGCTCCTGGTGCTGGCAGTCCGCCGCATGCGCCGGACATCGGGCCTCGCGGCCCGCACGGCCATCGGGGCGATCGCCCTGCTCGGCTTCTCGGCGCTCCACATCACCGGCATGGTCTGGGTGCGGAAGCTCGCGCTCTGGCTCGCCGGAGGCGCCTACGATTTCCGTTTCTCGCTCGCGACGGTCCTCTACGAATTCCGCAAGGACGCGGTCGCCGTCGTCTTGATCGCCGGCACGCTCTGGCTGCTCGAAAGCCGGCGTGAGCTGAAGACGGCCGCAACCGCTCCCGCGGCGCCACCGGCGCCGCAACAACCATCGTCCGCCGACGCGATCTGGCTGCGCGACGGATCGAGCCGCATTCGCGTGGTGCCGCGCGACATCCTCTGGGTCGCGTCCGCCGGCAATTACATCGAATACAGCCTCGCTGACGGCACCCGGCACCTGATCCGGGGCACGCTCGGGGGGGCGGAAAGCGAGCTGGCGCGATTTTCCATCGTTCGCGTTCACAGGACCAGGCTTGCCAATCTCGACCGGGTGAGCGGCGTGGACCTCAGGCCTTCCGGAGATTTCGAGCTCGCCTTCGACAACGGGCAAACGCTCGGCGGCAGCCGGCGGTACCGGCCGGCGGTCGCCGCGCTCGGAAGCCGAACCGCCGCGGAGGGAATCGCCTCCGCCGATCGGCCAACGATCCATAAACAATCGTGATTCCAACCGGTTGACCGGCATGCGACGACAGCGCATCCAGCTCCCGCCCTCGCCCGGTTGAATCCGGTCGGCATCCCCGCCACCCGCGGCAGGCCCGGCATAACGCCGCGATGACCATCTAAGCTCTTGAGCCCATTGAGAGATGTCGAAGAAGCTTGCTTTTTGACCCTTGCCTCGTGTTAGAAGCGCGCGTCAGTTCACCTGTGCGCCACTCGCGCATCATCCGAGGGCGCGCCTCTCCACCCTTCATCCGTGCTCTCGCCGGCGGCAACGCTGGTCGAGCCACAATCGGACGGTTGCGCAGGGATCACCGCCAAGGGACTCAATCAGAGATCATCCATGCCTGAAGTTATTTTCACCGGCCCTGCCGGCCGCCTCGAGGGTCGCTATCACCCGGCCAAGCAGAAGAACGCGCCGATCGCGATGATCCTGCATCCGCATCCGCAGTTCCACGGCACGATGAATCATCAGATCGTGTACCAGTGCTACTACGCCTTCGCCCATCGCGGCTTCTCGGTGCTGCGCTTCAATTTCCGCGGCGTCGGCCGCAGCCAGGGCTCGTTCGACCACGGCACCGGCGAATTGTCGGATGCGGCGGCCGCGCTCGACTGGGCACAGACGATCAATCCCGAAGCGCGCGCCTGCTGGGTTGCCGGTTTCTCCTTCGGCGCCTGGATCGGCATGCAGCTCCTGATGCGCCGTCCCGAGGTCGAGGGCTTCATCTCGATCGCGCCGCCCGCCAACCTCTACGACTTCTCGTTCCTCGCGCCCTGCCCGTCGTCGGGCCTGATCGTGCACGGCGAGAAGGACGCGGTGGTGCCGCCGAAGGACGTCAACACGCTGGTCGAGAAGCTGAAGACGCAGAAGGGCATCGTGATCGACCAGCAGGTCATCCCCGGCGCCAACCACTTCTTCGACGCCAAGCTCGAGCCGCTGATGGAGACCATCACGGCGTATCTCGACATGCGCCTCGCGAACGTGCGCTGAGGCTTCCAGTGCCCCGGACGCGGTGCACTCCCGGCGATGCGAAGCATCGTCCGGTGTGATGCGCCGCAGAGCCGGGGCCTATCTTCATCTTTCCGTCATCCGCATGGGTCCCGGCTCTGCGCAGCAGCGCAAGAGCGCTGCAGCGCGTCCGGGACACG
>NZ_CAKZJO010000075.1 GCF_936943645.1 uncultured Bradyrhizobium sp. | reverse complement strand
CGAATTCGAGCTCCGCTCGAATTCGACCTCTCCCCGCAAGCGGGGCGAGGTGAAGGAAGAGCCGACTGGTTCATTCCCATTGGCATATTACCCGACCGATATCACACGGTTGGATGGATTGGCAGCGTAGAGCTCCTCGATCAATTCGGTGCGGTGCTCGAGCACAGCGCGCTGGTTGATCGAGCCCTTGTCGGTGACCTCGCCCTTGTCGATCGAGAGCGGCGTGTCCATCAGGATCGCGCGCGTGATTCGCGTCGACGAGCCGGTGGCGGTGGAAAGGAAGCGGGTCAGGCGCTCGCGGAAGGCTTCGCGAACCAGCCGGTCGCGCGTCGCAACGAGGAGATCGTCGGTCGGCAGCGTCGGGTTGATCAGCCGGCAGCCGTCGAGGTCGAGCACCACGAGCGCAGAGACCTCGTCACGGTTGATGCCGGCAATGACGACGTCGCGCACCAGCGGGGCGCAGGCCGCCGTGAGGCGCGCGCGCAAGGGGCCGACGCTGACCCAGGTGCCGCTGGCGAGCTTGAAGTCTTCACCGACACGGCCGTCGAAATCGAATCCGGCGTTGAGATCATCGGGGTCGGCGGGCTTGAGCGCATCGCCCATCTTGTAAAATCCTTCCTCGTCGAAGGATTTCGCGCTGATGTCGGGCTGGCGCCAGTAGCCGGGCATGACGTTCGGCCCCTTGGCGCGCACCTCCAGCTTGCCGTTGTTCGGCACCAGCTTGGCATCGTTGCCGGAAACGGGCAGGCCGACATGGCCGGAGCGGCTGGTGCGTGGGTTGACCGACATGAAGAACGGCGCGGTCTCGGTCGCACCAAGGCCGGTCAGCATCGGCACGCGATAGCCTTTTTCCTTCACCGCGAGCTCGTCGAGGCTGTCCCAGATGAAGGGCGACAGCGCGGCGCCCGAGAAGAACATCGCGTGCAGGCGGTCGAAGAACTTTGCGCGCAGGCCCTGATCTTCGCGCAGATAAGGCAGTAGCGATTCATAGCCCTTCGGCACGTTGAAATAGACCGTCGGCGAAATTTCCTGGAGATTGCGCACGGTCTCCTCGATGCCGCCCGGCATCGGTTTGCCGGCGTCCAGATACATCGAGCCGCCATTGTAGAGCGTCAGCCCGATATTGTGGTTGCCGCCAAAGGTGTGATTCCACGGCAGCCAGTCGATGATGACGGGCGGCTCGTCCTTGAGGAAGGCGAGCGTCTCGCGCAGCATCACCTGGTTGGCGCAGATCATACGCTGGGTGTTGATGACGGCCTTCGGGTTGCCGGTCGAGCCCGAGGTCAGCAGGAATTTCGCGATCGTGTCGGGGCCGATCCTGCCGTGGACGTCGTCGAGATCGCTGCGAACGGGCGTCGCCATGAGATCGGCGAGCAGGGTGACGTCGCGGCCCGGCACGTGGCCGTAGGACGCAGCGATTTCGGTGCCGAGCGAAACATTGGCGGCGAGCGCGTCCGCAAACTTGTCGGCGTCCTCGGCGAAGACGAGGCCGGGCGTCAGCAGCTTCATCAGATAGGACAGCTTGCCGTAATCCTTCGACACCAGCGAATAGGCCGGCGACACCGGGCAGAACGGAATGCCGGCATAGAACGCACCGAATGCGAGCAGGGCGTGGTCGATCGAATTGCCGGAGAGGATGACGACCGGCCGCTCCGCCGACAGGCCGCGCGCGATCAGGCCGGATGCGATGTGCCGGCTTGCGACCAGCAGCTCGGCATAGGTGATCTTGCGCCAGCCGCGGCCGCCTTCGCGCTCGGCCATGAAGACACGGTCCGGCGTGGTATTGGCCCAGTGATGCAGACGGTCGGTGATGCGGACCGGATAGTCGCCGAGCGGCTGCTTCGGTCTGAGGTAGATCGTGCCGTCGTCGCGCCGTTCGATGTTGACGACGGGATCGCCGAACGAAATGGGCCGCAGCGGGAAAGTGCTCGCGCCGCGCTCCATGCTGGAAGAGGACGGCTGCGCGCTCATGACTTCGGCTTCACCTTTGCGGTCTTGTGTTCGAGGAATTCGCGGATCCTGCGCTTCGCTTCCTTGTCGCTCTGCGCGACGGTCGCCATCAGCGACTCCATCAGGAGGCCGGTCTGCGGATTGGCCTCCGCGATCATCGGCAGCGCCTGGAGCACGGCGAAATTGGTCAGCGGCGCGTTGGCGGCGACCTTGGTCGCAAGCTCCATCGCCTTGCCGAGCGCGTTGCCGGCTTCCGTCACATATTGCGCGAAGCCATAGGAGGCGCCTTCGGTCGCGCTGTAGACGCGGCCCGTCAGCATCATGTCCATCATCCTGGCGACGCCGATCAGCCGCGGCAGCCGCACCGAGCCGCCGCCGCCGACGAAGATGCCGCGCTGGCCTTCCGGCAGCGCGAAATAGGTCGAGGATTCGGCGACGCGGATATGCGCCGAGCAGGCGAGCTCGAGGCCGCCGCCGATCACCGCGCCCCTGAGCGCTGCGATCACGGGCACGCGGCTGTACTGGATGCGGTCGAACACCCGGTGCCACATCTGGGAATGCAGCAGGCCGCCGGTCGCGTCATGCTCGGTCAGTTCGGAGAGATCGAGGCCGGAGGAGAAATGGTCGCCGATGCCGTGGATGACGACCGCGCCGATGTCCTCGGGCAGGGACGCAAAACACTCGCCGATTTCCAGGATGATGCCGTCGTTCAGCGCATTGCGCTTGGCCGGCCGGTTCAGACCCACGGTCAGAACCCGGTCCGCCCTCTCGATCCGGAGCAGCCCGGAGGCACCCGCGTTCGCGGTATCGGCGTTTCCCTGTGTCATTTGCGTCCTTATCAGAATAGTTATGTTGTATAACGAATTTGGACGGAGTCAATATGCCGGAGCCAATCATATGGCTGAGGCCGTGCCTCAAACCCGGTGTCGTCCCTGCGAACGCAGGGACCCATAACCCCAGGAAATTGTTTGGCGAAGACCCGTTGTTCGGTATTCCTGCCGGTCGCAATCGATAGATCACGCGGTATGGGTCCCTGCGCCCGTGCGCGATTGCGCACTAGGCAGGGACGACAGCTGAGTGCTGGTCGTGGGCTCGGACCCGACGTCGCCCTACATCACCTGATGCACGTCGATCACCACGCGGTCGGCGTGCCGCGCGGCCGAGCCGACGAAGATGTGCTGCATCAGCCAGCTATACTTCTCATGTCCGGTCTCGAACTTCGGCACGGTGCGGAAATAGATCAGCTTGGGATCGACAGGCTCGCCGCGCTTGAGCTTCTGCAGGAGCTCGACCGGGCCGAAGCGCATGCCCTTGTTCTCGACATAGACGATTGCGCCGTCGTCGGTCTCGAAGGCGTATTTTGCCTCCAAGTCGATCAGCTCGTTGGGGCGGATGGTCTGGAAGTCGGCGCCGAACGGCAACACCTTGCCCGATATCGCGCCCACCACCTCGCCGCCGAGGATCGGAATGATGCGGCGAACGCCGATCCCGGTCTCGCCGGCGGTGACGACGTCGCCGATGCGCGCGGTGATGGTGAAGACGTATTTGGTCTCGAGGGTCGGGGGCATCGATCACTCCACCTGTCATGCAATCAGAAGGTGCCGCTGTCTTCGCCTCTCCCCGCAAGCGGGGCGAGGGGGCTCACCGCCGTCGCGGCGACTGTCCAGACTCAAACATTAATTCGCCATCATCCGCGTCGGCAGCCAGGTGGCCAGCAGCGGGAAGGCGATCAGGATCACGAGGCGGATCAGGTCGGTGACCACGAACGGGATCACGCCCTTGAAGATCGTGGAGAAGGAGACGTCCTTCACCACGCTCTTGATGACAAAGACGTTCATGCCGACCGGCGGGTGGATCAGGCCGAGCTCGACCGTCATCACGATGATGACGCCGAACCAGATCGGGTCAAAACCCAAATGCGTGATCACCGGGAAGATGATCGGCACGGTGAGGATGATCATCGCCATGGCGTCCATCAGGCAGCCGAGCACGAGATACATCACCATGATCAGCGCCAGCACACCATAGCTGCCGAGGCCGAGGCCGGTGAGGAATTCCGTCACCTTCTGCGGTGTCTGCGTCACCGTGAGGAAATAGCCGAAGATCAGCGCGCCGATCAGCACGGTGAACACGGCGGCCGCGGTGCGGGTCGCCTGCAGCAGCGAGGCCAGGATCTTCTCGCGGTCGAGCCGGCCCGTGACCACGCCGATGATGAAGGCGCCCGCGGCGCCGACGCCGCCGGCTTCGGTCGGCGTGAAGCGCGGCAAATAGGGCAGGCCGTAGAGGCCGCCGATCACGAAGATGAACAGCAGCACCGGCGCCCAGATCTCCTTCAGCCCGGCAAAGCGCTCGCGCCACGGCGTCACCTTGCCCTTGGGCAGGAAGTCGGGCCGGAAATAGCCGATCAGGAAGATCGTGATCATGTACATGCTCATCGCCAGGAGGCCCGGGATGATGCCGGCGATGAAGAGCTTGCCGATGTCCTGCTCGGTGATGATGCCGTAGACCGCGAGCACCGTGGAGGGCGGCAGCATCGCGCCCAGCGTGCCGCCGGCCGCGATCACGCCGGTGGCAAAGGACTGCGGATAGCCGAAGCGGCGCATCTCGGGATAGGCGACGGCGGAGAAGGTCGCGGCGGTCGCGACCGACGAGCCGCAGATCGCGGCAAAGCCGCCGCAGGCACCGACGGTGGCGATGCCGAGGCCGCCGCGCAGGTGCCCGACGAAACCGTTGGCGGCGCGGAACAGCTCGCGGCTCATCCCGGAGTTGGACACGAACGAGCCCATCAGCAGGAACATCGGGATGACGCCGAAGGTGTAGTCGGTGACCGTCCGCATCGAGGTCTGGCCGACCAGCTTCAGTGCGGCCGTCCCGTTGACGAGATAGGCGAAGCCGGAGACGCCGACGAGGCCCATGGCCATGCCGACGGGCACGCGCAACAGCATCAGGACGAACAGGGAAACGAAGCCGATTAAGGCGACGGCATCGGTGCTCATGATTACTCCGTCGCCTTCAATTTGGGGTCGTGCATCTCTTCAGGATGGAAGATCAGCCGGTAGGTGCGGATCGCGATCAGCAGCACGGCCGAGACGTCGCCGATCCAGGCGACCGCGAAGAAGGGCCAGGTCGGCATGTGCATGTCGAAGGTCTGGACGTTGTCGTTGTAGGTGCCGCGCACCTTGTCGAACAACGTCCAGGTCTGCACGGTCACGACGAACAGCAGAATTAGGGTGGCGAACACGTCGATCCAGCGTTGATGGCGCGGCCCGACATTGCCCCAGACGAGGTCGACGGTGATGTGGGTGCCGCGATAGGAGGTCGCGGCGATGCCCCAGAAGATGAGGATGCCGAGCAGCATGCGGCCGATGTCGAAGCTGTCGGGGATCGAATAGTTCAGCGTGTTGCGCAGCAGCACCGACAGGAAGATGTCGAGCGCGACGATGCCGACGAAGCCGGCCGCGATCCATTCGATGGTGTCGATGATGCGGTCCATCCAGGAACGCTTTGTGGGATGTGTCTGGTTGTCTGATGTCATACGCATTCTCAGCTCAGGCGGCGGGCTTCGCCTCTCCCCGCTTGCGGGGAGAGGCCGACACGCGAAGCGGGGCGGGTG
>NZ_CAKZJO010000074.1 GCF_936943645.1 uncultured Bradyrhizobium sp. | reverse complement strand
TCGCTTCGCGACCGACCTCTCCCCGCAAGCGGGGCGAGGTGAAGTTACCACTCACGTCGTCCGGAACTGCAGCACGCCGTCTTTCGTCTCGGCCGTCAGCCGGCCCTCGACGATCATGTAGTTGACGTGGGCGACGAGTTCGCCGGCGGCAAAGCCCATCTGGTGTTCGTCGAGCACGTGCTTGTTGAAGACGACAGGCACCAAAGCGCGCGAGGTCTGCGGCACCTCGCGGCAGGCTTCCGCGATCAGGCGGCAGCGCTCTTCGTGATGGTCGGCGAGCTGCTTGATGCGGGTCTTCAGCCCGTAGAACGGCACGCCGTGGCCGGGCAGCACCAGCACGTCATAGGGCAGCGTGGTGGTGAGGCTGGCGAGCGAAGCCAGATATTCGCCCAGCGAGTTCTGGTCGGGCTCCACAGCCCAGACGCTGACATTGGGCGAGATCTTGCTCAGCACCTGGTCGGCGGACAGGAACAGCTTGTCGTCGGCGCAATACAGCATCACCTGGTCGAGCGCGTGGCCGCCGCCGGTGATCACCTTGAAGCGGCGCGTGCCGATCACGACGTCCTCGCCGTGGGAGATGCGGCGGTAGGACGGCGGCAGCACCGAGACGCGCTTGAGATAATCCTGGCCGCGGCCGAGCAGCTTCTCCGTGAGCGACTCGTCCATGCCGTGACGGCGGAAAAACAGCCGCTGCGCTTCCTGGCGCTCCGCAGTGCCGCGGTTCTGGTGATAGACCGATTGCAGGTATTCGACCTGCGACATCACCAGCGGGCAGTTGAAGCGCTCGACCACCCAGCCCGCAAGCCCGACATGGTCGGGATGGGAGTGGGTGACGATCAGGCGGGTGATCGTGATGCCCTTCAGCGGTCCGTCGAACAGCTTGGTCCAGGCCTCGATCGTCTCCTCGTTGCCGAAGCCGGTATCGACCATCGCATAGCCGTCGCCGTCGGCGAGCAGGTAGATGTTCACGTGGTTGAGGCGGAACGGCAGCTTCAGCCGCGCCCACAGCACGCCGGGCCTGACCTCGACGATCTCGTCGTGGCCGGGATGCTGTTCCCAGGGATAGCGCAGCGCTTCGGCGGAGGACTGAGCCGTGTCGGTTTTCGCGTTCATGCTACCGGCTTAAACCCAGCGCGCGCGGGGCGCCAGCCGAAAAAGGGCGGGCCATGGCCTGCGCATGGCGGTCATACCGGCAGTTTTCCGTGGCCCGGACGAAGCGCCGTCCGGGCCACGGGACGGCGCTGCTACGCCGCCCGCATGTTGTTGAGGAACGCGTCGATCTCTCCGCGCAGCATATCGGCTTCGCGGCGGAGCGCGTCGGAGGCGCCCAGCACCTCATTCGCTGCCGCGCCGGCTTCGGCGGAGGCGGTGGAGACGCCGACGATGTTGCTGGAGACCTCGCTGGTGCCGCCGGCGGCATGCTGGATGTTGCGGGCGATCTCGCGCGTCGCCGCGCCCTGCTCCTCGACCGCGGCCGCGATCGTCGTGGTCACGTTGTCGATCTCGCCGATGATGCGGCCGATGCCCTGGATGGCGCCGACTGCCGACGTCGTGATCTCCTGCATGCTCGCGATCTGGGTGCGGATCTCCTCCGTCGCCTTGGCGGTCTGGCTGGCGAGGCTCTTCACCTCGGAGGCAACCACGGCGAAGCCGCGGCCGGCCTCGCCCGCACGCGCCGCCTCGATGGTGGCGTTGAGCGCGAGCAGATTGGTCTGCGAGGCGATGGTCTGGATCAGGTCGACCACGACGCTGATGCGGCTGGCGCTGTCGGCAAGGCTCTGCACCGTCGTGTCGGTGGCGCCGGCTTCGTCGACCGCCTTCTTGGCGATCGCGGCCGAAGTCACGACCTGCTTGCTGATCTCCTCGATCGAGGACGACAGCTGCTCGGTGCCCGAGGACACGGTCTGCACGTTGACCGAGGTCTCCTCGGCGGCGGAGGCCACCGCGTTGACCAGCGCGTTGGACTGGTCGGCAGTGGTCGACATGCTCTGCGCGGTCGACTGCATCGAATTGGCCGACTGCGCCAGATTGTCGAGCGCGGCACGCACCGTGTTCTCGAATTCGGCGATCTTCGCTTCCATGCGCGCGGCGCGCTCGGCCTTGGCGACACGGTCCTTGTCCTGCTCGCCGGCGAGTGCCCGCGCTTCGATCATGCTGTCGCGGAACACGGTCAGCGTTTCCTTCATCACGCCGATCTCGTCGTTCTGCCGGGAGCGGACGATCTCGGTGTCGAGATCGCCGGCCGACAGCAGCTGCATGGCGCGCTGAAGCTCGCGGATGCGGCGCAGGATGTTGCGGCCGACATAGAGCCAGACGAACAGCGCCGAGCCGACCAGCATCAGGGAGCCGAGCGCCAGCATCACGGTCGTCGCCAGCGAGGTCTCCTGCTGCGCCTGGGAGGTCGAGGTGTTGGTCTCCTTCTGCACGCCGTCGACGAGCTGCTGCACGCTGATGCCGAGACCGACATTGAGCTTGCGCGTCTCGTCCAGGATGGTCTGGCCGTAGTCGATGGAGTCGAGCTCTTTCTCACGCAGATTGAACACCCCGGTCTTGCCGGCGCCGAGCGCGAGCAGCTTTTCCGCCGTCTCGCGCAGCATCTTGTTGCCCTGATTGTCCGGCAACAGATCGAGGTTTGAGCGCAGGCGGCCCTGTGCCGTCTTGAATTCTTTCTGGATGTCGTCGAGCTTGTCGCTCGTGCTCGCCGACAGCGCCGCGCTCATGTCGGCAGCGGCGAGATTGCCGCTGGCGACGACGTTGCCGAGCTGGCCGACGGTCTGCGCGGCGTCGCTGGCATCCGCGGCCGACAAATCGGCCGAGCCGAGAATGGCGTTGACGCGGGTCTGCGCGTCGAGCATCGCCGGGCTGGCCGCGCCGACGAAGGCGCCCTGCGCGTTGCGCAGCGCATCATACTGTTTCTCATGAAGCGCGGCGATGTCCAGCCGCTCGCGGGCGGCCTTGGTGAGGCTCTGCGCCGCCTCGTTGATGCTCTTCATGGTTTCGCTGAGGCCGGAGACGACGCTCTTGTCGCCGCCGAGCTGGATGATCTCGGTGAGCTTCTGCTGCGTCTGCTCCTGCAATTCCCGGAGCTTCTTGGTACGCTCGTTGAGGGCATCCTCGCTCTGCGCCGCGAGCAGGGCCGGTCCCTGGGCCGCAAGACTCGCGCTCAGCGCCGACAATTGCAGGCTGGCGGCGAGGCGTGGAATGTCCCGCCCGCTCAGCTCGGTCATGCGTCCGCCGAGATTTTGCAGCGCCAGGCCCGCGCCGGCCGCGATCACGAGGCCCATGCCCGCGATCACCGCGAAGGCTGCGAACAGGCTGCCGCGCACGCCCCATGTCGGTAGTTTGAAGCGAGGCAGAAAACGGCCCAAACGGCCAAGCCCCAGACGGATCGCCATCGAAAATTCCCCCAGCTCTTGCTTATCTTTGTGGCCGGCAGTATCGGCACCGCCGGTTAAGAATTCGCAATCTCCGCAAAAGCTTGTGGTCGTTCCGCAGGGCGAAAAAAGAACGGCCGGCGAGATCGCCGGCCGCATCGTCATGGTAAAGTTGGAGTAACCGATCAGTAGCGCGCGACGCCCGTGCTGGCCCAGTTGAAGCGGTAGTTGACGCCCGCCTTGATGGTGTGGTCGTCGGTGGTGAAGCTGCCGGTGCCCGTGAGCGGGCCGCCGGTGAAGCTTGCGTCGCCGAAATTGTAGTACTGGTACTCGGCCTTGGCCGTCCAGTTCGGAGCGAACATGTATTCGAGGCCGGCGCCGACGGTGTAGCCGTTGGTGTGATCGCCGGTGATGACGAAGGCGGCCGGCACGCCGCCGACGGTCACCTTCTCGTTGTTGTCCGAATAGGCGTAGCCGCCCTTCACGTAGACGAGGCCGGGGCCCCAGGTGTAGCCGACGCGGCCGGTGATCGAGCCGAGGCCGCGCTGGTCGTTGGTGTAGGCGATGCCGCCCGGAAACACGGCGCCGACGCTGCCGGAGAGCCAGGAATACTGGCCCTCGACGCCGACCACGAAGTTCGGGTGGAACTGCCAGTCCGCACCGACCTGCACGCCGCCGAGGAAACGGCCGTTGCCGTTATTGCCGGTGGAGAGGCCGTTGAAATTGTTGTCGCTGGAGAACGCGCCGCCGACATGGCCACCGACGTAGAAACCGGTCCAGTTGTAGATCGGTGCGGCATAGGCTGGCGCGGGCGACTTGTAATAGTTGCGGTTGCCGAGATCGGCACCGACGGCCGGCGCAGCCGCGCCCACCGCGAGCAGCGCAACGGTCGCAAACAGAATCTTCTTCATGGTCTTGAACTCCAACACTCAATGTCCCCGGTCGGCGCGCTTTCCGCGCCGCGTTGGTTTTGCAGATAGCTCGCTTTTGACGAAAATGCTGTCACATGCATGGCACAGCGGCAGCCAACCTAACTTATTGGGCTGCAATTGGTTTTCGTGCTTAATGCCGGCTTAAGAAATGCTGAAGGAAGGCTTAACGGGGCAGCGTTCGCGTAACTTCCATGCGCGCTTCGTTAACCAAGACGCCGGCGCGCCTCGTCCCGCATCTGCTGGCGGAACGCTGCGCGCTTTGCAGGACGATCTTCCTCGCGCACGTCATGGCGATCGAAGATGTCGAACTTCTCCAGGATCGGATAGCGCTCGCTCGCCATCGCGAGCACGCGCAGCACCTTGGTCGCCGACGGCGAAGGGCCGCTGACCTCCCAGCGCCGGATGGTGTCGCTGCCGCCCTTGTCCGGCAATCCGCAGAGCCTTGCCATATCGGCCGCAGTGAGCTGCCGCTCGAGGGCATCGGAAAGGTCGGCGCGGAGTTGCTTCAGTTCGGGGCCGGTCATGTCGCCTCAATGCGGGAAGTCCTTGAGGGCAATGCACTAGCGCTGATTCGGGTCCATCCGAAGGCGGGCCGCGCGCGACAATCTCATCGGCGTCCCGCCAGCGCGACGCAATCGACCTCGATGTCGAACGGCCCTGGCCATGACGGGACATGCACGAAGATGCGCGCGGGCGCCTCGTTTCGGAAGTAGCGGGCGTAGACCTCGTTGAACGCGGCGAAATGCGCGGGGTCTGGCGTGCAATAGACGTTGCACTTGATCACCTCCGCCAGCGACGATCCTGCCGCTTCCAGGCAGCGCTGCATCTGATCCAGCACGATCTCGGCCTGTCGCGCGAACGGCAACGGCCTGACCTCGCCCGTCTCAGGATCGAACGGCGGCAAACCGGACAGATAGACCAGCCCCTCGGCGATGACGACCGGATAGATCGGGCCTTTGCGGCGGCGCTCCAGATAGCTCGATATCGGCTCCACGCGGATTCTCTTCATATGGCCCTCCCGGTTTGCGGAAGCCACGGTAGGGCGCCCTCAGGTGCAATGGTTCGGCCGCTGCCGAACCATTGCCGTTGCCGCGCCCAGGCGGGCGCGATACCGTTTCGCCATGGTCGCAGCGGCAAACATGGTCGAGGTGGCGGCGCTGGTCGGCGATACCGCGCGGGCCACGATGCTGGCGGCGCTGATGGGCGGACAGGCCCTGACTGCGAGTGAGCTCGCCTCACGTGCGCGAATATCGAAATCAACGGCGAGCGGACACCTCGGCAAGTTGGTCAATGCGCGGTTGCTCGATGTGACGCAGAAGCGGCGCAACCGCTATTACCGTATTGCTTCGCCTCTGGTTGCCAGAATGCTGGAAGGCATCAAGGCCGTCGCAGCGATCGAGGTTCCGCAACGTTACCAACCTCGCTCCATCGGCGATGACCGGCTCCGCTTCGCGCGCACCTGCTACGACCATTTGGCCGGCCATCTGGGCGTCGCGATCGCCGATGCTCTCGTCGCCGAAGGGCACATTGTCCTCGCGGAGGACGGCGGCGAGGTGACGGTATCAGGGATGAACTTCCTCTCCGCATTCGGCGCGGCACTGGGACCAAAAGCCGGAGGCAGGCGAATCTTCTGCCGTCCCTGCCTCGACTGGAGCGAGCGGCGCTATCATGTTGCCGGTCACGTCGGCGCGGAGATACACCGTTGCTGTCTGGAGCGCGGCTGGCTGAGGCGGGATCGCGACTCTCGAATCGTGCGCGTCACGCCCGCCGGTCAGGTCGGCTTGCGCAAGGCGTTCGGCATCGACTTGCGCGGCAATCCCGCCCCGGCACCTTCCCCCGCGCACGGAGTTATGAAGAAGCGCCTCTGGACATCGCCCGGTGAATGATCACATGGCAAAAGGGGCCCCCAGCGACTGAGGGATCAGCCATGAGAGGCATCAAACTGGCCATTGCCGCACTCGTCACGACCGGGTTGCTTGCCGCGCCCTTTGCAGCTGAGGCGAAGAAGGCCCGGTCGAGCCGGCACTACACCACTGGCGCGGTGGCTCCGAATTACGGTGCCTCGCCCGCGGCGCAGCCGGCGCCGTCCTATGGGTCGTCCGGACGGTCGGTCGGCACGGTTACGGCGCCCTCCGTCGGGTCGTACAATTGGCCTTCGGTCGGCGTGACCAATTCGGTTCCGACCTGGAGCAACACCACGCGATAGAGCTAAATGCCCCGGCGGGCCTGGTTTCCGATCACGCAGCGCCATGCGGCCAGTCGCTCGGCCGGATGCTGGTTCATCCAGTCGGCGAGCTGCGGGGCGCCCATCAGGCAGGACTGCACCGAGACCTCGGCAAAATCCGAGCTGGTGACGAGTTGCTCGTGACAATTGCTCGGCGAAGCGAGGCTGCAGAGAACCGCGATGATCTTGATCACGACCGGTTGCTCCCCTCGCCGGCGAACGTCCGGCCCATCGGCGTCTTGTCGTGATCCTCGCCGGCCGGATCAGCCGAAGGGAAGATGCTGTCGTAGATGGCGCGCGCTTCCTGGATGAGGCGCACTCGCTCGCGCTCGGACTTCGAGACAAATCGTATGACTTCGCCCATGTCGGCTCCGTGTCAATTGCTGCCCGTCATCAGATGACGTCAATCATTTCATTGCGATCTATGGCGCCGCCTTCGCCTTTGAAGTGGCGTCGCCAATCACGAGTGAACAAAAGCCCGTGACCGCACCGGGCGTCCCATCACATCCGACGCCTCGCTGCGACGGGTTGAGAAGCCGCTCATCCACTTCATATTCGTTGCAAGGCTCTTGTTCGTTGCAAGCTCTTGGCCAAGCGAGCGGATGCCGGTGCCAGCTTGACGCCTTGCCGTCGCCAGCAAGGATCATTCCGTAAAGCAAATACGGCTGGGTCAAATATGTTTCATGACCGATGGTCGCCAAGTTTTTGGAACCATCCCGAAACTTGGTGATCCCTTGGGGGCACCACTTCATGCCGCCGGTGCGCGCTCTTTCCGTCCCGGCACCGCCGCCAGCAGTTCGCGCGTGTAGGCATGCTCGGGTGCGGCGAACAGCTGCGCGGTCGGCTTCAACTCGACGATGGCGCCGCGCTGCATCACCGCAATGCGGTCGCAGATTTGCGCGGCGACGCGTAAATCATGGGTGATGAACAGCATTGAAAGGCCGAGGCGTGCCTTGAGGTCTTCGAGCAGCCTCAAGACCTGCGCCTGCACCGAAACGTCGAGCGCGGAGACGGCCTCGTCCGCGACGATGATCTCCGGCTCGAGCGCGAGCGCGCGCGCGATGCCGATGCGCTGGCGCTGGCCGCCGGAGAATTCGTGCGGATAGCGTTCGAGCGCGCCGGCATCCAGGCCCACCATCTTCAGCAGATCGCGGGCGCGGTCGAACGCGATCCTCGGATCCGTGCCAGCCGCGATCGGGCCGTCGGCGATGATGTGGCCGATCTTGCGCCGCGGATTGAGCGAGGCGAACGGATCCTGGAAGATCATCTGGATGCGGTGGCGCTCGGTGCGCAGCGCCTTGCCGGTGAGCGAGGTGAGGTCGGTCTCGCCGATCCGCACCGTGCCGCGGTCGGCCTCGATCAGCCGCATCACGAGGCGCGCCACCGACGATTTTCCGGAGCCGGATTCCCCGACGAGGCCGAGCGTCTCGCCCTTGAAGATGTCGAAGTTGACCGCGCGCGCGGCATCGACGCGGCGGTCCTCGCGAAACCAGCCGCCTGAGGTCACATAGGTCTTGTCCAGCCCGATGACCTCGACCGCTTTGGCCTGGTCGTCGAGGGGCTCGCGTGCCGGCGGGTCCATCGACGGAACGGCCGCGAGCAGCGCCTTGGTGTAGTCGTGCTGCGGCGCGTTGAAGACCGACGCTGCGGGCCCTTCCTCCACGACCTTGCCGTGGCGGAGCACCACGACCTGGTCGGCAATGTCGGCGACCACGCCGAAGTCATGGGTGATGAACATCACCGCCATGTTGCGGTTACGCTGGAGGTTGCGGATCAGCTTGAGGATCTGCGCCTGCGTGGTGACGTCGAGCGCGGTGGTCGGCTCGTCCGCGACCAGCACGGCGGGCTCGAGCGCGAGTGCCATCGCGATCATGGCGCGCTGGCGCTGGCCGCCGGAGAGCTGGTGCGGATAGGCGCGGACGATGCGTTCGGGATCGGGCAGGCCGACCTCGCGCGCCAGCGACAGGGCCTTGGCGCGCCGCTCCTTCGGCGTCAGCAGGCCGTGCGCCTCGAACATCTCGGCCATCTGGTCGCCGATCCGCATCAACGGATTGAGCGCGGTCATCGGCTCCTGGAAGATCATTGCAAGCCTGCGGCCGCGCAGATCGCGCCAGCCGTCGTCGTCGAGCTTGAGCAGGTCGCGGCCTTCGAACTGGATTTCGCCTGAGGTGACCGAGACCGTGTCAGGCAGCAGGCCCATCAGCGCATGCGCGCACATCGATTTGCCCGAGCCGGATTCGCCGACGACGCAGACGATCTTGCCGGGCCGCAAATCGAGCGAGACGCCGTCGACCGCGAACGGGCGTTCGGCGCTCTTGGGCAGCGCAATCCGCAGATTCTTGATGGAGACGGCGGGCGGGGCGGTCATCAGCGGCCCTCCCGCGACAGGCGGGGATTGAGCGCGTCGTTGAGGCCTTCGCCGATCAGGTTGAGGCCGAGCACCGAGATCAGGATCGCGACGCCGGGAAATACGGTGATCCACCAGGCCTGCCGGATCACGGTGCGGCCCGCGCCGACCATGTAGCCCCAGGAGATCAAATTGGGATCACCAAGGCCGAGGAACGCCAGCGAGGATTCCAGCAGGATCGCGGTCGCCACCATCAGCGAGGCCAGCACGATCACCGGCGACAGGGCGTTGGGCAGGATCTCGCGCAGGATGATCCAGCTGTTGCTTTGACCGGTGACGATCGCCGCTTGCACATATTCGCGCGTGCGCAGCGACAGCACCTCGCCGCGGACGAGGCGGGCGACCGGCGGCCAGCTCACCACCGCGATCGAGGCCACGATCGAATAGATCGAGGGCTGCAGGATCGCGACCAGCACGATCGCCAGCGCGAAGCTCGGAATGGTCTGGAAGAATTCGGTGAAGCGCATCAGGGCGTCGTCGACCCTGCCGCCGAAATAGCCGGCCATGGCGCCGATGGGAATGCCGACCACCAGCGCGACCAGTGTCGAGACGAGACCGACCAGCAGCGACACGCGTGCGCCAAAGATCATGCCGGCGAAGACGTCGCGGCCCAGCGCGTCGGTGCCGAGGGGCACGGTCGACAGCGTGAAGGGCGGCAGGAACGGCCGCTGCACCATGCGCCAGGGCGAATTCGGGAACAGCATCGGTCCGAACACCGCGATGGCGATCGCGAGCAGAAGGATGATGAGCCCGATGACGCCGCTCGGGCTTCTCAGCATCGATTTCCAGAACTGTTTCATGAGGCGAATTCGATGCGCGGATCGACCAGGCGGTAGACGAGGTCGGTGATGAGATTGAAGATCAACACCATGGCGGAGCAGATCACGAAGACGCCGAGCAGCAGATTGTAGTCGCGCTGCAGCAGCGCGTCGTACATCAGCCGCCCGATGCCGGGCCAGGCGAACACGGTTTCGGTGATGACGGCGCCGCCGATCAGCGTGCCGGAATGCACGCCGGCGAGCGTCACGACCGGCAGCAGCGCGTTGCGCAGCACGTGGCGGCGCTGGATCACGGCGTCGGAGAGCCCCTTCGCGCGCGCGGTCTTGACGAAGTCGAGCCGCTTCACCTCCAGCATCGAGGCGCGCGTCATCCGGGTGTAGGTCGCCATGAAGAACAGGCCGAGCGTCATCGCCGGCATGATCAGGTGCTTTGCGACGTCGACGGCGTGGGAAAGGCCTGTGAGGTTGGCGCCGACCGTCTCGTAGCCGAAGCTCGGCAGCCAATCCATGGTGACCGAGAACAACAGGATGCCCATCAATGCCACCCAGAAGATCGGCATGGCGTAGAAGATCAGCGCGAAGATGGTGATGGCGGTGTCGAGGAACGTGCCGGCAAATCGCGCGGCAAACGTGCCGAAGAGAGTGCCGAGCATCAGCGAGATCGCGAAGGCGGTCAGCGTCAGCAGCAGCGTCGCCGGCAACCGCTCGCCGATCAGCTTGGCCACCGGCGCCTGCTGGCGGAAGGAGAAGCCGAGATCGAGGCTGACGACGCCCTTGACGTAGATGAAGAGCTGTTCGGGCAGCGGCTTGTCGAGGCCGAACTTCTCCCGGAGCTGCTTGACGAAGACCTGGTCGGATGCTCCGGCCTCGCCGGCCATCACGACCGCGGGGTCGCCGGGCGCTAGCCGGATCAGGAAGAAATTGAGGACGACGATCGCGAGCAGGACGATGACGCCCTTGAGGACACGCTGGGCAACGAAGGAGAGCATAGTTAGAGCGACGCTTGTTTGACTTGAAAGCCACCGCGACGACGGTGCGCTCCCTCTCCCGCTTGCGGGGGAGGGCTGGGGAGGGG
>NZ_CAKZJO010000073.1 GCF_936943645.1 uncultured Bradyrhizobium sp. | reverse complement strand
CTTGTCCCGGCCATCCACGTTCTTGTCCGGCGCCCGCGTGGATGCCCGGGTCAAGCCCGGGCATGACGGTGAGCGCGGCGAGAGATCCCGGGTTCGCGCTAATGCGCGCCCCGGGATGACGTGCTTTCGCGCGTCACTTCTTGGTCTTGCCGAGATCCTTGACGGCTTCGAACGTTGCGAACTCGACATTGTAGAGCTCGCCATCGACCTTCTCGACCTTGCGGATGTAGATGTTCTGCACGATGTCGCGGGTCTCGGGGTCGATCGAGATCGGACCGCGCGGGCTCTCCCACTTCTGGCCCTTCATCGCCTCTATCAGCTTGTCGCCGTTGGTGTCGCCACCGGTCTTCTTAAGCGCTTCGTAGATCAGGTGGATGCCGTCATAGCCGCTGACCGCCATGAAGCCGGGACGGTTGCCGAACGCCTTCTTGTAGGCGGCGACGAAATCCTTGTTCAGCTGCGAGGGATGCGCCGCGGAGTAGAGATGCGCGGTGACCGTGCCGAGCACGGCGTCGCCCATGTTGTTGAGCAGGTCATCGTCGGTGACATCGCCCGGCCCGATCACCTTGATGCCGGCCTTGTCGAGACCGCGCTCGGCATACTGCTTCATGAAGTTACCGCCTTGGCCGGCCGGCACGAACACGAAGATCGCGTCGGGCTTGGCGTCCTTCATGCGCTGCAGGAACGGCGCGAAGTCGGGATTGGCGAGCGGGGTCTTGACTTCTTCGACGACCTCGCCGCCACCCGCGGTGAAGTGCTGCTTGAAGAAGTTGAGCGCGTCATTGCCCGGCGCGTAGTCCGAGGTCAGCGTCGCCACCTTCTTGATGCCGTTCTTCACCGCCCAGTCGCCGATGATTGTCGAGGACTGCGCCAGCGTGAAGCTGGTGCGCACGATATAGGGCGAGCGCTCGGTGATGATGGAGGTGCCGGCCGCCATCACGACTTCGGGAATCTTGGCCTGCGTTGCGAGCGGCGCGGCCGCGAGCGCCGCCGGCGTCACGCCGAAGCCGGCGATGAAGTTGACCTTGTCGTTGACGATCAGCTCCTGCGCGGCGGTCTTGGTCTTGTCCGGAATCGCGGCGTCGTCCTTGAGGATGATCTCGACCTTCTTGCCGGCGACCGTGTCGCCCTTCTGCTGCATGTAGAGCTTGATCGCGTTCTCGATCTGCTTGCCGGTCGAGGCCTGGCCGCCGGTCATCGGCAGGATCAGGCCGACCTTCACACTGTCCTCGGCCGTGGCGGGCGCGACGGCCGCGAGGCTTGCGATGGCGGCCGCCACGGCGGTCCGCGAGAAAATCTTGCGTTCGAACATCAGATGTCCCTCCCCTTCATTCCTGACTCTTGTGCCCTGGACCGAGTGCCCGGCCCTTGCATCAAACTTAGCCCACGCGCGAGCATAATCGTGGGCCACATGGGCGTCTTTCGCGCCCTCCTTGTCAATCGGACGTTTGGCGACCCTTCAGCGCAACCCGCGCGTTCCGATTGCCCAACGACTGAAAGCGGGGCTGCCAGTTACGTCGGAGTAACCCGACAACTCATCCGCCCCAAACCTCATTTGTACGAATGTACAAAGAAAATGGACTTGTCAACGAAAACCCCTGCCGCTGACCACGCCAAGTTGTCGCGAGCAGTCCGCCGCAGTCTAGAAACGGCGGTAATGAGGTGGATGGAGGATTTCGTCTTTCCCTTGCAGAATTCGGACATCCGCGCAGCAAGGGCGGCCGCGACCCGGTAATAAATTACCTGTCCTCGAATAAGTCTATTTTACCTTGTTGAAGGCTAACCTGATTTCCGCCGGCTCAAGCCGGCGTCCCATGACCGAACGCGTGCACGCTCCCACAATGTCCAAGACTTTTCGTTCCGCCGTCGTCCTGGTTGCGCTCGCTGCGGGAGTGTCCGGCTGCGGAACTGTCAACGAAAAGCTCTCCGCCGGCATGGGCGACACCATCCCGCAATGGGCCGGCGGCCTGCCGGCCGATGCGCCGCCGCGACCGGGCACGCCGCAATACGATGCCTACATGAAGGAACGCGAACGCAAGCGGCTGCTGCCGGCGGCAGATCGCGAGAAGGAAGAGCAGGCACAGAAGGGCGCGACGGGGACAACGTCGGCCGGCGCGGTGCGCTGAGGGGGCGAATGGCGAATAGGGAGTGGCGAATAGGACCACCCTCTATCTATTCGCTACTCGCCATTCACCATTCGCTAATCCACGAACACCACGGTCTTGCGGCCGTTGAGAATGACGCGGTCGTCGAGATGGTAGCGGATCGCGCGGGCGAGCACGCGACGCTCGATGTCGCGGCCTTTACGGACGAGATCCTCGGGCGTGTCGCGATGGCTGATGCGCTCGACGTCCTGGTCGATGATCGGGCCTTCGTCGAGATCGCGCGTGACGTAATGCGCGGTGGCGCCGATCAGCTTGACGCCGCGCTCATGCGCCTGGTGATAGGGTTTTGCGCCCTTGAAACCCGGCAGGAACGAGTGGTGGATATTGATGCAGCGGCCGGAGAGCTTGGCCGACAGATCGTCCGACAGGATCTGCATATAGCGGGCAAGCACGACGAGATCGGTCTTCGTCTTGCCGACGAGGTCCATGATCTGCGCCTCCTGCTCGCGCTTGGTCTCCCTGGTGACCGGCAGGTGATGGAACGGGATGTCGCCGAAATCGAGCCCGGCATAGACCTCGCGCGGATGGTTGGAGACGATGCCGGTCAGCGTCATCGGCAATTCGCCGGTGCGCCAGCGATAGAGGATGTCGACCAGGCAATGATCGGACTTCGACACCAGCAGCATCACCTTGCGATGCGCGGCGCGGTCGCGCATCTGCCATTCCATGCCGAAACGCTCGGCGATCGCGGCAAAGCCGGTCTGCAGCGCCGACAGTTCCACGGCGAGATCGGCCGCGGTGAACACCACCCGCATGAAGAACTTGTTGGTCTCGGTGTCGTCGAACTGCTGGGCGTCGAGAATGTTCTGTCCGTTGTGGGCGAGGAACGTCGACACCGCCGAGACGATGCCGGGTCGATCCGGACAGGACAAGGTCAGAACATATTGATGGTCGGGCATGTTGATGAACAGGCTTGCCTCTTGATGAAGGTTTGTGCAGCGGAACGATCCGCGATTTGCACCTGCTCTAGCACCGACGCGACCCTTGCGCCAATCCCGGGCCAGGAGTCAGGATGAACGGACGATTGCGATTTGTACCGGAGCATCCCCATGGCCGACCGCTTGAACGGCACCCGCATCCTGATCCTGGAAACGCGCGAGGAAGCGCAGTTCTCCAAGCTTCTGGCCGAGCAAGGCGCCGAGGTCGTGCAATGCCCGATGTTCACCATCCAGGATGCGCCCGATCCCACTCCGGTCGAGGCCTGGATCCGCCGCGCCATTGACGAGCCCCTCGACGATCTCGTGCTGATGACCGGCGAAGGCCTGCGGCGGATCATGAAGCTTGCCCGCGCCCGCGGGCTCGACGCCGCCCTCGTCGCGGCGCTTGCCAAGACGCGGAAATTCACCCGCGGCCCAAAGCCCGGCAAGGCACTGCGCGAAGTCGGCCTGGACGCGCAGCAGATGACCGAGAAGCCGACGACCGAGGGCGTGATCGAGATGTTGGGCAAGCTCGATCTCAAAGGCCGGCGCCTCGGCCTCCAGCTTTATCCGGACAAGGACCACAGCGCGCTGACCGGCGCCCTCGCCGCGCAAGGCGCCGCGGTCGATACCGTGCTGCCTTATGTCTACGATTCCAGGGCCGCGGACGCCAACATCGTCGCTGCGATCGACGACATGGCCACGGGGCGGATCGATGCCCTCGCGCTGACCAATCTTGGCCAGGTCCGCCGCCTGATCGAGGCTGCGAAGGCGCATGGCAGCGAGGCCAAGCTGCGCGCCGGCCTCGAACGGACGCTGATTGCGTCGGTAGGCCCGGCGGTTTCCGGCGAGCTTGCCGCACACGGCCTGCGCACCGATGTCTCGCCGGCCGAAGACGCCTATTTCATGCGCCCGCTGATCTCGGCGATGGCCACAGCGCTGGCAGAGCGGAAGCCGATGTCGGCCAGATAGGAGCTGAGCGCGGGAGCGGCATGCGGCGGCTCCGATTGACACACGCGTCGCCGGCCCTACCCTGCCGGAAATGAAAAGAAACCACACGGGGCAGGGAATCGCCGTGACACGAGCCGTCGCGCCTTGAGCACAGCCTTACGACCTTCTGCGCTCGCGCCGTTCCGCATCCGCAACTACCGCTTTCAATGGCCGTCGGATCTGCTCACCTCCTGGGCGTTCGAGGTCGAGACGCTCGTGCTCGGCTGGTACATCATGGTCGAGACCGGCTCGGTGCTGCTGCTGACCGTGCTTGCCTCGCTGCAGTTCGTCGGGACCCTGGTCGCGCCGGTGTTCGGCATGATCGGCGACCGGATGGGCCACCGCGATCTCCTCGTCGTGATGCGTCTTGCCTATACGGTGCTGTCGTCGACCATCATGGTCTTGGCGCTGAGCGGTCATCTGTCGCCGCTGAGCGTCATGATCATCGTCGCGATCATGGGCCTGATCCGCCCCTCGGATCTCGGCGTCCGGGGCGCGCTGCTCGCCGAGATCATGCCGGCCGAACAACTGGTGGGCGCCATCAGCGTTGCGCGCACGACCCAGGACAGCGCGCGCATCGCCGGAGCGTTGACCGGCGCCGGGCTGTTCGCCGTCCTCGGCATCGGCTTCGTCTATGTCGCGATCGCCTGCCTCTACTTCACGGCCGCGCTTCTCATGCTTTGCCTGACCCGGCCGAAAAGGACGGTCACCACGAGCGATCTTCCCGCGAACAGCCACGCCATTTCGCGACTGTTTGGCGACCTCAAGGAGGGCATTGTCTACGCCTGGAATGGCCCGGGCATGAGCGCGGCGCTGTGTGTCGCCTTCCTGGCCAATCTCACCGCATTTCCCTTCACCGGCGGACTGCTGCCTTACATCGCGCGGGAAATCTTCCAGACCGACCAGACTGGCCTTGGCTATCTCTCGGCGAGCTTCGCCGTCGGCTCACTGATCGGCTCCATCACGCTGAGCCTCGTCGGCGGACTGCGCATTGCGCGGCTGCTGATCGGCGCGACGCTGGCCTGGTACGCCATGCTGCTGATCTTCGTCGAAGTCAGGACCATGCCGGTGGCGATGGCTTGCCTCGTTCTCGCCGGGATCGCCCAGAGCATGTCGATGATCTCGGCAGCCGTGATCCTGATGCGAACGGCGAGTGCACATCTGCGCGGCCGCGTCATGGGCGTGCGCATGATGGTGATCTACGGCCTGCCGCTCGGATTGCTCGCCGCCGGTAGCCTGATCGACGTCATCGGCTATTCCGCGACGGGCTCGCTCTATGCCGCCTTGGGCATCATCGCGATGCTGGCGATCGCGATCCGCTGGCGCGCTGACCTCTGGCCGTCTCACGCCCCCGCCAATGCGCGGTGACGGCTATTCCTTATCCCCGTACCCGCGCAGCCGCTCGATATCGAGGATGGTGACGCCGCCGTATTCGAGCCGCAGCAATCCCTCCTTCTCCAGCCGGTTCAGCGCCCGGTTGGCGTTCTGGCGGGACATGCCGGAGAGCGCGCCGATCTCCTCCTGGGTGATCTCCAGATGCGCGGTCGATTCCGGATAGAGGATCGGGTTGAACAGCGAGGCGATGCTGCGGGCAAGGCGCGCGGTGGCATCCAGCGTGCGATTGACCTCGAGCATGCCGATGAACTGGCCGAGCCGTTCGTTGAGCTGGCGCACCAGAAACCGGTTGAAGCCGACGCTGTTCTCGAACAGCCACATGAAGGCGCTGCGTTCCATCAGTGCGACGCGACTATCGCGCAGCGCGACCACGTCATAGCGGCGCGGCTCGTTCTTGAGCACGCTGCCCTCGCCGAACCAGGCCCCTGCCGTCAGCCCGGCGAGGCTGGTCTCCTTGCCATCGCGCGAGACCCCGCCCATGCGCGCAAGGCCGCCCACCATGCCGGCCCAATAGGCGAAAATATCGCCACGCATGAACACGGTCTCGCCGGTGCCGTAAGACCGCTCCGTGATTCCGGCGCGCGCGACCTCGATCTCCGCTTGCGTGAGCTCGCGCGACCAGGCAGCGACGCGCCTCAGATGATCTTCTGAAATCATGATGTCGCGACCAGCCGCACCGTTTCGTCACTCCACCTTCTGCTGCATTGCAACATGATGATTTCGGCCGCCATCCGACGAAAGATGAAGACCGCTGCCGCCCCGCAAACTTTGTCGCAGAATTGTCAGCCGGGAGACATTTCAAAATAGCGCTTTCCCCTATTGAGGACCACCTCGGACGATGCGGCTTTTGATCCCTGACGGGAACGAGAGTGGCGCGGCTCCGGTCGAGACCATCTGCTGCATGGCCTGACCGGTACCGCCGTATTAGGATCGCCGGGCAGGAACGGACGAAGAGCGCCGCTAAAAAGCGCCATCACCGGGAGGGATTCGTTTGGTGGCTACCAGTCTTGAAGTGCGCGGCGTGTCCTTGCGATTCGGCGGCGTCCGGGCGCTGACCGACGTCGGCTTCGCCATCAGGGAGGGCGAGCTGTTCTCGATCATCGGTCCCAACGGCGCCGGCAAGACCTCGATCGTGAACTGTATTTCCGGCCGCTACAAACCGACTGAAGGCCAGCTGTTCTACCAGGGCCGCGACATCACCGGTTTGACGCCGAACGCGCGGGCCTCGCTCGGCATCGGCCGCACCTTCCAGAATCTTGCGCTGTTCCACCACATGAGCGTGCTCGACAACATCATGGTCGGCCGCCATCACCTCCTGAAGAACAATTTCCTCACGGGATCGCTGTACTGGCTCACCGGCGCGCGCAAGGAGGAGCTCGAGCACCGCCGCAAGGTCGAGGAGATCATCGACTTCCTCGACTTGCAATCGGTGCGAAAGGCCACCGCCGGTACACTCTCCTACGGCCTGCGCAAGCGCGTGGAGCTCGCCCGCGCCATGGCGCTGGAGCCGCGCCTCATCCTCCTCGACGAGCCGATGGCCGGCATGAACTTCGAGGAGAAGGAGGACATGGCCCGCTACATCGTCGATCTCAACGAGGAATTCGGGATGACGGTGGTGATGATCGAGCACGACATGGGCGTGGTGATGGACATCTCCCACCGCGTCATGGTGCTGGATTTCGGCAGGAAGATCGCCGAAGGCGATCCGGCGACGGTGCTGGCCGATCCCCACGTCAAGCGTGCCTATCTTGGCGAAGAAGACGAGGTGCTGGTCGATCCGGACGACGCTGCGCCCGCGCAGGAGAGCGCGGCATGATGGATTACGCAGGACGCGTCGCCCAGGCCGACACCTATCCCAAGATGCTCCGGCTCAACGCCAAGGAGCACGGCAACGAAATCGCATTGCGCGAGAAGGATCTCGGGCTCTGGCGGCTGTTCACCTGGAACGACTATCAGGCCCGCGTGCGCGACTTTGCGCTCGGTCTCGTCGAGATGGGCCTTGGCCGCGGCGACGTCGTCGGCATCATCGGCGACAACCGGCCGGACTGGGTCGCGGCGGAAGTGGCGACGCACGCCATCGGCGGCCTCAGCCTCGGACTTTATCGCGACGTGCTCGACGAGGAGGCCTCCTATCTCCTCAACTATGGCGAGGCGCAGCTCGTCTTCGCCGAGGACGAGGAGCAGGTCGACAAGCTGCTCACCCTCGCCGACCGCGTCCCGAAGCTGAAGCACATCATCTATTCCGATCCGCGCGGCATGCGGAAATACGACGACCCGCGGCTGATGTCGGCCGAAAAATTCGCCGAGCTCGGCCGCGCGCGGGCCACCCGGGAGCCGGAGCTCTACGACAGACTGGTCGATGCCACCAAGGGCGAGGACGTCGCGATCCTCTGCACGACGTCGGGCACCACCTCTCACCCCAAGCTCGCGATGCTCGCCGCCGGCCGCGTGCTCGGCCATTGCGCGACCTATCTCGCCTTCGACCCCAAGGGGCCCGATGACGAATACGTCTCGGTGCTGCCGCTGCCGTGGATCATGGAACAGGTCTACGTGCTCGGCAAAGGTCTCTTGTGCCGGATGAAGATCAACTTCGTCGAAGAGCCCGACACGATGATGAACGATTTGCGCGAGATCGCTCCGACGTTCGTGCTCTTTGCCCCCCGGGTCTGGGAATCCATCGCCGCCGACGTCCGCGCCAAGGTGATGGACGCCACGCCATTGAAGCAGCGCATGTTCGATGTCGGCATGAAGTCGGGTCTGGCCGCACTCGCTCAGGGCAAGCGCTCGGGCTTTGCCGACGCGATCCTGTTCCGCGCGCTGCGCGACCGGCTTGGTTTCACCCGCCTGCGCTCGGCCGCCACCGGCGGCGCGGCGCTCGGCCCAGAGACCTTCAAGTTCTTCCAGGCCCTGGGCGTGCCGCTGCGCACGCTGTACGGCCAGACCGAATTGCTGGGTGCCTACACGCTGCACCCCGAGGGCAAGGTCGATCCTGACACCACCGGCGTTCCGATGGCCGACAGCGTCGAGATCCGAATCGACAATGCCGACATCCACGGCGTCGGCGAGATCGTGGTGCGGCATCCCAACATGTTCCTGGGCTACTACAAGAACCCGGAAGCCAGCGTCGCCGACATCAAGGACGGCTGGATGCTGTCGGGCGACGCCGGCTATTTCAACGCGAGCCAGCAGCTCGTCGTCATCGACCGCATCAAGGACCTCGCCGAGACCTCGCGCGGCGAGCGCTTCTCGCCGCAATTCATCGAGAACAAGCTGAAGTTCTCGCCCTACATCGCGGAGGCCGTGGTTCTGGGGGCCGGACGCGACGCGCTCGCGGCGATGATCTGCATCCGCTACTCCATCATCTCGAAATGGGCGGAGAAGAACCGCCTCTCCTTCACGACCTACAGCGATCTCGCTTCACGGCCCGAAGTCTACAAGCTGCTGCAGAAGGAGGTCGAGACCGTCAACGCCACGCTGCCGCCGGCCCAGCGCATCTCGCGCTTCCTGCTGCTCTACAAGGAGCTCGATGCCGACGATGGCGAGCTCACCCGCACGCGAAAAGTACGCCGCGGCGTCATCAACGAGAAATACGAAGGCATCATCGACGCAATCTACCGCGGCGATGCCGACATTCCCGTCGACACCGTGATCCGCTTCCAGGACGGCACCACCCAAAGGGTACGCACGACATTGCGCGTGGTGGATTTGGGCGGTCACGGGCACATGGCGGAGGCTGCGGAGTGATGCAGTCTACGGCCGCACACTCTGCCCTTCGCCTCTCCCCGCTTGCGGGGAGAGGCCGGAGCGCGTCAGCGATCCGGG
>NZ_CAKZJO010000072.1 GCF_936943645.1 uncultured Bradyrhizobium sp. | reverse complement strand
AAATACTTGATTCTCAGCCAAAATTACTGCGACCGGCTGACTCAGTACGATTAGCGTAGCGTAACCCGCCGCCTTTGCATCCGCGAAGAGAGGATGGCGGATTACGCTGCGCTAATCCGCCTTACGCAGAAACACGAACTCCGTGTCGTCATACGCGCGCCGCTCCAGCTCCGCGAAGCCATCAGGCGTCGCGAACTGCGCGGCCTTGGCCTCTTCCACCACCAGCAGCGCGCCCGGCGTCAGCCAGCCGCCATCGCGCAAGCTCGCGAGCGCTTTCTCCGCGAAGCCCTTGCCGTAGGGCGGATCGAGGAACACCAGCGAGAACGGTTCGACCGGATGCGCGGGGCCGAGATCGGTGGCATCGCGGCGATAGACCTTCGTCACCCCGCCGAGACCGAGCGCCTCGACGTTGTTGCGCAACAGCGCCCGCGCCTCGGCTCCGTTGTCCACGAACAGCACGAATTTCGCGCCGCGCGAGGACGCCTCGATGCCGAGCGCGCCGGTGCCGGCGAAGAGATCGAGCACGCGCGCGTCCTCGATCGGGTCGTCATAGGCGTGCACGAGGATGTTGAACACGGACTCGCGCAGGCGGTCCGCCGTGGGGCGGATGTCGCGCGAGGACGGTGAGGCAAGATTGCGCCCCTTCAGGCGACCGCCGACGACGCGCAATCAGTCCTCCCGCGGCGTCAAATCGCGCTTGCCGTGATAGCCGCGCTTGGGACGGCGCGGCGGGCCGTAGCCGTTGGCCTCTTCCTCGTTGCGCTCGCGCGCCTCGTCGCTGCCGGTGCGTTGCACCAGCACGCGGCGCCCCTTGCGGTCGGCGATGACGGCGCGCTTGCTGGCGGGCTTCTTCTCGCTCGGCGCGTCGTCGACGCGCGAGGCCTTCGAGGGCACGTCGAACTGCGCACCCGACTTCTCGATCACCTTGTCGCCGAGCTGCTCGCGCAGCACGCGCGAGCGGATCTCCTCGACCTGGCCTTCGGGGACTTCGCCGAGCTGGAACGGACCGTAGGAGATGCGGATCAGCCGGTTCACCTCGAGCCCGAGATGGGCGCAGACGTTGCGCACCTCGCGGTTCTTGCCTTCGCGGATTGCGAACACCAGCCAGACATTGGCGCCCTGGTCGCGCTCCAGCGTCGCCTCGATCGGACCGTATTTGACGCCCTCGACCTCGATACCGTTCTTGAGCTCGTCGAGCTGCGCCTGAGTGACGTCGCCATGGGCGCGAACACGATAGCGGCGCAGCCAGCCGGTGTCGGGCAATTCGAGCGTGCGCGCGAGCCCGCCGTCATTGGTGAGCAGCAACAGGCCTTCGGTGTTGAAGTCGAGCCGGCCGACGCTGATCAGACGCGGCAGGCCTTCGGGCAGATTGTCGAACACGGTCGGACGACCCTCGGGATCGTCATGCGTGGTCATCAGCCCGCGCGGCTTGTGGTAAAGGAACAGGCGCGTGCGCTCGCGCTCGGGCAACGGCTTGCCGTCGACCAGCACGACGTCGTTCTTGGTGATGTCGAGCGCGGGCGAGTTGATGACGCGGCCGTTGACGGTGACACGGCCCTGCGTGACCATTTCCTCGGCGTCGCGGCGCGAGGCGAGCCCCGCACGCGCCAGCGCCTTGGCGATGCGCTCGCCGGCCTTTTTCGGCTTCGGCGCCTCTTCGCGCCGCGGACGGCGGTCGACATCACGATCGCGTTCGCGATAGGCGCCACGGCCGCCGAAGGCGGGGCGCTTCTCGAAGATCCGGCTGTCGTCCTCGTTGTCGCGGCGCGGGCGGTCGCCGAAGCGGCCCTCGCTGCGCGGATGCTCCTGCCAGTCCCGACGACCTTCCGGCCGTCCCTCGCGCGAGCGGTTGAAGCGCGGACGATCGTCGCCGGAACGCTCGTCGCGCGGGCGCGAGAAGCGCGGACGGTCATCACCGCCTTCGTCGCGGCGCCGCGAGAAGCGCGGACGGTCTTCGCCGCCTCGGCCGCCCTCGCGGCGGTCGTCGCGCTTTTGCCACGGCTTGTCGTCGCCGCGATCGCGGCCGCCGAAATCCTTGCGCGGGCCTTTGCCAAAATCCTTGCGCGGCGGACGATCGCCCCGATCGAAATTCGGGCGGTCGCCCCGCGGCTTGAAGCTGCGCTCGCCGCGATCCTCGCGCGGCCCGCGCTCGCGATCCGGTCCGCCACGCGAAAACTTGCGCTCGCCGTCGAACTTGCGCTCCGGACGATCGCCACGCGGCGCATAGGGCCGTTTCTCGCCGAACTTCCGCTCACCACCGGAGCGGCTGGCCGGCCGCGAATCGTCGCGATCCCGGCGCGGCGGACGGTCGTCACGGCCGAAGGACGGACGATCGCCGCGCGGCTTGAACGGACGCTTCTCGCCATCGCGCGAGGAGCGATCGGAGAACGGGCGGTCGCCGCGCGGCTTGAAGCTGCGCTCGCCGCGGCCCTCTCCGCCGCGATCGTCGCGCTTGAAGCGCGGACGGTCGCTGAAATCACGCCGCGGGGCATCGCCCTCCTCGCGACGACGGAAGGGGCGGTCGCCACGGTCACTGCGCGGCGGGCGGCTGTCGCGGTCGCCACGTCCCTCGCTCTTGCCCTCAAAACCGCGCTTGGCGAATTTCTTCTCCGGGCCGCGCGCCTTGCCGCTGCGGCCGCCTTTTGACGGTCCTCGGGCCGGGCCTCGCCGGCCGCGGGAATCGTTGTCTTTGTCGCTGTCGCGAGGCATGGATAATCTCACTCAGGGGATGGCCGAAAAGCATTGTGCGCGCTCATTCCGAGCCGCATGCTCAGGCAAAATCGGGTAGCACTTCTGCTGAAGGCGCAGCTACTAGCAGGTTTCTTCGGATGATACGAGGCTTGAAAGCCCCCTCTTTCATGGATTTGGCGCTTTCTGCGGCCGAAAACGCCGGAAAATCGGGCGAAGTCCCGATCGGATGCGTGGTGGTCCGCAATTCCGAGGTCATCGCCACCGCCGGCAACCGGACGCTGACCGACCACGATCCCACCGCCCATGCCGAGATCGTCGCGCTGCGCGAGGCGGCCGGCAAGATCGGCAGCGAGCGCCTGATCGACTGCGACCTCTACGTGACGCTGGAGCCCTGCACCATGTGTGCGGGCGCCATCTCCTTTGCAAGGGTCCGGCGGCTCTATTACGGCGCGGCCGACCCCAAGGGTGGCGCGGTGGACTCAGGCGTGCGGTTCTTTGCCTCCCCGACCTGCCACCACGCACCGGACGTCTATTCCGGGGTCGGCGAGAGCGAGGCGGCGCGGCTGCTGAAGGCGTTCTTCCGGGAGCGGCGGTAGGCCCCTGCACCCTCCCCGTCATTGCGAGGAGCGAAGCGACGAAGCAATCCAGACTGCCTCTGCGGAAAGACTCTGGATTGCTTCGCTGCGCTCGCAATGACGGCGCGGCTCACCCCGCGAAGAACTCGCGCAGCGCCTTCGCCGTCACCTCCGGGTTCTCCTCTGTCAGGAAGTGGCCGGACTCCACCGGCATGCCCTCCACGTTGGTCGCCCACTGCTGCCACGTGTCGAGCGGCGTCGCGGCGGCCTGGGCGATGCCGGCATTGCCCCACAGCGCCAGCATCGGCACCGTGATCTTCTTGCCGGCCTCGAAATCGGCCTTGTCGAGGTCGTAGTCGAAAGTGGCGCCGGCGCGGTAGTCCTCGCACATCGCGTGGATGCGGGCGGGATCGCGGAACGGGGCGAGGTAGTGCTCGAGCGCGCGCTTGTCGATGGCGTCGAGCGTCTTCGATTTGGTCTGGCTCGCCATCTTGAAGCGCAGGAAGAACTCGCCCTGGCTCGCGATCAGCGTCTCCGGCAGCGGATAGGGCTGCGCCAGGAAGGTCCAGTGATAGATCTTCAGCGCATAGGCGCGGTTCATCCGCTCCCAGTAATTATAGGTCGGCAGGATATCGAGCACCGCGAGTTTCGACAGCCGGCCGGGATGGTCGAGCGCGAGCCGGTACGAGACGCGGCCGCCGCGGTCGTGGCCGGCCAGCGCGAAGTGCACGTGGCCGAGCCGCTCCATCATCTCGACCATGGCCTTGGCCATCGCGCGCTTGCTGTAGGGGATGTGCAGCGCATCGCTCTCGGGCATGTCGGACCAGCCGTAGCCCGGCAGGTCGGCGATGATCAGCGTGAAGGCTTTCGCAAGCTCGCCCGCCACCTGGTGCCACATCACGTTGGTCTCGGAGAAGCCGTGCAGCAGCAGCAGCGGCGGCCCCTTGCCGCCGACGCGGGCGAAGACGCGGCCGAACGAGGTATCGATCCATTCGGAGCCAAAGCCCGGATAGAGGTCGGCGAGATCGGACATCTTGTTGCATCCTTGAGGGGGCAGTCGGGCCGGCCCCCGACACCCAAATTTTGCGAAAACAACCCCATGCACAGTACCGGTATCATCATCGGGGTCGCTAAGCCCAATGACTGGCTACACATTCTGGGGTGCGGATGTGGCGATCCGGTGACGCCAACGTCGCGATTCCGCGGGTGGGTTGTCACCTCTCCCGCTTGCGGGAGAGGTCGGCGCGTCCGGGCGATGCGCAGCATCGTCCCGCGCGCCGGGAGAGGGCTTTCTCCCCTTGGGGATTGTCCCATTGCGGAAACACCCTCTCCCCAACCCTCTCAGCGCGAGCGAAGCTCGTCGCGGCCCGCAAGCGGGCGAGGGAGCGCACCTTTCCCGTGTCGCGATCAAGCCTGATCACATCACGTGCTAATTCTTGGCCTTCTCCGCTTCCACCGCCTGCCAGCCGATGTCGCGGCGGCAGAAACCTTCCGGCCATTTGATGCGGTCGACGGCCTGATAGGCGCGGGCCTGCGCTTCGGTCACGGTCGCCCCGAGCGCGCAGACATTGAGCACGCGGCCGCCATTGGCGAGGACCGCACCGTCCTTCGCAACCGTCCCGGCGTGGAAGATCTCGACGGTGTCGACCGTGGCCGCGTCCTCGAGCCCCTCGATGCGCGTGCCTTTCTGATAGTCGCCGGGATAGCCCTTGGCCGCCATCACCACGGTGATCGCGGCCTCCTTGTGCCAGCGCAGATCGAAATTCTTCAGCTGCCCGTCGCAGGACGCCAGCAGCGCCGGCACGATGTCGCTCATCATGCGCAGCATCAGCACCTGGCATTCGGGATCGCCGAAGCGGACGTTGAACTCGAACAGCTTTGGGCCCTGCGTCGTCAGCATGATCCCCGCGTAAAGGATGCCGCGGAACGGCGTGCCGCGCTGCTTCATGCCCGCGACCGTCGGCAGGATGATCTTGGCCATGATCGCGTCGTGGATGGCCGGCGTCACCAGCGGCGTCGGCGAATAGGCGCCCATGCCGCCGGTGTTCGGGCCGACATCGTGGTCGAACACGCGCTTGTGGTCCTGCGCGGAGGCCAGCGGAATGGCGGTCTCGCCGTCGCACAGCGCAAAGAAGCTGATCTCGCGGCCGGGCAGAAACTCCTCGATCACGACCTCGGCGCCGGCCTCGCCGAACGCGCCCTCGAACATCATGGCGATGGCGTCCTCCGCCTCGCGCACGGTCTTGGCGACGACGACGCCCTTGCCGGCGGCAAGCCCGTCGGCCTTCACCACGATCGGCGCGCCCTGGCTCTGCACATAGGCGCGCGCGTCGGCGGCGTCAGTGAAGCGCTGGTAGGCGCCGGTCGGGATGCCGAACTCGGTGCACAGCGCCTTGGTGAACCCCTTGGAGCTTTCGAGCTGGGCCGGGATCTTGTTCGGCCCGAACGCCTTGATGCCGGCGGCCGTGAGGTCATCGACGATGCCGGCCGCCAGCGGCGTCTCCGGCCCGACCACCACCAGCTCGACCTTGTTCTGCCTGCAGAAGTCGATCACCGCCGCATGGTCGGCGACATCGAGCGCCACGCATTCCGCCTCCTTCGCGATGCCGGCATTGCCGGGCGCGCACCAGAATTTGGTCACCAGGGGGGAGGCTGCGATCTTCCACGCCAGGGCATGTTCGCGGCCGCCGGAACCGAGGAGGAGAATGTGCATAAGAGGCTCAGAATGAGGGGTTGGATGGGGCGGAGGTCGCATGAATCGGGGTGGGGCTCAAGGGGGTAAACTGACCACAGCCCCTCGCGGGCTCGCGCTGGGAATCGCTCGCCGCACTAGCCGCCCCCGCCCGCCTTTGCTCGGCGAGGCCCTTGGGGGGCGAGGCTACTACGAAATCCTTCGATTGAGACAAACAGGTTTATCGTTTGCCATCATAGCGAATAGCTTCCGTGCTTAGCTGAGAAACGCCGCGATCATGCCGCATATGAAGCTCCGCAATGTCATGCAGCGAGCCGAGCTCTAAGTCGATGTATCCGCTTGCTGCCTTGCCAAAACCGCCAAAAAGAAAGCGATATTCTCGCTGATAAGCGAAACGGAACTCCTTCGACATCGCATTGTCTATCCATTCGTGATGTTCTCGCTCATGCGTGTCGTAATATTGGATCGGACAATGATGGAACATCCAACCGGGTAGCACCTTTGCTCCCGCGCGCTCCATACGCAGCGCGAACTCCTCGGGATCTTTAATGATCACACAGCAATCACTCCCGGAGAAATCTTGAAAAAAGTCCGGGTCCCAATCCAGCGAAACGCAATAAAGGAAATAGTCCGTTCCAGAGACACTATATTCAAGATCACCTGTGGGGCGGACTTGACGGCCGTCGGGCATCGCCAGCGTCACGTATTCGCCAGGAGAGCGATATCGTTTGACCCGCTCGTCATCTTTGCGGGCGAGGTCTTGCTCCATTTTGTTATATTCTTCGGCTGACTTCATACGCAGGCGTCCGAAATCGACGAGCTCTCTCAGCCACTTATGTTCGCCGTAGCGGAAGAGGACATCGCCGGCGTTCGGGCCCCTTGGCCGCGCTGGTGCTGCGCTCAAATCACGTTCCACGACTGTTGGCACGGGACGATGTAGCGACAATCTTCTCTTGAAGAACTCGAGCCGAGTTTGATGCTCCTTGCGATACCAATACCAGGAACTCAAAAAGCTGATGATCGGAATGACGTGCCCTTAGGCGCTCACGATCGATTGGATATTGCGAAGAAGGCCGTCATAGCGCATGCGAAGCTCGTCATCCGTCAACCGGCCGAGGTAACGGTGAACGCGATACTGAAACTCCCAAAACTCGGGATCGTAGGCGGTGTGATTGTGCCCCCATGACTTCATTACCTCAGCGCAAGGCAAAATCGTCGGGAGAGGAAGAACTGGGACTTCAGTCATCGGCCGTCCAAATCTATGTCTAAATCACTTCACTTTTCTTTGCGCTCTTCAGAACTCAGCGCGCCGCTTCGTCTTTCATCTTTGCAGCCCTTGCCTTAAGGCTGGCTTCCATCTCAGTCATGAGCGGAGAGTTGAAGAAGCCGATGGGCATGCAAGTCAGGTCCGAGAGGTAGCCGTGTATCAGCGTGATTTCAGCTTCTAAGGGAAGGCTGTGCTGATTGCCGTAAGAACTGGCACCTAGTGAATACCCGTGTGCGCCTGCAAAAATACGGACCACGCTATAGTCACGCGTGTCGATGGCGAGGCAGAATTGCGTCGGCTCGTCGGGGCTGGGACGTTTGCTACGGGCCATGAGTGATCCTGTCGTTGTCTAAAGGGCGTCATATGACTTAGGCCACTCTGCAAGGGATAGCCTGCGTCATGTTCGCATCTACACTTCCCAGGCTACGCTCCGCTCAAGGATGCCCATCCTGTCCCGTCCTCAGAATAGCATCGGAAAGCGAACAGCTGGGAGAGACAGGTACATAGCTTCACGATGGCGACGTCTGAGGCTATCAAAGGTCGAAGTGGGCTAGTGGCTCGATAATCCGTACATCGGTGCAGATGGCGGCAAATTTGAGAATCTGAAGTGGATCAAAAAGCCGGCGAACAGGTCTACGGCTTCCGTCCAAACTCGTTCGCATTCTTCGGCCGTAGGTAATCTCCGGTGCTAATCCATACCGCGCAGGTAAAGCCGGCCACGTCAGCCTTTCTGAAATGGCATCTCTGAAGCTCCCAAGCGAACTGAACCGAGTGTTTAGGCAAGAAGTCCCGGATCGGCGCAGCCTGGTTGAAGTGGAAGAAGAGCACGAAATACGGTGTGGCATCGCGCACCAGTTCTGCATAGTTGAAAGAGAACTCAAGGTAGCCGCGCTTCCAGAATTTTCTTTCATGCTCGTTCAGGGACTTCTCGCATCCCACTGTGAAGAATTGCGTCTCGGGCTCGTTTAGAGCCATCAGCGCGTCTCTCAGAGCCGGGCAGTCCCGAATCTCAGCAATGGTTTCAATCACTTCGGGATTGCCCTTAAGGTCTTTGAAGCCCTGATTGGTTCGATCGTTTTCGAGATCGGCAGGGTAAGGGATCGCTTTCGAGCGCGGCTCGATCACGAGCGTAAGCTTGAAGTTCTCTTGGTTCATCGAAAGCGTCCGATTCGCTGGGGGGTGGATAGCCGTAGGATGGGTTGAGCCCTTGCGAAACCCATCACCCGTGTTTCTCGAAGCCGCAAAGCTCACCGATGAGCGCCAGCCGCGCTTCGTCGCCACTTGCGGTCGGATGACAACCGCCATGACCGAGAGCCGGAGAGGAAAGTGATGGGTTTCGCAAGGGCTCAACCCATCCTACGAACTACCGAACCGTGCGCCGACTTCAGCCATGCGTCAAACGAAACCAGTAAGCGGCGAGCAAACCGAAGAAGCCGACCGTGATAATGATGGCCGCAATGACCCCCAGGGCGCCTTTAGCGCTGAGGCTGAGGTTACGGTATTTGAAATGGATTTCGGGGTAGTCTGACATAGGCGCAGCTCTCCATTGAAGTTGGATAAGCTGCGTCCTCAGCTCTTTAGTGCCCTTTCGGACTAAGATTCATAAGATCATAATTTTCCAGCGGCGCAACTTCTAATTTCGTGACGAGTTGCTCCCACAAGAATTGACCCGGCAAATTTTCCAAATGCTTGTGTCCACCCCCCTTTAAGTGTTGGTCGAGTTATCGTTTTTTGAACGTCATTTGCCAGGGTAACCCCACAATACGGGGATTCTGAAAACTGTGAATAAAGGACTGGATCAGTTTCGGCACTCCCAATTACGGCTTCCACGCACCCGCGTTTCGTTGCCCGCGGCTCAGCCTTCTTTAGCCTGTAGGATGGGTTGAGCCTTAGCGAAACCCATCGCACTTGTTTCGTGATATGATCGTGTCATGACCGCGTACCGCCGGTGAGCGGGGTAGAGAGGTGATGGGGTTCGCAAGGGCTCAACCCATCCTACAAACCGTCATTCCGGGGCGCGCGCAGCGCGAGCTATGGTGCGCGATTGCGCACCTGAGAATCCATTGGGCCGCAGCTTCGGCGGAGGGATGGATTCCGGGCTCGAGCCCAAGAGGGCGCGCCCCGGAATGACGGCGGAGGCTGGCGCTTGCCTGCGAAAATCCTTAACGTCGGGTCCGATCCCCTCATGCCGAATCGCTTCCCGATGCCGCCTGCGGAACAACTCAACAACGCCTTCGAATTCACCGTCTCCGAGCTCTCGCAGTCCCTGAAGCGGACGGTGGAGGACACCTATGGCCATGTCCGGGTCCGCGGCGAGATCTCGGGGTTCCGCGGCGCCCATTCCTCCGGCCATTGCTATTTCGCGCTCAAGGACGAGAGCGCCAAGATCGAGGCGGTGATCTGGAAGGGCGTGCACGGGCGGATGCGCTTCAAGCCCCAGGAGGGGCTCGAGGTGATCGCCACCGGCAAGCTCACGACCTATCCGGGCTCCTCGAAATACCAGATCGTGATCGAGGCGCTGGAGCCGGCCGGCATCGGCGCGCTGATGGCGCTGATGGAGGAGCGCAAGAAGAAGCTCGCCGCCGAGGGCCTGTTCGACGAGGCGCGCAAGCAGCTGCTGCCCTGGCTGCCCGAGGTGATCGGCGTCGTGACCTCGCCGACCGGCGCCGTGATCCGCGACATCCTGCATCGGCTGGAGGATCGCTTCCCCCGCCACGTGCTGGTGTGGCCGGTGAAGGTGCAGGGCGAAGGCTCCGCCGAGCAGGTCGCGGCCGCGATCCGCGGCTTCAACGCGCTGCCCGAGGGCGGCAGGATTCCGCGGCCCGACGTGCTGATCGTCGCGCGCGGCGGCGGCTCGCTGGAGGACCTCTGGTCGTTCAACGAGGAGATCGTGGTGCGGGCGGCAAGCGAGAGCATGATCCCGCTGATCTCGGCGGTCGGGCACGAGACGGATATCACTTTGATCGACTTCGTCGCCGACAAGCGCGCGCCGACGCCGACGGCGGCGGCCGAGATGGCGGTGCCGGTGCGCAGCGAATTGTTCGTCGAGGTCGCCGATCTCGGCCGCCGCACCCACGCCTATTGGATGCGCGCGCATGAGAGCCGCCGCAGCGAATTGCGTGCGGCCGCGCGCGCGCTGCCGTCGGCCGGCGACCTGCTCGCCATTCCCCGGCAGCGGCTGGATTCGGCGGGCAGCGCCCTGCCCCGCGGATTGAAGGCGAATACGCATGCGCATTTCCGCAGGTTCACCGCGGCCAGCGCGAAGCTGACGCTGCGGGTGCTGCACGGCCAGATCGCGCAGGCCGACCACCGCCTGACAGTGTGCGGCGAACGGCTCGGGCTCTCCGCGCGCTCGCTGCTGCTGCGGCGGCGCGACCGCTTTGCCGGGCTCGAAGTGCGCCTGCGCGCCTCGAAGCTGTCCAATGCGCAGGCGCAGCGCAACGCCATTGCCCGCCAGCGCGAGCGCACGCATCGGCTTCATGAGCGCGCCGGCCGCGCGCTGGTCACGCTGATGCAGCGGCTGGAGGCCCGCGTCGAGGCCAGCGGGAAGCTGCTGTCGGCGCTGTCCTATCGCGGCGTGCTCGCGCGCGGCTTTGCCCTGGTGCGCGACGAGGCGGGACATCCCGTGCATGCGGCGGACAGCGTCGGGCCGAATGCGCGGATCGAGATCGAGTTCGCCGACGGCCGCGTTGCGGCAACCACGGATGCGGACCGCCCGGTGCCCACGGCCAAGCGCGCGCCCTCACGGCCAAAGCCGGAGGCGGAGACAAAACCCGCACCGAAGCGCGTGGCCAAGCCGGTGGATCAGGGCAGCCTGTTCTGAGGCGCGAGGGCGGTACTATCAGACCCGTCATCCTGAGGTGCGAACCATGCGATGCGAACGCATCGCGCGGTGAGCCTCGAAGGATGCACGGCCGAGATGCAGCCGGGCCGTCGCCCTTCGAGGCTCGCCGAAGAGGCGAGCACCTCCAGCGACAACGGCTCCGCCGTTGCGCGGGGGGACGGGATTGGCAAAGGGAGCCGCGCTTACCGGCAGGACAAGCCCGCGTCGATCGTGGTCCAGAAGCCGCAATGCTCGGCGGCGCGCAAGGGAGCGCCGGCGTGGGCCTCGTAGAGGAAGATCGCGACGGTGAAGACGGCGAATGCGGAGAGAAGGGTGATGCGGCGCATGAGGATTTTCGTTTAAGCGACATCATGGTCGAACTAAGGCGCCGTTGCCTGCTGAAACCGGTTTGACGCGCGATCCGTAGATTCACGGTCGGCCACACTCCGTGCAGGGCGGTGGTCGATGCGGGGCTGTCCGCCTGAATTTGTTCCTCGGGCGGCCCCGCCTTCGCTCCTGCCGGGCTACGGCGCGGCGAGCCCGCTCATCCGGGTTACCGCGCCAGCCACTCCGCGACCACTCTCTGCGACTCCGCGCGCGCCTCCGCATCGGTGCCGGGATGGCCGCGCTCGGGCGCGGCGGCATCGCCAGCGCCGGCGAGTGCGTGCAGCGGCGTGTTGGCGCGGTCGAAATCGTGATCGGCGCCGGGATAGACCACGATGCGCGCGAGCGCGCTGCGGCCATGCGCGCCCTCGACCATCTGGCGGCAGGCCGGCGGCGACGAGATGTCGTCATCGGCGCCGATCAGCACCAGGGTCGGCACCCGCGTGCTCCAGCCGAGACCGGCGGAAATCCGGCAATCCGGATAGAACGCGATCGCGGCGCGGAAATCCGGCCCGAGATCGCGCGCCCCGCTTTGCGGACGCACCGCCCAGAGCAGCGCGCTGGCACCATTGGCCCAGCCCATCAGGCTGACGCGGTTGCGCGCCACCCAGTTCTGCTTCATCAGCCAGGTCTTCGTCGCCGCGATGTCGGCGACGCGCTCGCGCCGTGCCTTGACGTGCATCTCCTTGACGCGGCATTGCGGCCCGAGCTCGCGCGAGCCGTAGCTGTCGGGCCACAGCACGGCATTGCCGCTCCTGAGCAGGCGCTCGGCCCAGTCGCGATAGCGCGGCAGCACGGAGTCAGGGTGGCCGGTGAGTCCGTCGCAGCCATGCAGCGCGATCACGGTCGGAAATGGCCCCGCGCCCTCGGGCTTGTAGAGCTGTGCGTGGAGGACGCCCGACGCCAGCGGAATCTCGACCGGTTGCGGCACCGGGGCGGCACGCGCGGCCGACATCGCGAGCGTCAGGAACAGGGCGGTCAATCGAAGGCGCATCGGGCTCTGCCGTATCAGGTGCCGGGCCGCGCGCAGCGCACCGGGCCGATCCTTCGGCCGAGCATTATCACGCGGGAACGGCGGCAAAACATCACAAACCGGTGGGTTTAACGGGCGGACAAGCCACCCTATCTATGCTAGATCCCGACCAACACATCGTGCCCTCCAGGGGTTTCCTCAGGACGCGGCCTTCCACGGAGACTTTTCGACCGTGCTGAACAAGTTCGGCCCCTCGGGCCATGGCGAAGCGCAGGTGCAATATCTCGACGGCGATTTCCGCGTGATCTCGCCGGGGACCTTCGTGCGCTGCGCCGTCACCGACACGCGCATCCCGCTCGACGAGCTGAAATACTGGAGCGTGGATCTGCAGGAAGCCTACGCCACGCCCGAGGCCGTCTTGCAGCGGCATTTCCCCGGCGCGATGAAGCAGGCGTGATCCTTCGGCTCTCGTAAATCTCGTAGGGTGGGCAAAGGCGCAACGCGCCGTGCCCACGATCTCTCCATGATTACGACGAACAACGTGGGCACGCTTCGCTTTGCCCACCCTCCGGCCCCGCGTTCGTGGCATCGCCCGGCTATTGCTGCTCGGTCGCATCGCCGCCCACGCAGGTCTTGATAAAGCTCTTCCTGCTCTCGCCGACGACCTTCTGATCGATCGCCTGCTTCAGGCAATCGAGCCGCGCCTGCGCCAGGCAGAGCTGCAGCTGGTCGCGCTTGTCCTGCCCCTTCAGGTTTTGCGTCGTGGCCAGACACGTCACGCGCTTGGTCGCGGGAACCGGCACGGTCGCGGTCGGACTTGCGGATGGCGCGGGCGTTTGTGCCAACACCGGCGCAATCATCAGACACACAAGGCTGGCGGCGACGGCGGCAAGAGGCGATTTCATCGTAGTCTCCAGGATCGTTCGCGATCGATAGAGGTTTTGCGATGAATGTCGGCTGAATGGTGAGGTGCCGTAGGGTGGGCAAAGCGCAAGCGTGCCCACCAGCTGTCTCCGAACGCAACAGATGGTGGGCACGGCGCAAGGGCGCCTTTGTCCACCCTACGAGACCTGCGTGTGCCGCGAGCTCATCGCTTGCTGAACCTTCGCTCGCGGGCCTTGTAGAGATGATCGCTGATCAGTTGCCGCAGCTTGGCCGGATCGTCGAATTCGAGCTGGACGGCGAACGGCACGATGCCGTCGGGCACGCCCTCGCTGCCGCGCAGGCGCGCGAGGTCCTTTTCCGTCGTCACCAGCGTGAGCTGCTCGCCCCTCGCCTCCGCTGCGAGCGCGGCGATCTCCTCGCGCGAGAACATGTGGTGGTCGGCAAAGGGCCGCGTGTGCACGACGTCGATACCGCCAGCACGAAGCGTGCGGAAGAAGCGTTCGGGGTCGCCGATGCCGGCGAAGGCGAGAACGCGCTTGCCGAGGAGTTGCGCGAGCGAGGCGGCATCCGCCTTCAGCCGCGCGCGCAGCTCCGGCTTGTTGCGCTTGGCAAGCTCCGCCGCGACCTCGTTGGCGGCCCGGCCGTCGCCGATCAGCACCAGCGCATCGGTGCGTGCAAGCTGCGCCCGCAGCGGCGCACGCAAGGGCCCGGCGGGGAACACCTCGCCGTTGCCGAGGCCGCGCTCGCTGTCGATCACGATCAGCGAAGCGTCCTTCTGCAGGCGCGGGTTCTGGAAACCGTCGTCCATCAGGATCACGGTCGCGCCTTGCGACTTCGCCAGCGCGACACCATCGAGGCGGTCGCGCGCGACCACGACGGGAACGTCGCGCGCCATCATCAGCGGCTCGTCGCCCACATCGGCAGCACCGTGCCGTTCGCGGTCGACCATGACCGGGCCTTTCAGCCGTCCGCCATAGCCGCGGCTGAGCACCACCGGCGTCTCACCGAGCTCGCGCAGCAATTTCGTCAGCGCCAGCACGGTCGGGGTCTTGCCGGCGCCGCCGACATGGTAATTGCCGACGCAGATCACGGGAATGCCGGCATCCGTGCCCTTGCGCAGCATGCGCCGTTCGGTGATCGCGCCGTAGAGGGCTCCGAGCGGCCACAGCGCATAGGATGGAAGCGAACGTGGCCGGTACCAGAAGGCCGGCTCACGCATTGGCGGCCCCCATCTCGATCCGCAGTTGCAGCAGATAGGGCTCGAGCGCCGTCATGGTACGCTCCAGCGCGCCGCCGAGCTGGTCGACCACGCCGCTGCCTGCGCGCTGCATCTGCTCGCGCAGCGCGGGATCGGCCAGCAACTGGCCGAGCTGCTTGACCAGCGCCTCCTGCGTGTCGGCCAGCCGTGCCGCACCGCTGGCGTCGAGCGCCTCGTAGACGTCGGCGAAGTTGAAGACGTGCGGACCATGCACGATCGCAGCCCCCAGCTTGATCGCCTCGATCGGATTCTGGCCGCCATGGCGGATCAGCGATCCCCCCATGAATACGATCGGCGAGAGCCGGTAGAACAGGCCGAGCTCGCCCATGGTATCGGCGACATAGACATCGGTGGTCGCGGTCGGCAGTTCCTCGCGCGAGCGCAAGGCGGGCGTCAGGCCCGAGGCCGTGATCAGGCCTGCGATCGAGGAACCGCGATCGGGATGCCGCGGCACGATCACGGTCAGCAGCTGCGGGAAAAATCCGACGAGGCTGCGATGCGCCGCGACCAGCATCTCGTCCTCGCCCGGATGGGTCGAGGCCGCGACGATGATCGGCCGCCCGCGCGTCATCGCCATCAGCCGCTCGAGCTTGGCGGGATCGGCCGGCGGCGCCGCCACGTCGAGCTTGAGATTGCCCGTCGTGACGACGTCGCGGCCGCCCAGCGCGGCGAAGCGCTCGGCGTCCAGCTTCGACTGCGCGAGACAAATGTCGAACCGCGACAGCAGCGCCGAGATGGTGCCGTGCATGCGCCGCCAGCGCGGGAAGGAGCGCGGCGACATCCGTCCGTTGATCAGCACCATGGGCACGCGGCGCGCAGCCCCTGCGAGGATCAGGTTCGGCCACAGATCGGATTCGATGAACAGCGCCAGCGACGGCTTCCAATGATCGAGGAAGCGCGCGACATAGCGCGGCGAATCATACGGCACGTATTGATGGATGACGTCGGGCGGAAAGCGCTTTGCGACCACGGCGGCCGACGTGACGGTGCCAGAGGTGAGCAGGATGCGCAGATTGAGATCGCGCAGGCGTTCGATCAGCGCCGCGGCGGCCAGCACCTCGCCGACGCTGGCGCCATGGATCCAGACGAGGGGGCCATGCGGCCGCACGTCGCGGGACAGCCCCCGCCGCTCGCCGACGCGCGCGGGATCTTCCTTGCCCTGCCTCAGCCGGCGCTTGATCAGCGCAGGCGCGAGCGGCACCAGGCTTGATGCCAGGCGCCGGTACATCCGCAGCGTGATCGGGAGCGCAATGGGCAGCGATTTAGCCATCTTGCGGACCCGGACGGCCGAGCTGCGCATAGGCGCGGCGGGTCGCCTCGTTGAGCGTCTCCTCCAGCTCCAGCCGCAGCGCTTCCATCGTGGCGGCGTCGGCATCCGGCGGGACGTGGATTTCCTTGATGCCGACCAGGACGCCCCGCCCGAACGGCAGGTTGATGGTGGTGCGGTCCCAGTTCTTCAGCCGGATGAAGCGGCTGGTCGCCATCGCGAAAGGCATGATCGGCCGCCCCGATTCCCGTGCCAGCATGATGATGCCGAGCCCGGCCACGCGCGCGCGCTTGGGGACATCGGCGGTCAGCGCGACATTACAACCGTCCTGAAGCGTCCGCACCATCTCCTTGAAGGCCCCGACGCCACCCTTGCGGTGGAAGGCGCCGCCATGGTCGCCGGAACCGCGGATCAGGCCGATGCCGAGCCGCTCCACCGCGATGGCGTTGAACTCGCCGTCGCGGTGACGGGAGATCAGGACCTTGGCCCGGTAGGAGTCCTTGTTCTTGATGAAGGGGGTGAGGAAATGCTGGCCGTGCCAGAAGGCGAAGATCGCGGGGATCTGCGGCTCGACGATGTCGTAGACGTCGGGCGGATCGAACGTGAACTTGTTGGTCCGCCAGACCAGCCGCAGATATTCGGCCGCCAGAACCCCGACGGCACGCTGAAACCAGCTGCTTCGCAGCGTATTGCGAAGCAGTTTTTTCAACGCGCCGGTTCTTGATTGGGGTCGAGCAGCCGATGGAGATGGACGATGAAATAACGCATCTGCGCGTTATCGACCGTGCTCTGCGCCTTCGCCCGCCAGGCGGCGTGGGCGGTCGCATAATTCGGATAGAGGCCGACGACCTCGACGTCGTCGAGATTCTTGAAGACGTTATGCTCGAGATCGACGAGCTCACCGCCGATGACGAGGTGAAGCAGTTGTTGCGGGGCACTATCTGGCATGAGTTCTGTTCCTAACGGGCTGCCCGGCAAAGCAGTGTTCGAGCGGCACGACGACAAGCGCCTTAGGCCAAGGGGCGATCTCGAAAATGCGCGACAATGCCCGCATGACGATCGCGCCCCGCTGCCACCAGCACCCCGTGCGCCACTTCCCGGCGGTTATAGAGGATGGGTTCTCCGGAGAGGTCGCTCATCCTACCATCGGCTTCCTGCACGATCAAATCGGCCGCAGCAAGGTCCCAATCATGGCTGTTGCCCCCCGCAAAAGCCGCATCCAGCGCGCCATGGGCGACCCGGCACAGGCGTAGCGCCAGCGAGCCGATTCGCGGATGCAGCTTGATGTCGCCGCCGGCGGTATTGAGCCGCTCCACCATCGGCTTGGGGCCGGCGACACGGGCGAAGTCGAGCGCCGATCCGGGCGAGGCCTGCACGGCCTTGCCGTTCAGCGTCGTGCCCTGGCCGCGGGCCGCGAAGAAGAACTCGCCGCTGACAGGCGCGAACACCGCGGCCAGCACCGGCGTGGCATCCTCGACCAGCGCGACGCTGACGCACCAATCGTCATGGCCGTTGAGGTAGTTGCGTGTGCCGTCGATCGGATCGACGATCCAGGTCAGGCGCCGCGACAGCCGCGCCACGTCGTCGGCGCTCTCCTCCGAGAGCCAGCCATAATCCGGCGTCGCACTGCGCAAGCGCGTTTCGAGCAGGTCGTTGACGGCGATGTCGGCTTCCGACACCGGCGAGGAGGCGCCCTTGGTCCACTTCTTCAGCTCGGTGCGAAACATCGACTGCGCCAGCGCGCCCGCTTCCCGCACCGTGTCTTGCAGCAGCGCCGCGTCGCGAGTCAGGATGGTGTCGTTCGCGTCAGCGTCCGCCAAGCGTCAAACCCTCGATGCGCACCGTCGGCGCATTGACGCCGTAGCGGAATTCGAGATTGTTCGCGGGCTGCATCGACTTGAAGATCTCGAACAGGTGGCCCGCGATCGTCACCTCGCTGACGGGATAGGTGATCTCGCCGTTCTCGATCCAGAAGCCGGAAGCGCCGCGGCTGTAATCGCCGGTGACGCCGTTGACGCCCGAGCCGATCAGGTCGGTGACATAGAACCCTTGGCTGATGTCGGAGATCAGCTCGGCCGGTGTCGGTGTGCCCGGCTCGAGATGCAGATTGTAGGGCCCCGGCGAGGGTGAGGACGACACGCCGCGATGGGCGTGGCCGGTGGTGGTGAGGCCGAGCTCCCGCGCCGTGGCGCAGTCGAGCAGCCAGGTCGTCAGCACGCCTTCGTCCACCAGCGCGGTCTTCTTCACCGCGACGCCTTCGGCGTCGAAAGTCTGCGAGCGCAGGCCGCGCTTGCGCAAGGGATCGTCGATGATGCGGATGTTCCGGGCGAACAGCTGCTGGCCGAGCTTGTCCTTGAGGAAGCTGGTCTTGCGCGCGATCGAGGCGCCGTTGATGGCGCCGACAAGGTGACCGACCAGCGAGCCCGCGACGCGCGGATCAAACACGACGGGCACCTTGCAGGTTTCGACCTTGCGCGGATTGTAGCGCGCCACGGTGCGCTCGCCGGCGGAACGGCCGACAACCTCGGGCGACAGCAGATCGGCACCGTGCGGCGCCGAGGTGAAATCGTAGTCGCGCTCCATGCCGGTGCCCTCGCCCGCGATCGCGGTGGCCGAGATGCCCTGGCTGGAGCGCAGGTAGGAGCCGTGGAAGCCGGTCGAGGTGACGAGCACCATGCCGCCCATGCCCGCGGAGGCCGAGGCCCCGCCGGACTTGGTCACGCCCTTCACCGCGAGCGCGGCGGCTTCGGCGGCGAGCGCGCGGCGCTCGAGCTCGGCAGTTGCGGGCACGTCGGGATCGAGCAGATCGAGCTCGGGGAAGTCGCGCGCGAGCAGCGCGGGGTCGGCTAGGCCGACATATTTGTCCGATGGCGCGACCTTCGCCATCGCGACCGCGCGTTCGGCAAGCTTGGTGACGGCGTCGCCGCTGACGTCGTTGGTGGAGACCACCGCCTGACGCTGGCCGACCAGCACGCGCAGGCCGACATCGTCGCCCTCGGACCGCTCGGATTCCTCGACGCGTCCGTCGCGCACCTCGACGCCTTGCGAGACGCCGCGCACCGCAACCGCATCGGCCGCGTCCGCGCCGGCGCGCCGCGCCGCCTCCACCAGCCGCTGCGCGAGATCAGAGAGCGCGGACTGATCGAACAGGCGATTTTCTGTGGTCGAAAGCGTCGAGCTTGGTGAAGAGTTCACGAACGAAATCCTGTTGGGGCGGGGGTTCGGGACCGGAACCCACAGATGTGCCCTGATTGCGCGGACTTCAAGCATTTTCAGCCCACCAAAAGCTCAGATTCGCACCATCGGCGCAACGTCTCGTCAATCATGCGTGCCAAGCTCTTGTCAATCATGAGTGGCAGTGACGGTGGGTTAACCAGCCTTTTTAAGCGGTTTCGGAAGGGCGCGCGCTAAGGTCCTCGCATCGACCGGGAACATAATCCCGGCGGGGAGAACTAAGCCGTGAGGCGTCAAACAGCAACATGCGGGGTCGCTCCCGCCGGGTCGTGCCGCTCTCTGCGGCTCGACCCTCTTTCCCTTCCGGTCCGCTTCGACGCACATGACCCGCGCGCCGACGGATACACCAGGCAGATCGAGCTTCATCGCGAACGCGTCGTGCTGCGCCGTGCCGTCCGCGGCATGCAGATGGCGATCAACGTCCGCGTCAGCGACTTCACCGGTGTCGCGCTGCGCGGCAATGACGAGGCACAGGCCCTCGTGCTCGTGCACCGTGATCCCTCGCTCTCCGTGCCGCTGCTGGTCGGCGCCGAGGGTGACGAACTCACCGAGGCCTGGGCGATCTGGAGCGAGCTCTTCGCGCTGCCGCAGCTCGACGAAGGCGCGCGCAAGCCCGCCCCCCGCCGCCGCCGCGCCAATGCGATCCGCGCCCGTCGTCCGAAATTCCTGATGCGCCGCCGTGTTGCGATGGCGCGCGAGCTGTCCGTGCATCGTGAAGAACGCGAGATCATCGCGCGGAACTAAGCGGCAATCACGCTGCCGTGGGCGGGTTAGCCGAAGGCGTAACCCGCCTCTTTGCCTTCCATTTGGACGGAAGAAGTCGGCAGATTACGCCTTCGGCTAATCGTACTGAGTCAGCCGGTCGCAGTAATTTTGGCTGA
>NZ_CAKZJO010000071.1 GCF_936943645.1 uncultured Bradyrhizobium sp. | reverse complement strand
CTTCACGCACGCGAAGAAACCCATGACGCAGTACGACTAATCCGCCCTACGATCTGCGCAAGCTCACCCGTATCGCAGCTTCATCACCAGGATGCCGCCGGCGAGCAGCATGGTGACGGCATTCGAGGCGATCAGCGGACCGTCGCCGGAGAGCAGGCCGTAGATCAGCCAGAGCGCCAGGCCCAGCACCATGACCAGGAACATGCCGAGCGAGATGTCGCCGGTGGAGCGGGTCTTCCATACCTTGATGGCCTGCGGCGCGTAGGCGACGGTGGTGCAGGTGGCGGCGGCAAAGCCGATCAGCTTGATCAATAACGGATCCATGCCGGCTCTATAGCATGGATTCGACGGCGGTCATGCCTCAGGCGCGGGACGCCACGACGTCGCGATACAGCGCGGCATAGTCGCCGGCCCGGTTGCGCCAGGAGACGTCGGTCGCGAGGCCGTTTCGTTGCAGGCGCCGCCAGGTCGGCTTGTCGTGGAAGGCGGTGTTGGCGTTGCGCAAGCTGCCGGCGAGGGCGTCCGCCGTCACGGGGGCGAACTTGAAGCCGGTGGCATCGCGGCCGGAGGAAACGGCTTCGCCGATATCGACGATGGTGTCCTCGAGCCCGCCGACGCGCGAGACGATCGGGATGGCGCCGTAGCGCAGCGCGCAGAGCTGGGTCAGGCCGCATGGCTCGAAGCGCGAGGGCACGATCAGCGCGTCCGATCCGGCCTGGAGCAGATGCGCCAGGATCTCGTCATAGCCGATCACGACGCCGATCCGGCCGGGATTGGCGCGGGCGGCGGCCTGATAGCGGTCCTGCAGGTCGCGGTCGCCGCTGCCGAGCAGCGCGAGCTGCATGCCTTCGCCCAAGATGGTCGGAATGGCCTGCAGCAGGAGATCGAGCCCCTTCTGCCACGACAGTCGGCTGATGACGCCGAGCAGCGGCGCCTCGTCCGAGGAATCGAGGTTGAATTGCTGCTGCAGCACGGCCTTGTTCGCGGCCCGGAACGTGAGGTCCTCGGCGCCGTAGCGGTAGGCGATGTGCGGGTCGGTTTGCGGATTCCACACGTCGGTGTCGATGCCGTTGAGGATGCCGCTCAGCACGCTCGCGCGTTCGCGCAACAGGCCGCCGAACCCCATGCCGCCTTCGTCGCTCTGGATTTCCTGCGCGTAGGTCGGCGACACCGTGGTGATGCGGTCGGCGAATTGCAGGCCGGCCTTCAGGAAGCTGATGCCGCCGAAATACTCCAGGCCGTGGACGTCGAACGCGCTCCAGGGTAGGCCGATCGATCCGATCAGCTCGCGCGCGAACTTGCCCTGATAGGCCATGTTGTGGATGGTCATCACGGTGGCGGGCCGCGGGCGATTGTCATAGTGCAGATAGGCCGGCGCGAGCCCGGCCTGCCAGTCATGGGCGTGGACGATTTCGGGCACGAAGGCCGGGACGAGACCGTGGCCGATGTCGGCCGCGACGCGCGACAGCGCGGCGAAGCGCAGGCCGTTGTCGGGCCAGTCGACGTTCTCGGGGGTGACGTAAGGATTGCCCGGCCGCGCATAGAGATGCGGCACGTCGAGCACGAACAGGTCGAGTCCGTCGTGGGAGCCCGCGAGCAGCCGCCCGGGGCCGCCGAAATAATCCGGCCAGTGCCGGATCTCCACCGCCCCTGAGACCAGCCGCATCACGTCGGGATAGCCCGGCATCAAGGTGCGCATCTCGACGCCATGCGCCTTCAGCGCAATCGGCAGCGCGCCGGCGACATCGGCGAGGCCGCCGGTCTTGACGATGGGGTAGACTTCAGAGGCGACGGCGAGGACGCGAACAGGCGTCATTTATTGAGCCCGTCGAGCATCGCCTGGGTGATCAGCGAAATGCCCTGCTCGGTGGTGCGGAATCGCTTGGCGTCGAATTCGGGGTCCTCACCGACGACGAGGCCTTCCGGGATCTCGACGCCACGGTCGATCACGACGTTCTTCAGGCGCGCGCCGCGGCCGACATTGACGTAAGGCATAATCACGGCGTTCTCGACATTGGCGTAGGAGTTGATGCGCACGCCGGTGAACAGCAGCGAGCGCCGCAGCGAGGCGCCGGAGATGATGCAGCCGCCGGAGACCAGCGAGCTCACCGCCTGGCCGCGCCGGCTTTCCTCGTCATGGACGAATTTCGCAGGCGGCGTGATCTCGGCATATGACCAGATCGGCCATGCGCGGTCGAACAGATCGAGCTCCGGCACTACGTCTGTGAGGTCGATGTTGGCGGCCCAATACGCATCCACCGTTCCGACGTCGCGCCAATAGGCGCCGTTGTTCTGGCTGGAGCGCACGCAGGAGGTCGAGAACTGGTGCGCGATGGCGCGGCCGTTCTTCACGATGTAGGGAATGATGTCCTTGCCGAAATCGTGGTTGGAGTTCGGGTCCTCGGCATCGCGCTTGAGCTGGTCGAACAGGAATTTCGAGTCGAATACGTAGATGCCCATGCTGGCGAGCGAGACGTCAGGCTTGCCCGGCATCGGCGGCGGGTCTTTCGGCTTCTCCAGGAACTCCTGAATCCAGCCGTTCTCGTCGATATGCATGATGCCGAAACCGGAGGATTCGGCGCGCGGCATTTCGAGGCAGCCCACGGTGACGTCGGCGCCGCTGTCGACGTGCTGGCGCAGCATCACTTCGTAATCCATCTTGTAGATGTGGTCGCCAGCCAGCACGACGATGAAGCGGGCGTTGTGCGACTCGATGATGTCGATGTTCTGGTAGATCGCGTCCGCCGTGCCGACATACCACATGTTCTCGGAGACGCGCTGGCTCGCGGGAAGAATGTCGAAACTCTCGTTGCGCTCGGGGCGAAAGAAGTTCCAGCCCATCTGAAGATGCCGGATCAGGCTGTGCGCCTTGTACTGGGTCGCCACAGCGATACGGCGAATGCCTGAATTGACGGCATTCGACAGCGCGAAATCGATGATGCGGGACTTGCCGCCGAAATAGACCGCCGGCTTGGCGCGCCGGTCAGTCAGCTCCAGGAGCCGGCTGCCTCGTCCGCCAGCCAGGACGAACGCCAGCGCCTGACGGGCGAGCGGCTCATTACCGACGGCACTCATGACATCCTCCCACTTCCCACCCGGCGCAGGCCGAGACCATTCGTCGCGAGAAGCCCCCGCGCCCTTGGAACCGATAGTAACGGTACGAATAGTAAATCGTGAAGTCGGTTGTTGGTTGCGCGCGCGGGAAGCTTAATGCTTTGCCTTGGCCGGCCGGGCTTTCGAATGGAGCGGGCCGCATGCCGGCGGCCGTCGCGCAAAGAGGCCGGAACGCGACTTGTGCGCCGCACGCAAATCCGGCTTTCGAAATCCGGGCTTTGACTTGGCGCAAGGATGCCCGATCATGACCCTGCGATCCTTTTCCAAGCGAAACGTCAGACAGGAGTTGAGACGATGAGAATCTGGAAAACGGCAATTGCCTGTTCGCTGGCCGGCGTGGTCGTCGCCGGGCAAATTCAGCAGGCGGCGGCAGCCCCGCTGCCGACCAACGTCGCGACCATGAAAGCCGCAGTCGGCGACGACGTCACGCAGGTGCATTGGCGCGGCGGCGGATGGGGCTGGGGTATCGGCGGGCTCGCCGCAGGCGCGATCATCGGCGGCGCCATCGCCAGCGGCGCGCCTTACGGCTACGGCTATTACGGCGGTCCCTATTATGGCGGCTATGGCTATCCCGGTTACGGCTATGGTTATGCCCCCGCCTATTACGGCGGCTATGCCTACGGGCCGGCCTATGCGTATCCGCGCTACTATCGGCCCTATCGCCCGTATTATGGCTATCGCTACGGTTACTACCGGCCGTACCGGGTCTATCACCGTCACTATTATCGCCGATATTGGTGAGCGCTGCGCGCGTTGGATTTGAGCATGATCGCTGCGCAAACGCAGCCACGTTCGTGATCACGATCGCGGCGTGATGGTGCGGGCCGGCAGGCCGGTCTGCCCATTGCGCCGGCCAGCGTCTGATCCGTCACGACAGTAACAATGTGTGATGGCACTGCCGCGCCTTGCGCGGCAGTGTTTTGGGAACTCCAGGGAACAAGTCGACGTTTGCAGCGCCGGGCAGGGCCAACCGGGAGCGGTGCCGTGCGAGCGCAGACGACACTTTGTTTTTGCCTAGCCACTTTTTCGCTTTCAGCCCTTTCTGTCGCCCAGGCCGAAAGCGGGCTTGCGTCGTACTATGGATACGGAAAAGCCGGTAAAGGCGGCGAGCTGACCTGCGCCCATCGGACGCGCCCGTTCGGCAGCGTCCTCAGGGTGTCCTGGAGCGGGCGGACGATCCAATGCCGTGTCAATGATCGCGGTCCCTTCATCCGTGGCCGCATCGTCGATCTCTCGGTGCCGGCTGCCCGCGCGCTCGGCATGATGAGTGCGGGCGTGGTGCGAGTCTCCGTGGAATAGACCCGCGTGCGCGCTATAGTGCCGCTTAGAGCATGAGGGGCGCTATGGCAAAAATCAGGGTGGGACTCGTCGGCTGCGGCTTCGTGTCGGAGCTGCATATGTACGCGTTCCGGCGCGTCTATGGCGTGGACGTCGAGGTCGCGGCGGTCGCCGCGCGCGGCGATCGCGTCGTCGATTTCGCGCGGCATCACGGCATCCCGCGCGTCTATCGCAGCTTCGCCGATCTGATCGCCGACGGCGAGCTCGACGTCGTCGACATCTGCACCCCGCCCAATCTTCATGCGGAGATGATCGTCGGTGCCATGCAGGCCGGCAAGCATGTGATCTGCGAAAAGCCGTTCGCCGGCTATTTCGGCCGTGACGGAGATGCGCAGCCGATCGGCAAGCACGTGCCGAAGGCGCTGATGTACCAGCGCGTGATCGAGGAGATGGACAGGACGCGCGCCGCGATCGAGCGCACCGGAAAACTCTTCATGTATGCCGAGGACTGGGTCTATGCGCCAGCAGTGACCAAGACCGCCGAGGTCATCAGGGCGACAAAGGACAAGATCCTGTTCATGAAGGGCGAGGAGAGCCATTCCGGCTCGCATGCGGCCCATGCGGCACAATGGGCGATGACCGGCGGCGGGTCGCTGATCCGCATGGGCTGCCATCCGCTCTCGGCCGTACTCTATCTGAAGCAGGTCGAGGCCAAAGCGCGCGGCGAAACCGTTCGCGTCGCCAGCGTCACCTGCGATGTCGGCAACGTCACCGCCGGCCTCAAGCCCGAGGAGCGGACCTATATCAAGGCCAATCCCGTCGATGTCGAGGACTGGGGCACGCTCACGGCGACCTTCTCCGACGGCACCAAGGCGACCGTGTTCTCCGGCGACATGATCATGGGCGGCGTGCGCAACTTGATCGAGACCTACACATCAGGTGGCTCGCTGTTCGCCAACATCACGCCCAACAATCATCTGATGAGCTACCAGACCAGCGAGGAGAAGCTCGCCTCCGTCTACATCACCGAGAAAGTCGATCGCAAGACCGGCTGGCAATATGTCTGCCTCGAGGAGGAATGGACGCGGGGGTACTTGCAGGAGATCCAGGACTTCATGGAATGCGTCGCCACAGGCCGCCAGCCGCTGTCGGATCTCGCGCTGGCCTATGAGACGATCAAGGTGAACTACGCAGGCTACTGGGCGGCGGAGGAGGGGCGGCGGGTGGTGCTGTAGGGGGACTGCTCTTTACCCTCCCCTGGAGGGGGAGTCGATCGCGCGTGAGCGCGAGCGGGGTGGGGTGATCTCTCCACACGGGCACCGCCCGAGAGGAGAGATCACCCCGCCACGCATTCCGCTTCCCTGCATGCGTAGCGACCCTCCCCCTCCAGGGGAGGGTGGCACCGCCGCCGCCGCCTCACGCCCCGTAGGTCGAGCCCTTCGGCAGCGGAAACACCGGGTCCTGCGTCTTGATGTTGGTCGGCCACACCACCGAGATGTGCTCACCCGCGTTCTGCATCACCACCGGCGTCGAGCGTTCGTTCTGGCCGGACAGCGGCGTGCCCGGCGGGAAGAATTTCACGCCATAGCCCTGGATGGTGCCGCCCGCGGGAATGTCGACGTCGAGCGCCGCTTTCCGGATCGCCTCGGGCTCGAAGCTGCCGTACTTCTCCTTGGCGACCGGCAGCACGTTGTTGAGCAGCACCCAGGTCTGGTTGAAGCCCATCGAGCAATGCGGCGGCACGTCGGTGGCGCCGGTCTTGGCCTTGTAGCGCGTGACCATGGCGTTGATCAGATCGCCCATGCCGGGCGCGAGCTTCTTCGGATCGAGCAGTTGCGCCGGGACCGGATCGATGTTGCAGAAATTGTCGATGTCGGCACCGAACGTCGCGCGCAGCTTGTCGAGCTGGCTGTAGCCCGCGCCTGCCCCGAACAGCATCTTGAAGCGCAAGCCGCTCTCGCGGGCCTGGCGCAGGAACAGGGTGATGTCGGGGTTGTAGCCGGCATGCGAGATCACGTCGGCCTTGGCGCGCTTGATCTTGGTGACGAGCACCGACAGGTCGGGCGCCGAGGCCGAATAGCCTTCACGCAGCACCACCTGAATGCCGGCCTCCTTGGCATAGGCCTCGTCCGCCGCGGCGACGCCGACGCCGTAGGGGCCGTCCTCGTGGATCAGCGCGACCTTGACCTCTTTGGGATCCATGCCGAGCTTGGCTTTCGCATGCTCGGCGAGGAAGCCGGCGAAGGCCTGGCCGTATTGGTCGGAATGGATCTGCGCGCGAAACACATATTGCAGATTCTTGTCCTTGAACACGGCGGTGGAGACCGCGGTCGTGATCCAGAGGATCTTCTTCTGCTGCTCGACCTTGGCGGCCATCGGCACGGCATGCGCGCTGGAATAGACGCCGTTGATGATGTCGATCTTTTCCTGGCTGATCAGCCGTTCGGCCTCGTTGATGGCAACGTCGGCCTTGCTCTGGGAGTCCGCGGCAACAGGCACGATCTTGGTCTTGCCGCCGATGCCGCCCTTCTCGTTGACGAGATCGATGGCGATCTGCGCCCCGACCGAGGAGGCGACCGAGCCGCCGGCGGCGAACGGGCCGGTGAGATCGTAAATCAGGCCGATGCGCAAATTCTCGGCCTGCGCCTGGGCCCTGGTCCAATCGAGGCTGAGCGTGGCGGCGGCAGCCGCCGTACCCTTCAGCAGCTGCCTGCGTGAAGTCGGCATCCTATCCTCCCTCAAAACCGTCTTATGATTGGTTGTTATTTTTTTGCGAAGTATGGGGAGGGGGATCGCGGAAAGTCAACATCGCGAAAGTCGAGGTCTGTCTTCGACGGCGCTGACGCAATTGCGAAATGACGGCGCGGCCCAGCTGGATCGCGCGCTACTGTGCCAATCGCCGCGCCAGATAAGGCGCCGTCTTGCCGCCGGCCTTGGCGACCCGCTCGGGCGTTCCCGCCGCGACCACACGGCCGCCCTCGTCACCGGCCCCGGGCCCGAGATCGATGATCCAGTCGCTGTGCGCCACGACGTCCATGTCGTGCTCGACCACGATCACGCTGTTGCCGGCGTCCACGATCCGCTCGAGCTGTGCGATCAGCCGCTCGACGTCGCGCGGATGAAGGCCGGTGGTCGGCTCGTCCAGCACATAGAGCGTATGGCCGCGTTGCGGACGCATCAGCTCGGTCGCCAGCTTGATGCGCTGGGCTTCGCCGCCGGACAATTCGGTGGCGGACTGGCCGAGGCGGATATAGCCGAGCCCGACCTCGCGCACGACCGACAGCGCCCGGTTCAGCGCGGAATCGTCACGGAAGAACGCGAAGGCCTCGTCGACGCGCATCGCCAGCACGTCGGCGATGGATTTGCCGTTGATCTTCACCTCGAGCGTCTTGTCGTTGTAGCGCGCGCCCTTGCAGGTCGGGCAGGGCGCATAGACGCTGGGCAGGAACAGCAGTTCGACGCAGACGAAGCCCTCGCCCTCGCAGGTCGCGCAGCGGCCCTTGGCGACGTTGAAGGAAAAGCGCCCCGCGTCGTAGCGCCGTGACTTGGCCTGCGGCGTTGCCGCGAACAATTTTCGCACTTGATCGAACAGGCCGGTATAGGTCGCAAGGTTGGAGCGCGGTGTGCGGCCGATCGGCTTCTGGTCGACGACGACGAGGCGGTTGATGTGGTCGAGGCCGGCAACGATCTTGCCGCCCAGCGTTTCGACCGTCGGGGCGAGGCTGTCGTCGTCGGTGTCGGTGGCAAGCGTATGGCCGAGATGCGCGGCCACGGTGTCGACGAGGAATTGGCTGATCAGGCTCGATTTGCCGGAGCCCGACACGCCGGTGATGCCCGCGATCACACCGAGCGGAATGTCGACGTCGAGGCCGCGCAGATTATTGCGGGTCACGCCCCTCAGCTTCAGATGTCCCTTCGGCTCGCGGCGCTCCGCCGGCAGCTTCTTGCGGGGATGCGCGAGATATTGCGCGGTGCGTGACTGCGCGATCCCGCCGAGCCCTGCCGGCGGCCCGCTGTAAAGAATGAGCCCGCCGCCGTCGCCGGCGTCGGGGCCGACATCCACCAGCCAGTCGGCATGCCTGATCACCTCGATCTCGTGCTCGACCACGAAGATCGAATTGCCGGCGTGCTTCAGCCGGTCCAGCGCGCGCAGCAGCGCCTCGGTGTCGGCGGGGTGCAGGCCCGCGGAGGGTTCGTCGAGCACGTAGACGACGCCGAACAGGTTGGAGCGGACCTGCGTCGCCAGCCGCAGCCGCTGCAACTCGCCCGGCGACAGCGTCGGCGTAGAGCGCTCGCAGGCGAGATAGCCGAGGCCAAGGTCGAGCAGCACGGCGAGGCGCGCCGACAGATCCTCGCAGATGCGCCGGGCGACGACGGCTTTCTCCGACTTGTCCGTTGAAGTTCCCGCAAATGGCTTGATTACCTCGTGCATCTCCTTCAGCGGCAGATGCGACATCTCGGCGATGTTGAGGCTCGCGAACTTCACCTTGAGCGCTTCGGGCTTCAGCCTCGTGCCGTGGCAGGTCGGGCAGTCCTGCGTGATCATGAATTGCGCGACGCGACGCTTCATCATCGCGCTTTCGGACTTGGCGTAGGTCTGCATCACGTAGCGCTTGGCGCCGGTGAAGGTGCCCTGATAGCTCGGCTCCTCCTTGCGGCGCAGGGCCCGCTTGACCTCGGCGGCATCGTAGCCGGCATAGACGGGAACGGTCGGCTGCTCCTCGGTGAACAGGATCCAGTCGCGGTCCTTCTTCGGCAGCTCGCGCCAGGGCCGGTCGACGTCGTAGCCGAGCGTCGTCAGGATATCGCGCAGGTTCTGGCCCTGCCAGGCGCTGGGCCAGGCCGCGACGGCGCGTTCGCGGATCGTCTTGGTGTCGTCGGGCACCATCGATTTCTCGGTGACGTCGAGCATCCGGCCGATGCCGTGGCAGGTCGGGCAGGCGCCCTCCGGCGTGTTCGGCGAGAACGCCTCCGCATAGAGCATCGGCTGTCCCCGCGGATAATCGCCAGCGCGGGAATAGAGCATCCGCAGCAGGTTCGAGATGGTGGTGACGCTGCCGACCGATGACCGCGTCGTCGGCGCGCCGCGCTGCTGTTGCAGCGCCACCGCAGGCGGCAGGCCCTCGATGTCGTCCACTTCAGGGATCTGCATCTGGTGAAACAGCCGGCGCGCATAAGGTGACACCGATTCCAGATAGCGCCGCTGCGCCTCGGCATAGATCGTGCCGAAGGCGAGCGAGGATTTGCCCGAGCCCGAGACGCCCGTGAACACGACAAGGGCGTTGCGCGGAATGCGAACGTCGACATTCCCAAGATTGTGCTCGCGCGCACCCCTGACGTGGACGAAGCCGTCGTCCTGCGTCGGCATCCCGGTCTGTCTTGCTCGATCGTCCATCTCGCGCCTCCGCCCCGAAGTGGGGGTAACGGCAAGATCGCAGGATGGGTCCTCCAAGGCCAGTGCGCCGGTTCCGTTCTGCACAAAGCAGCAAGGCCCGCCGCTGACATCGCGACGGGCCTTGCATGGTCGATGTCTCCGAGTGCAGGCCGCTTACTGCGACAGCTTCACGAAGTTCGGAAACTTCAATTTGCCTTCCGCGATCTTCTCCGGCCAGACCACGACCTGCTTCTGGTCCTGCCACTGGAAGACGAGACCGGTCACGGTGCCCGGACCGGACTTGATGCCGTGGGTGAACTCGTCGTTCTTGCCGTAGAACTGGATCTTGCCGATGGTGCCCTCGTAGTCGGTCTTCTCGAGCTCGGTGACCATCTTGTCGGGATCGGTCGAGCCGGCGCGCGTGATCGCGTCGGTGATCATGTAGACCTCGTCATAGGCGGTATAGCCGGTATAGGCCGGCGGCTGGCCGAACTTCGCCTTGAAGGCGGCTGCGAACGGTTTTGTCTTCGCGGTCACCGCGACGTCGGGCGTTGCGACGGCCAGCGAGGGGATGCCGTCGGCGGCGCCATTGGTGTCCTTCCAGAAGGTCGGGCTCAGCGCCTGCGCGGAGATGCCGAACATCGGGATCGGCACCTGCTGGTTCTTCCACTGCACCGTCGGCTGCACGCCGACATGGGAGATGCCTGTCACGATCACGTCGGGCTTCTTGCTCTCGATGTTGTTGAAGATCGGCGTGAAGTCGGTGGTATCCGGCGAGAAGCGCACGTGCTCGACGACCTTCAGCCCGGCCTTGGGCAGGCAGGCCTCGTAGCCGACGTCGAGCGGCTTGGTCCAGGCGGCGTCCTCGCTCATGATCGCGACGGTCTTGAACTTGAGCTTGTCGACGAGGAGATCCTTGGCGGCATCGCAGACGAGCTGGGCCTGCGCGGCCGAGGTCAGATAGCCGTGGAAGGTGTACTTGTTCTTCTCATAGTCGTTGTGGATCGCCTTGGTGATCTCGTTCGACGCCGCGCCGGGCGTGATCAGCGGCATCTTCAAGCGTGCCGCCCAGGGCTCCAGCGCCAGCACGACCTCGGAGATGTAGCTCGCGATCACCGCGGAGACCTTGTCCTCGCTCACCGCGCGCTGGAAGGCGCGCACGGAATCGGCCGACGAGCTCTTGTTGTCATAGGTGACGATCTCGACCTTGCGGCCGAGAATGCCGCCCTTGGCGTTGATCTCGTCGGCGGCGATCTGCGCGCCGCCCGGCGTCGCCGCGCCTGCGATCGACTGCACCTCGGCGATGACGCCGATCTTGATCGGGTCTTTCGACTGGGCATAGGCGGGCGCGGCGAGGCACAGCGCGAGCGCAGACGCGAGGAAGCTGCTGCTGAGGATCGATGGTCTCATGGTCGTTTCCCTTTCCATTTCTTGTTGATGTTGAGGACTCAAAGAAAATCGGCGCCGGCCTCGCTGGCGAAGCGGCCGGGATCGCCCTCCCAGACGATCCGGGCGTGTTCGAGCACGTAGACGCGGTCGGCATGCGGCAGCGCGAAGGTGACGTTCTGCTCGCCGAGCAGCACCGTGATGGCGGTCGTCTCCCGCAGCTTGGTCAGCGCCTTGGACAATTGCTCGAGGATGACGGGCGCAAGCCCCAGGGTCGGCTCGTCCAGGATCAGGATTTGCGGCTGCATCATCAGTGCGCGGCCGATCGCCAGCATCTGCTGCTCGCCGCCGGAAAGCGTCTGCGCCATCTGGCCCTGGCGCTCCCTGAGGATCGGGAACAGCTCGAACAGCCAGGCGAGCTGCGCGGCGCGCTTGTCGTCGGGAAGATGCTGTCCGCCGAGATCGAGGTTCTCCCGCACGCTCATCTCGCCGAACAGCTCGCGCGACTCAGGGCATTGCACCAGGCCACTGCGGGCGATCTTCGCAGGGCTGGTGCCACGCAGCTTGTCGCCGCCGCGCACGATCTCGCCGCCATAGGGCAGGAAGCCGGAGATGGTGTTGAACAGCGTGGTCTTGCCGGCGCCGTTGAGGCCGACCACCGAGACGAACTCGCCCTCGTGGACGTGGATCGAGACGTTCTCCAGCGCCTGCGCCTTGCCGTAGAACACGCTGACATTCTCGACCTGGAGCAGCGGCGCCCGGTCCTTGAAGCTGGTCTCGGGCCGCGCATGGGTCTCGATCGCGCCGCCGAGATAGACCCGGCGCACGGTCTCGTTTCGCATGACCTCGTCGGCCTTGCCGGTGACGATCTCCTCGCCGAGATACATCGCGAGCACGCGGTCGACGAGGGCCGCGACGCTCTTGACGTTGTGGTCGACCAGCATCACCGCGCGGCCCTCGTCGCGGAAGCTGCGGATCAGGTCGGAGAAGATGTCGACCTCGGCACGGGTCAGGCCGGCAAAAGGCTCGTCCACCAGCACGACCTTGGGATCACGCGCGATGGCCTTGGCGAGTTCGAGCCGGCGCAGATCGGCGAAGGGCAGCGTCGGCGGGCGGCGGTGCATGACGTTGCCGAGTCCGACGCGGTCGGCGATCCATTTGGCGCGCTCGACCAGCGCCTTGTCCGGGAATAGCATGAACAGGCTGTCCGGCAGCAGCGCGACCAGGATATTCTCCAGCACCGTCTGCCGGTTCAGCGGCCGCGAGTGCTGGAACACCATGCCGAAGCCTTTGCGCGCGATCTTGTGCGCTGGGAGGCCAGCGACGTTCTCGCCCTCGAAGATCACCTCGCCCGCGGTGGGGCGTTCGATCCCCATCACGCTCTTCATCGCGGTCGATTTGCCCGAGCCGTTCGGCCCGATCAGGCCGAAGATCTCGCCGCTGTTGACCTCGAAGCCGAGGTTCTTCACCGCGGTCAGGCCGCCGAAGCGCTTGGTCAGCCCGCGGACTTCGAGCACGGCCCGGTTTGAAAGCCTCATATCCATCACGAGCGCGCCTCACGCGAGAGGGCCGCCCCGAGGAAGCCGCCGGGGAAGAACAGCACCACCAGCAGCGCCACCGCCGAGACGATGAAGGTGGCGAGCTCGCCGGTGGGGCGCAGGAATTCGCCGGCGACGATCAGGAAGATCGCGCCGAGCGCAGCCCCGAGCACGGTGCGCCGGCCGCCGAGCACGGCCGAGACGATCACGTTGACGCCGACCGCGACGTCGACGACCGTGCCGACCGAGGCGGTGCCGAAATAGAACACCAGCAGCGCGCCCGACAGTCCCGAGAAGAACGCGGAGACGATGAAGGCGGCGAGCTTGTGCTTGACGATGTTGAAGCCGAGCGCGCCGGCCTGCACCGGGTCCTGGCCGCTGGCCTGCAGGACGAGCCCGATCGGCGATTGCGACAGACCGTAGAGGATGGCCGCCGAGATCGTCATGAAGCCGAGTGCGATCCAGTAATTGGTGCCGGCATTGATGCTGATGACGTCGGGGATGGTGAGCCCGATCTCGCCGCCGGTGAGATCGGCGAACACCACGATGAAGTTCTGCAGCATCAGGACCGCGACCAGCGTGGTCAGGCCGAAATAAGGTCCGCGCACCCTGAGCGCCGGCAGCGCCAGCACGAGGCCGGCGATGACCGAGGCGAGCGCCCCGAGCACGATGCAAGGGTAAACCGACCAGCCGAACTGGGCATTGAGGATGCCGGCGGTATAGGCTCCGACGCCGATCAGGAAGGTCGGGCCGAAATTGACTTCGCCCGCGAAGCCGAACAGCAGGTCCCAGGCCATCGCGAACACGCCGAAATAGAAAGCGACGGTGAGCAGCCCGAGCACGTAGCCGGAGACGTAGAGCGGCAGCGTCGCCGCGATGACGACGAGGGCGAGCGAGACGAAGAACAGGCGCGTGGTGAAGAAGTTCGACATCTCAGCGCCTCCCCAACAGGCCCTGGGGCCGGATGTACATCACGAACACGAGCAGCAGCAGCGCCGGGATGGTTCGATAGGCCGGCGAGACGAGGTAGGCCGTCAGCGTCTCGAGATAGCCCACCACGAAGGCGGCGATCAGCGAGCCGGAAACGCTGCCGAGGCCGCCGAGCACGACGATCGAGAACGCGCTCGCCGTCAACGGGCCCACGCTGTAGGAGCTGACGCCGAGGAACATGCCGAGCAGCACGCCGGCGATGCCGGCGAGGATGCCGTAGATCGCCCACACCACGATGTAGATGTTGGTGAGCTCGAGCCCCAGCAGCGTGACGCCGCGCGGGTTCATCGAGGCCGCGAGCACCGCCTTGCCGGTGCGAGTGCGGTTCACCAGCAGCCACAGCAGCGCGATGACGAGGCAGCACACGATGGCGGTGAAGATCTCGTTCTTCGGCGTGCGCACGCCGAGGATCTCGACCACGCCCTCGACGATCGGCAGCACGGTCTTGGCGTTGTTGGTGAAGAAATAGGCGATCAGCTCCTGGATCATGATGCCCCAGAGCAGCGTGCCCGTGAGGACGAAGATCTCCTTCTCCTCATTGGGAATGCGGCGTGAATCCTGGATCGGCTTCACCACCGCGAAATAGGTGGCGAACGCGGTGAGGAGTGCGACGCCGACGCCGATCAGCGCGCCGGCATAGGTGCCGACATTGAGCACGCTGGCCGCGGCCCAGGCCGCCACCGCCGCCGCGACCATGATGGCGCCGTGGGAGAGGTTGAGCACGCCCGAGACGCCGAAGATCAGGGTAAAGCCGGTGGCACCGAGAGCGTAGAGAGCACTGATGGCAAAGCCATCGATCAGGATCTGGAAGACTCGCATTGATGATTTGGCCGGGCAGTCCGGCTGCCGCTTGGAGGAAAAGCTGCTGTGCGCCCGCCATGCGGAAACGCTTCCGGGCGAGGCCCGGATGGGTTCCGATCAGTTCGCGGGTAGGCTTGGTGGAGAGCTCGGGAGACTGACGTCAGTCCTGACGACGTCCTCCGGCGCGCCGATCACGGCGGCGTCGAGCGAATTCGCAATGCAACAGAGAGTCTTTTCTTCATGGTGTTGTCTCCCTTTGAACAGGCCTCTTGTGAGCCATTATGTCGCGACTATACCGGCCGAGACATTCTCGGCAAGTGAAACTGCATTCATGATTGTGAGACGCGAACTAAAGTCTAGCGCTGCGCAAATAGAGAGCAGGGCAGTCATGCAGATTTCAGCTGTGCCCATGCGCGTGCGCGACGTGAACGCATCCGCCGGGATCAGCGCGTCTGCAGCAGGGATGGGTCGAGCGGGGCGAGCCGTGCCGGATCGAACGGTGAGAGGTCGATCTGCGCCGCGCCATCGGCGATCAGCTGTGCCAGTGCTTCGCCGGTCGCGGGCGCGTTGAGAATGCCCCAGACATTGTGTCCGGTCGCAACATAGAGGCCCTCGCTCTGCGACACCTTGCCGATCAGCGGCAGGCCGTCTTGCGTCACCGGACGGAAGCAGGCCTGCCGCGCGATGATCCTCGCAGGGTCGAACAGCGACGACAGCCGCTCGCTCATCGCCTGCAGGCGGACGATCGCGTCCTCGTCGGGCGTCACGGCGGCGGGATCGAGCGGCAGCGGCGCGATGTCGGAGAGCGCGGTGACATGCGTGCTGCCGTCGGCCCGCGGGAAGACTTCGATCGACACGGCGTTGCCGTTGTCTTCATGCTCCAGGAACAGCGCATCGGCCGGCACATCGGTGCCGGTGTCGTACACGATGCTCGGGCTGCGCTGGCCATAGACCGCGGGCAGGCTCGCCCATTGCGCCGCGAGCAGCGACCATGGGCCCATCGCGATCACGACTGCGTCCGCCTCGATGACACTGCCTTCGACCTCAACGCCGCGCGCCGTAGCGCCGTCCGCAGCGCGCGGGATGGCCGTAATGCGGCCGCGACGAAGCTGCGCACCCAGCGCAAGCGCAGCATCCATCACGGATGAGGTGAACTTGCGGGGATGGACGATTGCAGTCGTCTCGTGTGTGCCGATGCGTTGCGCGATGACGACACCGTCGGCGAGCCAGCGAAGTTTGGAGGGCAGGGCCTGCCGTGCATCGCCATCGGGTGCAACGAAGCCGCTATAGACGGTCATGGGGCGATAGCCCCAATCGCCTGGGATATCGCCGGCCAGTTGCGCGTGAAGCGCGAAGCTGCGCCGCGCCAGCGCATCGAGCGGTGTGCCGGCGCACCAGTCGCGCGCGAGAAAGCCGCCGGCCTTGCCCGAGGCGGCCGCCGCCACCTCGGTCCGTTCGACGACGATGACCTCGATGCCGCGGCGGGCAAGGAACAGGGCGGTGCAGGCCCCGATCACGCCGCCGCCGCAGATCACAACGCGCATGGTTTCTGTCCCCACAGCATGATCTCGAAACGTAGCGAGAGGGGAGCCCTCGCGACAAGCGCTGAGATCATGTGCGAACGATAACCGACCGCGCGATGCCGATCCATCCTGGTCTCGCGCGTCTCAGACGATGAAATCCCTGGCGTGGAGGTCGGCGGCATGGATACCGTCCAGCGTGATGCTGTCACTGGCCGTTAGTTGGATCACCGCATTGCCGGCGCTATCGTCGCTGATCAGGCTCTTCAGATCGGCCCAGCCCGCAAAGCCGTACGCGTGGACGTCGATCACGTCATGCTCCGGCGCCGTGCTGCCGCCGGCCTTGTTGCCTTGGTTGAAATCGCTGACCACGTCCTGGCCCGAGCCGGCGCCGAACACGAACAGGTCGTTGTTCGGTCCGCCCCAGAGCTGATCGTTGCCGCCGCCGCCATTGAGGATGTCGCGGCCGCCGGTGATGGCGCCGCCTATGAACGGATTGTAGGCCCGTGCATCGCCATAGAGAAGATCGCCGCGATCGCTGCCGTAGAGGATATCGTTGCCGCCCCGGGCGTTGCCGGTCATCTGCGAGGCATCGCCGACGAGCACGATGGAGGTCGAATCGGGATTGCCGTCTACGGCTGCGATCAGGATGTCATTCCCACCACGGGCATTGTCGTTCATGTCGCTGGCATCGCCGAAGACCGATGCGCTGCCGGACTGCGCATCGGCGCCGACCGTATAGATGAGAATGTCGTTGCCGCCGCGTGCATCGCCGATCATGGACACAAAGGCATCGCCTGAGATCGACGCGTTGCCGGAGGCGCCGGTCTGCATCACGCTGACGATGTCGTGGCCGCCTTGGGCGTTGCCGCTCATCAGCGATCCGGAATCGCCGCTGAACGCACCATACGATCTGTCGCCCATCTCTGCGGTGATGAGATCGTTGCCGCCTTTGGCATTCCCGGTCATGGCGAGTTCGGCGTCGCCGGAGAGATAGACGTTCGCGAAGGTCGCGTTCGAGGCCTCGACATGCAGCACGTCGTTGCCACCATGGGCCTGATCGGACATGATCTGCGCGTCGCCGTCCAGGGACACATAGGGCAAGCGGCCCTCGACCGTCGCGACCAGAAGGTCGTTGCCGCCATGCGATCGGCCGTTCAGGGTCGATTCGTCACCGACAAACAGCAGGCTGCTGGGCCCGCCGTCGACCGTTGCGATCATGACGTCGTTGCCGCCGCGGCCGTCGACCGGCAGACCGGGGTCCCCGAACGCGATCACGAGTTCCTCGCTCCCGACGCTGACGATGATGGTGTCGTTTGGCATATGGCGCATCGCGAAGGCTCCCCATCCATGTCGGGCGCGGATCGCACCAAGCATCATGCCCGCGCACCGCGCTGCGGCTTCGCCGCATCACGCATCATCTTTGGCTTGATGGCGGAGATTGGCCCGCGATGCAGCTTGATTGCGGCCGGGGGAACCACGTCAGCGCGAGCCCGACCGCGAGGTCAAGCTGTCATGAAAGGCACACGCGCAGAGGTGTTTGCCGCGATCGATCAGCAGATCGTGCGGCAGAAAGCAGTGCCGTAGGGTGGGCAAAGGCGCAAAGCGCCGTGCCCACGATCTCGTTCCGAATTAAGGAGATCGTGGGCACGCTTCGCTTTGCCCACCCTACAAGAGTGGTGCAAGCCTGCAGCGGGCCCGCGCTCAGCCTGGCCCGGCGCCTTGCGTTGCCGTGAATACCGCGTAGAGCGACTGGCTCGCGGCCATGAACAGGCGGTTGCGCTTGGGGCCGCCGAAGGTGATGTTGCCGCACACCTCCGGCAGGCGGATGCGGCCGAGCAGCTTGCCCTCCGGCGACCACACCGTCACGCCGTTGTAGCCCACGGCGCGGCCGGCATTGCTGGACGCCCAGACATTGCCGTTGACGTCGCAACGCAGGCCGTCGGGTCCGCACTTCACGCCGTCCACCACGCAATCGCTGAACTTCTTGACGTTGGACAGCTTGTTGTCGCTGCCGACGTCGAACACGAAGATCTCGCCCTTGCCGCCGGGGCCGGTGTCGCCCGGTCCCTTGCCGGTGGAGGCAACGTAGAGCTTCTTGTAGTCCGGCGAGAAGCAGAGGCCGTTCGGATCGGGCACCTGCTCCTCGGTGACGACGAGGTCGATGCGCCCCGAGGGGTCGATGCGATAGCAATTGGTCGGCAGCTCGCGCTTGCCCGGCATGAAGCCGGCGGGCTGTCCGATCCGCGGATTGAGCTTGCCGCCCGGATTGCTCGGGCCGCCCGCCGCATCCGGCTCGCCTTCGTAGAGCTGGCCGCCATAGGGCGGATCGGTGAACCAGTAGCTGCCGTCGGGATGCGCGACGACGTCGTTCGGCGAGTTCAGCTTCTTGCCGTTGTAATTGTCGCAGAGCACGGTGGCTGTGCCGTCATGCTCGTAGCGCGTCACCCGGCGGGTCAGATGCTCGCAGGAGAGCTGGCGGCCCTGGAAGTCGAACGAGTTGCCGTTCGAATTGTTGGACGGCGTGCGAAACACGCTGACGCGGCCGTCGTCCTCGCTCCAGCGCATCTGCCGGTTGTTGGGAATGTCGCTCCACAGCAGATATCGTCCTTGCGCGCTCCATGCCGGACCCTCGGCCCACAGCACGCCGGTGTAGAGACGCTTGATCGCGGTGTTGGGCTGCGCGAGATCGTTGAAGGACGGATCGACCGCGAGGATGTCGGGGTCCCAGAAATAGGTGGTCGGCGCGCCGTGCGGGCCGAAATCGCGCGGCGGCGTTGTGATGGTGGTCGGTGGTGCGGCGGGTCCGGTCTGGGCCAGCGCGGGGCCGGCGACGGTCGCCGCGGCGCCGAGCGCAAGCCCCCGCACAAGTGTTCGTCGTGAAAGCGCAGCATCCTGCTCGCGCGGCTCGTGGTCACGAGCCGCGTCGTCACGAGCCTCTTGGCGTGTCATCGCGTCCTCCCAATGATGTTCGCTGGCCGGTTGATCCGGCCGAGCGGGGCGGAGGTTAATGCGGTCCGCGGCCGGTTGCGAGGGGTTGAATCGAAAGCAATGAGCGACCGCAGGTCGCAATGTCGTCATATTCGAATGCGCTCGCGAGGACCCTGTGTCGAAGCCTGGATGTGAGATCGAGAACTCCTCGAAATGTTCGCGCGTGCAAAAAAAATGCGTGCGGCAAAGCGCGGCATGCGACGCATTCCGCCCCGTTCGAGCCATGATTTCGCGCCGATTGCCACGCACAAACCGTTCGGGGCAATGAACGGAGTTGAACGTGGGCGGCGTCATCGTATTGATCGTGTTGCTGGGGATCGCGTTCGCGGCCGGCTATTTCACGCGCGACTACATCTCCAGCAAACGACGCGCCGAAGCCCGCCGCTGGCGCGAATATGCCGAGCCGGATTGGCAGCCCGCCAGCGCCGCCAACACCAATGAGATCGCGAGCGCCATCACGGCGGTGCCGGTCGTCAATGGCGAGCTCGGCCAGATGCTGAACCGCTGGGAGACCAGGGCCCGCGCCCGCCGCGCAGGCCAGGTGAAGGTCGCAGTAGCTTCCTAGGGTGGGCAAAGGCGCACTTGCGCCGTGCCCACGTTCTGCCTGTGAACCGAGAG
>NZ_CAKZJO010000070.1 GCF_936943645.1 uncultured Bradyrhizobium sp. | reverse complement strand
GGGGGGGGGGGGGGGGGGTGATCTCTCCACTCGGATACTGTTGGATGTGGGGAGACCGTCACCCCACCCCACCCCGCTACGCATTTCGCTGCGCTTCATGCGTACCGACCCTCCCCCTCCAAGGGCCCCTCCAAGGGAGGGTAAGATCTAACCCCGCGGCTTCGCTTCCGCGACGCCACCGTTCTGCCGCCTCCGATGGAGCCACACCGCCACACCGCCCACGATCGCCGCGGCCGCCACCGTCAGCATCCAGATGTGCTTGCCGATATGGCCGTGATGATGCAGCCCGGCATATTCGTGCAGTGCCGACACCGCCAGCACGCCCGGCAGCACATGCGCGGGCGCCCAGACCAGGATCGCCGGGATGTTCACCGCATAGAACTTCGCCGGTGCCATCCCGAGCGCTCCCGCCGTGACCGGCACGAAGGCGCGGATCGGCGGCACGAAGCGGGCGAAGAACACGGCCCAGGTGCCGAAGCGGTGAAAGAAGCTCTCGCTCTCGGCGACCACGCGCGGGTAATTGGTCAGCGGCCAGGTGTCGAGGATCTCGCGCTGCTGCCGATGCCCGATCCAATAGGCCGAGCCGTCGCCGAGCACGGCGCCGCTCGCTGCCGCCAGCAGCACCCATGGCAGCGCCAGCTCGCCGCCCGGAACCAGGGCGCTCAGTGCCAGGATGATGGTCGAGCCGGGAATCACCGATCCCACCACCGGGACCGCCTCGAGCAGCGCCGCCAGGAACAGGGTCAGATAGGCCAGCCACGGATGGGCGGACACGAAGGCGATGAGGGGATCGAGAAAGGACGTCACGTCGTCTCTGGCGGGCTGGAGCTCTGGGCTTTGGACCCTACATAACTAACGTGATGCGGCCAAAGTGCCATCAGGACGGGGCGGACAAGACCCGCCCGAATTTGGGCGTGATTCGCAAGGCAGCCCTCCAAAAACTGCGTTCCTTGCCTATCTAAATGAAAAGACAACGGAACTTTGATTGAGGGGCGGGCTTCTGCCGGCCACTTGTCTCTGATAGGTTGATTTTCAGCACCCAGCCGCAGCCAACGTGCGAATAACCGGTTTCGGGACCGCCCGGGACCTCGGAGGATTGATGACGACCGCCGCCATGTCCAAAGTTGAGGAAGTTTCCGGTCTGCCCGACATGAAGGTGTCGGTGCGCCAGGTGTTCGGGATCGACAGCGATCTCGAAGTGCCCGCTTATTCCGAAGTCGATCCTCATGTGCCCGAAGTCGATTCCGACTACCGCTTCGACCGCGCCACTACGCTTGCCATTCTCGCCGGCTTCGCCCGCAACCGCCGCGTGATGGTGACCGGCTATCACGGCACCGGCAAATCCACTCATATCGAGCAGGTCGCCGCCCGCCTGAACTGGCCCTGCGTGCGCGTCAACCTCGATAGCCACATCAGCCGTATCGACCTCGTCGGCAAGGACTCCATCGTGGTCCGCGACGGCAAGCAGGTCACCGAATTCCGTGACGGCATCCTGCCCTGGGCGCTGCAGCACAACGTCGCGCTGGTGTTCGACGAATACGACGCCGGCCGCCCGGACGTGATGTTCGTGATCCAGCGCGTGCTCGAAGTCTCGGGCCGCCTGACGCTGCTCGACCAGAACAAGGTGATCAAGCCGCACCCGGCGTTCCGCCTGTTCGCGACCGCCAACACGGTTGGCCTCGGCGACACCTCGGGCCTCTATCACGGCACCCAGCAGATCAACCAGGGCCAGATGGACCGCTGGTCGATCGTCACCACGCTGAACTATCTCAGCCACGATGAGGAAGTTGAGATCGTGCTGGCCAAGGCCAAGCACTATCGCACCAGCGAAGGCCGCGACATCGTCAACAAGATGGTGCGCCTTGCCGACCTCACCCGTAACGCCTTCGCCAACGGCGACCTGTCGACGGTGATGAGCCCGCGCACGGTGATCACCTGGGCCGAGAACGCCGACATCTTCGGCGATATCGGTTTCGCCTTCCGCGTCACCTTCCTCAACAAGTGCGACGAGCTCGAGCGTCCCCTGGTCGCCGAATTCTACCAGCGCTGCTTCAACGCGGAGCTGCCGGAATCGGCGGTGAACGTGGCGCTGTCCTGAGGCAAAAATGGTGTCGTCCCGGACAAGCGTAGCAAAGCGCAGATCCGGGACCTCCGCGCGAGCGCTTGCGCTCGTCGCGATAACCACAGGCCGTGGTTTTGCGAAGATTGGGCCGTCAGTGTGCTCACTAACTGCTCCCTGTGGCTATGGGTCCCCGCTTTCGCGGGGACGACGGTGAGAGCGAGATGACCACCTCCAACTCCAAATTCCGCAGCACCAAGGAAGCGCCGACCGAGCCGTTCAAGCGCTCGGTGGCCTCCTGCCTGAAGGCGATCGCGAAATCGCCCGAGCTCGACGTCTCCTTCGCCGCCGAGCGTCCCGGGCTTGCGCCCGGCAAGGCGCGTCTGCCCGAGCCCGCGCGGAAGATGACCAAGCGTGACGCGGCGATTGTCCGCGGCCACGCCGATTCCATCGCGCTCAAGATCGCCTGTCACGATGCCAAGCTGCATCGCAAGCTGATGCCCGGCAATCCGCAGGCGCGCGGCGTGTTCGAGGCGGTCGAGCAGGCCCGCGTCGAGGCGATCGGCGCGCGCCGCATGGCGGGCGTTGCCAAAAATCTCACCGCGATGCTCGACGATCATTTCCATCGCGGCAAGTTCGACGAGATCACCGACCGCGCCGATGCGCCGCTCGCGGACGCGCTGGCGATGCTGGTGCGCGAGCGCCTGACGGGCCTTGCGCCGCCGACCGCCGCCAAGAAGATGGTGGATCTCTGGCGTCCCATCCTCGAAGACAAGATCGGCAAGCGGCTCGACCGGCTCGACACCCTCGTCGAGGACCAGACCAGGTTCGGCGATGCCGTGCATGATCTCCTGACGGCGCTCGAGCTCGGCGACGAGCGCAATGCCGACAGCGAGGACAATGACGACAACGACGAGAACCAGGACGGCGACAACGACCAGTCCGGTGCCGAAGGCTCGCCCGATTCCGATGCCGCCCAGGAGATGAGCGCCGACCAGGCGCAGGCCTCGAGCGAGGAGATGAGCGAGAGCGCGATGGAAAGCGCGCAGGCCTCGACGTCGGACACGTTCGACGACGGCGAGCTCGGCGACGACGAGACGCCGGGCGAGGCGACGCGCCCGAACCAGCACGGCAAGAACGAGCCGCGCGGGCCGGAATATCACGCCTTCGCGCCCAAGTTCGACGAGGTCATCGCCGCCGAGGATCTCTGCGACCATGACGAGCTGGAGCGCCTGCGCGCCTATCTCGACAAGCAGCTCGCGCATCTGCAGGGCATCGTCGCCCGTCTCGCCAACCGGCTGCAGCGCCGCCTGATGGCGCAGCAGAACCGCGCCTGGGAGTTCGATCTCGAAGAGGGCATTCTGGACCCCGCGCGCCTGTCGCGCGTCGTCACCGATCCCTATCATCCGCTGTCCTTCATGCACGAGAAGGAGGCGACGTTCCGCGACACCGTGGTGACGCTGCTGCTCGACAATTCCGGCTCGATGCGCGGACGTCCCATCACGGTCGCCGCGACCTGCGCCGACATTCTGGCGCGCACGCTGGAGCGTTGCGGCGTCAAGGTCGAGATCCTCGGCTTCACCACGCGCGCCTGGAAGGGCGGGCAATCGCGTGAGGCGTGGCTTGCCGCCGGCAAGCCGGCCAATCCCGGCCGCCTCAACGATCTCCGCCACATCATCTACAAGTCCGCCGACGCCCCCTGGCGCCGTGCGCGAAAGAATCTTGGCCTGATGATGCGCGAGGGTCTCTTGAAGGAGAACATCGACGGCGAGGCGCTCGACTGGGCGCACAAGCGCCTGCTCGGCCGGCCCGAGCAGCGCAAGATCCTGATGATGATCTCGGACGGCGCGCCGGTCGACGATTCCACGCTGTCGGTCAATCCCGGCAATTATCTCGAGCGGCACCTGCGCCACATCATCGAGGAGATCGAGACCCGCTCGCCGGTCGAGCTGATCGCGATCGGCATCGGCCATGACGTGACGCGTTACTATCGCCGCGCGGTGACGATCGTGGATGCCGAGGAACTCGGCGGCGCCATCACCGAGAAGCTCGCCGAGCTCTTCAGCGAGACCAACACCGCACCCACCCAGCCGGCCGGTCGCCCGCGACGCAAATTGCATTCGTGAGCAAGCACTCATCCCGCCGCAGCTTTCTCAGGCACGCGGCGGCGGGATTTTCCACTCTCGCCCTCTCGCGCGGTGCGCTGGCGCAAGCCGCGGCCGAGCCGCCGGCACGTCCGCTTCAGGTCGAGAACGCGGTCGTCGAGCCCGTCAGCGTCGAGGTCAACGCGCGCGCCATTCCCAATTTCGAGCCGCGCGACCGCACCCGCACGCGCTTCGGCTCGCTGGAATATCGCAGCGGCCTGGTGCTGACCTCGCGCTATCGCGGCTTCGGCGGCTTGTCCGGCATCCGGCTCGACGCCAAAGGCGAGCGCTTCCTCGCGGTCTCCGACCAGGGCGGCTGGTTCACCGGGACCATCCGCTACGCCAATGGCAAGATGGTTGGTCTCGACGACGTCGAAGCCGCGCCGCTGCTGGGAGCCGAGGGCCGGCCGATCACGGAAAAACGCATGTGGTGGGATTCGGAGTCGCTCGCGCGCGACGGCAATTTCGTCTATGTCGGACTCGAGCGCGTCAACCAGATCCTGCGCTATGATTTTGCCAAGGGCGGCACCCGCGCCCGCGGCGAGGTGATGCCGGTGCCGGCGGGCGTGCGCAAGCTGCCGTCCAACAAAGGGCTGGAAGCGCTGGTCGTCGTGCCCCAGGACAAGTCCAAAGGCAAAGACCAGAACATGCCGCTGGCGGGCACGCTGATCGCCTTCTCCGAGCGTGGGCTGGACGCAGACGGCAACCTCACGGCCTTCCTGATCGGCGGCGCCACGCCCGGCCAGTTCAGCGTGCGCCGCACCGAGAAATACGACATCAGCGACGCCGTGCTGTTGCCCTCCGGCGAGCTTCTGATCCTCGAACGCAAATTCTCCTGGTTCACCGGCGTCAACATCCGCATCCGGTCGTTGCCGCTGAAGTCGATCGCGCCGGGCGCGCTGGTCGACGGCCCCGCGCTGTTCGCCGCCGACCTCGGCCACGAGATCGACAACATGGAAGGCATCGACGCCCACGTCACGGCTGAGGGCGAGACCGTGCTGACCCTGATCTCCGACGACAATTTCTCGATGCTCCAGCGCACCCTGCTGCTGCAATTCACGCTGGCGGAGTAGGCCACAGCTCTCAAACGCAATCTCCGCCGTCGTCCCTGCGCACGCAGGGACGACAGCGGGGGGTGGAGCTGACAGCGGAGTTGGTCGCTGTCACCGAACATTGAACGCATCCGTATCACGCTGCGACACATCGTCATGCCGCTTCGCCGCGTCCTCGCCGCCGCACTCCTCCTCATGCTTGCCGCGCTGCCGCGGGCGCACGCGACGGCCGAGCACAGCTATGAGAAGGGTGAGTACGGCATCGTCGCGGGCGGGTGGGCGCCGAACAAGCGGCTGGCCATCGCCGTCCATGGCGAAGGCGAGGGCGCGCATGACAAATTCCACGCCTATCTGATGGCGGAGCCGGGCCATCGCAGGCTCGACGTGCTCGACAATATCAGCCACGAGAACAATCTCGACACCGCGTCCGACGCCTATTACGCGGCCTGGTCGCCGGACTCGCGCTATGTCGCGGTCTCCTTCCGCACCGAGCGTCACATCATGACGCTGAACGTCTACGCGATCGAAGGCAAAAGCGCCCGGCTGATCCAGACGCCGGACCTGTTCCGCAAGGCTGTGGGCCGCACCGTCGTGGTCAAGACCGACGGCGACATGCGCACCTATTTCCCCGTGGTGACCTGGCGCGGCCCGCGCCGCTACGATCTCAACGACTACCGTCTGTTCGTCGAGGACGACCAGACGCTGGCCGCCACGCTCGGCGATCTCGGCAGCGTGAGCAAGCGCGACGACGGCCGCTACACCATCGAGTTCGCCGCCCGCGCCACCATCACGCTCGGGCGCAAGCATCGCACCCGCATCGGCCGGCTCAAGCGCGGCGATTTCTGGCAGTAGCGGGCCGGTCCGCGCTCTCATGACGCGGCCAATGCATGGCCCCGCGGGCGGCCATGCTGCCCGCGCAACTGGCAATTCCCGCCTCCGCCACTACACTCCATGCAATTGCTTCCATCCCCATCCAGCCGGAACTCCCCCGCATGAGCGCCCTGTTTTCCCCGATCAAGCTGCGCGGCCTGACCTTGAAGAACCGCGTCGTGGTGTCGCCGATGTGCCAATATTCGGCCGACGACGGCGTCGCCAATGACTGGCACTTCACCCACATCAACAATCTCAGCCTGTCGGGCGCGGCGATGTTCTGCATCGAGGCGACCCATGTCGAGGCGATCGGCCGCATCACGCCCGGCTGCCTCGGGCTCTACAGCGACGCGGCCGAAGCTGCGCTGAAGCAGATCCTCGCCTCGGTGCGCAAGCATTCCAGCACCGCGATCGCGATGCAGCTCGCCCATGCCGGCCGCAAGGCCTCCAGCGCGCGGCCCTGGGACGGCGGCCAGCTGATTCCCCAAAGCCAGGGCGGCTGGCAGACGGTGGCGCCCTCGGCGGTGCCGCACAAGGAGGGCGAGGCCGCGCCGCTGGCGCTGGACAAGGCAGGCCTGACGCGCATCCGCGATGCCTTCGTCGACAGCGCGAAGCGCGCGGAGCGGATCGGCATCGACGCCATCGAGCTGCACGGCGCGCATGGTTATCTCATGCATCAATTCCTGTCGCCGATCTCCAACAGGCGCACCGACGAATACGGCGGTTCGCTCGAGAACCGCATGCGCTTTCCGCTCGAGATCTACGATGCCGTGCGCGCGGTGTTCCCGCACGACAAGCCCGTGGGCATGCGGGTGTCTGCGACCGACTGGGTCGAGGGCGGCTGGGATCTCGAGCAGACCATCGCATTCGCGAGCGCGCTGAAGGCGCGCGGCGTCGACTGGATCGATGCCTCCTCCGGCGGCGTCTCGCCGCTGCAGAAGATCCCGCTCGGCCCCGGCTATCAGGTGCAGTTTGCGGAAGCCATCAAGCGCGAGACGGGATTGCCCACCATCGCGGTCGGCCTGATCACGGAGGCGAAGCAGGCCGAGGAGATCGTCAGCAGCGGCAAGGCCGACATGGTCGCGCTCGCCCGCGGCATGCTCTACGACCCGCGCTGGGCCTGGCACGCCGCCGCCGAGCTCGGCGGCGAAGTCGAGGCCCCGCCGCAATATTGGCGCTCGCAACCCTCCACGCAAAAGGCGCTGTTCGGCAGGACCACGTTCGGCGCGCGGTGAGGGGCATGTGGGGCTATGGCGGCGCCACCCGCCGCTGTCGTCCCTGCGCACGCAGGGACCCATACCGCGTGATCTCTCGATGATCCGCGCTGTGCGTTGACAACTTTAACTAAGAGCGTTCGCCAAACCACTCCCTGTGGTTATGGGTCCCTGCGTGCGCAGGGACGACGGCGGTGAATGTGGCGCGCCCTTCGTCTCTATCGCATCCGCGCCCCTCACTCACCCCTCCGTAAATCTCCTCAGCTTCCACGCACCGCAAAACTGGCCTAACCTTCCACCAGTCGAGGCAATGGAGGCCCGTCATGCGATATCCTGTCCGCAAAGCTGCTCACATCTTCGAGCGCGTGGGTCTTGCGATGGCGGGCGCGGCCTGCGGACTGTTCATCGGCGCCTATGTCGGATCGGCGATCCCGCAGCTCACCACGCAGGGCTTTCTGCTGCTGATGATGCTGCTCGGCGGCATCGGCTTCTATCTCGGCATCGACACGCCGCAGATGCCGTTCGACGACGCGCACAGCCACATCGACGCCGCCGAATTCCTCTCTGCGGCGGGCACGCTGTTCGCAACGCTCACCGCCTTCGTCTCCGTCGCCGTCATCGTGCTGCGGCTCGATCCGCACCTGGGCTGGACCTGGCTCGTCTTCATCGGCTGGCTCGCCGGCGTCGCCATGCAGATCGTGGCCGGCGCCAAGGCGCGGATGCGGAAGTAGGGCTCTTCACCCTCCAGGGGAGGGTAAGGAAACTCAAAACACCACGCCGACGCGCGAGCCGCGCTTCCAGGCGATGCGGCAGCGCTTCCTGGTGTTGACGTGCAGCAGCTCGAAGCGATCGGGGATGTTCACCTGTCCGCCGAGATCGACGCAGGCCCCGCCGGGCGAATAGTCGATCAGCGTGCAGTTGATCACAGGCGCGCGCGGGTCGGTGATGATCTTGGCCTGGCGCGACACCAGGCCCGAAGGTTTCACGCGGGCAAATCGTCGCGGATGGTTTGGCACGTCTCCTCCAGCTCCGCTGTCTCGCGGGGATCGTGCCGATGATGGACAACAGATGATGCGATCCGGCTAAGGCGCGCGGGAGAATTTTAATGAAAAGTAGCGGCGAAGGCGGAAAGTGGCGGTAGCGCCGTGCAAATCCTACCTCTGCGTCTGCTTCTTGCCGGAGCGGTTCTGCAGACAATTGGCCGGCGAACAATACTTTCGGTGTTTTGCGTAAGCCGATCCGTCCATCGCGCAGCTTCCGGTGGGACATTGTCCGCCGTCAGTGCTCATTTTGGCTGCTGGACTGTGCATCTGAGATTGAGACCGCGCCTCGCCCGCAAGCACCAGCGAAAACATCAAAACTGAAACAACTGCGAAAGTCCTCGGCATTTCCGGCTCCCTTGATTCAAGTGTCAGGTCAGACTGCATCCAAGCATTCATTCAGAGGGAACGCATCGCTCATTGGGAGCATGCGCCTTGCGCCTCGCCCGTGGGACGCCCCTATCGATTTGAACTGAAGCGAGTTCGAAGCACGACTGCAGCGACATTGCGTGACCACAGGATACTCTCGTCGCTTCTTTCTCTGCCTTGGGGTGATTCAGCACGTCGGCCGCCGGCTGCACCAGATCCTGGCTCTTTCCGGATCCATCTGCTGAAGGGCTCTTGCATAACATCCCGTGATCGGGCCCATGCATTTCTGGTAGGTGCCATTGGATAGAGCAGCATCAGCACGCGTGACGGCGGAGGACGAAGCGGGTCTTGCTTCGCGCTGCGGCACCTCCGGCCTGCTCTTTGCCACAGGCGATGCTCCCTTCTTATCGCACTCATTCTCGTCGTTCAGGACGTAGCCCTTGCGGCAGGTGATTTTCGTGCAGCGGTCCCCGTCTGCACGGAAACCGTTCTCGCAGATCAGCGGGCATATTCGTCCGCTCCTGCTCTTGACGGCGTCCAGCGCGTCGGTCGTGGCGACGCTCACATTCAGTTTCATGCCGGCGTGCTTGTTGAAGAGGTCGAGGGCCTTCCGCGAGGGCTCGTCCCAAACGCCGTCGACGACTCCCACATTACACCCCACACGGCGCAACTCGGCTTGCAGCGCGCGAACCGTATCCACGCTGGCCGGCTCCGCCTCGACGGAAGGTGATAGAGCCGCGACCTGCTGGGTCTTTTCTCGCAGGGCCTTTTCTCGAAGCGCCTGGTCCTGGGCCGCCTTCTCCTGCGCCGCCTTCTCTTGGGTCACCTTCTCCTGGGCCGCCAGACGGGCTTTTTCGGCGGCAGCGGCCTTGTCCTGTTCGATTTGCTTGACCTTCTCGGCAGCGATGCGGGCCTCTTCGGCGGCTTTTGCAGCCGCGGCTGCCTTTTTAATCTCGAACTGTCTTGCCCCTTCCGCAGCAAGTCGAGCCCTCTCCTGCTCGGCAAGCCTCGCCTTTTCAGCGGCGGCTGCCCGCGCCTCTTCTGCAGCGATCTTCTTCGCGTGCCCCCTTGCAAGGTTGGCATAGAAACCATCTGGATATTGGGACAGAAAAGCATCCCAGCCATCGCGGGTCCCGAGTTGCAGCGCCAGCTCGTAGTCTCTCCGGATCGCCGTCTGAGGATCGCCTTGCGGTCCCGTTGCGGCCGGCGCCGCGGGGACAAGCGATAGATCATCGCCTCCAAGCGAGCCGTAGAGATATGGCTCCTGCTTATTGGCGGTAGACTTCAGAACTTCGTCACGCACGTAACCGAAAGCTTTTCGAAGATCCAGGCCAGGCCTGGTGACGTGGTGAACCATCGCCGTCGTGAACGGACTGTTCTTGCCGTCGCCGTCCAGCGCTGTCGAACCTGCCTTTGATGCGAAGGCAATCAGGGTGTTGGGGCTCGATGGCTCTACCTTTGCGAGGCCGCGTCCAATCGCCCTGGAGGCGAGGGTCCGCTTCATCGCCTTCGAGAACGGGCTGTCACGGCACGCGTCGAGAACAACCAGCCGCAGCTTCTTCGCAGGCTCGATGGCGACCAGCACCCGGTCGAGCGACAAGGCTTCGTCATAGATGTCGGTGTCGCGTTCGAGGGCGGCATCGATTGGAACGAGATAGTTGACCCCATCCACCTCGATGCCATGCCCCGCATAGTAGACGACCGCAACCTCGGCATCGCGGGACTGTTCGATGAAATCGCGCAGCGCCCGCCTCATGTCGGCGACTTTCAGGTCGCGACGCAGGTCGACGAGATCGAAGCCCGCAGCCTTCAAGGTTTCAGCCACGAGTGTCGCATCGCTGGAGGGATTGCCGAGCCGCGCAACCTTTTCATAAGCCGAGTTGCCGATGACCAGGGCCACGCGCTTCTCGGCAAGCGCCGATCCCGCCCCCAGTCCAACAATCCATAAAGCCAATAAGATTTTTCGAAATAGAGCCATCGCCAGCCTCAGGCCGCCTCGAAGATTATCTGCATGCCTTTAAGGTTGCAACGGCTCTGTGACCGCCGTCACGCGACCTGGGGTGAGGATCTGGCGTCGGCTGGTCAGGTATGGCTTTGGGTCATTCAATGCCTACTCGTCCGTCAAGCTACGCCCGCCCTGCGGCTCGCCGGGCGAGGGCGAGGCCGCGGCCTCCGTCTCCCCCGCAGCCTCCGCGTGCCCCGGCCCAACCGGCATCGGCACCGTCACGTAATCCTTCGGCATGTTCACCGGCCGGTAGTCCGGCTCCACCGCCATCCGCTTCAGCACGCTCTCATGCACATTGGCGCCCTCGGGGATCAGGCGCGGCTCGCAATCGGGGATGTAGAAGCCGAGAAACACCTTCCGCTCCGGCCACTCCCGGTACTTCGCGCGCTTCGGAATGAACTCCAGCAGCCGCCAGGCGAACGTCATGGAATTGTGCAGCACCCCCGTTTTGCCGGTGTAGGCCGGCGCGACATACTGGAACGGCGAGTTCTTGCGCTGGATGCCCCAGGCGAGCTGCTTCACCGTCGCCGGGTTGAAGTTCAGCCCCGCCTTCTCGGCTTCCGCGATCATCCAGATCAGCGGATATTTGGAATCGCCGCTTTCGGCCTCCGGATAGCCGCCGCCGACGTCGCTGTGCACGCCGGCGAACCACACCTGCCAGATGTCCTGCGGCACCTTCTTCTCATCCGGCACATAGCGGTTGCTCCAGAACTCCTGCGGCTGTTCGTACTTCTTCAGGCGGAACATGCAGCGCCGCTCGTCGATCGCCATCGCCTGCCGGAAGATCCTGACGCTCGGGTTGCGCAGCGTGAAGGCGAGCTCCTCCAGGCTCGGCCAGAACAGCCGGTCGGGCCGCGGCACGATCACGCTCGCCACCGTGTCCCACACGCCGATGAAGTGGATGGTCGGCCAGCGCGTCGAGGTGATGCGCGCGAACTGCGCGGCGAGGTCGAACGCGTCCTTCGGCAGCGGCCCCTGTTCGTCGAAGGCGACGTCGCTGAGGTCCTCGACATCGTTGCCGCGCCCGGTGCCGGAATATTGCTTGTAGGCGACGAGGCCCGAGCCGGCGAGGTTCGCCTGCTCCGGCCGGATCAGCCCGATCTTGTGGATCAGCCCCGCCAGCACCCGCACCGTGTAGGCCCCGCGCGAAAACCCGAACAGATAGATGCGGTCGCCGGGCGCGTAATGCTCGACCAGGAAGCCATAGGCAGACAGCACGTTGTCATCGAGCCCGTAGCCGGTGGCGAGCCCCAGCACCAGATTGACGTTGGCCTTCAGCCGGTGCCACGTCGTCGGCTCCGTCACCGTGCCGACCCCGGGATCGTAAAACACCATCTGCCGCGGCTGCGTCTTCTCGGTCTTGCGCAGGCAGCGATACAGCTTCAGGACGTTGGAGATGTTCTCCGAAATCTCGTTGCCGGTGCCGTCACAGCAGATGACGAGGTTTTTGGGGGTGGGGTGGTCGGGATCGCGCGCGTGATCCATGGGATGTGCCTCTGGGGGATGCTACCGGGGCGAGTATAGCGGAAATGCGGGAGAACTGCAGCCGACCTCATCTTTAAGGAGCCAATCTCCAAAACAAACGAAATCGAGACTTAACTTTTGTGTCGGTTGACACGGCGATTTGGCACTGGCCTCTTGTCGTCAAAGAAAGGGAATCAGAAATGACTGCATGCGAGTGGCCAAGCCTTACGAGCTTTCTAAGTTGGCTTGCGCCAATAGTGAGCTCTTTCTTTCCTTGGCCATTTCTCATTTTAGTAGTTCTCTTTTTGAGTCCCATTCGGGACGCGCTGAATACTTTTGTGGCAGGCTTCGCTTCTCTGCCGCGGGCAGTTACTGCAATCAATGTAGCTGGGCTGAAACTGAACTTGGATCCAGCCAAGGCAAAGGAGGTCTTGAGCGTAAGCAGCGAGTTGGTAAACGCTAACTTCGATCGCGTGGTTGGTAGTGAAGTGGAGCGATTGAAGATTTGGAGTAAGTTCGAATCAGTAGTCAAGAAAGCTCTTGATCCGATTGTTGATCAAGCTCTGATTGCGGGGAAAGATCGACCGCAGTATCGCGTTACGATCCACATGCCAGATACACTTCAGCCCGAATCGCTATATCAGCTTCTGGAGTATTATCCTCTTGAGCCCCTTTCGGACACGCGCGGTAGAAGAAAGTCGATTCGTTTCGGAGCGATCGGTAAGGCTTGGCGCCTGCAGAGATCTGAATACTCAGACACCGTGCCAACAAAACGAGAAGAGTTGATTGAGCATTGGGGCATGACGAAGGAGGAGGCCGAGCAGGCTGGGCGCGGACGTCAGACATTTCTTGCCGTGATTATCCGCGACAATGCCCAAGTTCCTTTAGCAATCTTCTATATGGACGCGTTGCCGCCTCGATTGCTTGGTTCTCGGACAGCTTCTGAAATTTCAGATGCTATTCTAGCAGAATGCGCGTCTTCTAAGTTAGTTGAGAATCTTGTGAAGGTTCGAGCGAAAATGGAAGAGCAGGTTGCACGACCTCAGCTTAATTGATCGTCAGTGGAATAATCGAGAGGATTTCCGATAGGTCTAGGACCCTATGAGCGCCCTGAGGCAGCGCAAGCGAATTCATTTCGATCTGTTCCCAATTCCGGACGGAGAGCAAAATAGCGTTGAAGCCTGCCAAGCGAGCAGGAATTATATCAGACCGTAAGCTGTCCCCTACGACCCAAGAAAGGCTGCGGTTGACATTGTACCTATCGGCGAAGCGATCGAAAACGCTCGCGTCCTTTCGGGAAACAATTTCGACCGCGTTGAAGTGGTGAGAGTACGCGAAATGTCGAAGGCGCTGTTGCTGTACCCAATGCTCGCCCGCAGTTAAGATGCCAAGATGGTAGGAGTTGGAGAGCTTTTCTATAATGAGTTCCAGTAACTGGTGCGCCTTAGCGGGTCGAAAGAAGACCTGTTCGGCTAAACCTTTCACGCGGAGTCGATCTTCGTTGGACGCGTTAGGCAAGAAGTGTATCAGGGTCCGTTCGAAAGAAGCTGGGAAACGCTCGGCCGAATATCCGAATGTCTCATACAATTCTTTATCGATGGCCTGCTGAGCTTCCTCAGCACGAATCGGCTCTATTCCGTGGGCAACTAAAGCTGCGACGAGCGCGTCACGCGCTTCGTCATATAAGGCTTCGGTCGCCCATAAAGTGTTGTCAGCATCAAAGATGACCCAAGGGTCCATTGGGCGCTATTTTCTCAAGGGATCTTACTCTGCCTTTAGCACGCAGGGTCACGGCTTGGAAAACGAAAGGATCACTTCGCGGCGCATTCTTGTATCCAAGGAGTCCGCCGTCAGATGCCTAGCCGGAGGGGGCGGAAGGTAGCGTCGGTTGGCCGGGAGGGTCCGTGCGCGCCTTCGCTCGATGTTAAGCCCCGATCTCTCTGCGACCGCAGCGACAATCTTGGCGTTCGGAATGAATGTGCCCCGCACGGTATTTTCGCCAACGACATATACGGCCTTCCCGCCGGGCGAAAGTACCCGCGCTGCTTCGCGCACAGCTTGTAACATGTCATCTACATAGTGAGCCAGAACAGCTTCATTTCGGGGGGAGAGCTTCGGTGTTAGTCGCAACTCGGAGATGATTTCTTGAATGCTTCCGTCTTCACGAGCAGCCTGATCGCCGCATTCCGTACCCACGCTCTCTGTGCGGATGTTGCTGAGTTCGCCGACCTTGTATCCCATCCAAACCAGCGAGAACTTGCTACAGCGCATGTAGTCGATCGCATTCAGGTAGGGTGGGGAAGTCAGCACTAGATCAATGGATCCGGCCCTTATTGGGAGGTTGCGAGCATCGCCCAAGAGTGGGCGTGTTGCTGGTCCTCTATTAGGTTCATCCTTAGCAATGCAGTTCTTGAGAACGTGCTCGACTGCGGCAAGAAATTTGTTGAACGGTTTGATTGGTGCCGTCTCAAAGGCCCGATGAGGGCGGCTATGCGACAGATCCATAGCCAACGATGCGCCGGCCTGTTTAGTGATTATGAGACGTGAAAAAGCGCACCATAATGCGTCTCTTACGGGCGCGCTTTTTACGTCAAAGATCGCTCCTGCGAGCGAACTCAATTGGCGACGAGCATAGTCGTCGAACCAATAGCGAACGAAGCGACGGGTCTCCATATCCGAGTTTCGCGGGTAGGCATTACCGATACTCCGCGTAGGGAAGATGTCTTTTGCTTGCTCTAAGGCACGAATGGCGGTCCGCCTAACTTGAGAGATATCTACCGACGTCGTCCAAACGCGAGCGAGTAGAACAGCAAGCGGGTCGATATCGATGCCTATCGCGGAATGTCCACTTGCCCGTGCCATCGCAAGTACCGTTCCAGAGCCCATCATAGGATCGAGGACTCGAATTCTATCTTGCTCGTTAGTCAGGATGTCGAGTGCGATGCCGGGGGCCATCCTGGCTGGAAATGGATGAACCGGGTCGCGCCCGAGCGCCTGTTGTATGGTTTTCTTGTAAGTCTTGCTCATGACTCTTCCCCATCTGGGGGCGGGGCTAGGGGGATAGAGAGATGGACGGAGATTTTGCGGCGGGAAGAATTTCTAACCCGAGGCATAGCGCTCGCGTCCTCGTGTCTTGAGGGTCTCGGGAATCAAACCGATTCCTCTCGCGATCTTATACTTCAGTTCTCCTCGGTTCCCTGCCAGCTCGTATTGCGTGCGAGGTGACCTCGATATGCTAACCCACGCGTTCTCGCTCTCTTGGAAGCTAACGATGCTATGCAGATCAGCCATGGAAAGTGTCACAAGGCCATCTGCCTCGCATACAAACACCATGAAAGAATCAGGGAACTTATGTTCTAGGTCAAGCAGGTCGGCTGCCTGCTCAATGGTGAAGGTGAACCGCCAAGGAGACATGCGTTTGGATGAGTGCTTTATGTAGACTCCAGCGCGACCATTCATCACGAACGCGTTGATTCGTCCTTCACGCACGAACGGCCGAAACGACACGGACATGGAGTATTCGTTCTCGACAGCTAGCTGACGCAGAACAACGCCTTGATAGAATTCGTATTCATCCAACATTTTTGACGTTCTTCAAGAAACTGATGTTGCCATCGAATTTATAGATCACTCTCGCCTTGTTCTTCTTGTTGCGGAATATTTTGAAGTGATGAACGGCTTCGGGAAATTCGCGTTTGACTTGGCCGAAAAGACCCTTCTTTCGTTCGATCTTTTCGTGGTCTGCGTCTTTCATTCCTTCGATATCGCTCGACTTGTGAAGCGCTATAGAGGCCGGTCCCTTCGGAAGAATCCTCTGTACGTAGCGAAGCAAATAGTCGGGAAGGGCGTCACTGCCAATTCTTTCTTGCAACCGCTTCAGACCAATAATGGGGTCGTTGCTGCCTGCAATAATCTGTTCCAGGTCGGTGGAGTAATCAAAGATTGGGAACGTCATTTCTCCCTTATCAAGGAGTACGTTGGCCTTATCAATGCTGTTCGAAGAAACGGCAGAGATTCTTTGATCAGCTAGCCAGACAGGGGAGCCCTTCTTCGTCTTGATCGCTTCTAAAGCCAGTTTGTGGAAAGCAAAGCAGCGTTGCCAATCGAGATAAAGCTGCTGGGGAATTGTCAGCTCAAAATACGGAAGATGTTTCTTTCGCGATCCGAACATTCGAGCGCGTTGAATGTATGTGTCTTGCTGGATCTTATGTTTTGAATCTCTCGTGAAGAACATCGAAAGGAGATTGTCGAATGTAACGCCTCGCGACACGATGTTCCCACCGATCACGAACGTGAACATTGCTGCAGGCGAGGTTGCAGACTTGAAGTCGACGTTTTTGTCTCGCTCACTGTTCATAATGACAGTGCTAGTTTGGTCGCAGTTCTTCACGATATAGGCGAGAATGCTGCTGGATTGTTCTGGTCCGTACAGCTTCGTGGCGATCTTATCTATTTCGTGCGTATAGGCCTCGAATTTCTTCGAGTGAACATCCGTCAACGCATTCATTACGTCGTCGATCGGCTTCTTGTCCGACTTATGATCAAGCTTCTTTCCGCTCGTGTGGATCAGCATAGAGAAGTTTTCGTCAGACTTTGCCCCTAAGTTCAGAGCGGCGACTCGCACAAGAAATCTGAAGATCGCTTCGCGAAGATATTTGGGGCTGTCGTCAGTGTCCGGCAGAGTATGAAGTGAGAATTGTACGTCCGTATCTAGCGGGAAGAAAATATCTTGGCCCGTATAAGCATCATGAGGCGGGAAATTGACCCATTTCTCGTTGTCGTTGTCGAACGTGTTGTTCAGGTCGAGGCGAGCAGGGGTCGCTGTGACGCCAATGTAGATCCCGTCGTGACTGATCAGCTTTTTGATCAGCGCGTTTATTCGGGTCACATCGCTCTTATTAATCAATGCGTTGGGCGTTGCGAAATCGGCTTCGTCATCGATAATGACCTTGCTGCCAATTTTCTCCAGCTTTTGGTTTAGCTTCGTGAGGTCGCTCGCATTCTTCTTACAAAAGATGACGTGGTAACCTGTCGAAAGGGAATACTCCGGGTCGATGACTTCAGAGAAGTTGCGAGCCGCAGGTGAAAGCTTCGACCGTTGGAAGCGATCTAGGTTTTGTTGAAGAAGCTGCACGCTGTCGTTTAGAAGGTGCACGACAACTCGATGGCCGTCGTCCAGCAGCCTTGCAGTGAGGCAGATCATCATCTCGGTTTTGCCGCTCTGCGGTTCGCCGTATATGACGAAGGATGTGGTCTTGCTGCTCAGGGTATCGCAGGCGCTGGAAACGGCCGCTTCAATACAGGACGTTTGCTTGCCTGCCGCCTTTAGGCGAGACAGCTGGGTTTGATATCTATCGCGCTGCTGCGCGATAGCCCGCAATTCGTCGACGTTGAGCCCCAATCCCATTGCCCCCTAGTTGAATTCTCATTTTCTACGATCATAGCGGGCAATGGATCGAGGGCAAGATAGGCAGAGGTATAAGGGCATTGGCCCCCAAAACAAAAACGGCCGGATCTTCCGATCCGGCCGCTACTCAAACTCTTACTCGGCTAAGCCTACGCCACGCGACGCAACCTAGCCCCCGCCCAATTCAAAAAATTCTTAGCTCGCCTTCTTCGCCGGCGCGGTGGTCGGGCCGACCTTCTTCTGGATGGCGCGCTTGAGCTCGAGGGCGCGCGGGGAGAGGGCGTCGGCGCTGGCCTTGAGCAGGTAGGCATCGAGGCCGCCATTGTGGTCGACGCTCTTCACCGCGTTGGTCGAGACGCGCAGGCGCACGTTGCGCTCCAGGGCTTCCGACTGGAAGGTCACGTTGACCAGGTTCGGCAGGAAGCGGCGCTTGGTCTTGATGTTGGAGTGGCTGACCTTGTGGCCGACGAGGGGGCCCTTGGCCGTCAGTTCGCAGCGGCGAGACATGGCTTCAATCCTTATCCTAAAACCCCCAACGATTTGCGGCCGCCATTCTGGGCGCCACGGGGGCGAATTCTCTGTCCTTGCAGGGAGCGGGCGGACGTATAGGGGGGAAGGGGCGGGACGTCAAGGTTTTGGGCGGTCTTTTCGCCTCTCCCCGCGTGCGGGGAGAGGCCGGAATGCGCGCGAATAGCGCGGATTCCGGGTGAGGGGGAGCCTCCGCAGGGGAGGTGGGACTGTACGGCCTCCAACTGCCACCGCACTTGCGGAGAGTCCCCCTCACCCCGACCCTCTCCCCGCAAGCGGGGCGAGGGGGCAGAGGCAAGCGGGGAGAGGCGAGAGATCACCAAAACGGCAATGTTTGTCGCGCCTTACCAACACATAAAGGGCGTATTCGCGCCCGAAGAGTCCGGTGGAGTTCCCTGGGACTCCAGTGGAGTTCCCTGGCGGACACGCCTGGACACATTGTCTGTCGCGGTTTTTGGCTTAAGTAACGGCCATCGCGCCCCGCTTTCGTGCTCCGATTGGATTGTTTCGTGCCCACAACGCCCTTTTCCGCGCTCACATCGCGCTTCGCCCGCCCGCGACTGGCCGGCTGGCTGGCGGCGGTTTGCGGGCTGGCATTGGTGTGGGGCCCGGCGCCGGCGGCGGCGCAGGGCAAGCTCGAGGCGCAATATGAGGCCTCGCTCGCCGGCATTCCCGTCGGCAAGGGCGCCTGGAACATCGAGATCGGCGACGACGTGTTCGCGGCGGCGGCCTCCGGCGGCACCTCGGGCCTGCTGAAATCCTTCACCGGCGGGTCCGGCACCGGTGCTTCGCAGGGCCGCGTCGTCAACGGCGCGCTGGTCGCGACCGGCTACCAGGCCTCCACCACCACCTCGAAGAAGACCGAAGAAATCCGCATCACGCTCGACAAGGGCAATGTGAAGGATTTTGCCATCCTCCCCGAGCCGCCGGTCGATCCCGACCGCATCGTCGTCACCGACGCGCATCGCCGCGGCGTCTGGGACCCCATGACGGCCTCGCTGCTGCGGGTGCCGGGCACTGGCGATCCCGTCTCGCCGGAGGCCTGCCACAACGCCGCGCCCGTGTTCGACGGCCGCATGCGCTACGAGCTCAAGCTCGATTTCAAGCGCATGGAGACCGTGAAGGCGGAGAAGGGCTACAAGGGCGCGGTCGTGGTCTGCGCGATCTATTTCGTGCCGGTCGCCGGCTACATCCCCGACCGCCCCGTGATCAAATACCTCGCCGCCCAGCGCAACATGGAAATCGCCTTCGCCCCCATCGCGGGCACGCGCATCCTGGTCCCGTTCTGGCTGAAAGTGCCGACGCCGCTGGGACCGGCCCTGCTGGAAGCCACCAGTTTCATCACGACGGCTCAGCCGCCACGCGTGGCGAAGACGCAGTAGGGCGGCGGTGGTGCCGTTAACCCTCCCCTGGAGGGGGAGGGTCGATCGCGCGCAGCGCGAGCGGGGTGGGGTGATCTCTCCAC
>NZ_CAKZJO010000069.1 GCF_936943645.1 uncultured Bradyrhizobium sp. | reverse complement strand
GGATTGCATCTTCGATGCAATCCGGCCTCTCCCCGCAAGCGGGGAGAGGCGAAGAAACACCGACGCATTGAACGAGGACCGAGTGACCCAAGCCAAGACCCCTTCCCAGCCCCCCGCCGCCCCGCGCCGGCCGCATTCCTTCACGCATCACGGCATCACCGTGACCGACGACTATGCCTGGTTGAAGGACGAGAAGTGGCAGGAGGTGCTGCGCGACCCCGCCGTGCTCGACCCCGATATCCGCAAATATCTCGATGAGGAGAACGTCTACACCGAGAGCCTGCTCGGCCATACCGCGGCCTTGCAGAAGACGCTGGTGCGCGAGATGCGCGGCCGGATCAAGGAGGACGATTCCAGCGTGCCGTCGCCGGACGGGCCGTTCGCCTATTTCCGCAGGTTTCGCGAGGGCGGGCAGCACGAGCTGTTCGGCCGCATGCCGCGCGAAGGCGGCGACGGCGAGATCGTGCTCGACGGCGACGCGCTCGCCAAGGACCACAAATATTTCAAGTTCGGCGGCAGCCGGCATTCGAACGATCACCAGCTGCACGCCTGGAGTGCCGATACCAAAGGCTCGGAATATTTCTCGATCCGCGTGCGCGACTGGGCGACGGGGACGGATCTCGACGATCTCGTCGAAGAGACCGACGGCGGCGTGGTCTGGGCCGCGGATGCGAAGTCCTTCTTCTATGTGCGGCTCGACGACAACCACCGGCCGATGCAGGTGTGGCGGCACAGGCTCGGCACCAAGCAGGCCGAGGACACGCTGGTCTATGAAGAGCAGGATTCCGGCTGGTTCACCCATCTGCACGAGAGCACCAGCGGCCGCTTCTGCGTGATCGCGGGCGGCGATCACGAGACGTCGGAGCAGCGGCTAATCGATCTCGCCAACCCCGAGGCGCCGCCGCGCCTGGTCGCGCCGCGCGAGGAAGGCGTGCAATATTCGCTGGCCGACCGCGGCGATCAGCTCTTCATCCTGACCAACGCCGATGATGCCATCGACTTCAAGATCGTCACCGCGCCGCTCGCCGCGCCCGAGCGCAAGAACTGGCGCGACCTGATCCCCTATCGCCCCGGCATCTACATCATCGACCTCGATCTCTATGCGGGACATCTGGTGCGGCTGGAGCGCGCCAACGCGCTGCCGTCGATCGTGATCCGCGATCTCGCCACGAACGAGGAGCACGCCATCGCCTTCGACGAGGCCGCCTACTCGCTGGATACGATGGGCTCCTACGAGTTCGACACGACGACCCTGCGCTTTGCCTATTCGTCGATGACGACGCCGTCGGAAGTCTACGACTACGACATGGTCAAGCGCACGCGCACCCTGCGCAAGCGGCAGGAGATTCCCTCGGGCCACAACGCAGCCGACTACGTCACCACGCGCATCATGGCGAAGGCGACTGACGGCGCCGAGGTGCCGGTCTCGATCCTCTATCGCCGCGGGCTGAAGCTCGACGGCGCGGCGCCGCTGCTGCTCTACGGCTACGGCTCCTACGGCATGGCCATGCCGGCCTCGTTCAACGCCAACCGCCTGTCGCTGGTGGATCGCGGCTTCGTCTATGCCATCGCCCATATCCGCGGCGGCGCCGACAAGGGCTGGGGCTGGTATCTCGACGGCAAGCGCGAGAAGAAGACCAACTCGTTCGACGATTTCGCGGCCAGCGCCCGCGCGCTGATCGCCGCAAAATACACCAGCGCCAAGCGCATCGTCGGCCATGGCGGCTCGGCCGGCGGCATGCTGATGGGCGCGGTGGCCAACCGCGCCGGCGAATTGTTCGCCGGCATCGTCGCCGAGGTGCCGTTCGTCGACGTGCTCAACACCATGCTCGACGACACGCTGCCGCTGACGCCGCCGGAATGGCCGGAATGGGGCAACCCGATCGAGAGCGAGAAGGATTTTCGCACCATCCTGTCCTACTCGCCCTACGACAATGTCGCGACAAAGGACTATCCGGCGATCCTCGCCATGGGCGGCCTGACCGATCCGCGCGTCACCTATTGGGAGCCGGCGAAGTGGATCGCGCGGCTGCGCGCCACCATGAGCGGCGGCGGCCCGGTCCTGCTGCGCACCAACATGGGCGCCGGCCACGGCGGCGCCTCGGGGCGGTTCGATCGGCTCGATGAGGTCGCAATCGTCTATGCGTTCGCGCTGTGGGCGGCGGGGATGGCGGAGGCCGAAGTTTAACACCGCCAGGATGGAGCGAGCATGCGACGCTACACCAAGCGGGATTTTCCGACCTCGAACGTCCGCCGTTTGCTCGAGCCGGGCCCCGTCGTCCTTGTAAGTTCGGCCCACAAGGACGAGAGCAACATCATGACGATGGGCTGGCACATGATGATGGAGTTCTCGCCGGCCCTGGTTGCCTGCATCATCTCGAGCGCGAACCACAGTTTCGATCTGATCCGCGGCAGCCGTCAATGCGTGATCAACATCCCGACCGTCGACCTAGCGACGACGGTCGTGAAGATTGGCAACAGCTCCGGACGCGACATCGACAAGTTCGGCGAATTCGGCCTGACTCGCAAGCCCGGCACGCATGTGCGCGCGCCACTGATCGACGAGTGCTTCGCCAATTTCGAATGTCAGCTCGTCGATGCCAGTCAGCTGAAGACGTACAACATGTTCGTCTTCGAGGTGGTCAAGGCGCACGTGGCGACGGCGCCCAAATTCCCCAAGACGATTCACTATCGCGGCGACGGCGAGTTCATGATCTCCGGCGCCGAGACGCGCAAGTACCGGAAGCTGTTCCGGCCCGAAATGCTGTAATCGCGGCAAGCTCGGCGCGTCCTACCGGCCGTTCTTCTTCCGCCATTCCGCAAAGTCGGTGAGCGTCTGCGGATCGGTGGCGGGATAGAGACCGAAGATGCCGCGGCCCTTGCCGACTTCCTCGGTGACGAAATCCTCGAACGCGGTCATCTCGAAGGTCTCGTTGGCGATCTCATCCGCGAGATGGGCGGGGATCACGATGACGCCGTCGCTATCGCCGAGGATGACGTCGCCGGGAAACACCGGCGCATCGCCGCAGCCGATCGGGACGTTGATCTCGATCGCCTGGTGCAGCGTCAGGTTGGTCGGCGCCGAGGGGCGGTGGTGGTAGGCGGGGATGCCGAGCTTGGCGATCTCGGCGGAATCGCGAAAGCCGCCGTCGGTGACGACGCCGGCGACGCCGCGCTTCATCAGGCGCGTGACCAGGATCGCGCCGGCCGACGCCGCGCGCGCGTCCTTGCGGCTGTCCATCACCAGCACGGCGCCAGGCGGGCAATCCTCGACCGCCTTGCGCTGCGGATGCGAGCGGTCCTTGAAGACGTCGATGGTGTTGAGGTCCTCGCGCGCCGGCATGTAGCGCAGCGTGAAGGCCTCGCCAACCATGGTCGGCTGGTCCGCGCCGAGCGGGTGCACGTCCTGGATCATCTGGATGCGCAGGCCGCGCTTGAACAGCGCGGTGGCGACCGTCGCGGTGGAGACGGATTTGAGTTTTGTGCGGGTGGCTTCGCTGAGTTTGGACATGTCATGCTCTCTCTGGTCGTCATTCCGGGGCGCGCCACTTGGCGCGAGCCCGGAATCCATACTCACGATCGTGGTTATGGATTCCGGGCTCATCGCTTCGCGATGCCCCGGAATGACAGCGTCATTAGTAAATCGACGGCTCGCCGATCGGCGCGCCGAAATCGGTCTCGAGGAAATCGAAGTCGCAGCCGTCATTGGCCTGCTTGATGTGCTTGGTGAACATCCAGCCATAGCCACGCTCGAAGCGGCGCTCGGGCTGCTTCCAGGCGGCACGGCGCTTGTCCAGCTCGGCTTCGCTCACGTCGAGATTGATGGTGCGGGCGGCAACATCGAGCGTGATGCGGTCACCATTCTGCACCAGCGCCAAGGGACCGCCGATGTAGGATTCCGGCGAGACGTGCAGGATGCAGGCGCCGTAGCTGGTGCCGCTCATGCGCGCATCCGAGATGCGCACCATGTCGCGCACGCCCTGCTTCACAAGCTTCGTCGGGATCGGCAGCATGCCCCATTCCGGCATGCCCGGGCCGCCCTGCGGCCCTGCATTGCGCAGAATCAGGATGTGATCCTCGGTAACGTCGAGATTGGGATCGTCCACCGCCTTCTTCATCGACGGGTAATCGTCGAACACCAATGCCGGCCCGGTATGCTTGAGGAAACGCGGCGCACAGGCGGAGGGCTTTATGACGCAGCCGTCGGGCGCGAGATTGCCCTTGAGGACGGCAAGCGCGCCTTCCTTGTAGATGGGATCGGCGACCGAGCGGATCACGTCGGCATTGTGCACCTCGGCGCCCTCGATGTTCTCGCCCAGCGTCTTGCCCGTGACGGTGATGCAATCGAGATGCAGGTGCGGCTTGATCTGCCCCATCAGCGCCGGCAGGCCGCCGGCATAGAAGAAGTCTTCCATCAGATAGGCATCGCCGCTCGGGCGGACGTTGGCGATCACGGGCACCTTGCGGCTCGCGATCTCGAAATCGTCGAGGCCGATGTCCTGGCCGGCGCGGCGGGCCTGCGCGATCAGATGGATGATCGCGTTGGTCGAGCAGCCCATCGCCATCGCGACCGCGATCGCGTTCTCGAAGGCCTTGCGGGTCTGGATCACCTTCGGCGTCAGGTCCTCCCACACCATCTCGACGATGCGGCGGCCGCATTCACTGGCCATACGGATGTGGTTGGCGTCCGCGGCGGGAATCGAGGAGGCGCCCGGCAGCGTCATGCCGATCGCTTCCGCGATCGCGGTCATGGTCGAGGCCGTGCCCATGGTCATGCAGGTGCCGTAGCTGCGGGCGATGCCGGCCTCGATGTCGAGCCAGTCCTTGTCGGAAATCTTGCCGGCACGACGCTCGTCCCAGTATTTCCAGCCGTCGGAGCCGGAGCCGAGCGTCTTGCCCTTCCAGTTGCCGCGCAGCATCGGACCTGCCGGCAGGTAGATCGCCGGGATGTTCATCGAGGTCGCGCCCAAGAGCAGCGCCGGCGTGGTCTTGTCGCAGCCGCCCATCAGCACCACGCCGTCGACGGGATGGCTGCGCAGCAGCTCCTCGGCGTCCATCGCCAGCAGATTGCGATAGAGCATGGTGGTCGGCTTGAGCAGCGATTCCGACAGCGACAGCGCCGGCAGCTCGATCGGCAGGCCGCCCGCCATCAGGATGCCGCGCTTGACGTCGTCGACGCGCGACTTGAAGTGCATGTGGCAGGGCTGCGCGTCCGACCAGGTGTTGAGGATCGCGATGCACGGGCGGTCCTTCCACTCCTCCGGCGCGTAGCCCATCTGCATGGTGCGGGAGCGGTGGCCGAACGAGCGGAGATCGTCGGGCGCGAACCAGCGCGCGCTGCGGAGCTGGTCGGGTGTCTTCTTCTTGGTCACGATTGGGTGCCCCATTTTTGCACGGTGTTCCGCTCGATGGCGCGGAAGATCAGGTTCTCGACAAAGAGCCCGATGATGATCACCGTCAAGAGGCCCGCGAACACGGCGGGTATGTCGAGCAGATTGCGGTTCTCGAAGATGAACCAGCCGAGCCCGCCCTGCCCCGAGGACACGCCGAACACCAGCTCGGCGGCGATCAGCGTGCGCCAGGCAAAGGCCCAGCCGATCTTGAGGCCGGTGAGGATCGAGCCGAAGGCGGCCGGGATGAGGATCTTGGCGACGTAAGGCAAGCCGCTCAGGCCGTAATTGCGGCCGACCATGCGCAGCGTGTTCGACACGCTCTTGAAGCCGGAATGGGTGTTGAGCGCGACCGGCCACAGCACCGAATGGATCAGCACGAAGACGAGGCTGCCGTTGCCGAGACCGAACCAGATCAGCGCGAGCGGCAACAGCGCGATCGCCGGCAGCGGGTTGAACATCGCCGTCACCGTTTCCAGGAAATCGGTGCCGATGCGCGTGGAGATCGCGAGAATGGTGAAGATCGCCGCGAGCACGATGCCGGCCGAATAGCCCATGAACAGGACTTTCAGCGAGGTCCAGGCCCGCATCGGAATGGTGCCGTCCTTGACGCGGTCGAACAGCGTGATCGCAGTATCGTGCAGCGTCGGGAACAACAACGGATTGTCGAGCGTAACGCCGTAAGCCTCCCAGACCGCTGCCAGGAACAGGATGATGACCGATTTGCGGACGAAGCCGTCGTTCCACAACAGCTCGAGCAAGCTCAGCTTGCGCTCGACCTCGCCCGCACCGATGGCGGCGGCCGGCTCGGCCCGCAGCAATATCTTGGCTTCGCCCATCAGAGGCTCCTCAATGCGCGGTGGCTTCGCCGGCGAACAGGAGATCGTGGATCTCCTTCTCCAGCCGGCCGGCGCTGCCGTCTTCGTTTCCGACCTTGTCGACGTCGATCACCTCGGCCTTGACCCGGCCGGGATGCGGCGACAGCAGCAGGATGCGGTTGCCGATGCGGATCGCCTCGGCAATCGAATGGGTCACGAACAGCACGGTGAACCTGGTCTCGCTCCAGAGCTGGAGCAGTTCGTCCTGGCAGGTCCGGCGCGTCAGCGCGTCCAGCGCGGCGAACGGCTCGTCCATCAGGAGGATGTCCGGCTCCATCGCCATGCCGCGTGCGATCGCAACGCGCTGCTTCATGCCGCCGGAGAGCGTGTGCGGATAGGCATCGACCACACGGGTGAGGCCGACCTTCTCGATATAGGCCCGCGCCTTGGCCTCGGCGTCCTTGCGCGACAGTTTTCGCGCGGTCAGCAGCGGAAACATCACGTTGGCGAGCACGCTCTTCCAGGGCAGGAGCTGGTCGAACTCCTGGAAGATCATCATGCGGTCGGCGCCGGGACCGCGGATCTCGCGATCACCGATCGTCATGCGGCCCTCGCTCGGGCTCATATAGCCGCCGACGGCCTTGAGCAAAGTCGACTTGCCGCAGCCGGAGGGACCGAGCAGCACGAAACGGTCGGACTTGTCGACCGTGAAGCTGACCCGCTCCGTGGCGGTGACGACGGCGCTGGAGGTCTTGTAGCGCAGCGTCACCCCGTTGACGTCGAGCAGCGCCATCAGTTGCCCTTCAGATCGTGCGCCACGGGCAGATAGTAGTCGGTCCAGGCCTTGGGCAGGTTCTTCAGCGTGCCGGTCTTGTGCAGATGGGCGGCGAATTTCATCGTGCCCTGCGGCTCGAGATTCCACTCCATCATGCCGGGCTCCTTGAGCAGATCGAGCAGCTCCTGCACCGAAGTCTTGTCGCCGGTGATCTCCTTGTAGATCTCGACCGCCTGTTTGGTGTCGCTGCGGATCAGGTCCTGCGCTTCCTTGGTGGCGTCGCGCACAGCCTGGATGATCTTCGGGTTGGCGTCGGCGAACTTCGTCGTCGTGAAGAACTGGGCCTGGCTGAGCGGCCCGCCCATCACGTCCGGCGACGACAGCACGATGTGCGCGCCCGGCACGTTCTTCAGCTCCAGGAAGGTGAAGGGCGGGATCGAGAAGTGGTTGTGCACCTCGTGCTTGGGATTGGACAGCGCCGCATAGGCGTCGGGATGGCCAAGCTGCACGGTGTTGGCGTCCAGCTTCGACCATTGGTCGGCGCCGAAGGCCTCGGCAGCCGCGATCTGCAGCACGATCGCCTGCGTGGACACCTTCACGGTCGGCACCGCGATCTTGTCCGCGGGACCAAAGTCCTTGATCGACTTGATGTTGGCGTCGCGGCTGATCAGCGTCATCGGCTGCGCTGACGTCGCGACGATGCCCTTCACGCCGCCGCGGGTGCGGTCCCAGAGCAGGAGAAGGTTGCCGGTGCCGGTGTTGAGAATGTCGACACCGCCCGCGAGCAGCGCGTCAGTCTGCGCGCCGCCGCCGGAGAAGGTGATCCATTTGGTGGTGACGCCTGCGAGGCCGAGGGAAGCGGCGTGCTTCTCGATCAGCTTCAGCTTCTCCATGATGTGGCTCGGCATGTAGAAAATGCCGGGCTGGCGCGACAGCGCGATCTCGGACTTCTGCTGTGCCCGCGCCGGCGAAGCCGCCAGCACGGTTGCGACGATCAGGGCGATGGCGGCAACGCCGCGCTGAAATGGCTTGATCATAGTTGTTCGTTTCCTCCGGCCGGCATTGACGGACGGCCCTGCTGATGCACTAATGCATTAGTGCATCAAAGGCAAGCCTGCCGGAGTTCCTCGCATGGAAACCGCCCATCCCGCGTCCCGCGCGACCGCCCGCCGGGGGCCGCCGCTCGACCGGGCCCGGCAGGCCGCGCCGCAGGTGTTCGAGCGGCTGCGCAACGCCATTCTCGCGCTCGAACTGCCCCCGGGCGCGCCGCTGTCCCGCACCGATCTCGCCACGCAATTCGGCGTCAGCTCGACGCCGATCCGCGATGCCTTGATGCGGCTGGAGGAAGAGGGGCTGGTCGACGTGTTTCCGCAGCACGCGACCGTGGTCAGCCGGGTCGATGTCGGCCGCGCCGAGCAGGCGCATTTCCTGCGCCAGGCGCTCGAGCTCGAGATCGTCCGGCTGCTCGCGGAGCAGCATGACCAGGCGCTGGTCCTCCGCCTCGACCACGCGATCACGCTGCAGCAGCAATTCGCCAGGGGCGGAGATTTCGAGAGCTTCATCGCCGCCGACAATGATTTTCACGCCCAGCTCTATGCCGCTGCCGGCAAGCAGGAGCTATGGACGCTGGTGCGCAGCCGCAGCGGACATATCGACCGGCTGCGCCGGCTGCATCTGCCCTCGCCCGGCAAGGCCCAGAACATCGTCCGCCACCACAAGCTGATCACCCGCGCGATCGAAGCCGGCGATCCCGACGCCGCGCAACAGCATCTGCGCAAGCATCTGTCGGGCACGCTGAGCGAACTCGACAAGATCCGAAGCAGCTATCCGGAATATCTGACGGATTAGCGCGCGATGAAGATTTCGCTTGTGGCCATCCTTCGAGACGCCCGCCGTTGGCGGGTCCTCAGGATGAGGACCGAGTGGGTTGCGCTGGTTACAACGAGCACCGACGCTGCTTAGCCTCATCCTGAGGAGCGCGCAGCGCGTCTCGAAGGACGAGGCGCGCGCTCAGCATGCGTCATTCCTTATCAGGCCGCGTTCCTGTTCCGCCGCTCCGGCCCGCGATAGTCGGACGCATCGCGCTTGCGGCGATCCAGCGGTCCGCTGCGCAGCTTGACGAAGAAGGCCTGGACCTCGGCCGCAAGACGCTCGGATGCCCCCGAGACCTCGTTCGCTGCCCCCATCACCTCGTCGGCCGAGCGGCTGGTCTCCGCGATCGCCCCGGAAACGGTCCCGATGCTGCCGGCGAGCGTCTGCGTGCCCGACGCCGCCATCTGGACATTGTGCGAGATCTCCCGAGTCGCCGCGCCCTGCTGCTCCACGGCACTGGCGATCGCCGCGGTGACCTCGTCGATCCGGCGCATGGCGGTGGCAACCTCCTTGACGGAAGCGACCGCGCTGCCGGTCGAATTCTGGATCGCCGCGATGTGCCGGGCGATGTCCTGCGTCGCATCGCGGGTCTGGTCGGCCAGCGCCTTGACCTCGGAGGCCACCACCGCGAAGCCGCGGCCAGCCTCGCCGGCGCGTGCGGCCTCGATGGTGGCGTTGAGCGCCAGGAGGTTGGTCTGGGCCGCGATCGCCTGGATCAAATCGACCACCGAGCTGATGCTCTGGGCAGCCTGCGCGAGGCCCTCGATCTCGGACTCCGAGCGCGCGGTGACGTCGCCTGCCGACCGCACGGTCTTGTTCGACAATTCGATCTGCCGGCCGATCTCGACGATGGAGCTCGCGAGCTGCTCCGCAGCCGCCGCGACGGTCTGGACGTTGACTGCCGTCTGCTCGGAGGTGGCCGCCGCAGACGTAGCTTGACTGGTTGCATGGTGCGCGATGCCGCCGAGACTCTCCGCGGTCCGGCGCATCGTGCCCGCATTCTGGCCGACCAGCGTAAGCAGGTCGCGCGAGGTGACGCGAAACTCCTCGACCGCGCTCTCCGTGTTGCGGTTGTTCGCCTCACGCGCCTCCGCTTCGCGCGCGAGCGCTGCCGCCGCCGCCTGCTGGGCGATCACATTGTCGCGGAATTTGGCCACAGCCTGCGACACCATCCCGATCTCGTCGCCGCGCTCGGCGGTCCTGAATTCGACACTGGTGTCGCCGCCGGACAGACGCGCGGAATCACTCACCAGCTCCACGATCGGACGCGTGATCGACCGCGCGACCAGGATCGCGATCGCGGTGCCGAGCACGAGCCCCGCGGCGAGCAGGATCCATTGCAGCTGCAGCAGCCTCTCGGCCTCGTCGGCGACGCGGCGGGCGTCCGCCGCGAGCTTCGACTGCTGGTCGCTCTTGAGGCCACCGGCGCGCTTGCCCTCTGGGTCCTTGCGGCCGTCGAGGAGATCGAGAATGCGGGCCGCGCGAGGCGCCGCCTCGGTCGACAGGATGAAGACCGGCATATTCCATTGCGGCGTCTGGCGGATCGCGAAGATCTTCCCCGGCGAGGCCGTGAAGGCTTCGTTCGCCTTGACGATGGCCTGATAGGCGGTTCTCTGAGTGGACGTCAGCAGTGCTTCCTGCGTCCTGACCGCGGCGAGCGCGGCGCGGAAGGTCGCCAGCGGCCTCTCGAATTTGTCGCGGTCGGCGGCTTCGCCCGATGCCACATAGAGCCGCAATTGCGATCCGGCCGCGGCGAGATTGCCGCGCACGTCGGCAAAGGTCTTGAGCAAATGCTTGCGCTGCGGCGTCGCCTCCAGCGTCTCCTCCTCGTCGATCATCCCTGTGATTTCGGCAAACATCGTCGCGATCAGCGGCGCAGCCTCTTTCGTCAGGAGTTCGCTCGCAGGATAGGCCGACGGGGTGAAGGCGGCCAGCTCGGCCCTGTCCTGAGCCTGGCGGAACTCCGCGATCAACGCCCTCGCCTCGAGCCAATTGGTCTTGTTCTCCGCGCTGGAAAATCCCTCGGCCATGCGATCGACCGCGGCAACGGTACGATCGAGCTCGGCCCAGACCACTGCGCGGTCGCGCTTGCCCTGTGCGTCGCCGGTCAGGAGGTAGCCACGCAGCGTCGAGAGCGTGGAATAGAGATTGCCGACGAGCTCGGTACTCGCAATCGCGACCGGCGCCCGCTGGTTCGTCACGGTCCTGATGCGCGAGGAAATCTCGGAGACCGCGGTGACGGTGTAGATCACGGTCGCCGCGAGCAGGATGCAGATGAGCGCGAAGCCGCCGAGCAGCCGGGTGCGAATTCCGGTGTTCGCCAAGGATTTGGACATAAGTCTCTCGTGCTGAATTCGTCTGATCGGGCGGCTCGCTCGGTGCCGGGAGGGAACGATGCGATCCGTGACAATTGACTTTTCGGAACTGGCGCCGATTCTGGTCCGACGCCTTTAATCCCCGGTGAAGTCCTGCGCCCGTGCAACTACGGCGAGAAAAATAGTTCTTATCCCCTCGCGGCCTTGGGACGTTGCGCTGCCCGGACGCCATGTGCACGGAACCATGCATAATGACGGCAGCCCTGTCGCGAAGTGCTTGCAGGCCGAGCGGAATCCGCGCAACAATTTCGTCTTTAATGGTTTGATTTGCGGCCAGCGGGAATGTCCCGTCCGGCCCGGAGGAATTCAGACGTGGCCAACATCCTGATTGTGGATGACGACCCGGCCGTTCAAATCACGATCCGGCTGCTCCTGGAGAGGGCCGGCCATCACGTCACCGTCGCGGGCGACGGCCGCAAGGGACTTGCGCTGTTCGAGGCGGGCCGGTTCGACTTGCTGTTTCTCGACATCTTCATGCCGGGCATGGACGGGCTGGAGACGATGCGTCACATCCGGGCGCTGGCCCCGGCCATTCCCATCATCGTCATTTCCGGCCGATCAATCACGCCGGATGCATATACGGAACCGGATTTCCTGAAGATGGCGACCAAGCTCGGCGCGGTAGCAAGCCTGCAAAAGCCTTTCCGGCCCGGCGCGTTGCTCGCCGCGGTCGAAGGCTGCCTGAAGGCGAGCGAGCCGGAGGGGTCCGATGTCAGCTCCGGCCACCGATAACGAGGACGTCCCTGCTTCGGGCCAGATCGGCCGCGATGATCCGGGAAGTCCTGCGAGCACCCCGCTGACGCTCGCCACGCGGCTGGCCATCGCAATGATCCTGCTGGTGGCGGTCACCGTGGCTGCCGTCGGCTGGCTGGGCTATCGCAACACCACCCATGCAGTCATTCCACGCGTGCTGGAGCGCGTCGAAGCCCAATCACGCCTGCTCGCGACCGGTCTGGATTCCTATGTCGCCGGCGCGCGGGGCGATCTGGTCGGCTATCGCTCCGCTGCGGCCATCAACGGTCTGATCCGCGCTCACGTCGCCGGGGGAGTTGACCCTTCGGACGGCGTCTCCGAGCAAACCTGGCGCGAGCGTATCGCCACACGGCTCGCGGCCGAGATCGAGGCCAAACCCATCTACGGGCAGTTCCGCATCATCGGACTTGACGACGATCAGCGCGAACTGGTGCGCGTCGACCGCTCGGGTCCCAACGGATCCGCGCGGATCGTCTCCGATGGCGAACTCGAACGCAAGGGCGAACGAGCCTACTTTCAGGACACGATACGGCTGCCGCCGGGCGAGATCTACGTTTCGCCGATCGATCTCGCGACGCGCCAGGGCGGCACCACGACCCCGCACGTTCCGACGCTGCGGGTCGCAACGCCGCTGTTCACGCCGGCCGGCAAGCCGTTCGGCATCATCATCGCCAATATCGACATGCGTCCGGCGCTCGACCACGTCCGCGCGACGGCAAGCTCGGGTGGAGAGATCTACGTCGTGAATTCGCGCGGCGACTATCTCGTTCATCCCGATCGCGCGCGCGAATTCGGCGCGCTGCGCGGCCACCCCACCAACTGGCGCGACGATTTTCCATTCTTCGCAGGTCTGGCTGGCACCTCGGATACGTCCACGCGCCTCGTGACCGACGAGTCGGGCCGGCCGAACGGCGCGGCGATCGCGCCGGTACTGCTGGCTGGCAAGGAATGGGTTGCAATCATCGTGACCATTCCGCCGGCCGTGTTCGGCCGGGTGCCGGCCGCCATTCAAAAGACGTCCGTGCTGGTCGGCGTGCTTGCCGTCCTCGCCGCGGCGGCGCTCGCGGTGTTGCTGGCGCGCTCATTGACCCGCCCGATCGGCCGCCTTACCGCGGCCGTGGAGGCGATCGGCCGCGGGAAGCCGGCCGACATCCCGGTCGATGCCGGCGGCGAGACGGGTGTGCTGGCGCGGGCTTTTGCCCGGATGGTCGAGGAGACTCGGGTGAAGACGGCCGCCCTCGAGCGCGAAATCCGGGAGCATCGCCGCACCGAGGCCGCGCGCAGCCATCATGCGGCACGCGAGCGCTTGTTCAGCGCCGCCGTCGAATCATCCGACGATGCGATCGTGATGCAATCGCTCGATGCCATCATCACCGGCTGGAATCCTGCCGCCGAGCGCCTCTATGGCTATTCGGTGAACGAGGCGATCGGGAAATCCACCGCGATCATCGTCCCGCCCGACCGCCGCGCGCAGGGCAAGGACTATCTGGCGCGGATCGCCCGGGGCGAGCCGATCGAACGGTTCGAGACCGTGCGCCTGCGCAAGGACGGCGCGCCGGTTGAAATCTCGCTCAGCCTCTCGTCGATCAGAGGGCCGTCGGGCGAGATCATCGGCGTCTCCGGGTCCGCCCGCAGCCTGACCGACGCGCGACGGGCCGAGCGGCAGCTGCAGCAGCAGCTCGAGGAGCGGCGGCAGATCTTCGACACCTCGCAAGACCTGATCATGGTCATGGACTCGCACGGCCACATCGCGCAGGTCAGCCCGAGCAGCGAGATCATTCTCGGCTACCGGCCGGCCGACATGATCGGCCGCAGCGGCGCCGACTTCATTCATCCCGATCATCTGGAGCACTCCCGCACCGAGATGCGCGCGCTGCGCCGCGGCGAGCGCGTCAAGCTCGCCGACACGCGATGCTTCCACCGCAACGGACACGGGGTCTGGCTGTCCTGGCTCGGCAGCTGGTCCGAGCCGGCGCAGCGCTATTTCTTCGTCGGGCGCGACATGACGGAGGCGCGGCTCGCGCAGGAATCGCTGCGCGAGAGCGAGCGGCTCGCCCGCAACATCGTCGAGACCTCGCTCGACGCCTTCATCCAGACCGACGAGACCAGCAGCATCCTGAACTGGAACTCGCAGGCCGAACAGTTGTTCGGCTGGCGCCGCGACGAGGTGCTCGGCAAGAGCACGATCGACCTGATCGTGGCCGAGAGTGAGCGCGAGAGGGTCAAGGAAGGGCTGAAGAACTTCCTGGAGAACGAGGACGGCCGGACGCTGAACCGCCGCCGCGAACTGATGTGTCGCCGCCGTGACGGCAAGGAATTCAAGGCCGAGGTCAGCGTGACCGCGCTGAAGCGCCGCGAGGGCCTGCTGTTCAACGTGTTCTATCGCGACCTCACCGACAAGATCGCGGCCGATGAGCGCATTCGGCACGCCGAGAAGATGGAGGCGATCGGCCAGCTCACCGGCGGCGTGGCGCATGATTTCAACAACATCCTCACCGTCATCACCGGCACGATCGAGATTCTCGCGGAGGCCGTCGAGAAGGAACCGCAGCTTGCGGCCATCACCAAGATGATCGACGAGGCGGCCGCGCGCGGCGCCGATCTGACCCAGCACCTGCTCGCTTTCGCGCGCAAGCAGCCGCTTCAGCCGCGCGAGATCGACATCAACTCGCTGGTCATCGACACCGCGAAGCTGCTGCGACCGACGCTGGGCGAGCAGATCCAGATCGAATCGGTGTTCGAGGAGGAGAATTGCGTCGCGATCGTCGATCCCAACCAGCTCACCACCGCGATCCTCAATCTCGCGCTCAACGCCCGCGACGCCATGCCGGGCGGCGGCAAGCTGATCGTGGAGACCGGCGCCGCCTATCTCGACGAGATCTATGCCAGCGACAACGACGTGCGCCCCGGACACTACGTACTGATCGCCGTCAGCGATACCGGCAGCGGAATCCCGGCGAACATCCTGACCAGGGTGTTCGATCCCTTCTTCACCTCGAAGGGACCGGGCAAGGGCACCGGACTCGGGCTTTCGATGGTCTACGGCTTCATCAAGCAGTCCGCAGGCCACATCAAGATCTACAGCGAGGAAGGCCACGGCACCACGATCAAGATGTACCTGCCGCCCGGCAAGACGCCGACAGCGGTCGGCGAGGGCGTGACACCGGCGGCGATCGAGGGCGGACACGAGACCATCCTGGTGGTCGAGGACGACAGGCTGGTGCGCGACTACGTGCTGGCGCAGCTGCATTCGCTCGGTTACGTCACCTTGCAGGCCGCGAATGCCGCAGAGGCGCTCGCGATCGTCGCCGCCGGCAAGCCGTTCGACCTTCTGTTCACCGACGTCATCATGCCCGGCAAGATGAACGGACGGCAGCTCGCCGACGAGCTGATGAAGACGCGGCCCGATCTCAAGGTGGTCTACACCTCGGGCTATACCGAGAACGCGATCATCCATCACGGCCGGCTGGATTCCGGCGTGATGCTGCTGGCCAAGCCCTATCGGAAATCGGATCTCGCGCGGATCATCCGCAAGGCGCTGAGCGCTTGAGGCGATTGATGCCTCCCGTGTCCCGGACAAGGCGCAGCGCCGCAAGCGCTGCGACGCGGAGCCGGGACCCAGAACTGTCAGCGGTGGAATTGGGGAGATGGGCCCAGGCTCAGCAGCGCATCATTGCATGATGCGCTGCGTCCGGGGCACGAGACCAATTCACGACGCGCGCTGGGCTGCGGTCATCACGATACGGATGAGATCCGCGGCGTTGCGCGCGCCGAGCTTCTTCATGATGTTGGCGCGGTGGTCTTCGATGGTGCGGGGGCTGATACCGAGCGTGCGGCCGGCTTCCTTGTTGGACGCACCGGAGGCGAACTGCTCGAGCACCTCGCGCTCCCTGCGCGTCAGCGGCTCGCGCCCTGGGAAATGCAGCGAACCGAACTTCGGCGAGGCGTTCTCCGCCTGCCTGCGCGCATAGGCACCGATCGCCTCGTCGAGCCGGCCGACGATCTCGCTGCCGCGGAACGGCTTCTCGATGAAGTCGAGCGCGCCGCTCTTGATCGCGCCCACCGCCATCGCGATGTCGCCCTGTCCGGAGATCATGAAGATCGGGGCCGGATAGTCCTCGCCCTGCAGCTCCTTCAGAATGTCGAGGCCCGATTTTCCGGGAATGTGTACGTCGAGCAGGATCGCAGCCGGCGTGCGGTTGCGCGCGACTGAGAGCAGTGCCGCGCCGTCCGCAAAACAGATCACCTCATAGCCTGCCGCCTTCAACACCATCGACAGAGTGTCGCGAACGGCAGGGTCGTCATCGACCACGAAGATTTCACCGCGAGAGCTTTGTTCGGCCATGTGCCACATCCGGTTGGCATGAAGGACTCGCGTCCGCGCCTCCCGTTATGGCGTTCGGCGCGGATTCGGCCCACCCGTATTTGTACGGGACATGGACTTAACGCACAAGTAGCGGCAAGGTGCCTAATTGCGGGGTACGGAGAATATCCATGCTAAATTTGGCCGGCACACCCCCGCTCGCCGCGATGGCTGAAACTGACAGCCGTCGGTTGATCGCAGCCGATCTTCGCGCCCTGATCACGCGGATCGAGAGCAGCATGCGCCTGATCGACGCAGCCATGATGGAAGCCGATACGTTGGAAACGGGCTTGGCGTACGGCGATCCAGCCGGTTCCGCCGATATTTTCGTGCTCGATGACATCACGCCGCGTTATGCCACGGCGAGCGCCGCGCTCAGCGCATGTCGGGCGGGCCTCGGCCACGCCCTGCAATGTCTGTCGGAATCCGGCAACCCGGCATAGATCGCGACCGGCGCGGCGCAACCGCCGCGTCCCGTCGCATGGCCGCTCCGCGTTCAGGCGCGGTGCCGTTCCACGATCGCGTCGGTGGCCACACCGCCCCAGGTGTGGATCGCCGGAAGGCCCATCGCGGTCTTGCCGAGATTGGCGAGGCTGATGCGGAGGGCCGCCAGATCAAGCGGCTTCGGCAGGCTCTGCAGCTCGATCCCGACGGACCGGGCGAAGCTGCGGGCGGCGCTGCGGCGCTTGCCGTCCATGCCGCTGATGACGATCACGGCGCCGCCGAACTTCGCCGCCGCCATCTCGCGCAGCACGTCGATGCCGTCGCCGTCCTCCAGCACGAGATCGAGCGTCACGCAATCGAAGCGGGCGGCGCGAAGTTTCTCGATGGCGTCCGCCACGGACGGCGCCACGGTGACTTCGTGGCCCGCCTGCTTGGCGGCGACCGTGATCAGGCTGCGCTGCGTGGCGTCGTCATCGACCACCAGAAGCTGGAGCGCACGCCGTTCGGCGGCGTCGGGCAGGTTTGACGAGATGGGCGAGAGGGAGCTTCTGGGCATTTCCGTATCCTGAGAGTGAGACCGTCAACGGATACACGGTTCGCGCTTAGGCCACGTAAAGCTGCTGCGACGAATTCGTTCGGATGTTTTCAGAAAATGTGAAGCAAGATCGGAAAATGGACGACGACGGACGCGGACGGATCACGCCGCGGCGTCATGGCCGCCGGCCGCGCCACGCTTCTTCCGGTTCTTGCCACGCAGGAACTGGATGTCCATTTCGGCACCGTTGACGCGGACCAGCTCGCAGCGGCGATAGGCGAGGCCCGTGGACGACAGCAGCAGAAAGAACTCTTTCAGGTTCAACCCCTGGATCGAGCCTTCCACCGTGAGAATGGCGTCGGTGTCGGAGATCGCGTTGAGCTTGCAGTCGCGCCGCCAGGTGCCGTCGATGGCCATGATGCAGACGTCATAGCCGCGACTGAAAGTCACGCGTTCCGTACCCTTGCCATCCTCGGCCATGTCTATCGTCCTGCGTCTATCGTCCCGCCATGGCCGCGAGGCGCGGCGCCGCACCGGCGAGAGCCGGCTTGGCGGCTGCGGCACGCGGATCGTTCGGCTTGTAGAGGCCGCGCCGTTCCGGAATCGGGCGGAACGTGTCGGTCAGACCGACGACGGTTTCGGCCGCACCCAGCACCAGGAAGCCGTCGGGCTCGATCTGGCGCGCCAGGCGATTGAAGATGTTGATCTTGGTGTCCTGGTCGAAATAGATCAGCACGTTGCGGCAGAAGATGACGTCGAAAGTGCCGAGCTGGGCGAAATCGTGCAGCAGATTGAGCTGCCGGTGCTGGATCATCGCCCGCAATTCGGGATTGATCTGCCAGGTCTCGCCGGTCTGCTTGAAGTACTTCACCAGCATCTGGATCGGCAGGCCGCGCTGCACCTCGAACTGGCTGTAGACGCCGGCCTTGGCCTTCTCCAGCACCTCCTGCGACAGATCGGTCGCGATGATCTCGACGCGCCAACCGGTGAGGGCCGCGCCCATCTCCTTCAGGCACATCGCCAGCGAATAGGGCTCCTGGCCGGTCGAGCCCGCGGCGCACCAGATGCGCACGCTGCGCTTGGCCGCGCGCGCCTTGATGATCTCGGGCATGATGTGTTCGCGAAAATGGTCGAACGGGACCTTGTCGCGGAAGAAGAAGGTCTCGTTGGTGGTCATCGCTTCGACCACGTCGGTGATCAGCTGGCGCGCGCCGCCCTGCAGCTTCTGCACGAGCTCGGCGATGCCGGAGAGCCCGGCCTTGCGAGCCAGCGGCAGCAGGCGGCTTTCGATCAGATATTGCTTGTCTGCGGACAGGTCGAGACCGGAATTGTCCTTCAGGAACTTACGCAGATACTCGTACTCGGTCGGGGTCACGGATAGCCTCTTCGAAGCTGTACTGGGAACACTCTGGCCAAAATGCGCGGGCCAGACTCACTCAGACCATGGCTTGTCCGACCGGGAGCAAACCGACTTCAGCAAACTTGTCAGCGATAATGTCTTTGTCGAAAGGCTTCATGATGTACTCGTTGGCGCCACCGCTGAGCGCCTGGGCGATGTGAGCCACATTGTTCTCGGTGGTGCAGAACACCACCTTGGGCTGGTCGCCGCCGGGCAGGCGGCGCATGTGGCCCATGAATTCGAAGCCATCCATCACCGGCATGTTCCAGTCGAGCAGCACCGCGTCGGGCAGCTGTCGCTGGCAGATCTCCAGCGCCTTCGAGCCGTCCTCGGCCTCGGTCACTTCGAACTCCAGACCCTCCAGAATCCGGCGCGCGATCTTGCGCACCACACTGGAATCATCGACCACCAAGCAGGTTTTCATGTTGGTTCTCCGGCTCCGATGCTTTCGTTAGCTCACGCGGCCATTTGCACTTTGGTTTCGAGCTCGAGGACGCGGTCGACGTCGAGGACGACCATGAGCTGACCGTCGAGGCG